>NZ_JBKZDY010000007.1:0-214180 GCF_046940185.1 Arthrobacter sp. 'calajunan'
GGCCCATTGCGCCGATGGTACTGCACTCGTGAGGGTGTGGGAGAGTAGGTCACCGCCGGACTTAACTTGAGAAGTGGGAGGCTCCAACAGTGTTGGGGCCTTCTGCTGGTTTAACCGGTGGATCCACCTGGCTGGGTGGTCTGGCCGGGACGGCCTGGCTGGGTGGCTGGTGCGGTTGGCTTGGCCGGCCTGGTGGCCGGCGGGGTGGGGGAGTAGAAGCTCCCCCCTTTTTTGTTTAACGGGGAAAGAAGCAACATACCTGAGAACGTTTGGTGAGAGCAGGGCCATACCGCGTAGCGTAGAGACCATGGATACGCTTTTCTACGCGCACCGGGGCAGCTCCCACAAGTTCTCTGAGAACACTCGGGCAGCTTACCTTCAGGCCATCGACGAGGGAGCTGATGGCATAGAGTGTGACGTCCATCTGACCCAGGATGGGATTGTCGTATGCCACCATGATCCGACCGTGGACCGTACCTCGGATTCGACGGGTCTGGTTTCCGGGTTCACGCTGTCCCAGATGAAGGCCATGGACTTCACCGGAGTCATCCCGAACCTGATTCCCGCGGGCTACGGGCAGGAGAATGAACAGCTCCTGAGCCTGGCCGAACTCTTCGAGATCCTCGAGGAACGGGGACAGCCCATTGGCCTGGCCATCGAGATCAAGCATCCCAGCCCGTTCGGGCACTTGCTCGAAGACGGGGTGCTCAAGGTCCTGGCCGACAACCATTTCGATCGTTCTACCGGTACGGCCGGCAGCAAGAACCAGATTGCCGTCACCCTCATGAGCTTCGAACCGGAATCGCTCCGGTACCTCTCCCGCACGGTGAACAAGGAGCTGCTCTGCCAGCTGATCACCGAGGTGGACGCATCGTGGGTGGACGAGCTGGTCTCCACCGGCCAGATGGGGCGCGCAGCGGTGTATGAGGTGCTGTATCGGTCGGTAGCTGAAGGGATCGAGTTCATCGACCAGGGCGGCGCCGGAATCATCGGTCCCGGGGTTGCGTGGACCCGGGCCAATGAGAAAATCGTGCGCGAGTGGCTTGGGCGTGGCCTGACAGCCAGGATCTGGACCGTTGACCGGCCAGCCGACGCGCAATACCTGGTCAACCTCGGCGTAAGCCAACTGACGAGCAACCGGCCTGCTGAACTGCGCAGGGAATTGGAACAGAACTAGGAAACATGAGCACGGCTACAACGCAAGAAAATCTGTATCTGCAGGACACCTATGCTTTTGAAGCCCAAGCGCAGGTGCTTGCCACCGGTGTCGACGAAGACGGAGCGTGGATCGCGCTCAGTCCGAACATCTTCCATCCGCGAGGCGGCGGTCAACCGGAGGACAGCGGGACGGTAAACGGGCACCCGGTCAGCGTGAGCCGCAACCAGGACGGCCTGGTGATCCTCCACGGCGCACCGGAGCTGGAACCGGGCACGCAGGTGTTCAGCTCAATCGACAAGCAGCAGCGCCTGCTGAACGCGGCACTGCACACCGCAGGGCATGTCGTGGGTTTCGCGGGAGAAGACCGCGGCTGGCAGCACAAGGGCCATTCGCATTTTCCCGGACAGTCCCGTTTGGATTTCGACCCGGCCAGCGTGGACCTGCCCTTGGCGGATGACACGCAGCGTGCAGCCGCCAGGGACTGGCTGCAGGAACGCGTGGATGAATTGCTGTCCGGCGGCGGGGCCGTCATATGCACCATGGACGCCGACGGGCTGCGCACCGTGCGCATCGAGGGAATCAACGCCGAACCATGCGGTGGCACCCATGTCAGCCACGTGAGCGAACTGGCGGACGTGGTGATCAAGGAAGCCAAGGTCAAGCGCGGCGTTTACAAGGTCCGGTACGATGCCCGGCACGCGGAGTAGCCGGCTCACCCCCGCGACGAAGATGGGCCTGTCCATCGCCATTGCGACGGGCCTCTACGGAATCTCTTTCGGTGCGTTGTCCATCGCCGCGGGGCTGAACCTCTGGCAGACCGTTACCCTGAGCGCGCTGATGTTCACCGGCGGTTCGCAATTCGCCTTCATCGGGGTGATCTCGGGCGGCGGCGCCGCGTCGGCAGCGTTCTCCGCCGCATCCCTGCTGGGCATCCGCAACGCCGTCTACGGGATGCAGATCAAGCAAGCGCTGCGTCCCCGGGGCAGGCATGTGCCATGGATGGCGCAGGTGACCATCGACGAATCCACCGCCGTCAGCTTGGGGCAGGCCGAGGTGGACGAAAAACGCCGCGGGTTCTTCAGCGCCGGGGTCGGGGTGTATGTCCTGTGGAACTTCTTCACCATTGCCGGGGCGCTGCTCGGAGAGCGCATGGGCGATCCCGCGGCCTGGGGGCTGGACGGGGCAGCGGTGGCGGCGTTCATCGGACTGCTGTGGCCGCGTTTGAAAGCCATGGAGCCGGTGCTCATCGCGCTAGCCGCCGCGGTGGTCACCGCGATCGCGGTTCCGCTGACGAGCCCGGGACTGCCGATCCTCATCACCGCCACCTGCGCCGCGGTCTATGCCCTGACGACCGGACGCCGGAGCAAGCCGGCAACCGAGCACGGAGAGCTGCAGAACGTC
The DNA here is from genome assembly GCF_046940185.1 of Arthrobacter sp. 'calajunan'. Classification (NCBI taxonomy): domain Bacteria; kingdom Bacillati; phylum Actinomycetota; class Actinomycetes; order Micrococcales; family Micrococcaceae; genus Arthrobacter; species Arthrobacter sp. 'calajunan'. The sequence continues at coordinate 2,561 of NZ_JBKZDY010000007.1, forward strand.
CAGGAGGACCGGGCATGAGCGAACTGAGCTGGTGGATCCTTGCAGCCTGCCTGACCGCCTATGCGATCAAGATCTGCGGTTACTTCGTACCGCGCAAGGTCCTGGACTCGCCGACGATGTCCCATGTCGCAGCCACCTTGACCATTGCACTGCTGGCCTCGTTGGTCACCGTGAATGCGTTCACCTCCGGCCAGGAGCTGGTGATCGATGCGCGCATCGGCGCGCTGGCCGCCGCCGTCGTCGCGCTGGTTTTCAAGGCCCCGTATCTGGTGGTGGTGATTGCCGGCGCACTGGCGGCGGTTCTGCTGCGGGCTACCGGATTGGCCGCCTGACACCCCGGCCCGGCCGAGGGGTGCCGTGCAGGCGGATCAATCCGGAGTCCGGGTGGTGCGCCAGTAGCTGTTGATGGCGATGCCCAGAGACACCAGCAGGCAGAGCCCGCCGAAAGCCGCGAACGCGCCGGATAGGCCGGCCAGCGCCGGGGTGATGGCCAAGGCGAAGGCCGCGATGGCCAAGAAAACCAGCAGGAGTATGGTGATCCGCTGCCTCCGCATGACCTGTTCTTCGTGTGTCATTTCCTGCCCCTTCCCGGTAGTTTCCACCGCAAACTGCAAGGAGTAGTGGCTTTGCCGAAGGAAGTGACGCAGTCACCGCATCCTTCTTTCACCATAACAGCGCGGGCGGCTTGCGGACAGGGCACCCGGATCTCCCGGCAGCGGCGCAACACGTTAGGAGTTTCCCCGTGTCCGGTGGGACAGTGGACTCATGATCGTAGCTTTCTCAGTTGCCCCCAGTACCGACAACCCCAACGGCTCCGTGCACGACGCGGTCGCCGAAGCCGTGAAGATCGTCCGGGAATCGGGTCTGCCCAACCGCACCAGCTCCATGTTCACCGAAATCGAGGGTGAATGGGACGAAGTCATGGACGTCGTCAAGCGGGCCACGTTCGCCGCTGGCCAGTTCGGATCCAGGGTGTCCCTGGTTCTGAAGGCGGACATCCGCCCCGGATACACCGGTGAGATCGACGGCAAACTGGAGCGCCTGGAACGCGCCATCGACGCATCCGGGGCGTAGCCGGAGTGCCGGGGCAATTGCCCCGCCATCGCTCCACCCTGCCGCGGCTGTGCATGGGCAAGGTCATTGGCGTGACCCCTGCACTTCCTGGAGCATCAGGAGTACCCTGAACTCGACAGACCTGTACCGGCCGGTCCGGAAAGCCGCCCGCCGATCACCAGCTGATCTGCGAGGCGTTCCCGGGCGCGCCGGAGGGCCGGCTCCTGCGCGGTTCGCCCCAACGGGTGGCCGGTTCGCAGGGGCGGTGTGCTGCATCAGGCAGCCGGGAACGTGAGGAGAACCAGAGACGATGATCCACCATCTGGCAGACCGTGAGAGCCCTGCAGTCGATGACTACTTGAATGTAGCTCTCGGACTGGAAGTTCCGGAGCTGGAAGCCGGGCGAGAGCATGCCCGCAATGCCGGGTTGCCGCGCATCGAAGTGAGCACCGCGCAGGGCAAATTCCTGCAGCTCCTGGTGGAAATCTCCGGCGCAACCCGCGTCCTGGAAATTGGTACGCTCGGCGGCTACTCGACCAGCTGGCTGGCCCGGGGCGTCGGAGCCCGGGGCAAGGTGGTCTCCTGCGAATTCGAGCCGCTGCATGCATCCATCGCGCGCGAGAACCTGAAGCGTGCGGGGCTGTCGGACCGGGTGGAGATCAAGCTCGGCGCCGCGCAGGGGACCCTGGAGCGGCTGATCGGCTCGCGCAGCGCGCCGTTCGACCTGATTTTCATCGACGCCGACAAACGGAACAATGTGGTGTACCTGGAGCGCGCTGTGAGACTGTCCCGCTCCGGAACCGTGCTGGTGCTCGACAACGTCATCAGGGCCGGGAAGATCCTCGACGATCCGGCGCAGCACGGGCTGCAGGAAGCGGATCTGCGAGGGGTGCAGGAGTCGCTGCGCTGGCTGCGTGACGAGCCGCGGGTTTCGGCCACGGCGCTGCAGACCGTCGGGTCCAAGGGATGGGACGGTTTTGCGCTGGCCCGGGTGCTTTAGCTTCGCCGACTAGCTGCGCGAAGATTCGCGGACGTTCAGAAAGTAATTCTCGTCCGCCTCTTCATCGGCTCCCGGTTCGGCGAATGGCGGGGACTTCATGATCAGCAGGTAGGCGGCCAAGCCGCAGAGCAGGCCGACAGCCGCGCCGGCCCAGCCCGCATACTGGGTATCGCGCAGCAAGCCGCCGGCCGCCGGGCCAACGACCATGGGCGCGACATAAAAATAGGACCCCGACGAGGCAGGACCCCAGAAACGCTCCAGCTTGGCCAGGGTGCTGAATCCGATGACCAGGACCAGGCTTCCCAGCAGGATGACCCAGAAACTCGGGGACAGGCTGACCACCACGGTAAGGCTGGCAATCACTCCACCGGTCAGCGCGGCGAACGACTGGTTCCGATGCACGGACTGACCCCTTTTCCATCAATGAGCTGTAGTTATCCGGCCATCATTTCAAAAACCAGCTGCGACCGCAATCGTACTTAAGTAGGAGGGGTGGTGCGTTCCGGGGCTGGGCCGCCGCCCTGTCGTAGGGTTGGTAGCGTGCCTGAACTGAAAGATTATCGAATCCGCGCGGCAACCGCCGCGGATGTGCGCCCGGCGCTGGAAATGAAGCTGGCTGCCTGGCGGCAAGCCTACAGCGGGTTCCGCGGTGAGGAATTCTTCGCCTTCCACGAGGAACAGCTCGAGGCCCAAGTAGCCTGGTGGGAACGCGGCCTGGCCGGCGGCGCCCAGTTCTACATCGCCGAGAACGCCGAAGGGCGGATCATCGGACTGGCCGGCGGGACGCCGGTCATCGACGAGGACCAGGACGCCGGCGTCGAGATCGAGCTGGGCATGCTCTACATCCTGGCCGACTTCTACGGCTCCGGCCTGGGTGCCCATCTGCTCCAGGTGGTGCTGGGCCAGCGTCCGGCGCTGGTCTGGGTGCTGCAGGGCAACGAACGAGCCATCGCCTTCTACCGCAAGCACGGCTTCGAGCTCGACGGCGTCAGCGAGGAGCTCACCGGGTCGTGGAACGGGCTGACCGAGCTGAGGATGGTGCGCCGCAATGGCTAGGGACGCCGCGCCGACGCTCGTGGGAAGCTACCCGATCGACACCGGGCTGGCGGAGATCGAATCCGACCCCTACGGGGCCAACCGCTACATCCTCAAGGTCAACGGGGTGCCCTCCTCGCATGTGGACCTGGACGACCCGGGCTACCTGGACTTCGAGTACATGCGCTGGATGGAGCCGATCTTCCTGACGGGCTACCCGCCGGAGGACTACGACGGCCGCGCCCGCAAGCTGCGGGTGCTGCACCTGGGCGGCGGGGGCTGCTCGATGGCCCGCTGGGTCGCCTCGCGCTACGAGAACGCCCGCCAGGTCGTGGTGGAGCTGGATGCCAAGCTGGCCGAGCTGGTGCGCACCAACTTCCAGGTGCCGCGCGCCCCGCTGGTGCGCCTGCGCGTGGGGGATGCCGGGCAGGTGCTTCCCACGCTGAGCGAGGACAGCCGCGATATCATCATCCGCGACGTGTTCGCCGGCAGCACCACCCCGCGCCAGCTGACCACCGTAGGCTACGCCCGCCAGGCCCAGCGCGTGCTGGACGCGGGCGGGGTGTACATCCTGAATTGCGGCGACACCGCGGACCTGGCCGGGGCGCGGGCCGAGGCAGCCACGCTGCTGTCGGTGTTCAAGCACGTGGCGCTGATCGCCGATCCGCCCATGCTCAAGGGCCGGCGCTACGGGAACATCGTGTTCCTGGCCGGCGACGAGCCGCTGGCCCTGGGCCCGGCCTTCGAACGCAGCCTGCGCACCGCGCCGTTGCCCGCGCAGCTGGTGTCCAACTCGGCCGTCGCGCGGTTCGCCGGCTCCGCGGCACCCATCGAGGACTAGGCTTCCGGCAACCGGTCGCCGCGGCGGTAGCTGGATCCGTCGGCGGCGCGCAGCAGCAGGCCGTGGTCCACGAGGTAGCGACGGATCAGCGCGGTATCCGGGTGGAATACCCGCAGCCGCTCGTTGAGCTGCTCCTCGCGCAGCTGCTCGTCCCCGTCGATGACCGCGTCGCGCAGGTACGCCATGACCTGCAGCCGGTCCGCCGGCTTGGCAGGCAGCGTGTGCAGCTTCGTGCCGGTGAAAAAGCGGTTGATGCCGCTGCGGTCGGCCTTGGCGGCTCCCGCCGCGGCCAGGGTGTCGGCCAGCAGCTGCTCGTTCAGCTCCCAGGTCCCGCCCGCCCCGCGGCGCAGCAAGCCGATCTGCTCCCAGCGGGCCAGGTCCTTGGGCCTGCGGGCCCCTGCCGCTTCCTGCTCGGGGTCCTGCCCGGTGAGCACCTGGCCCAGCAGCTTGCGCATCGCCGGGTTCTTCAGCCCCGCCGCCACCTGGATCCAGGCTCCCGCCGGGGAAGTCCCCGGTGTTTCGTTATGATCTGCCATGCCCCCATGCTAGCGAAGCGGCGCGGGCCCGTCCGGGAACGGCGGCGGCCCGCCCCGAAGGAATCGGGACGGGCCGCCGCGCGTGGCTGGAAGGGGTATGCCTACTTGACCCCGGCCCAGTCCTCGATCAGTCCGATGCCGAAGAACAGCACGAAGGCGGTAGCCACAACCCACATCAGCGGGTGGATTTCCTTCGCGCGGCCCTGGGTGGCGCGGATGAAGACGTAGGAGATGAAGCCTGCGCCGATGCCGTTGGCAATGGAGTAGGTGAACGGCATCAGGGTGAAGGTCAGGAAGGCAGGCAGCGCTACGCCCCAGTCGTTCCAGTCGATCTTGGTGATCTGGGTGATCATCATGAAACCGACAACCACCAGGGCCGGGGCCACTGCCTCGAATGGCACCAGGTAGATCAGCGGGCTGAGGAACATCGCCACGATCATCAGCAGGCCGGTGAAGACCGAGGCCAGGCCGGTGCGGGCGCCCTCGCCGATGCCGGCACCGGATTCGACGAAGATCTGTGCCGAGGAGCTGGAGGTGCCGCCGCCGACGATAGCGCCGGCCGCATCGACCAGCAGCACCTTGTCCACGTTGGGGATCTGGTCGTTCTCATCCACCAGGTCCGCCTCTGCGGCCAGGCCCACCATGGTGCCCATGGCGTCGAAGAAGATGGACAGCAGGATCACGAAGGCCAGCAGCGAGGCGGCCGTCGGGCCGATCTTGGCGAAGGCGCCGAACAGGCTCACCTCGCCGATCAGCGACAGGTCTGGCAGGTGCCAGTCGGGCAGCGAGGGAACCACCAGCGACCAGCCGTTGGTCTCGGACTCGCTGACGTGGAACACTGCCTCGAAGATGTTGGCGACGATCGCGGAGACGACGATGCCGATCAGGATCGCGCCCTTGACCTTGCGGACGACCAGGGTCATGGTCAGCAGCAGGCCGATGATGAAGACCAGGATCGGCCATCCCATCAGCTGGCCGTCGAAGCCCAGGCCCACCGGCACGGTGGTGTGCGCGGCATCCGGGACGCGCTGCACGAAGCCGGCGTTGACCAGGCCGATCAGGGCGATGAACATGCCGATGCCCACGACGATGGCGGTCTTCAGCCCCGCGGGGACCGCGTTGAACACCGCGGTTCTAAACCCGGTGAGCACCAGGATGAACATCACGATGCCGGCGATCACCACCAGACCCATGACGTCGGCCCAGGTCAGTTCCGGGTTGGTGGTCACGGTGATGGCCACGAACGCGTTCACGCCGAGGCCCGTGGCCATGGCGAACGGGCTGCGGGCCCAGATGCCCATGATGATGGTCAGGATGCCGGAGGCCAAGGCGGTCACGGCGGCCACGCGCTGGATCCCCAGCTCGCCGCCGGAGGAGTCGGCGCCGGAGAGCACCAGCGGGTTGAGCACCACGATGTAGCTCATCGCGAAGAACGTGGCGATGCCGCCGCGCAGTTCGGTGGAGAAGGTGGAGCGCCGCTCCGAAATCTTGAAGTAACGGTCAAGGCGTTCGCGCATACTACTGGCAGGCGCTGATTTTGTGGAGGAGGACATAGGAAAATTCTAGGTGCTTTCGGGCTCATTCCAATACCCAATTCGAATCTGAGTAGGCTCTGCGTGAAATCTTTAGATCCAACTCACATGATGGCGCACCAACGAAGTACATTGGGTGTAAGGGGCATCACGCCCACGTGAAACCGGAAGTAGTTGAGGAGCGGGTCTGATGAGTGACGAAGCACCAGTCGCAGCTGAAAAAATCGAAGGCATCGTGGTCGGCGTCGACGGATCGCAGCAGAGCAAGTGCGCACTGCGCTGGGCCGAACGCGAAGCGGTGCGCCGCGGAAGCGTGCTGAACATCGTTTCGGCCTACACCATCCCGGTTTTCGCCGCCTCCTCCATGGATGCGGGCTACTCGACCCTCGACGACGACCTGATCCGCGGCGGCGCCGAGGACATCGTGCGCCAGGCGCGCAAGGAGCTGGAAAACAGCGAGGCCACCATCCGCACCTACATCGAATCCGGCGACCCGTCGGGTGTGCTGCTGGACCTGAGCAAGGACGCCGAGCTCGTGGTGGTCGGCACCCGTGGCCGCGGCGGATTCGTGGGCCGGCTGCTCGGCTCGGTTTCCTCGGCCCTGCCGGCGCACGCCAAGTGCCCGACGGTGGTTGTTCCGCTGGCCGTGGCCAAGGAGCAGGAAGGCGACGCAGCGGCTGCAGCCGCCGCGGCGCGCAAGTCGATCGTGGTCGGCGTCGACGGCTCGGACCGCGCCCGCGCCGCGGTGCTGGCCGCAGCGGACGCCGCCATAGCCAGCGACCTGACCCTTCGCCTGATCTGCGCGGTCGCCCCGGTGGGCGCCGCGCTGGCCTGGATGCCGGCGACGGTGGACCAGGAGGCGGTGCTCGAGGACGTGCGCTACCAGATGAGCGTCGGCGTGGCCTGGCTGTCCTCGCACTACCCGACCCTGAAGATCGAGACCGATGTAATCAGCGGCCCTCCGGTCGAGGTGCTGATCCGTGAATCCGAGCACGCGGTGCTGACCGTGACCGGTTCGCGCGGCCGCGGCGGCTTCGCCGGCATGCTGCTGGGCTCGACCTCCCAGGGCGTACTGCACCACTCCAAGGGCCCGGTCATGGTGGTTCCGGATTCCGACGACCCGCGCCTGGCGGACCGGAAGAACTTCGACACCCGCGCCAACGACTAGCATCCAGGCCGCCGCGCAAGCCTGACGTGCCCCCGGGGAGCGATCCCCGGGGGCACGCTGCTGTCTGCGCCGGAAAACAGCAGAGCACCCGCGGGGACTTCCCTGCGGGTGCTCTGCTGTGGCCTGCTCCTAGTAGCGGGCAGCCTTCGAGTGGAGGTTGTTCACCCAGCTGAGCGGGGTGACCGAGATGCCTGCATTCGGGTTGCGTGCGTGGACCACTTGGCCGTTGCCGATGTAGATGGCCACGTGGTAGAACGAGGATCCTCCGTTTGAGGAGGAGAACACCAGGTCGCCGGGGCGCAGGTTGTTCAGCGACACGTACTGCGGTGCAGCGAAGAACTGCTGGGTCGAAGTGCGCGGCAGGCTGATGCCCGACTTGCCAAATGCCCGCTGGGAGAAGCTGGAGCAATCGAAGGCGTTCGGGCCGTTGGCGCCGTAGACGTAGTACTTGCTGTTGTCACTGGCGGTATTCAGTGCCCAGGAAATTGCAGCGCCGTAGCTGCGTCCGCTGCTCTGGGGAGCAACTTCCTGCTCCTGCTTGGGAGCTTCGGTCTTCTGCGGCTTCGGCTTGGGCTTCGGGGTTTCCTTCGGCTTTTCGGTGGCCTTGGGGGTTTCTTTCGGCTTCTGCGTTGCCTTCGGGGTTTCTTTCGGCTTTTCGGTGGCCTTCGGGGTTTCCTTCGGCTTTTCGGTCGCCTTCGGGGTTTCCTTCGGCTTCTGGGTTTCCTCGGCCTTTGGAGTCTCGGCAGGCTTCTGGGTTTCTTCGACCTGCGGGGTTTCGGTCTTCTGCGGCTTCGGAGCGCTCTCCGGCTCAGGAGCCAAGGTCGGAGTGACGGTATCCACTTCGTCCAGCGGCTGCGCTTCAGGCTTTGGCTTCACGGTTGGCTCGGCGGTCGACTCGTCGACTTCCAGTTCCTGCGGCGCATCCACGGCCAGCGGCTGGATCGTGCCGGTCTGGCTTGGCTTGACGACCGGTTCGTCGTCGGCGCTGAGGGTTTCCTGCAGGGCGGTTTCGCGTTCCGCCTCTTCCTGCTTTTCGACCTGCTTGCGGACCTCGGCTTCTTCCTGGTCCTTCAGGCTTGCCAGGTTGCTGATCAGCTCGTCGCGCAGGTCCTGCTCTGGCTTGATGGCGGCCTGGTAGGTGGCCAAGGTGCTGTTGGCGGTCGACGCGGAGGCATCGTAGTTCGCCGCGGCTTCTTTCGCTGCGCTTTGCGCGGCGTCTGCGTAGGATTCCCAGGAAGAGACCAGAGCCTCGGCCTCGGTGGCCGAATTGACCGACTGGACCTGCTGCTGGCTCAGGGTGTCAATGGTGGCGGCCTTGTAGAAAAGGTCGTTCGAGTCGTCGCTGTTCAACAGGATGCCGAGCGTGGAGTTGCCGGCGCCGTTGCGGTAGATGTCCGAAGCGATGGCGCCCAGATCGGTCTGGCTCTGTTTGAGGTACTGCTTGGCATACTCCAGCTGCTTGACGGCCTTTTCGGCGTCGGCGGTGCGCAGATCGCGCTCCTCGCCTGCGGTCAGCAGCGACTCCTGGGCCTCGGCGGCCGCCGTTTCGGCCTGGAGCAACTCGGCACGGCTGGAGGCCAGCGAAGCTTCCAGGCGCGCGATCATCGCATTGGTGGAGTCCTTGTCCTTCTTGGCTGCCTCGATCTCCGCTGCACTAGGCAGGCCGGAAACCGAACGCTCGGCTGCGATCGACACGGTGGTCGGGAATGACGTAGTGGTTGCTGCTGAAGCGGGTGCTGCTCCGGCAAGGCAGGTGACTGCCAATGCAAGAGTGCTCGCTGCAACGCCGAGCGTGTGGCGGTAAGCCATATCGTTCCTCACTGATTCCAAGAGATGACATTGGGGCAGTTTCAATCCGTGATCATCCAACGCGGTTAGGTCACGATTTGGATAAGCCCCAAATAGCACACTATGCCAACATCGGTACCGTTCGCAACAGTAGTCACACCAGTCACACGAATTACATTGATGGAATTATGAGACTGAAAATGCCTGTGATGTGGAGCGACGTGAAAACGGGGGCTGGGTTCGCGGCCGATGGAAACTCTCGAAGATCACCGGTCCCCTTTGCCAGTTCGTGGTTGACGGGGCCATCGAGTGACGAAAATGTAACGGTCGATCACTGCTGACCGCGACACCGATTTTTTGACCTCTTAAACGTGCGGGCGAAATCCGCCGCGTGACCCGGTTGCGGCGCTCCGCTGACCGCGCGATGAGCCGGGCACGGACCGGGTGACTTGCAAACACAGAAGGGGTTTCTCTGTGAGGTCGGACACCGCCGCTGGGGCGGGTGGCTGCAATCTCACCGTAATTTGTGATGCACATCTCAGAAAGACTTTTTCGGATAATGCGCTCATGACCACCCTAATTCGTGCAGTCTGGCGTCGTCGATGCCGAAGTGGTGGGCTACTTCGTGCATGACCGTAATCTTGATTTCGCGGACAACATCCTCTCGAGTTTCGCAGGCCCGGAGCGTGGGATTTTTGAAGATGGTGATGCGGTCGGGAAGGGCTCCAGCCTCCCATCCCTGATCTCGTTCGGTCAGCGCCACTCCATCGTAAATCCCCAGAATCTCGGTGTTTTCAGGCTCTCCGGGGAGTGGCTCGTACTCGTCTTCAATAAAGAAAGCGACGTTATCCATCATGTCCAGGGCCTGCTGCGGAATGGCGTCAATAGCCTCCTGAACCAGGGCGTCGAACTCGTCGTCGGGCATCTGTAGATCCATGCCTCCAGCCTAGGTCGACGACCCGCTTTTGGGGTGGTTCGAGAGGTCGCGAATGCCGATTTTGCGAAAACAAAAAAGCCCACGTATAGTTATTGGAGTCCGCAGCGGAGACGAAAGAAACCGCAGCTGATATAGGCCCCCATCGTCTAGCGGCCTAGGACACTGCCCTTTCACGGCAGCGGCACGGGTTCGAATCCCGTTGGGGGTACAAGCAACCACTTTGTGGTTGTCAGATGGAGAAATCCATTGGCTTGCGAAAGCAAGGCCCTGTAGCGCAGTTGGTTAGCGCGCCGCCCTGTCACGGCGGAGGTCGCGGGTTCAAGTCCCGTCAGGGTCGCTCAATTTACTAGCAATAGTAAATTAGGTGTCCAAATATTGTGACGCCAGGCTCTGTAGCTCAGTTGGTAGAGCGTTCGACTGAAAATCGAAAGGTCACCGGATCGACGCCGGTCGGAGCCACGCAGGCCCTCGGGTAACCGAGGGTTTTACTGTGTGAATTGGGATTATCCCAAAACACCAGGCCCTGTAGCGCAGTTGGTTAGCGCGCCGCCCTGTCACGGCGGAGGTCGCGGGTTCAAGTCCCGTCAGGGTCGCAGTACATGAAAGCTCCAGTTCAAGCGAACTGGAGCTTTTCCCTTTCCCGGAACGGGCCCGGTTTCGCTTGGGTCCGGTTAGTTGGCCCGGCCCAGCTGGCGCGGGCCGATCCATCGATTGCTCAGGCGCCGGTAGGCCGCCGCGGCCATGGTCATGTCGCCGTCCTCCAGGGCCTGGATTCCGTGCATCAGGTCGTTCACGGATTCATCGGGCCAAACGATGTCCGCAAGCAGCCCGTAATCCAGCTCGATCACCGACTGCGGGTCGAAGGATTCAAGCCAGCCGCCCAGTGACCCCAGTTCTTCGAACAGCGGTGCCTGCGGCGCGTGGGTAGCCATGGTCTGCACCGCCCAGGCCAGGCGCTCGATGGCCTGCTCAAGCGGAACCAGCAACCGAACTGTCCGCAGCCGCTCCCCGACGTAGAGGACCTCGCACTCGTCGTCATCGCGGAACAGCGCGAACCAGCTCAGCGGGATGCCCCAGGTGGAGGTCCGGGTGTGCAGGTGCGTCAGGTCAGCGGCAAGCTTGTCCGTGTCCACGCGCTGCCCGTTCGCGCGGCGGGCGGCCGGCGGGATCAGCAGATCGAAAACTTCGGCGCGCATGGCTTCCTCCGCCTGCTCCGCGGCCAGCAGGCTCCGGGCCTGGATCTGCGAGGGGCAGTACCGGGTATGCTCGGCGCCCTGGTAGTCGAGGATCTTGACGGTGCGGAAGGTTTCCTGCTCGGTGTGGGGGAACGGGTCGGAGACGCCGCGCAGGGTTCGCTCCCACAGCTGCTGGTTCTCCAGTACGTCGAGCTGGTCCGCGCTGCGCCCGGGGGTGTTGATGATAATGGACTGGGCCCAGTCCTCGAACGCGGACAGCGGTTCGTAGACACGCAGGTGCGCGGTCGCTGCCGTCAGGTCGTACAGGGGCCCAGTCATCTTCATTCCCCTAATCTATCCGTTCAGCTCCACAATTACCGGCGCATGGTCGCTCGCGCCCTTGCCTTTGCGCTCTTCGCGATCAATGCTCGCGCCGGTGACCCGCGCGGTGAGGGCCGGCGAGGTCAACGAGAAATCGATGCGCATGCCTTCGCCCTTGGGGAAGCGCAGCTGGGTGTAGTCCCAGTAGGTGAACTGGCCTTCGGTGTGCGGGCGGACGACATCGGTGAATCCGGCGTCCTCGAAGGCCGCGAAGGCCGCGCGTTCGGGAGCAGAAACGTGGGTCAGCTCGTTTTCCAGGAAGAAGTTGATGTCCCAGACATCTTCGTCCTTCGGGGCGATGTTCCAGTCGCCCATGAGCGCAATCTGCGCCTGCGGATCGGCTTCCAGCCAACCGACGGTGTCCTGCTTGAGCGCGTCGAGCCAGCTGAGCTTGTAACCCATGTGCTCGTCATCCAGGGCGCGGCCGTTGGGGACGTAGAGGCTCCAGATGCGCACACCGCCGCACGTCGCGCCGATGGCACGCGGCTCTAGGATCGGGTTCTTGCCGCCCTTGCCGAATTCCGGCTGCCCGGCGAAACCGCGCTGCACGTCATCCAGACCGACGCGCGAGGCAATGGCCACGCCGTTCCACTGGTTCACGCCGCAATGCGCGACTTCGTAGTCGTTGTTCTCGAACAATTCCCACGGGAAATTGTCGTCCTTGCATTTCGTTTCCTGGATGGCCAGGACATCCACGTCGGTGCGGCGCAGCCAGTCCTCAACACGGTCGGCTCGGGCACGCAGCGAATTTACATTCCAAGTCGCAATCTTCACTTCTTCAACCTATCAAGTTTGACCGAGCGAGCCACTTCAATTTACTTGGAAGTCCGAGTATATTCGTCTCTGAAGGTGACCCCAATCACTCAAAGGAGAGGCCCTTGCCTGAGATCCTGACCCAGCGCCGCGGACATCTGGGGCTCATTACCCTGAACCGTCCGAAATCCCTGAACGCACTGAATACGGACATGTGCCGCGCCATCCTGGACGCGCTGCTGCAGTGGCGCGATGATCCGGAGATTGAACACGTGGCTGTTGTCGGGGCCGGCGACCGGGCCTTCTGCGCCGGCGGGGATATCGTCGCCATCTACCAGGACATCCTGGAGCGCAATGGTTCCTCGGAAGAATTCTGGCGGGTCGAATACCAGCTCAATGTCTTGATCGACGAGTACCCCAAGCCGTATATCGCGTTCATGGACGGAATTGTGCTGGGCGGAGGCATCGGCATCTCGGCTCACGGGAGCCATCGCATCGTGACCGAAACGAGCCGGTGCGGCATGCCGGAGGTGGGCATCGGATTCTTCCCGGATGTCGGGGGCACCCACCTGCTATCCCGCGCCCCGCGGGCGGCAGGACGCCTGGCGGCGCTGACCGGCATGAAGTTCGGCGCCGCGGACACCATGGCGCTGGGACTCGCCGATACCTACGTACTGCAAAAGGATCTGGCGGCCCTGCTTGAGGCGCTGCGGACCGAGCCGGTGGACCGCGCGGTGTCGCGCTTCGCGGGAATCCCCGAGGCCGGGTACCTGCACGAAGAGTGGGTCCAGTCCTTCTCCGAGCCGAGCATTCCGGCGGTCGCGGCGGAACTGTCCGAGTTCGAGAACCCACGGGCTGCAGCGGCCCTGGCGGCGCTGGAAGCCGCGTGCCCGAGCTCGGTGCGGCTTGTGGACGAGCTGCTGCGGGACGCCGGGGCCGACTTGCGCGCGGACTTGGCCCGCGAGTTCCGGGCGGCCGTGCATCGGCTCGACGACCCGGATTTCGCTGAGGGCATCCGTGCCGCGGTGATCGACAAGGACCGAAAGCCGCAGTGGAACGAACCGCTGGAAAACCTCAGCCCCGAGCAGCGCACGGCCAGGCATTTCAGACCGCTGGCCGGCTCCGAATTGAATTTCACCCTGATTGACCAGGGACTATGCGAAAAGAGTGGACGATGAGCAATCTGCCAGTTATTGGATTCCTGGGACTAGGGCACATGGGACTGCCCATGGCCATCAATCTTCACCGGGCCGGCTACAAGCTTAAGGGCTTCGATGTCGTCCCTGCGGCGGTGCAGGCCGCGGCGGATGCCGGCATCGAAACGGTCGACAGCGGAGCCGACGCGGCGAAGGACGTCGACATCGTGCTGACCATGTTCCCCTCGGGCCAGCATGTGCTGGACGCCTACCGGAGCTACCTGCTCGACGCCGCGGCGCCGAATACGCTGTTCCTCGAATGCTCTACCATCGATGTCGCTCAGGCCCGCGAAGCGGCTGAGCTGGCCGTCGCCGCCGGGCATCGCAGCGCGGACGCGCCGGTCTCCGGCGGAGTGGTCGGAGCCGAAGCAGGGACCTTGACCTTCATGCTCGGAGCCGAGGCCGCGGACCTGGCGGAGATCACTGCCGTGCTGGAGCATATGGGCAAGCGGATCGTGCACTGTGGCGGCCACGGTTCGGGGCAGGCCGCGAAAATCTGCAACAACATGCTGCTGGGCGTTTCAATGATCGGCGCGGCCGAGGCCTTCGTCCTGGGCGAGCGCCTGGGTCTGGAACACCAAGCGCTCTACGACGTCATTTCCACTGCCTCGGGCCAATGCTGGTCGGTGACCACCAATTGTCCGGTCCCCGGGCCGGTGCCCGCGTCGCCGGCGAACCGCGACTACCAGCCCGGCTTCGCCGCGGCGCTGATGGCCAAGGACCTTGGGCTGGCGTCCAGCGCGCTGGAGCATACCGATACCGATGCGCGAATGGGCGCCCTGGCCGCGGCGCTCTACCGCAAGTTCAGCGACGAGGGAAATGCCGGCACGGACTTCTCGGGAATCATCAACGCGGTGCGCGAAGGAACGTTATAGGAAGTCGCCCGAGGCCCTGCGGAAGCGCGAGAGGATCTGGAACAGCTCCCGCGCATCCGCGACCGGCAGGCCGCTGTCGGCGAACAGCTGCTCGTTGAGATCGTCGCGGGCCGCGGCCAGGACATTCGCCCCCTCGGCGGTCAGTTCAAGCAGCCGGGTGCGGCCGTCGGTGGGATGCTGAATCCGGCGGACTAGGCCGGTGGCTTCCAGCCGGTCCACGGAATTGGTCAGGCTTGTCGCATGCACCTGCAGCAGGCGGCTGGCGTGGGTCATGGGCAGCGAACCTCGCTTGGAGAAGCCGAGCAGCGCGAGCACCTCGAAGCGGGCGAAGGTCAGGCCGTGCGGCCTGAGTATTGAATCCGCGCGCTGAAGAAAGATCGAGGCGGTGCGCATGACTGCGGTAATCGCGGCCATGGAGTCCGCCTCGGCATCCCAGCCATGGGAGACCCACTGGTCGCGGGCCTGGGCAATCGGGTCGCGCGGCAATGGTGACGACATTTTCTACCCCCAAAATAAGACCTAGTCCAACAATATACTTGGACATCCTAAGGTTTGGAAGGAGATCCCGGATGGACCTCATGACCGACATTTCGGCGCAACTCACCCAGTCCGAGCGCGCGCGCCTGGCCCAGGTGCGTGAACTCGCCCAAGACAGGATCCGCAGGCAATCCATCGAGTACTGGAACCGCGAGGACTTCGCTCCCGGGCTGGTGGCGGAGCTCGGCGCCGCGGGCCTGGGCGCGGTGCAGCTGGAGGACTGCTCGCATCTGGCGCGTGGGCTGATTCATGCCGAGCTGGCCCGCGCTGACATCTCCCTCTCCTCGGTGGTGGGAATCCACAATGAACTTGTGCTCGGAATGATCAACGAATTAGGCTCCGAAGCGCAACGCCGAGAGTGGCTGCCGCGTTTGGGCAGGCTTGGGGCATTCGGAGCGTTTGCCATGACCGAGCCGGAGCATGGATCGGACATTGCAGGGGGAATGGCCACCAGCGTGCGCCGGGAAGGCGACGAGTACGTCCTTACCGGGCGCAAGCGCTGGATCGGCATGGGAACCATCGCGGACTTCGCGCTGGTCTGGGCCAGGGAACCGGAATCCGGGGACATCGGCGCCTATCTGGTGGAATCCGGCAGGCGGGGATTCAGCGCCTCCAAGATCGGAAACAAGATCGGCCTGCGCATCATGCAGAATGCCGACATCGAACTGCACGAGGTGCGTATTCCGCTGGAAAACAAGCTTCCCGGAGCCACAGGCTTCGCCGCAGCGAACCACCTGCTCATGCAATCCCGGGCGTGGGTCGGCTGGCAGGCTGCCGGCGCGATGCTGGCGACCCTGGACGTCTGCACGGCCTACGCGGTCAGCCGTGGGCAGTTCGGCAAGCCGCTGGCATCCTTCCAGCTCATCCAGCAGGCCCTTGCCGAAATCGCCGGCAATGCCCGGGCCGGGCTGTCCATGATGGGCGACATCGCGCGCAAGCAGGAGGCGGGAAAGCTGACCATGGCCGATGCAGCGCTGGCCAAGTCGACGGCAACCCGGCTGGCGCGGGATGCGGTGGCCAAGGGCCGTGCACTTCTTGGCGGCAATGGGGTGTCCTCGGAATACGAAATGGCCAAGATCTTCTGCGATGTTGAAATCCTCCATACCTACGAAGGCACCTATGAGATCAATTCGCTCATTGTGGGGCGTGCGTTGACTGGAACGGGCGCCTTCGTCTGATTACATGGGCGCCGCTCGCCGTCTCCTCCCGTTTTGCACGCGCGCCGCGGCTGCCGGCCCTGGAAGATCCGGGGTTGGCAGCCGCTAAAACAAAAACTGAGAAAGTACTTTCCAATACAGAAAGTACTTGTTAGTCTTTTGGTACATCGGAGGAACGGAACCGCGGGAGCAGGATCATGAACAAGATGTCCAATGCCACGTACTCGATCATCATCAGCCTTGCGGGCGTGCTCTTCGCAGCTCTCGCGCTCTTCGCCTACTTCAGCGGCCGCAACGCGCTGATTTTCGTGGGAATGGGAATCTTTTTCGCCGTGACGATGACCATGAGCTCATTGCACGCTCGGCAGCAGGCCGCGGCCCGCGCGGAAGAGCGCGCGTCATGAGCGCCGAAAACAACCTCAACCCGGAACAGCAGCTGGCAGCGCTGGCGCAGGCCCAAGCCGACATGGACCGTGCCGTTGGCTACGGCTCAAGGCTTCTAGGCTGGTACAGCATCATCGTTTCGCTGGTCATCGGCGCCCTCGCTTTCCTGCTGCAGCTGTATCCACCGCAGAAGCACATGGCCGGCTTCATCGTGATCATTGGACTCTACGTGGTGGCGATCCTCGCCGCGTCGCTGGCCTACCGTAAGCTCTACCGTTCGCTTCCGATCGGCGCGTCAAAACGCTACACCTGGGGGTTCACCCTGACCATCGTCTTCTATGCGGCCTCGTTGGCGCTCCTTCCGCAGCAGCTGAGTTCCTGGGCCATCCTAGGACTGATTTGGATCGTTGTATCGGCCCCGCTACTGATTGTGGGAATCGGCATGGTGCGGAAATGACCACGCATGCCCGGAACCGACTCAATGACGACTTCTCCAATCCCGTCCGCCTGTCCATCATGGGCGCGCTGAACATGGTGGAGGAGGCGAATTTCACGTCGCTCAAGGAAGCGCTGGGAATTTCGGATTCTGTGCTGTCCCGCCATCTGAGCGCCCTGGAGGAAAAAGGCCACGTCAAAATCCGCAAGGGATTCGTGGGAAAACGTCCTCGGACCTGGGCCAAGCTGAGCCCCGAAGGGCGCAGTGCCTTCACGGAGCACGTCCAGGCCCTGAAGGAAGTCACCGGCCTGGCCTAGCCGCCGTCATTTCGCGGCGGGCCGTGGTGACCGGGCGGATTTTCCTGCTTGGCTCCACATCCTCCCTGCCGCAGCGATGAGCAACGGCACGGCCAGCACGGCCCAGAAGGGATCGGCTGGAAGGCCGGTCGGGAGGGCGGCCCCTGCGGCCATCGCCGCAGTCCAGGCCAGCCGGCGCGGGACGCGTGCGGCCCCAGCTACCGCTGAGGACTGGATCAAGCTCAGGTTCGAGACGCTCACCGCCCACAGCGCGAAACTCAGAGGGCTTGCCCAAGCCCTGCCCGAGGTGAGCAGCTCCATCCGGCGTAGCCGATGTAGATGCCGAGGAGAATTCCCAGCACCGGCCGCCAACCGGCGGCACCCGCCGTGCGGTGTTCGGATCCAGCTTCCATGGATGCGTCCTCGTTTGCCGTGGGGCGGTGCCGTAGCGGCACCGTGGCCGCAGCCTAGCGCCCGAAGTCGGTGAAATCCATGAAACCCTCGCCTGGGAGGACTTCCTCTAGGCTCTCCACCATTTGTCGAGGTTGGTGGCGGGAACGGTCCGCTTATGTCGCGAGAGAACGAAGCGCCGTTCGATCGACAGCGCGGCGGCCTCGTCGATTTCGCGGCCCTCGAGGTAGTCGTCGATCTGCGCGTAGGTCAGTCCCAGTTCGTCCTCGTCGGTACGCTGCGGCTGGCCGTCCAGCAGGTCCGCGGTGGGAGCCTTGGCCCAGAGCAGCTCTGGGGCGTCCAACTCGCGCAACAGGGCCTGGTTCTGCCGCTTGTTCAGCCCGGCCAGCGGCAGCAGGTCTGCGCCTCCGTCGCCGAACTTCGTGAAGAACCCGGTCACGGACTCCGCCGCATGGTCGGTGCCGATGACCAGCATGCCGCGGTCCCCGGCCACCGCGTACTGGACGATCATCCGCATGCGGGCCTTGGCGTTGCCTCGGTTGAAATCGCTGATCGCAGGATGCCCGGCATCGGCCAGGGCTTCATCCAGTCCCGCCACGGGCTTGGAGATATTGACCTCGAACTCCTGGTCGGCGGCGACGAACTGCATGGCCGCCGCGGCATCCGCCGCATCATGCTGGACCCCGTGGGGCAGGCGGACGGCGATGAATTCGGCGGTGCCGCCGGCTTCGCGCACTTCCTGGACGGCAAGCTGAGCCAGGCGTCCGGCGAGCGTGGAATCGATGCCGCCGGAAATGCCCAGCACGAAACCCTTCGCGCCGGTCGCGGCGAGGTAGTCTTTCAAGAAGTCGACTCGGGATCGCACTTCCTCGGCCGGGTTGATGGAAGCCTTGACGCCCAGCTCTTCAATGATTGCTGCTTGAAGTTCACGCATGTAACTAATCCTAGGTATATCGGAGGCAGGATGCGGTCGTAACTGCGGAAGGGCGGCGAAACTTAACGAGTTCTCAACATTCGCCGCAGCTCCTAGCTTTCTTCGGCGTCCGGGTCCCATCCGAGGTTGCGCGCCATCTTCTCCAGCGTGGCGACCACTGCAGCGTATTCCGAGCCGTCGAGATCCTGTCCCGACTGCGTCCGGATCTTCTCGATCAGTTCGCTGAGCTTCATCAACGAGACGTGGCCGCGGTCGGTGATGGAGAACTCGCCCTCGTCGTGCGAAATCCATCCAGACTCCACCAATTCCATGAGGTGCTCGGAGACCGACGTCGGTTCGTCGGGCGACGCGAAGAATGGCGAAAGTCCGGCGGTCAGTTCCGGCTCGGTGGCGGGTTGCTGTTCCAGGAGATTCAGCACCTGCCATTGCCGGCGTGTCACGCCATGCTCTTCCAGCGTCGCAGCAAACTGCTCGTCAATCAGCGAATCCACCAATTTCAACCAGTAACCCAAGGGGCGTGTAGCGTTCATGGGATCAGCCTAGCGAGGATGCCGACTAGAATCGAGGGTATGAGCGAAACCAGCGCCCGCGGGCGGCTAAAAGAACTGATCCAGGAATTTGCCATTGTGCGTGGCAAGGTCATCCTCTCCTCTGGCAAGGAAGCCGATTACTATATCGACCTTCGCCGGGTCACCCTGCAGCAGGAAGCTTCAGGTCTGGTCGGCCAGGTCATGCTTGATCTTCTGGATGAAGCCGGTCTGGAGTTCACCAACGTGGGCGGGCTGACCATGGGCGCTGACCCGGTGGGCACCGCCATCATGCACACTGCGCGCGAAAAGAACCGCGCCATCGACGCTTTCGTGGTGCGTAAGGCGCAGAAGTCCTACGGCATGGGCCGTCAGGTTGAAGGCCCGAGCGTTGAGGGCCGCAACGTCATCGTGCTGGAGGACACCTCCACCACCGGCGGCTCCGCGCTGACCGCGGTCGAGGGTGTCCGCAAGGCTGGCGGCAACGTCATCGCCGTGGCCGTTATCGTGGATCGCGACACCGGTGCCAAGGAGCGCATCGAGGAAGAGGCCGGCGTGCCTTACCTCTTCGCCTACGGCAAGGACGAGCTGGGTCTGTAGTCTGTAGCTTTCCCGTCACTCTCTTCGACCGCAAGGGCTGGGCGAACCTCAAGGTTCGCCCAGCCCTTGCGGATTTTCCCGACCCTGAATTCCGTCAACTTTGATTGACTTGCAACATGCCGTCAACTAAAGTTGACCCCATGGATGAGGGGATTCGAACAGCCATCGACTCCGAGGACCACGGAGGTCCCTTGGCGGAGCTTCGGCGTCTGACCGAGGGGCAGCGGGAACTGGCCCGGGCGCAAACCGCCGAGGTGCGCCGGGCGCGCGCCAACGGGTATTCCTGGCAAGCCATCGCATCTGCCCTGGAGATTTCGAAGCAGGCGGCGCACAAGAAGTACGGCCGGGTCTAATGGAGCAACCGGCCGTGGGGCTGCCCGGCTGGTTCAAGCAAAGCGAAGCGCTACGGCGTCCGCCGACGCAGGGTCAACGATCCGACCAGCAGGGCGCCGAGAATCCACGCGCCGATGACCAGAAGGCTGGCCCAGGTGCCGCTGTCCTCGGTGCCCGCAGCGACATCGCCCAGCGCGTCGATGGCATGCGACAGCGGCAGCCAATCGCCGATGACCTCCAGCGTCCCCGGCAGCTGCTCGCGTGGCAGGATCAGCCCGGACAGCAGGAACTGTGGAAAGATCAGCAGCGGCATGAACTGGACGACCTGGAATTCGGTGCGGGCGAAGGCGCTGGCCATCAATCCCAGACTGGTTCCGAGCAGGGCATCCAGCGCCGCCACGCTGAAAAGCAGCACCAGGCTTCCGGAGATCTGCAGCCCCAGTACCAGAAGGGCGAACGAGACCGCGATGACGGTCTGCAGCACCGCAACCAAGGTGAACGCCAGCGCATAGCCGAAGATGAACTCGCCCTTGGCCAGCGGCATGCTGAGCAGCCGCTCCAAGGTGCCGCTGCGCCGTTCGCGCAGCGTCGCGATGCTGGTCACCAGAAACATCACGACAAATGGGAACAGCGCGATCATCGCCGGGCCGATGCGCTGGAACACCTCGGTATCGGTGAAAATCCAGGCCATCAAGCCGATCAATAGGCTGGGGACTACCAGCATCAACGCGATGGTGCGCGGGTCGTGCCGGATCTGGGTCAGGACCCGGGCCGCGGTGGCCGCGGTTCGTTTCACGATCCCTCTCCTTCCGCCCGGTGCCGTGCGGTGGACGGGTCGCGCGGTGGCGCGGACCCCAGTCCGCCGGAGGCGATGAGCCTGAGGAATGCGTCTTCCGGGTCGCTGGCGCCGGTGCGCCTGAGCAGTTCGCCGGGGGAGAGCTGGGCCAGCAGCTTTCCGTTGCGCAACAGCAGCATTTCATCGCAGCGCATGGCCTCGTCCATGACGTGGCTGGAAACCAACAGGCAGATTCCGGTCTTCGCCAGCTTGGCGAACAGGGCCCAGAGCTCCGCGCGAAGTACCGGATCCAGCCCGACCGTCGGCTCGTCGAGGATGACGATGTCAGGAGACCCGAGCAGCGCGATGGCAAGGGATACGCGGTTGCGCTGCCCGCCGGATAAGTCCAGCGCCAGCCGCTTGGCCTGGTCCTGCAGGTCGGTGGCTTCGATGACTCGGGTGGCTTCGGCATCTGGCAGGCCGAGGACCTTGGCGAAATAGGCGACGTTTTGCTGCACCGTCAGGTCGTCGTAGACGCTGGCAGCCTGCGTCATGTAGCCGACCCTATGCCGCAGGGACTTGTGCCCGGCCGGCTGCCCCAGGACGGTGACCGTGCCGCCGGCGGTGATCTGGTTGCCCACGATGCTGCGCAGCAGCGTGCTCTTGCCGCTGCCGCTGGGCCCCAGCAACCCGACGATGCGGCCCGGGGCCAGCTCGCAGTCGATGTCCTGGAGAACCAGCGATTTGCCTCTCTTGACGCTCAACCGCTGGACCTGGATGCATGCAGTCTTGTTGGTCACACAATGAATTAGAGACCCCTGCCGTGGCAGGGTCAATGCTTGGCGGCGAATTGCCGCCCCGGCGGCCTCGGGAACGGATCAACGGCGCTTGGCCCACAGTCCGACGACCAGCACCAGGTAGACCAGCACGATGAAGCCGAACAGCTTGTGCTCGCCCCACACCACGGTGTTGCTCATGGAGCAGTGCAGTTCCGCCCCGGCGCCGAGGCATGAGCGCATCGCGTAGTTCACGGCGATCAGCAGCGTCAGGCCCAGATAGAGTCCCACGGCGATGAGCACGAACTTCCAGACCCGCCGCCGGGAACGATAGTTCTCCATGGCACCTAGTATCCGCCAGTGTTCCGTCCCTGCCTAGGGTGTTGGTGCGACAAAGAAAAATGCCCCGGCAGCCGGTTCAACGGCTGCCGGGGCATGGGAAACTAGGCTACTTGGAAGCGGCCTTGGTTTCGGCCGGATTGGCGTCGGACGGGACGCGCCCCTTGACGAGTTCGGCATGCAGGTTGGCAACCGACGGGTACTGCAGGTCGGGGCGGAACGGGAAGGTGTCCATGTCCTCGCGCGCGGTGATTCCCGAGTAGACCAGCGCGGTCAGCAGGCCTGCTTCCATGCCCGCGACGATGTCGGTGTCCATGCGGTCGCCGATCATGGCAGTGGTCTCCGAGTGCGCGTCGATCCTGTTCAAAGCCGAGCGGAACATCATCGGATTCGGCTTGCCCACCACATACGGATCGCGGTTCGTCGCCCGGGTGATCAGCGCGGCAATCGCGCCGGTGGCCGGGAGGCTGCCCTCGGCAGATGGGCCGGTGGCATCCGGGTTGGTGGCGATGAACTTCGCGCCGCCCTCGATCAGGCGGATGGCCTTGGTGATGGCCTCGAAGGAATAGGTGCGGGTTTCGCCGAGCACCACGTAATCGGGGTTCTGGTCGGTCATGATGAACCCGGCGTCGTGCAGGGCCGTGGTCAATCCCGCCTCGCCGATCACGAAGGTGCGTCCGCCCGGGCGCTGGCGCGCCAGGAACTCGGCGGTGGCCATGGCGGAGGTCCAGATGTTCTCCTCCGGCACGTCCAGCCCGGAGGCCAGCAGGCGGGCGCGCAGGTCGCGCGGCGTGTAGATGGAGTTGTTCGTCAGCACCAGAAAGCGCAGGTTGTTCTCGCGCCAGTACTGCAAGAGCTCCGAGGCGCCCTTGAGTGCGTGGTTTTCGTGGACCAGGACGCCGTCCATGTCGGTCAGCCAGCATTCGATATCGTGGACGGTGCGTGCGGCGCGGTTACTGAGGGTCACGAGGTGTCATTCCTCCATTGGCAGTAGGTGGCGGGAGCTATCTGCGCTGAAAGTTTCCCTGTAACCCAAAGCCTACACAGCATCCGCGGGAGGTGCAGTGAACGGCGGCACTCCCGCGACCTACTACCCTTAAATGTGTGAGCCACGAAGTGAACGAAGCAACCGAGAACACCGCCGAGCACGTCATCGGCGTAGGGCCCTGGGAAGGCGAGCTGCCGCAGGACGAAAAATATGATCCGCAGCTGCTGGCCGAAGGCGACCGCCGCAACGTCGCCGACAAATACCGCTACTGGACCATGGATGCGATCATCGCCGACCTCGACGAGCGCCGCCACGACTTCCACATCGCCATCGAGAACTGGCAGCACGACATGAACATCGGCACCGTGGTCCGCTCCGCCAACGCCTTCTTGGCCAAGGAAGTCCACATCATTGGACGCCGCCGCTGGAACCGCCGCGGCGCCATGGTCACCGACCGCTACCAGCACGTGCGCCACCACGCCACGGTCGAGGAATTTGTCGCCTGGGCCGAAGCTGAAGGGCTGACCATCCTGGGCATCGACATCTTCCCGGATTCGGTGCCGCTGGAAACCTACGACATCCCGCGCAATTGCGTCCTGGTGTTCGGCCAGGAAGGGCCGGGATTGAGCCCGGAAGTCCACGCCGCGGCAAAGGACACGCTGTCCATCGAGCAGTTCGGCTCCACCCGGTCGATCAACGCGGCCTCGGCCGCAGGCATCGCGATGCATGCTTGGATCCGCCGCCACGTCTTCGGGCAAAAAGTAGGTTAACAAGGAATTTATTAATAAGCTCTTTAGTCGAGCATCTGGATTAGTTGCCATTGAACCCCTAGGCTTGGAAACGATATGAATTTGTGATCCGGGGGGATTAATCCGTGCGTCGACGTCATCAGGTGAACCATGACCTTCTGCTGCCCGGGCTTCCCCGACGCAAAAAACCGGTGGTGATCTGGGGGATATCGACTGCCGCAGCACTGACGCTGTCCAGCGCCGTGGCGATTCCCCTGGTGGCCCAGTCGGCTGATCCGCGCAACGGCGACATCCCTGTCGCCATCAACGCGTTATCCGAGCCCGGGCTGTATAACGATCCGATCCTCGTTAGCCAGGACGCCCCGCTTCATGCATTCGGCGGCTCCGGCAAGGAGCTGGCCATCGACGGACGCCCGCTGGGCATGCTGGCCGGCGCCGACGAATCCCCGGTAGATGAGCAGTCCGAATCGGAGGAGAACTCCACGCTGCTCGCCGGCGAGGTGGGCCAGGTCGGCGAACTCCCCGGCGGCCTGCAGCTGATGCACCCGGTCACAACCCGCCGTATCTCCAGCCCCTACGGCTGGCGGTCGAACCCTACCGGCGCCGGCAACCAGATCCATATCGGCCAGGACTACCCGATCGCCTGCGGCTCCCCGGTGTATGCCGCCGAGGCGGGGACCGTGACGGTGTCCGGCTGGGCGGGGCACTCCGGCATGCGCGTGAGCATCGACCACGGCAGCGACGTGCAGACCGGCTACAGCCACAATTCAAAACTCATCGCCTCGGTGGGCCAGGAGGTCAAGCAGGGCGAGCTGATCGCCCTGTCGGGAACCACCGGCAACTCCACCGGATGCCATGTGCACTTCGAGGTCATCGTGGACGGCCGCTGGCACGATCCGCGCAACTACCTGCCGATCATCCCGGGCCAGGGCCAGGCGATGATCGATTCCTCGCGCCTGACAGTTAATGCCAACAGCGCGCCGAAGGGCGATGGCGGCAAGACGCCGGTGCGCGACGAATCCGATCTGAGCACCGATCCGGATGTCGTGGTGCCGAAGGATGACACCCCGGTGGTCCCCAAGCCGAAGCCCGGTGCCAAGCCCAAGCCTTCGCAGTCCCAGAAGCCCGCGCCGTCGCCGAGCCAGACCCAACGCCCGGGATCCTCGGCTCCAGACTCCGAATCGCCAAGCGCCAAGCCCTCGCCAAGCACTGCGCCGTCCGAATCCGAATCCGAGTCGCCCAGCGGATCGGCGAAGCCCACCGGCGAGGCGACGCCGCCAACCGAAGCCCCCTCGACCGGACCGGCCCCGAGCAAGAAGCCAACCTCGGCGCCAACCCAAAAGCCGGGCTCGCAGAGCCCGTCCGGGTGCGGCTCCGGCGCCGCCGAGTCGAGCTAGCCCGCGATGCAGCCGGGGCAGGGGCAGAAGTTGGCGTGTCACGAAGACAGATTTAGGTCTGCCGGCCCCTGCAAACCGATAGGATGGACACGAACTGCCGTCGACGGCGACGCGTGAACCCCGCCAATCCTCACAGGAGTGAAGCATGCCTATCGCAACCCCCGATAAGTACAATGCAATGATCGATGCCGCCAAGGCTGGCGGCTACGCCTTCCCAGCGGTGAATGTCACCAGCTCGCAGACCTTGAATGCCGCCATCCGCGGTTTCGCCGAAGCCGAATCCGACGGCATCATCCAGGTTTCCACCGGCGGCGCCGCCTACTGGTCCGGCGCCTCGGTTAAGGACATGGTTGCCGGCTCGCTGGGCTTCGCAGCCTTCGCCCGCCAGGTCGCCAAGAACTACGGCGTGAACATCGCGCTGCACACCGACCACTGCCCTGCAGACAAGCTCGACGGCTTCGTGCTGCCGCTGCTGGCCGCCTCGGAGGCAGAGGTCGCCGCCGGCCGCGACCCGTTCTTCAACTCGCACATGTGGGACGGATCGGCCGAGACCCTGGAAGAGAACCTGCGCATCGCAGCCCAGCTGCTGCCGCGCACCGCCGCCGCCAAGCAGATCCTCGAAGTTGAGATAGGCGCCGTGGGCGGCGAAGAGGACGGCGTGGAGAACGCCATCAATGACAAGCTGTACTCCACCGTCGAGGATGCGCTGGCCACCATCGACGCCCTGGGCGCCGGCGAAAAGGGCCGCTACATCACCGCTTTGACCTTCGGCAACGTCCACGGCGTCTACAAGCCGGGCAACGTGAAGCTGCGTCCGGAGCTGCTCAAGGACATCCAGGACAAGGTCGGCGCCAAGATCGGCAAGGCCAACCCGTTCGACCTGGTCTTCCACGGCGGCTCGGGCTCCACCGACCAGGAAATCGCCGACGCGGTGTCCTATGGCGTGATCAAGATGAACATCGACACCGACACGCAGTACGCCTTCACCCGACCGGTGGCTGGCCACATGTTCGCCAACTACGACGGCGTGCTGAAGGTCGACGGCGAGATCGGCAACAAGAAGACCTACGACCCGCGCGTCTGGGGCGCCAAGGCCGAAGAATCCATGGCCGCCCGCATCGTGGAAGCCGCCCGCCAGCTGGGCTCGGCAGGAAAGAGCCTGAAGTAGCCATGGTCGGAGAGAACCTGCTGGGCATCCCGGCCACGCTGCTGCCGGAGGAAACCGACGTGCTCGCCCGCCTTGAGGCCGGCGACGAAGCGGTGGATCTGGCTGCGAAGTTCCCGTCGTCCTCCCTGGTGTGGGCGCTGCTGGCCGACGAAGCACACGCCGAAGGCCGCACCGTGGAATCCTACGCGTACGCCCGCGTGGGCTACCACCGCGGCCTTGACGCGCTGCGCAAGGCCGGTTGGCGCGGACAGGGTCCGGTGCCATGGAGCCATGAGCCGAACCGCGGCTTCCTGCGCTCGCTGTACGCGCTGGGCCGCGCGGCCGCAGCCATCGGCGAAGCCGAGGAAGTCGAGCGGATCGGGAAGTTCCTGAACGATTCGGATCCGAGCGCCCGGGCGGCCATCGAGGCCAAGTAGCCCGAGAAGCAGCATCCTCGCATCATTGCCCGGGCCGGTCCCGCATCGGCCCGGGCAATCGTGCGCTTCGACGCGTCCGTAAACGGGCAGGGGAGAAACCATGAGCAACGTGCAGCCGGGCCAGGCGCTGGGCGCCTCCTACAGTTTTGTCGAGCCGCTGGGCTCCGGGGCCGTTGGCGAGGTCTGGCGGGTCCGCCCCCACGATCCGGGCGCGGACCTGGCCGCCAAGATCCTGCGCGAGGAGCACGCGCAGGACGCCGGGCTGGTCGAACGGTTCGTGCGGGAACGCTCGGTGCTGCTGGCGCTGCGCCACCCGAACATCGTGGCGGTGCGTGACCTGGTGGTCGATGGGGGCCGGCTGGCCATCGTGATGGACCTGGTCCCCGGCGGCTCGGTGCGCGAGTGGCTGCTCGAGGTGGGCACCCTGCCGCCGTCCCAGGCGCTGGAACTTGCCGCCCAGATGCTGGACGCGCTCGCCGCGGCGCACGCGGCGGGCACCACCCACCGGGACATCAAGCCTGACAACGTGCTGCTGGCCGCCCCCGGGGATGCTGCCGGCAACGTGCGGGTCTCTGACTTCGGCATCGCCTCGGTGATGTCCGGGCAATCCCGGCGGACCACCGAGATCATGGGCACCCCGGCATACATGCCCCCGGAACTGACCAGCCGGGGCGAGGCCGGACCGGCCGGGGATGTCTACTCCGCGGGCATCATGCTCTACGAGCTGCTGTCCGGGCGCACCCCCTTCGCCGGGTCCGGCACCGACTTCACGATCGCCTTCCGCCACGTCAGCGTCATGCCGCCGCGGATTGACGTACCGGGCCCACTCTGGGACGCGCTGGCCGCCATGCTGCACAAGGACCCCACGGCTCGCCCGGCCGCCGCCGAGGCCGCAACCACCCTGCGCGCGCTGGCCGTCGCACACGCCTCCCTGCCGGCGCTGCCGCCGGTGGTGGACCCGGAACACTTCGAGGACCTGCAACGTCCGGCCACCGTGCTGCGCGGAATCCAGCAGGCCGACCCCGAGCCCACCGACGCCGCCGCCGCGGTTGGACAGCTGACCTCGCCAGAGGCGCCCGATCTGGGGACCAGCGCCCGGCACACGGTCTTCCGTCAGCGCCGCAGCGACCTGCCGACCCCCGCGGCACCACCCACCGAGGCCACGGAGAACGCCGGGAACAGACGGCGCCCAAGCTGGCTCAACGCCAAGTCCCTGGGCCTGCTGGCCGCCGCGGTGGTGCTACTGGCCGCCGTCATCGCCGGCAGCATCGCGCTGTTCGGACGCACCGAACCGCAGGCCGTCCCAGCCCCGGATGCCACCGCCAGCTGGCAGGGCCAGGCTACACCAAGTGGGCTGGCCACCGCACGCTCGGTACGCTACGACGCGCAGGCCAAGCAGGTGCACCTTGAATTCACGTATTCGGCACAGAAGGCCCCGTTGACCGGGCCGTTCCTGGAGGTGCTGCCGGCGGCACCAGGTACCTCGGGCTGCCCGGCGGTGGACTTCAGCCAGGCGCAGGGCGAACGCAACCAGCCCAGTCTCACCGGGATTTCGGTCGAGTGCGGGTGGAACCTGTCAGGGATCAGCATCCCGGCTCGCGGCCAGGTGACAGTCCAGGCCACGCTGCCGCTGGCGCTGAGCGGGGATGACGCGCTGGATCAATGGCTGCAGCAGGCCGCGGCCGCCACCGAGCAGGCGCTCGCCGACGATCGGGTCGAGGGCTCGGCCTACCCGGCGCAGCGGTTGCAGGACATCGTGGTGCAGACTCCCGCCCGCACGGTCAGCGGCACCACGCTGCCGGTGACCCTGGTACCGGTGTGGCCCGCGGGCCCGGACGTGCTCAGCCCGCTGTATGCCAGCCCCGCCACCGGCAAGCCCTCGGCGACGTTGCGCTCGATTGCCGGCGGCGAGGCAGGGGTGCGCTTCTCCGACGCCTGCTCCGGGGCGGTGGCCGTCTCCGGGGACGGGCTGGTGGTCACCGCGCTGTCGGTGACCCCGCAGTGCACGCTGCGCGCTTCGGTGGGCAACTTCACCGACCTGGCCAGCGAGCCGTTCGGCATCACCACCCGGCAGTAGCCGGGAGTCGGATTCGCCTGGTCAGTTCTCGGAGGGCCCCATGGCCTGGATGAACGCCGGGGCACCGCCCACGCAGAGGTAGCCGCGCGCGGTGGTCACCGCCACCGGGGCGCGCCGCGGCAGGTTCACGCCCAGCAGCTCCCCGTCGAAGTCCGCATCAGGCTGCAGCAGCACCCCGCAGCGGGACTTGCGCAGGGTCTTGGTCCAGTGCGCGTAGAGCCCGCGCAGCTCCGCGGCCCGCCCGGCGGCGATCACGCACAACCCCGCGGGTGGAGAGTTCAGCAGCCCGGCCAGGGCCTGGTCGGTGTCCTCGAACCGCTCGGCGTCATCGACCAGCAGCACCACCGGCCCGCGCTCCAGGCGTAGTGAGGCCAGCAGCGCGGGCAGGTCCGCGGAACCGACCGCCACCCGGTCAAGGTCCGCATCCGCCAGCGGCGAGCGGCGATCGCACACGCCCCACACCGCCACCGGGGTGCCGTCCGGGCCCGGGATGCCGCGCAGCGAGTCTGCCAGGGCCAGCAGCAGGCTGGACTTGCCGGAGCGGGCCGGGCCGGCGATGAGCACGTGCTCGCCCTCGTAGATTTCCAGGCAGCCCGGGGCCAGGTCCTCCTCGCGCAGTCCCACTGGGATCCGCCACGGCTCGGCCGCCAGTCCGGGTGCCGGCAGCTCGCCGGCCGCGACCCGGGCGGGCAGCTGGCCGATGACCGGCGCCTTGGGCCGTGCCTCCGGCCAGCGGGCGGCGGCCTCGGCGACCGCCTGTTCGAGCTCGGTGCCAGGGGTGGCCACGTGCATCTGGCGCAGCTGGGCGGCGGCTACGCAGCGCCCGGGTACGGCGGCGGGGATGTTGCTTCCGCGCACCCCGAGCGTGGAATAGTCATACGGGTCGGCCAGCCGGAAGAGCCACCTCTGTGTGGTGACCTCGTCAATGGCGGTGGGCACCGCCTTGGCGCGGGTGCTGCTAACCGCAAAATGCAGACCCAAGGCTGGGCCGTCCGCGTACGCGCGGTTCAGCGCGTCCATCAGCGCCAGCCCGTCGTAGTCGGAGAATTCATCGCGTAGGGTGGCCAGCCCGTCCAGCAGCACCAGGGTGCGCCGCCGGGCGGCCGGTTCGGCACGGCGGCGGGCCAGGTCGTTGCGCAGGTGGCGCAGGAACCGGGCCTGCTGCTCCGCGGCGCCCGCGCCGGTGCCCACGTACGCGGCGGTGTGCGGCAGTCCGGCCAGCGGGGCCAGGGTGCGCGATCCCAGGTCCAGGATGAGCAGGTCCAGCTCCCCGGGCGAATACGCGGCGGCGGCCGTCAATGCGATCGAGGCCAGGGTTGTGCTGGTGCCCGAGCCGGCGATTCCCAGCAACAGCAGGTTGCCCTCGGACAGGTCCCAACCGGCGGGCACCTGGCGCTGGAACTCCGGCTCATCGCGCAGCGCCACCTCGATGATCTGCCCGCGCACCGCGCCGACCGCGGGCAGGGAGGCGGAACGCCGCGAGGCCGGGGTGTAGCCCGCCAGCTGCACCTGATCGCCCAGCGCCCCGGGCCACACCGGCCGGGGCTCGCCCAGCCCACGTTGCGCGTGGGCCTGGCGGATCGCGGCGATCAGCAGGTCCAGGTCGCTGTCATCGCTGGTGCTCTCGGGCTCGGCTACTGGTGCCGGGGCGGGGGCGCCGAAGTGTCCGGGTTCGCTCACCCGCAGCCCGCCGCCGCTGGCGGTGCTGGCCCGCCCGGTGACAAGGGCGGTCTGCACGGCGCTGATGTCGTCCTGGCCCAGCTTGATGAAGCCGCGGCCGGTCTGCGCCCGGCCGATGGCCGCGGCGTCCGGCACGCCGATCACGTTCGAGGAGTCCTCCCGGCTCTGCACGCGCAGCGCCACCCGCAGGTTCGTGTTGGCCAGGATGTCGTCATTGACCACCCCGGCGGGGCGCTGGGTCGCCAGGATCATGTGCACGCCCAGGGTTCGGCCCACCGCCGCCACCGAGACCAGCGAGGAGAGCACCTCGGGGAAGTCCTTGGCCAGCATCGCGAATTCGTCGACCACCAACAGCAGCCGCGGCATCGGCTCGGCCGGGTTGGTGGCCAGGTAGGCGTCCAGGTTGTCGATGTCCTCCCCGGCGGCGGCGAAGATCCGCTGGCGCCGGGCCATCTCCGCCTCCAAGGCGCGCAGCGCGCGGTCGGCCAGCTGCTCGTCCAGGTTGGAGATGGTGCCGATGGTGTGCGGCAGCGCCTCACAGGCGGCGAAGGCCGCCCCGCCCTTGAAGTCAATGAGGATGAAGTTCAGCTTGGTCGCGTCGTTGCGGGCGGCGAGCCCGGCCACCAGCGAGCGCAGGAATTCACTCTTGCCCGAGCCGGTGGTGCCGCCGACCAGGCCGTGCGGCCCGTCCTTGACCAAATCCAGCATCATGGTGCCGGCCTCGGTGCTGCCGATCGGGGTGGACACCCCGCGCGCGGTGCGCCACAGCTCGCCGATCGCAGCCTCGTTGATCTGCTCCAGGCCCAGCAGTGCCGGCAGCTTGACCAGGGCGGGCAGCGCCGCACCTGGGACCACCAGTTCGGGGTCGTCGAAACGGGCCAGGTCCAGGGCGGCCCGTTCGGCGCGCTCGACCGGCAGCCCGGCGAGCACCACGTCCTCGACCTCGGACTGCTCGCCCAGCCCGTGCACGGTGCCGGCGGCGTCCGCGCCGACCCGGATCACCGTGCTGCAGGCCGCGGGCAGCTGCTGCTCGGTGGCGGCGATGACGATCCCGGAGACCTGGTGGGCGCGGCGCGTACCGCCCAGCCCGGAGTCGGCGTCCCGCCCGTGCCCCAGCAGCGCGCGGGCCGGGGCGTCGCGGCCCTCGGTGAGCACCTCCGAGTCGAGCACCAGCAGCGTGGCTCCCTCACTGCGCTGGATGCTGTCCTCGCGCAGGGCGCGCAGCAGGCGCGCGCTGCGGCGCTGGTCATCGGACAGCCAGCGTTCCCCGGTGGCCGCCCCGGCGCGCCGGGTGTGCGGCAGCCAGCCGGTCCATTCCCATGCCGGGTGCCGTCCGCGGTCGCAGAATAGGGCGATGCGCAGGTCCGCCGGCCCGGCGTGCACGGCGGCCTGCACCAGCAGGCTGCGGACCAGGGCGAGCGCCCCCTCGCGCTCGCCCACGATGCCAACGACGCCGGCGCCGGTCAGGTCCACGACCACCGGGGCCGCCGGGATGTGGCTGGCCTCGATCAGCTCGCGCACCCGCGGGTCCAGGGTGGGGGTGGCGCGCCGGTCGATCTCCGGCTGCCAGGGCACGTTTCCGGTTCCGGCGTGCAGGGCCAGGAAGTCGTGGTCGCCGGCCCGTCGCTGCCACAGAGCGGTGGTGGGCAGGGCGGGTACGCGCAGCGTGGTGGCCGGATCCGGGATGCGGGTGTGGCGCCGCTCGGCCTCGCGTACGGCCGCCCGGGCGATCTGCCCCTCGAACTCCTCAAGGGCCGTTTCGAACCGCTCCTTTTCCTCCTTCAGGTTCCTGGTGTGGCGGTGCTTCTGCTCGAACCACATGCCGATCGCCATCACCGGGCTGAGCAGGGCGAACATGGCAAAGCGCAGGTCCCCGAGCATCATCACCATGGCGCCGGCCAGCAGCAGCGGGGCCAGCACCGTGATGTAGCTGAACTTGGAGGCCGGGGCCACGTCCTTCGGTGCCGGGGCGGGCAGCGGTTCGGGGGCTGGGTCCAGGCCCGGGCGGGGCGGGCGGTTGAAGGGGGCGGTGGCCGCAGGGGTGAGGTTGTGTAGCGAGCCGGGCCGCGGTGCCAGGCGTTCGGGCAGCTGCGGGCGCAGCAGCAGGGCGGTGCCGCCGACCAGCACGGTGGCCGCCTCGGTGATCAGCTCCCCGTCTTCGGCGACCGGCGTGCCATCCAGCTGGGTGCCGTTGGTTGAGCCGTGGTCGCGGACGCGCACCCCGTCCTGCTCCAGCTGGATGCTGGCGTGGTTCCAGGAGGCGCTCTCGGAGTCCAGCACGATGTCGGCCTGCGGGGAGCGGCCCAGCAGTAACGGGCGGTGCTCGGGGATCGGCTGTACGGCCCCGGCGTGCAGACCGCCGCAGACCGTGACGCTCCAACCGGTGAGCGGTTGTGGCCGGGGGACGGGGGACAGCGAGATCGTGCTGCCCTCCAGCAGCAGCACTTCGCCCAGCGGGGTGCCGGCAGTGGCGGGGACGTCATCCACATAGAGCGTGGTGTCCGGGCCCGGTGCGGTGCCGCCGGCCCGATCGATCAGCTCACCCAGCGTCAGGGCGTCATCGCGCCCCGTCAGTTCGCGGTCCAGTCGCTGGTCGCCCAGCTGGATCAACACGCGCACCCGTGCTCCCTTCCAACAGCTTCATGCGCACTCCTGTGCGCGTAACCGGTCGTGGCAGGTGGCCTAGTTGCCGGCGGGGCCGGCAAACCAGCGCGCCGGGATCCGGGCACCGGACGGTGCCGGGCGCAGCCCCAGGTCCTGGCTGGCCAGATGCAGGACGACCGCCTGCGCCTGGTCCGCGTCGCGGCCCAGATCCAGGTCGCCTCCGGCAATGCCGTGGCCGGCCTGCAGTGACAGTTTATCCAGCTGCCCGGCCACGGCGCCCGGTTCGCCGCTCTTGGCGTGGGCCGCGGCGTGGACCAAGGCAATCACAGCGTCGTGGCTGTGGGCCTCGGCCACGGGGGCCACCTTCGCGAAGGGTTGATCCCCGGTCAGGTTCATGACCTGTGGATCTTCGGCCATGACGCGGACGGCGGCGAGGAAACCGGACATGGCCCGGCCTTCGTCCCCGGGGCGCAGTGCGGCGGCGTCCACGGCACCGGTACCGACGCTCAGCAGCCGGCTGGAGGCGCTGCCCCCGGCCTCGTGCAGGGCCGATTCGAAGCCCGGGCTGGTGGCGGCCGGGCCGAGCACCAGCGGCAGGCTGATGTTGCGCTGCTGCAGGGCGTGCACCATTGCGGCCTGCCGGGTGGCCGGTCCGGTGATGAGCACGGCGTCCACCGGTTCACCGCGCTGGGGGGCGGCCAGCTTCGAGACCTCGACGGCCAGGGTGTTCAGGTCATCGCCCGCCGCCGGTGCGCGACGCTCGGCCGGGTTGATTCCCTCGGGTGCCGGGCCGCCCAGGTCAATGAGCATCACGTGTCCGGCCTCGCCCAGCGCGGACTTCATGGCCGCGGAGACCGGCTGCGGTCCGGGAGTCAGGCTATATGCCGTATCGAAGCCGGACAGCTCGCCGCTGTAGTAGGGCAGCAATACCGGGATCTCTGCCTCCTGCGCGGCCTGCAGGGCCGCGGGCACGTGTTCGCCGGAGGTGGCCAGCACAATGCCGGCCACCTTTTGGGCGGCCAACTCGGCCACGGCGTCGCGGGCTCCCTGGGAGGTGCCCCGATCATCCCGGGTTTCCAGAATCACCGGCGAGCCGCCGGCGGCGAGGCGGTGGGCGGCCACGGCCGCGCCCTGCGCCGCATCCTTCCATTCGGAGCCCTGCGCGGAGCCCAGCGAGAGGATCACCCCGATGCTCGTGTCCCGCGGCAGCCCCTGGGCGGTCAGGGCCACCGGCACGGAGTTGCCCACCGGTTCACCGGTAGCCGTTTCGGGGCGGGAGATCACCGCGGCGATCGCGACGACCAGCACCAGGGCCAGCCCCACCACGAGTACCGGCATCAGGCGGCGCGAGCTGCGGGCGCTCACTTGCCGGCCTGGAGATGGAAGGCGTACAGGGTGCGCACCGAGGTGCCCTCTGACACCTGCAGGTGGAAGCTGGGCAGGTCACCGGCCGCTTCCAGGGCGGCCTTGAACTGGGCCTGGCGGTGCAGGATGGCCGCGATGTCCTCTGCACGCACGTTGGCGTAGCCGTCGGCATGCTCGGTGGCCAGCGCCAGCTGATAGTCGGCGGTGTCGGACATGGCGGCGCTGGTGGCCAGCGCGCCGAGCAGCCCGGATCCGTTGGATGACCGGTCGCCCAGATCCAGCAGCACCTTGCTCAGCGAGGCCGACAGCAGCCCTTCGCCGCCCTCCACGTCGCGGGTCGAGGCTGTGGTGCGCGCGGCGATCTGCTCCAGCGAGGAGGCGGTCTGCTCACCGATCGCCTTGGTCAGTGCCTCGGCCTGTTCGTTCAGCTGCGCGTGCTGCTTGTCCACGGTGGCCTTGGCGTCCGCAGCGACTTCGCCGGAGGTGCCCGACAGGCCGGTGACCGAGCGGTTGAAAGCGGTCAGCACGGCTTCGCGGCTGGTCGCGCCCTGTTCCGAGAGCACCCGAATCTGGCCGTCGATCAACTCGTTGACCTGCTGCTGGGTTTCGGTCGAGGCCTTGCCGAACGCTTCCTCGATGCCGGCTTCAAGGCGCTCCTGCTGTCCCTGCAGATCGGCGAGGGACTTGCCCAGTATCTTGCTGTCGACCAGGGAGACCTGCAGCGCGGCGCGCAGCTCGTCAATGGCGTCTTGGATGTTGCCGCTGCCATTGGTCGCCGCAGTCTCCACTGCGTCGATCTTCGAGGCGATGTCCTTCAGCTGATCCTTGGATGCGGTCAGCTGCTGGCCGAGCCCGGAATCATCATTCTCCAGGTTGCTGAGTGCGGCGACGGAGTTCCAGGCCTTGGCCTGCGCGGCCAGGCGCTCATCCATTGGCTCCTTGGGGCCGCCAGTGATTAGTGGCTTGGTAAACGCAGCCCGTTCGGCGTCCACTTCAGTCGGGCTCGGGGACTCGGCTGGTGCCGAGGTCTCGGTCGGTTCGGTGGATTCGGTCGGCTCGACCGACTCAGCCGGAGTCTCGGACGGCTCCGGGGCAGGAGTGGTCGAATCGCTCGGTGACGGGGAAGTCTCGCCGGTCGGCTCTGGCTCCGGTGTCTCGGTCGGCAGCGGCGGCAGGTCGATGACGCAGGTGTCATTCGCGGTTAGCGACGCGATCAGCTCGCGGGCAGCGGTCTCCGTCACCTGACGTCGGTTTGCCAGTTCGCAGATCTCCTCGACCAGCGTGGCGTTCTGACCGGCTATCGACTTCGAGTCCTCCGGATGGCCGACCAGTGCGGCG
Source organism: Arthrobacter sp. 'calajunan' (assembly GCF_046940185.1). Lineage (NCBI taxonomy): Bacteria > Bacillati > Actinomycetota > Actinomycetes > Micrococcales > Micrococcaceae > Arthrobacter > Arthrobacter sp. 'calajunan'. The sequence goes on from NZ_JBKZDY010000007.1 coordinate 38,118, forward strand.
TTCTCGGTGGCGATGTCGTGGATTGAGCCCACGGTCTTCTCCACCGCGGCCAGGTTGTCCTCGGAAACCTTCAGCGATTCGCGCAGTGCCTTAAGCGCCACGGTCACCTCGTCGGTGTCGGCGGTGGTCTGCAGCGCGTCCAAGGCGCTCTGCATCTCAATCAGTGACCCGGCAATGGCCTCGTGGCTGGAGATGGCGTTGCCGATGATCTCCGGCTGCAGGGACTGCACCAGCTTGTCGCCTTCGAGCACCAGCTTGATCAGTTCGCCGGTCACGCTAATCGACGAGGCGCGGAAGGCACAGGTCAGCGACGGGGTGTCGCAGTTCTCGATGTCCGGATCGGCCGGGCCCACGATGCGCTGCAGGTTATCGGCCAGCTCGTCGCGGCAGCCGGCGGTGGACTCGGCATACCCCTCAAGCTGGGCGGAGATCAGCATCAGGTTCGAGTACACGCTGGAGGCCTCGCCCTTGGGGGCCACCATGGCCTGGCAGCCCTCGCCCTTCAGGGCCGGCTTGGTTATCTGCGCTGAGGTGTCGCCGAGCATGCGGTCCATGGTGCTCACGGTCTGCATCAGCTGCGCCGTGGTGGCACTGTCCGCGGCGGTGACGGTGGAGCCCAGGTCGGTTTCCAGCTGCCCCAGCTGCTGCTTCAGCCCGCTGAGCGTGCCGGCCAGTGATTCGCTGCTCTCACGCAGGTGCTGCACGGTGCTCACCCCGAGGGTGTCCGAGGTGCTTTCCAGGTTGGTGCGCAGTTCCGTGATGGTGCCGCCGGCACGAGCGAGCACCTCGTTGACGTCGGTGATCAGCTCGATGGTGCGCCGCTGCAGGGCCAGCTCGGAGGTGGCGCTCTCATTAAAGGCGGTATCCAGCACACCCTCGGCCGACAGGTCGGTGTGCATCCCCGGCTGCACCGCCAGGTCGATGCCCGGAACGGTGAAGTCCTGCACTTCGGCGACCAGGCGCAGGGTGGTGGTGGCGGGGGAGACCGGTGGGGCCAGCAGCGTGGCCCACTGGATGACGGTGTTGCCGTTGGTGGCGGCGCTGATGATGCCGTTGGTTCCGGTCTCGTCCGAGCCGGAGGCCGCGACGATGTTGTTCGGGGACAGGCCCGGGATCTCGGCCGAGGCTGCGATGGTCATGGGCGCGCCGACCAGTGCCGGTTCGGTGCGGTTCTGCCCGGCCACGTCGAAGGAGACCTCGCGTGGGGCCACCGTCAGGTTTTCCACCGACAGCTCGATCTGGACCCGCCCGGTATAGCCGGCCAGGTCCTTCAGGTCCGTGCCGCTGGCCTTGTCGGTGCGGTAGTAGGTGCTGACGCGCACCGGCAGGTCTCCGGCCACCTCGGCCGGGGCGAAGGAATTAGTGGTCGTCGAGGATTCGCCCGAGGCGTCGTCCACGGCGATCGCAGTACCGTTCACGCTGGCAATCGAGGCGTTGGACGCGAGCTCGACGTCCACCGACTGCAGCACGCGCGAGGGGTTCTCGATCGCCTGCGGCGCGTTGCTGCAGCTGGTGATGAGCCCGAGCGCGGCGACGGAGAGGAACGCGCCCACGGTACGGGCCAGCCTTCCGGTCCTGGGCGGTCGTGCATGCTGTCTGCGTGGCTGCGAGTGTGCCAATGGGTTCCCTCCGGTTGCTAACTCCCCTTGAGATAATAGGCGGTTTGCGGTGCGAACCGTTAAACGGGCGGTTCGCTCCCGGACTTGCGGTTAAGAAATCGCCGCTTGCTCATCCCGCGGGATTTCGGCGTTTTCCAGCCTTTTGGACGAAATTTTGTCCGCGTCATCGTTTGGGATTTTCTATTCATCTTGTTAGAGTTACTCATGTTCTGGGCTCCCGGACGACACGGCATTTTGCCGGGGGCCACCACGATTTGCGGAGGTTCCCATGTCACGTGTTCTTTCAACCGAGCAGGCCAAGACTTCAATCCAGCAGCTGCAGGCCATCATCAACGGCGGTTTCACCGACCAGATCAACCAGCTCGACGCCCAGGGCCGCACCCTGTCGGACCCGAACGTCTGGGACGGGCCGCTGGCCATCCAGTTCCGCAGCACCACCTGGCCGGAGACCAAAGCGGCCCTGGACAAGGCCCGCACCGAGCTGGAGCAGTTGCGCGGCCAGCTGAGCCAGATCTCGCAGAACATCTTCACCGCCGGTGGCGGCAACTAAGCAGCCAAGGGTGCATCCGGGGCCGTTCGCGGCCCCGGATTTTTTCCGGCGCGTCGCCCAGCGGTGCGCCCGCAAGGAGCAAAGCTGCCGCCGGCCGGGCCGTGCGGCTCGATAATGGAGGACACGCGTGGTCAACCTCGGAGTTTTTGACCGGGATGTGGATTTCGACTTCGGGACAGCCGAGGCGCTGATCACCGCATTCCGCAATGCAGCAAGCAAGCTCGATGGCCAGGCCGGCCCCCGCGCGGGCTTCGTGGCATCGGCCAAGGCCGACTTCGAGGGACACTTCTCCCGGCTCTTCTCCGACAACGCGCGCGTGGCCGCGGCGGACCGCCGCGAGCTGGCCGACCGGCTGCGTGAAACGGCGGACGGCGCCCGGCAGTTGAACGATCAGGCCAAGGCCGAGAACGAGCGGCGCCGGCTGGCCCGCGAATGGAAGCAGCGCAAGGACGAACGCGACGCCAACGTATTCTTGAACGCCTGGGACGCGGTCTTCGGCGAGGAGGACCCGCCGGTCGGCCCGCCCTCGGCCCCCGTCTCCGTCCAGGCCGCGGCACCGCAAACCGGCGTGCGTCAGACCCCGCCGCCGGGGTCCGGAGGCGGCGGCGGGACCGGCGTCTCCGCCGCGCGCCCGGCCGACTTGCGCAGCTTCGCCAACGGCTCGGCCGGGCTCAACTCCGAGCTTTCCGGCACCCCGCGTTCGCTGCGCTCCCACCTCGATGACTTCGCCGCCCGCTGCACCTACGGCCGGCTTTCCGCCGGGGGCGTGGTGCGCGGCTACGACCGCTGGCTGGAGGCCAACGAACAGGACGTCGCCTGGGCGCGTACCATCGCCGGCGCGTTTGCCGCCGCCGGCGGCGAGGGCCAGGTGCAGCGGCTGTCCAACGCCGCCCTGCAGGCTGCCTTGGACGCCCAGGGCATCGGCTCCAGCCGCCAGGACCTGACCATCACCCCGGCCCAGGCCTACGGTGGCCCGCCGACCACCGGCTACTCCGCCGATCCGGTGAACACCTCCACCGGCAACTTCATGGAGCCCGAGGTGGACCTGGGCTTCGCCGGCGCCGCCGCGGCCCTGTCCGCCACCCGCGCCTACAATTCCCTCGCCGACGCTCAGGGGCTGTTCGGCCCCGGCTGGTCCTCGGTGTTTGAGGTGCGCCTTGAGCTGGGCGACGAGGGGGCCGACCTGGTGCTGCCCGACGGGCGGCAGATCCACTTCCCTCGCCTGGGCGAGGGCTGGGACCGGGCCGACGGGGAGAACCTCTGGCTGTGCCGCGCCGAACGCGACGGGCACCCGGTGCTCACCGCGGCGGACAGTACCGGCACCCGCTGGATCTTCACTCCCGCCGGGACCTGGCTGGCCCACGAATCCGGGGCCGGCACCGCACTGACGGTTCGGCGCGACGAGCGACACCTGATCACGCGGCTCACCCATGAGCGCGGCCGCTGGATCGAAGCCGAGTACACCGACCCGGAGGTCGCGGCCACCCGCGTCCTTGCCCTGCGCGCCAGCGACGGACGCCGCGTGGACTTCGGCTACGACGAGGCCGGGCGGCTGTGCTCGGCCACCGGGCCCGGCGGCACGCGCCGCTACGAGTGGAACGAGGACGGGCTCATCCGCGCGGTCACCGACGCCGCCGGGGTCATCGAGGCGCGCAACACTTACGACGAGAAGCGGCGGGTCGCCACCCAGGAGTCCTGCTTCGGACGCAGCACCCGCTTTGCCTACTTGCCCGGACGACTCACCGTGGTCTCCGACGCCGACGGGACGCGCTCCAACAACTTCATCGCCGACGCCCGCGGCCGTCTAGTGGGTGTCGTGGACGGGCAGGACGCCCGACAGTCGATGAGCTACGACCGGCACGGCAACCTGGTCTCGGTCACCGAGCGCGACGGCACGCTGACCGTGCACGCCTATGACGAGCGCGGACGGCGCACCCGCACGCTGACCGGCGAGGGTGCCGAGTTCAGTTACGGCTGGGACGAGCTCGACCGGCCCACCACCGTGGTCACCGGTACCGGGGCCACCGTGGAGTACCGCTACGCGAACGACGAGGAGCGCAACCCGGCGCTGATTATCGATCCGGAGGGCGGGCGTACCGAGCTGGAATGGGCCAACGGGCTGCTGGCTCGGGTCACCGACCCCACCGGTGTCACCCTTCACTTCACCCACGACCGGTACGGCGACCTGGTGGCCGTCACCAACGCCATGGGCGACACCGCCCGGCTGCACCGCGATGAGGCCGGCCGGGTCACCGAGGCGATCAGCCCCGGTGGGGCGCGCACCTCCTACCTCTACGATGCCGCCGGCAACCTGGCCTCCCGGTTGGACGCCGACGGGGCTTTGTGGCGCTTTGAACACGCCGCCGACGGCCGGCTGACCGCCGTGATCGACCCGCTGGGGGCGCGCACCGGCCTGGAGTACGGGACACACGGGCAGCTTGAGCGCACCATTGACCCGCTGGGCCGGGCCATCAGCCGCCGCTTCGATGACCTGGGCCGGGTTGCCGCCCTGGTGCTGCCCGACGGCGCCGAATGGCACTTCGCCCACGACACCCTCTCGCGGCTGACCGCGATCACCGACCCCACCGGCAGCCGGTGGATCCGCGAATACACGGTCAACGGTGAGCTGTCGGCCCAGGTGGACCCCACCGGGGTGCGCGAGGCCTACACCGCGGACCCGGCCTCCGGGGCCCTGAACGTGGCCGACGCCTTCGAGCGCAGCACGCTGCGCAGCGACGAGTACGGCCGTCCGGTGGCCGTGGAAACCAGCGACGGCTCCAGCGAGCTGGCCAGCTACGACCGCTGCGGACGGGTGGTCGAGCTGGTCGACGGCGAGGGCGGGCTGACGCTGCTGCGCCGCGACGCGGCCGGACGGGTCACCGAGCGCATCAGCCCCACCGGGGCGGTCACCTCCTTCGACTACGACGCCGCCGGGCGCCCGGTGTCCGCCACCGACCCGGCCGGGGCGCGCACCGAGCTGCGCTACGACGCCGACTCACGCGTGATCGCCCGCGTCTTCCCGGACGGGCAGGCCGAGCGGATCCGCTACGACGCGATGGGCCGGGTCATCTCCCGCACCCTGCCCGGGCGGGGCACCTGCCGCTACCGGTACGACAAGGCCGGGCGGCTGACCGGTGCCGAGGATCCGGTCAACGGCCTGCGCCGCTTCCGCTACGACGCCGCCGGCCAGCTGATCGAGGCGGTCAACGGGCTGGGCGGGGTCACCCGCTACGGCTACGACGAGCGCGGCCGGCTCACCTCCATCACCGACCCGCTGGGCGCGGTCACCGTGCGCGAATACGATGCGGCGGACCGCGTGGTGGCCGAAACCGACCCGCTAGGGCGGCGCACTACCGCCGGGTACGACGCCGCCGGGCGGCCCACCTGGCAGCAGGACCCGGACGGGCGGCGCCTGGAGTGGAGCTACGACGCGGCCGGGCGGCTGGCCGCCACCGCCAGCGCGGGCAACACCCTGGTCCAGCTGCAGCGCGACGCGGCCAACCGTTGCGTGCGGATCACCGACGCCACGCGCGGCGACGGGCGCACAGTGCAGCACGTGCTGCGCTTCAACCGGCGCGGCCAGCTGATCGAGCGCACCCGCGACGACCAGGGCCTGGCCTGGGAATACGATGCCGACGGGCGGCGGACCGCGCACACCGACGCCACCGGCCGGCGCACCCGCTGGCAGCGCGATGCCGCCGGGCGCGTGAGCGCCGTGCAGCACCCGGTGTTCGGCACCGTCAGCTACGCCTACGACGTCTGCGGCAACCTGGTCGGCGCCGTGGCCGGGGATCTGGTCCAGTACTGGGACTACCGCGACGGCGTCCTGGCCGCGCACCGGATCGCCGGCCCGGACGGGGTGGAAACCAGCACGCTGGAACGCGACGAGGACGGGCGCATCACCGCCATCCATGACGCCGACGGCACCACCGCCTACGCCTATGATGCCGCCTGCCAGCTGGTGCGGATGAGCGGGGCGGATGGCACCGTGACCGAGTGGCGCTACGACGCCGCCGGGCGTCTGGCGCGTGAAACCGTGGACGAGCAGACCCGCGACTACGAGTACGACGCGGCCGGGCAGCTGCGCGTGCGCTCGACCGATGACACGGCGACCAGCTACGACTACGACGGCGCGGGACGGCGCACCGCCGCACACGCGCAGGACGGGACCACCCGTTACCAGTGGTCCGCCATGGGCACGCTGCGCGAGGTCGAGCGCACCGCTGCTACGGGCACCACCCGCCACGAGCTGTGGGTCGACGCGCTGGGCGAACTGGCCGAGGTCGACGGCACCGGCCTGTGGTGGAACACCGCAGAGTATGCACCGCGCGTCCTGTCGGTGGGTGGCCGCTCGGTCACCGCGATGCCCGGCGGGCTGGCCGCGGTGGACGGCACCCTGCTCTCGGCCGGCTGGCGCGGCGAACATCCCACGGCGGCGGCCAACCCCTGGGCTCTGGCAGGACAGTCGCTGCCCGGCCTGTCTGAGGGCCTTAGCCTGGCCGCCAACGGCGGCGTACAGGTTGCCGGGCTGGATTGGCTGGGCGCGCGCGCCTACGATCCGTCCACCCGCGGCTTCCTGTCCGTGGACCCGCTGGAGCCGGTGATCGGCGCCGGCTGGGCGGCCAACCCCTACTCCTATGCGGGCAATGACCCGCTGCACGCCATCGACCCGCTCGGCCTGCGCCCGGTCACCGAGGACGAGTTGACGGCATACCGCGAATCGAACAACGGCGTGCTGGCCGCGGCCGGCGACTGGATGAGCGATAACTGGGAGTACGTCGCCGGTGGCGCAATGGTCGTCGGAGGCATCGCGCTGATGGCCACCGGGGTGGGCGGGCCCGCCGGCCTGGCGCTCATCTCCGGCGGCGCTGACGTCCTCATCCAGAAGGCAACCACCGGCGATGTCAACTGGGTGCAAACCGCTGGAATGGCTGTGCTCGGCGGCGTTGGAGGAGGAGCCGCCATGCTGAGCAAAACTGCATTCTCCGCCGCGACGCCCACGGCACGCATTGTCGGTAGCGTCGGCATTAACATGGGCGTGAACTCCGGAGCCGGTGCCGCTGGTGGTGGTTTTGTCTATCTGACCAAGAACGGATTCCAGATCCGCAACGGCCGCGAATTTGCCGGCGCGATGCTCGGCGGTGGCGTGGCCGGAGCCATCGGAGGCGTAGCTGGACCCGTGGGCGGTTCGATAGCGAAACTGTCCGGTCACACGACGACTTCACTTGTCTCGCGTATGGCAACGATAGGTGTGGGGGCTAGCGGTGGCGTTTCTGGTGTGACTGTTGATAGCCTCGTTTCCGGCAAAGATATCACCGTTGCGGATCTCGGATGGGGTGCGGCGACCGGTGGAATGTTCACCCAATTGCCCGGGGGGCCGACGCAGATGAGCACGCTACGCCAGATGCCGTACTTCCAGCCAAGCACTCTTAACGGTTTGCTTACCGGAGTTAACGGAAGTAGGCTTTTGTCCTCGTCCTTTACGGGTGCGTCGGTTGGAGCAGGCGCAGATATGTCCCGATGGTTCGTCGAGTCCGGAATGGGGGAGTGAAATGGGCCCCGACGCATTAAGGAAGCCTTACTACACGAAGGGTGCTAGCCCGTTGAGCTGGGCTGTCGCCGTCATCGCCCCCATCGTCGCGATCGCGGTGTCCGCGGCTTCCGTCGGAGCGTCCGTTCTTCCGTTTTTGGTAGTCTCGTGCGTCGCTGGCATAGTTTTTGGCACCCTCGTTTTCTACTACTTGTCGCCCAACTGGGCGAAAGTCGCCCTTGCCGTGGTATTTTTTGGCGGGATGGCCGCCTTGTCCCTATCGGGAAGCCGCTGGCTGGGGGGAATGCCGGTGGGACTTTTAGGTTCGATAACTGGTGCCATCCTTGGTGCGCATTTGCGGTACTTTACGGATCACCGCCATGCCCGTCGGCCGAATAGGGGAGCTGCGACCCTGCTGGTTCAGTGGAGTAACGGGCGCAAGGAATACGAAGAACGCGAGGCGACAGCAGAAAGCCTGGAAGAGAAAATCAGCAGCTTGGACGGCAAAACTGCCACCATTGTCAGTGCCCTACGTGGTCCTGCCAGAATGGATTTCTGCGGGGATGCCCGGGGCGCCATGGTGGTCTTCTACAATCCGGACACGACGGATGAGGGCCATTGGAGTTTTCTGGCTTCACCTGGTGTCGTGGGCCCCTCGCTGGACGTCGTCATTGGTGACCTGAAGGGTTCCTATGCGAGGCGGGAAACAACCACCTTGGAACCCGCATTGGTCGCGGCCCGCCGTTTCGCGTCAGCTGGGGACGCCGATTCTTCGCTTTCGTGGAAGACCTCCCCGGACGTCCTCGACCGCCGACCACTACCCATGTGAACTCCGAGGCAACCAGCGCCAATGCGGCTGAGTGCCGCCTCATCGTTGACAGGATAGCTGTTAGGAGCGCGGACCGGGGCAAGGGGCTGATGCCGGGATGAAGGATGTGACTATGAGCAACCCAAAATTCCGGGTTCGCCGAATACACAAACCGGACTGGCATAGGTCAGCCGCGGGAGTTTACGAAGTCGAGGCAACTCCTCGAGGTGCCTCGATCCCAGCCTTTAGGCTCCGCACCCGTTATCCCGCGGATGTCATGAGTGCCAGTCGACAGCCCGGTAGCCTACTTGCCCAGACGAATCACATTGATCCTCGTTTGGCATCAAGGATTGTTGAGGAAGCAGACCGCGCGGCGGGAAAACGCGGCATTCTCTGGGCTAAGTTTGCGAAGACTGAGGAGCCGGGACCCTGGTGCGGCCTGGAGAAGAATCCTTCTGAACCGGATTGGCCCGTATCTTCAGCAGAGGAACGATTGGTTCTGATGCAGTGTCAGTGGATGGCCGAGTGGTTTAGTCGCGAATTGGGTGAGGCCACCCTCCATGAGGCATGTTCACTGCTCGGCCGTGGAACCCCAGGTCCTGCTCTTGAGCGGATCCTTTCGGCGGTTCGGGAAGCAGGAACTCCTGTTCCGCGTCGTTACGCGAACACCTTCGAGCGTCTGGCTCTAGCGTGTGGTCTGCCCGATGATGCGGCCACATCGATCTTGTCATTTGTGCCGCCGACGGATGGAGTGAACTTCTGGTCGGAGCTTTTGCCAGTACCAAGGATTAGGGTGCGTTGGGTACCAGAAGTGGACGATGAGTTGGTGGAAATCGAGTTTACGCCGATTGGATCCTCGGAACCAGAGTGGGTCGCGACGAAAAAGTTTCCGACGGGGTGGGCGCCGGGGCACAACGAAGCCAGAGAGGTCGTCAATGACCTGCTTGATCGAGACTTCGCAAAGAACCTTACGGATCTCATTGAAGACGATCAGTACGCTCCAGGGCACCGCTGGCTTTCGCTATACCGACAAGACGAATTGGATTGACAAAAACTGCGGATGGGATTTTCGTTCATAAGTCCGACGGATTACCGAGCACGTAGGGGTTGCCCGAGGTTTTTGGTGGTAGGCATTTCTGAAATATGACAGCCAAGGATGGGACCCAATTAATCCTGACGGTACGAATAAGGCATGCATCCAGAACCCGTGGGACCGAGGGGAGATCATTGAATCATGGCAGCTGAACGAGAACGCAAATCGTTCGGGCAAGTTGCGGAGCAGTTGCGTGAACTGTCTTCGTACGTGAAACACGAGCGCCTCACGGCAGCCGCCCAGACATTCAGGGCGTTCGCCAGTGAACTTGAGGCGGGTGTCCGTCCTGATCGGCTGCGGCAGATCACCCGGGAACTGCAAGGGGCGCTGCGAGCCGGTCCCATGAGCATCAGCGATCATCCGGTAACGAATTCAAGCGGGGAAGTGGATTCTCAAGCTACGGCAAGATTTGCGGTGCTGATCGGGGAGCTGCGCAGATTCGCCCGGCACAACGGCGGACGGGCCGGTCTATTCGGCTTGCTGGGTAGCCGGAAACGGTAGGTTGTACTTCATGGAGTCCTTCGCGTTGAATTGAATGCCAATCCGCGATCACACAAGCGATATTGCTTGCTCACGGTACCCACCGATGTGTACGCAGAATCCGGCTACGTGAAAATTACGACCAAGTGGATGCCGAATAGGATTAGCGGTCCCGAAGTTCCGTGGCAGCCAAGTTGAAGCGGCTGACGGAACTGGGAGGGTGCTGAGTGACGTTCGGTCGTCAGCTTGTCGCGATGTCTGGAAGCTTCGAACACAGTGGTTGCGTGGAGATTGCAACAGTGAGCATCGAATCGCTGTTCGAGGAAGATGACTGTGATGGAAGTCGGTGGAGACAATGATCGAGAAAGCTGAGCGCAAACCGCGTTATGCCAAGGGGGCCGACGCAGTGTTCTGGGCCGTTGCCATCGCCGCTCCATTGTCGGCAGTTGCGTTGTCTCTGTCCTTCGCGGGGGTGGGTGTGCTTCCACTGCTTTTGCTGGGAGCAGCCGTAGGAGTGCTGTGTGGATCTGCGATGTACTATTTTCTGCGTCCAAATCTGGCTGGTCTGGCGCTTTCACTAGTGGTCTTCGCCAGCGTTGCGCTACTTGGCCTGACCGAAAGCCGATGGCTGGGTTTGTGGCCAACGGAATTGATGAGTGCGGTGTCCGGAGCCATTATCGGGGCACACTTCAGGTTCCTGGCGGATCGGCGCTATTCGAGAACCGGCAATGTGTCGCGTCGTGAGGGAAGAGTTTGAAGAACGCTCGGTTCAGGGTCCGCCGGATCAATAATGGCGCCCGCAATTTTCTTCGCAGTGCGTTGTATGACGTCGAGGCAATCCCGCCGGCGCGATTATGTCAGCTTTCCGTGTAGGGCGAGTAGCTCCCCAATGACTCATGAGCGAAATCTGTAGACATCGGCACGTGGACTCCAATCTTTACTTGTCGTCGTGACGTTATTGGTTCAACAAGCCGATCGAGCCCGCTGGAAAGGCGGTGCCGGGCGCCGGGACAAGTGGCAGTCGCTATTCAGGGGGACGTGATCTCGAGCCAATCACACCGGTCATGTCTTTGAAGGCGGGTTCAGGCCGACGACCCCAAGACATGCCAGACATGTCGCACCGCAAACCGGATTTAAGAGATCATGCTAGTTGCGGGACGCGAACCAACCATGAAAACCGAATTCTCGGCGACTCGGCGACTCGGCGACTCGGCGACTCAGCTACAGGGGAGTGCATAGGAAAATGGCCGCTTAATTAGACGGAGCATCAGGCAAGGAGTTAGCAGGCAAGCTTCAACGGCTTGCGAGGTACCTTGAGGGAATGTGGCAACCAGAAATTGCCCAGAAGTACGAAAGGCTGCGCTTGAACTTGAGCGCAGTGTCACGCCACAACGGCTATATCAAATCTGCAAGACGGTTTTGGGCACGGTCACCTGACACCATGATGGTCTGTTGGTAATTTACGTTCAAAAATCTGACGGATCACCGGACTCCAAAGAAACTGAAAATATAATGTTTTACTTAAAGAAGTTCAAGCTTTCCCACGCCGAACCGTTATTGTTACTACATTCCATTGGGCTCCGCGTGGATTCCGGTGGTAGGCATTAAGAGGGCATTTGACGCACTGTATCTAATGAAAAAGGCGACCGCACTCCTCGGGACGAAGTGCGGAAGGACTACGCACTGGGGGTGTGGGTCGAATCTTCCGATGGGTGCATGAGGCAGATCTGGCTCCTGAAAGGGGCACCGCAACATGGTGAGCTGCCTGGTTCAGCGCTCTAGTTGATAAGAAGACGCTGGAGTTGGTCTATGTTCTGATCGCTTCCGGAGGCACCCGATCCGCCCTTGACCCCTCGTGCGCCGGGGTCCCTTGTTCTCTCGGGTGATTGATGCGGGTTTTTCAGGGCTTCCACTGGTAGAGCCGGAGCGTCAGTTGTTGTCATGCATCCCATGATGCACATGAGAGTCTTCTCATCGGCTTCTTTTATTTCCTTCATTTGGCCTTCCTACTCTTGAAACAAGAAATGAACTTCCGGTGAAAGGTAAATAAAATGTTGTCATTCTGGATGGCGCTGGCCGCCAACGTCGTTGGCATGACCGTGCTGGTGTACTTCGTCTACTTCCGCCGGCACTTCCGCCGTGATCTGGTCCTTGCCTACATCGCGTTGAGCATGGGCATCTTCGCGGTCACCATGCTGCTGTCCGGCTCGGGCGCCGGGGTTGGCCTGGGCATGGGCCTGTTCGGCATCCTTTCGATCATCCGCTTGAGGTCTGACACCCTGACCCAGGAGGAAGTTGCCTACTACTTCATCTCGCTGGCCATCGGCCTGGTCAACGGCCTGCATCCGGACCCGGCCTGGTTCTCCCCGGCGGTGACCGCGGCCCTGGTCGTGGTGATGTTCTTCGCCGACCATCCCGGCTTCGCCCCGCGCACCCAACGCCAGACAGTGACCCTGGAAAAGGCCTACCCGCGCTCGGAAGATCTGGCCCGGGCCCTGGAGGAGCTGCTGGGCGCCAAGGTCCTGCGTACCGTGGTCATCGAGCTGGACATGGTCCGCGACCTGACCATTGTGGACGTGCGTTTCCGGGTCGGCCCGAGCCGCGGCGAGCGGGAATCCGGCGGTTCGTACCAGCTGGCCAACGCGCCCCGGCAGAATGCGCCGGTCGCCCAGGAGACGTGGTCCTGATGCAGCCGCTCGCAGGCCGCGCCAAAGCCGCGCTGGAAGAAGCAGTGGTGTGCCGTGCACCTATCGGCCTGGACGAGGTGATCGACCAGGCGGCCCTGCAGACCCGCGTGGACCGCAAGTTCCTGCTCACCGCCCAAGAGTTCACGGCCCTGGCGCAGCGGCTGCGGGAGGACTTCAAGATCATGGAGATCGACGGTCTGCGGACCTTCCGCTACGAATCGGTCTACTTCGACACCGAGGATTTCGCCCAGTACCGCGCGCACCGCCAGGGGCGCCGGCGCCGCTACAAGGTGCGCAGCCGCACCTATGCGGACACCGGGCTGTCGATGTTCGAGATCAAGACCAAGGGCCTGCGCGGCGCCACCGTGAAACACCGCATCGAACAGGAACTGGACGACGCGGGGCGGCTGACCGACAGCTCGCTGGAGTTCCTGGACCAGGTGGTGTCCAGGGAATACGGCGAAGAGGTGCCCGATTTGATGCCGGTGCTGGACAGCTCCTACATCCGCAGCACCTTCGTGAACCCGCTGGACGGGGAACGGGTCACCTGCGACGTGGAGCTGGAGTACGCCAACGGCCGGCAGCAGGTGCAGGGGCCGGACTTGGTGGTGGTGGAAACCAAGTCAGCGGACGGGCGCGGAGTCAGCGACCAGGCGCTGGCGGCACTGGGAATCCGCCCGGTGAGCATGAGCAAGTACTGCATCGGCATTGCGCTGCTCAATCCGCAGCTTCCTGCCAACAAGTGGAGCCGGCTGCTGGAGCAGCGTTTCGGGTCGTCCCGGCATGCCAGCGGTCCGCGACCCGCTTCGAAGCTCCGGGGCACCGGGCCCTGGCAGGCCGCCGCTAGCTAGCGCGGCCGGCGCCTCCGGCCCCCTCCACGGAAGGCGCTCCTCAATGCCTTGGCCGCCAGCCCCGCAAGGGGACAGGCGGCCAAGGCATTGGTTTTGCGGGATCCTAGGATTCGCGGGCCAGCCTGTAGCCGACGCCGCGCACCGTCTCGAAACGCTCCCCGCCCAGCTTGTTGCGCAGGTAGCGCACGTACACGTCCACCACGTTGGAGCCGGGGTCGAAGTCGTAGCCCCAGACCCTGGAGAGCAGCTGCTCGCGGCTGAGCACCAGCCCCGGGTTGCGCAGGAAGGCCTCGGCCAGTGAGAATTCCCGGGCTGACAGGTCCACCTCGACACCGTCGACAGTGACCAGACGGCGCAGCAGATCCATTTCCATGTTTCCGTGCGAAAGGACCGAGACGTCGGAGGACGAGTCTTCGGTGCGCAGCCGCAGCCGCACCCGGGCCAGCAGCTCGTCGAAGTGGAAGGGCTTGGCCATGTAGTCGTCCGCGCCGTTCTGCAACCCGGCCACGGTGTCGTCCACGCTGTTTCGGGCGGTCAGGATGATCACCGGGACGTCGATGTGCGATTCGCGCATCCGACGCAGCAGGCTGAAGCCGTCCTCGTCCGGCAGCCCCAGGTCCAAGATGATCAGCTCGAAATTCCCGGACCGGGCCTGGGCGTAGCCCTCGCGCGCGGTGGCGCAGACGGTGGGGATGAAGCCGGCGGCCTTCAAGCCCTTGGCAATGAAGGAGCTGATTCGCGGTTCGTCTTCGATGATCAGGATGAGGCTCATACGCTGTGGGCTCCTTCGGCCAAGGGGATGTCGATGTAGAACGTCGAACCGCTGCCGGGCACGGAATCCACCCAGACCGATCCGCCGTGGGAATCGGCGATGGCCGATACGATATTCAGGCCCAGCCCGGAGCCCTTGGCCCGGTCGCTGTTCTGGCCGCGGCCGAAGCGCTCGAAGATCCGTTCAAGGTCTTCGGGGGCGATGCCCACGCCGGCATCGTGCACCCAGAGGCGCAGCACCGGCGCCTTGTCCTGCTCTTCGAGCATGGCCGAGCCTAAATCGATGCGCGAACCCTCGTCGGAGAATTTCACGGCGTTGGCGGCCAGTTGCAACATGGCCTGGGTAATGCGGGCCGGGTCCAGGGTGACGTTGGCTTCCTCGCGGTGGCCGATGCGCCAGTCGCGGTTTCCCAGCGCGCGGACCTTGTCCAGGATTTCGTCCAGCAGGGTGCCGATGTCGGTCGGCTTGGCGGACAGGAAATCCGCGCGATTGGCCCCAGCCAGGGTCATCAGGTCGTTGATCAGCAGCGACATGCGCTTCAGTTCGTCCAGTGCGATGTCCTTGGTCTGGGCGACGTCCTCGGAATCCTGGACATCCATGAGCTCCAGGTGGCCGCGGATGATAGTCACCGGGGTGCGCAGCTCGTGACCCACGTCGTCCAGCAGCTGGCGCTGGGAATTCAGTGCGTCCTGAAGCCGGTCAAGCATGTCGTTGACGGTGACCGTCAACTCCGCGAACTCGTCGTCCCCGGTGACCTCGATGCGCGAGGACTGGTCGGATTCGGAGATCTGGCGGGCGGTGTCGCGCAGCCGGCGGATGGGTTCGAGCATGCGCCCGACAATCAGGTAGGCCGCGCCTCCGGCAAGCAGCATTACCACCAGGCCCACGCCGAAGAACACCATGAACTGCTTGTTGATGCGGCTGACTTCGGCAGTGTAGTCGTAGGCCAGCACGAAGCGTGCTGGCTTGGGGTCGGAGGAGAGCTGGATCGGAACCACGATGGCGCGGTATTCGCTCAGTTCAGTCTCGAAATTCTCGATGCGCACATGCTGGTCCGCGGCGCTGGTCTTGGCCCATTCCAGGAACTGCGGGTCTTCCTCCAGCCGCATTTCCACGGTGGCGGGGGCAGTCCACTGCAGCTGGTCAGCGCTCAAACCCACCATGCCCTGGTAGCGGGCGGGCAGCGTGCGCTGCATGGCGGTGTAGAGCAGGTCCTCGGCGTGCTTGAAGCCGTTGCCGGTCTGCGGATCGATGCCGGTTTCCGCCAGCACCCGGAATTCCTCCACGGTGCGGGTCAGTGAATCATCCAGGCGCGCGTTGAGCTCCTGGCGTTCGTAGACGTAGATCGCGGCACCGGAGACCGCCAGGGCGAAGCCAACCAGAAGGATCATCGAGGCGAGCACGCGGGCTCGGATGGAGACCCGGCGACGCGGCGGTCTGCGAGTCGTCGTCATCATCGTCGTCATCGTAGGCGTCGTCGTCCCAAGCGTCGTCATCATCCACTGGGGCCTTCGGCGGAAGCGGTTTGACCGGACCTTGGGTGGGCTTGGGAGAGCTGGTTTTCGAAGGCCTCGGCTTGCTGGAGGCCGAGGGGCTCGCCGAGGCCGACGGGCTGGCCGGTTCCTTGGGGTCTTTGCTCGGGGTAGGCGCGGCCGACGGGTCGGCAGGTTCCCCGGTACGCTCGGCGAAGCCGGCGTCCTCGCTGGGCACCTCGGATTGGTGGACGACGATGCCCGGGCCCAGATCCCTCTGGGAAGGTCCGGAGACCAACTGAGCCAGAGCCGCGATTCCCGCTCCGATGATGGCGAGAGCCGCGACCAGGCCAATCGCCCGAAGCGCTATGCGTTTTCCCATGTCCTCATTCTCGTCGTGCCAGATGAGACGAACATGAGAAAACGGCTCATCGTGTGGTGTGCTCCCCAATCGCAGCAAGGCTCATGATACGGCCATGTGAAATAAAAATCATCAGGTCATCGAGGGTTCGCAGAATTCTTCGAATGATGTGGTGCGACGGCGCAGTCCGCAGCGCAGGCACCTGGATTTCAGCGGATGTTCACCTGACGTCCACCGGCACCCCGGCTAGCGCAGGTGCTCGAAGATGATATTCGTCTGCGTGGAGGAGAACGCACGGTTAGATCCCAGATGGCTCGCGACGAAAGTGCGCAACTCGTCGATGGACCGGGTGGCGACCCTGATGAGCAGGTCCGGGGTGCCGCCGAGCACGAAAACGTCGCGGACCGGAGGCAGCGCCGCCAGGGCCTTGGCCGCGGGAAGCATCCGGTCCCTGGCCTGCGGGGCGACGATCACGGAGATCATCGCGTTGACCGTGACACCCAGCAGCTTCTCGTTGATCTTGGCCTCGTAGCCCTCGATCACCCCGCGGGTGCGCAGCATCTTGACGCGTCCCAGGCAGGTCGAAGGAGCCAAGCCCACCCGCTGCGCCAAGACGTTGTTCGCCAGGCGGGCATCCCGGCTCAGTTCGACGAGGATCGCCAAGTCAACCTCGTCGATGTGAACGGAATTCGCCGAGTCGGCCCCCGAAACTGCCCATACTGAATCCGGCACGGATCAGCCTCCCTATTATTTGCAAAAATTCGGAACCCAAGAAATTTTCCTGCTTCTGATTCTACGATGGAGGGACATTCATGGCATCCAGGAAGGGAAGCACAGCGTGCAGACGGTACACACCCGCGAGGAATTGGCACAGCTCGACGCGCAGGATCCGCTGCGCCGGTTCAAGAACCGCTTCGCACTGCCCGAATCGGTGATCTACCTCGACGGCAACTCGCTCGGTGCGCTGCCCCATGGCGCGGCCGAACGCGCGGCGCGGGTCGTCACCGCAGAATGGGGCCAAGGCCTGATCCGCTCCTGGAACGAAGCCGGCTGGTTTGAGCTTCCGCTGGTGCTCGGCGACAAGCTGGGCCAGCTGCTGGGAGCGAACCCCCGCGAAACCGCTATCACGGACACAACCAGTCTGAACCTGTTCAAGGCGCTGGCCTCCGCGCTGCGCACCCAGAAGTCTGATGCGCCGCACCGCCGAGTCATCATCACCGAACGGGACAACTTCCCGACCGACATCTACATCGCCGAGGGACTGGCCGACCTGGTCAACTCGCTGTCGCAGGAAACGGGTGTGCCCTACGAGGTCAAGCTCATCGATGACGAGGCCTCGCTGCGCGCGGCCCTGGGTGATGACACCGCCGTGCTGGCGCTGTCCCACGTCAACTACCGGACCGGTTCCATGTGGGACATGAATCAGATCACCGCCGCCGCCCACGACGCCGGCGCGCTGGTTATCTGGGACCTGGCCCATGCCGCCGGTGCGGTCCCGGTAGACCTGAACGGCGCGGACGCGGACTACGCGGTGGGCTGCACCTACAAGTACCTCAATGGCGGGCCCGGATCCCCGGCCTTCATCTGGGTCAACGCCCGCCACCACGACCGCTTCTGGCAGCCGCTGTCCGGCTGGTGGTCGCACAACGCCCCGTTCGAGATGGCCGAGCACTACACCCCGGCCAACGACGTGCGCCGCTTCATGTGCGGCACCCAGCCGGTGACCTCCCTGGCCATGATCGAGGTCGGGCTGGATATCGCCCTGGAAGCGGACATGGACGCGGTGCGCGCCGCCTCGCTGGAACTCACCGACCTGTTCATCGAGCTGGTCGAGACCCGCTGCGCCGACCACGGCCTGGAACTGGTCACCCCGCGCGAGCACGCCCAGCGCGGCAGCCACGTCAGCTTCCGCCACGAGCACGGCTACGAGATCATGGCGGCGCTGATCGCCCGCGGCGTCATCGGCGACTACCGCGAGCCGGAGGTCCTGCGTTTCGGCATCACCCCGCTGTACCTCTCGCGCACCGACATCTGGGATGCGGTGGAAATCCTGCGTGAGATTCTGCACACCGGCGACTGGCAGCGCGAAGAGTTCACGGTCCGAAATGCCGTGACCTAGGCGGTATCCGCCAGACCCCGGATCTTCGGCGAAGATCCGGGGTGAAAGCTCCCGAGTACGCTTAGACGCGGCGCGCAAATGAAGATCCGCGTGCCGCACACGTACACAGCAGGGAGCATCGTTGGCGCAGCAGCCGGTTGGAACCAAGGGGCCCGGCCCCGGCCTGAAGAAATCGCTGACCCCTGCCCAGATGGCGATGATCGCCCTGGGCAGCGCCATCGGCACCGGACTGTTCGCCGGCAGCAAGCTCGCCATCGCGATGGCAGGCCCCTCGGTCATCTTCAGCTACGTGCTGGGGGGAGTGATCGCGCTGCTGGTCATGGGAGCGCTCGCCGAAATGACCGTGAAGCAGCCGGTGGCCGGCTCCTTCGGCGTGTACGCCGAACGCTACCTCGGCCGCTACGCCGGCTACCTGACCAAATACATGTACTGGTCAGCGCTGATCTTTGCGGTCGGCACGGAGGTCAGCGCCATCGGCGAATACATGCAGTTCTGGTTCCCCGAGGTGCCCGGGGTGCTGTGGGTGCTGCTGTTCTCCGCCGCCCTGCTCGCGGTGAACTTCTCCAGCGTGAAGGTCTTCGGCACCACCGAATACTGGTTCTCCGCCATCAAGGTCTTCGCGGTCATCGCCTTCATCGTCATCGCCGCCTGGCTGGTGTTCCACGACCCGGCCGACGGCTTCGGGTTCGCGAACTACAGCGTTGATTCGGGCTTCTTCGCCAACGGCCTGTCGGGCACCTGGAGCGCGGTGATCGTGGCGATCTTCTCCTACATGGGCATCGAAGCGATTTCCATCGCGGCCGCCGAGGCCCGCAACCCGCAGCTCGCGGTGCGCAAGGCCTTCAAGGTCTCCTTCCTGCGCCTGCTGCTGTTCTACGTGCTGACCATGGCGCTGATCCTTGCCATTGCGCCGACCAGCGAGCTGATCTCCGGCGGTTCGCCGTTTGTCACCGTCATGGATCAGGTGGGCATCCCCTTTGCCAGCTCGGTGCTGAACTTCGTGCTGATCATCGCGGCCCTGTCGGCGATGAACGCCCAGCTCTACGCGGCGACCCGCATGCTGCACTCGCTGGCAGATGCAGGCCATGCCCCGAAGCTGGCGCACCGCACCAGCCGCAACGGCTCCCCGGTGCATGCAGTGTGGATGTCAGGCGGAGGCATCGCCGTGGCGGCGATCGCCGTTGCGGTGCTCCCCGAGGGAGGCTTCGGCCTGATGATGTCGCTGGCCACCTTCGGCGCGCTGACCACCTGGTTCATGATCCTGTTGACCCACGTCAGCTTCCGCCGTCAGGCCGCCCGCGAGCGCAGCCCGCTGGAATTCAAGCTGCCGGGCTACCCCGCGGCTTCCATCCTCGGGGCGGCGCTGCTGGGCGGGCTGCTGCTGACCACGTTGTTCGTCGAGGAATTCAAGTTCACGCTGGTCTTCGGCCTGCCGTTTGTGGTCGTGATGTCGCTGCTGTACTGGCTGGTTTTCGCCCGCCGGCAGCCCGTGGCGCGCAGCTGACTACGCGCGCAGCCGGAAGAACGAGCTGCCCGCCACCAGATGCGATCCGGGGATCAGGGCGATCTTCAAATCGGGATTGAACTGGCCCACGATCTGGGTTCCCGGATCTACGGCGGCGCCCAGCGCCGTCGGATCGAGCGGTTCCAGGATCCATTCGCGCGGGCCCGCGCCGATATGCAGCAGCCCGGTGCCGCCGTCCAACTGCAGCCAGGCGCTGATCCAGTCATTGGCGAAGCGGGGCAGGGGGTTGGCTGTCAGCGGCTTCGCGGCCAGGCCGAGATGGGTTTGCTTGCTCATGAGTCCACGCCTTTGCAGGTTGTTGTCCTTGCCCGAAGCGCCGGATGCGCCGCGAGCCGCTTCGTCATCCGAGCCACCCGCCGTACAACTGTGTGGGGTTGGCGCCTGATCGGTCGGAGCCTTGCCGGAACCCGTGGGGTTCCCAGCGATCAGATCTCGTGAAGCTGGCTCCATGCTATAAAACCGTTTCGGTGCAGGGGAAGCGGCGGCGGCGATCCGCACGCCGCTCGGTCACAATTGGTCGCGGAACGACATGCAGTGTCATGGAGGAATGGGCCCCGGGCGCTAAAATCGTAGGTGGTCTGCCGTTGGCAGGCCGATGGATTCGACAAGGGGCGACTGTGGCCAAGCTGTATTTCCGATACGGGGCAATGAACTCGGGCAAATCGACGAGCTTGCTGCAGGCCGCCTTCAACTACGAAGAGCGCGGGCAGCGGATCCTGCTGGCCAAGCCCGGGGTGGACACCAAGGGGGAGAGCTCGATCGTTTCCCGGCTCGGGCTGAGCCGTGCGGTGGACCTGATTGTGTCGCCCTTGGACAACGTCCGCGAGCAGTTCGCGGCACTGGCTTCGGGCGACGACCCGGACGCGCTCGTCCCGCACATCGACGCTCCGCCCGTGGCCTGCCTGCTGGTGGACGAAGCCCAGTTCCTGAGCCGGCAGCAGGTCGACGACCTGTTGCGTATTGCAGTGCTCGATGACGTTCCGGTGCTGGCCTACGGCATCCGCACGGACTTCCGCACCCATGCGTTCCCCGGCTCGGCCCGGCTCATGGAGCTGGCGCACTCGCTTGAAGAGTTGAAAACGATTTGCCGCTGCGGGCGCAAGGCCATGTTCAACACCCGGCGCATCGGCCAGAACGTGGTGTTCGACGGGGACCAGGTGGCCATCGACGGCGAGGACGTTTGGTACGAATCGCTGTGCGCGGCCTGCTATTTGGAGCTTTCCGGGGGAACGCTCGGTTAATCCTGCGCGGGGGCTGGCGCCGGGGAAAGCAGCCCGGCGACGGCCCGCTGCAGGCCCCAGTCGTAGCCGTCGCTTTCCTCCGAGTCCACGTCCAGCTGGATGAGGTTCTGGCGGTAGGCGACCGAGCCCAGCACGTGGTTGAGCAAAAGCTGCTGGCCGAAGCGCGCCTGCTCGGCAGTCAGCCCGGCCCGTTGCAAGAGGGCACGCAGGAGCAGCACCGGCTGAAGGTCCTTCACCTGCATGGCGCTGGCAACCTCGATGACCTCGGGGCTGTCCTGGATGGGAAGCAGCGCCAGATAGAGCTTGCGCATCAATTGCAGCACCGCCTCGCCCGGCGAAGCGAAGTCCTCGGCCCGCACCGCGAGCGCCGGGGTGTTCAGCAGCTTCGCCGCGACCTGGGCCAGCAGCTCCTGCTTGTTCTTCACGTGCCAGTACAGGGCGCCGACCTGGACATCCAGTTCCTTGGCCAGTCGACGCATCGACAAATCAGCCAATCCGAACTGTTGCAGGATGTCGACCGCGGTATCCACGACCGTTAACTGAGTCAATGCCATGCCTCAAGTCTAGACGTACGCCCTGTCCCACGGACCGGCGGCTATGCGCCGGCGAACTGGTGCTGCAGGATTTCAGCCTCCCCTGCGGCCGGTTGCGCGTGCTGGTGCGCCAGCCGCCGGATTAACGGACCCAGCTGGGCAGCAGCAGTCTGCGAGTGCTCCGGGTGCCACTGCACCGCTGTGGCCTTGGCGGAGTCGTGGACCACTGCCTCGATCACGCCGTCGCTGGACATGGCCGCGATCTGCAGCCCCGCCCCGAGGGCGTGGATGGCTTGATGGTGCGAGCATAGGTGGAGGTCCCCGGACGACAAGTCTTCGGCCAGCGCTTCGGCGACAAAGCCCACACGGGTCTGCGCAAACGGATCCGTCCCTTCGCACCGGTGGTCCTGCACGTTGTGCAGGTGCTGCACCAGGGTTCCTCCCAAGGCGACGTTGAGCAGCTGCATGCCCCGGCAGATGCCCAGCAGGGGAGTGCCGGTGGCCATTGCGTAGCGGATGGCGGCGATCTGAATGCGGTCGGCCTGCGGCTCGTGGGTTCCGGATCCCGGGTAGTCTTCAGGGCCGTTGTAGAATTCCGGGTCCACATCTTCGCCGCCCATGATGATGACGGCATCCGAACAGTCCACGAGCTGCTGCACCTGTTCCAAGGACAGCTGCCAGGTCGCGACAAGGTCCGGTTCATGCCCCTCCGCGAGGATCTGTGTGGCGGCGCTGGCATTGAGCTCGTCCAGCTCCAGCTGGAATCCGGGGTCGTGCTCGCGAGTGTCGCGGATATGCAGGACGGCAATTTTCATCGGTTCCATGTCGGGCTCCATTTGGCTTTGGCCGCTCCCGGCAGATGCGTCGGAGCGGTAAATTCGCGGGTGCCCTGCCAGTGTAAAACCGCGTGATTTCGTGATTAGGTCAGGATTGTTTCATCGGGATTTCCGGAAATTCTTCAATAGCCTTCCGTTAACAATCCCGTGCTGGCGTGTATGAATGTGCTCTCGAAAATACTCCCGGAGTGAATGCGAGGCAAAAATTATTTCGGGCAGCGACGCGCAATTTACATAAATGTCACGACCGCGATATGTGGCTCGAATAATGAAACATTCTGTTTCTTCGCAGAAACAAAATCGAAAGCACCGCGGAATCTCACGTCGATAGTTTGAACCCACTCGCACTCAAACTCTTCGAAAGGGGTCCCGAGATGGAAGCTGCTGACATGGCTTGGCTGCTGGCTGCATTCGCCATGGTCCTGCTGATGTTTCCTGGGCTGGCAATGCTGTACGGCGGCATGCTCAACGGACGCAACGTATTGAACATGATGCTCATGGTGCTCAGTTCACTGGCCGTGACCGGCGTCGTCTACGTCGTGGTCGGCCACGGGCTTGTACTCGGCGACTCGGTCGGCGGACTGGGGCTCATCGGCAACCCGCTGGACTTCTCGTTCTACACCGACTTCATGAGCGATGACGAGGCCGGCGGAACCTTCTGGGCGGCGTTCTACGTCTTGTTCGCCGCGATCTCCGCCGCCCTGGTGGCCTCGGGCGCCGCAGGCCGCATGAAATTCGGATCCTGGCTGGTTTTCGTGGCGTTGTGGGTTCTGGTGGTCTACAGCCCGCTGGCGCACTGGGTCTTCGCCTTCGACAATCCGGAAGCCGGGACCGTGGGCGGTTGGATGCGCAACCAGCTGGACTTCCATGATTTCGCCGGCGGCACCGCGGTGCACATGAACGCCGGCGCCGCCGGCCTGGCGCTGGCGGTGGTGCTGGGCCGCCGCAAGGCGCAGGCCGGACGTCCGCACAACCTCCCGTTGATGATGATCGGCGTGGGCCTGCTGGCCACCGGCTGGATGGGCTTCAACGGCGGCACGGCCGGGGGCGCGAATTTCCTGGCCCAGTACGTGGTGCTCACCACCTTGCTGTCGCTGTGCGGCGGCATGCTCGGATTCATCGCGATCGAACGGATCCGCGACGGGCATGCCACCATGCTGGGCCTGGGAACCGGCGCGATCGCCGGCATGGTCGGCATCACCCCGGTGGCCGACGTGGTCGGCCCGGTCGGCGCCATCATGGTCGGCTTCTTGGCTGCGGCGGCCGCGGCCTGGGCCATCACCTGGAAACGCCGCCACCGCATCGACGACTCGCTGGATGTCTTCGCGGTGCACGGCATCGCGGGCATCACCGGCTCGCTGTTCGCCACGTTCTTCGCCAACCCGGCGGCTCCCGGCGAGATGGCGGGCATCGTCTTCGGCGGGGCGTTCTCTGAGCTGGGCAGCGAGCTGATCGCCATTGCGGTCACGCTGGGCTACAGCTTCGGCATGACCTTCGCGATCCTGTGGGTCATGAACAAGATCCGCCCGATCCGTGTGGACGAGGCGGACGAGGAAGCCGGACTTGACCGTTCGGTCCATGCCGAAACCGCCTACGACAGCCGTCCGTTCTAAGTCCCGCATCGAAAGGCAGGCAAATGAAACTCGTCACCGCAGTGATCAAGCCGATCCGGCTCGAAAGCGTGTGCGCCGCATTGGAGAAAGCCGGATTCACAGGAATGACCGCCACCGAGGTGCAGGGCCGCGGCGTCCAGGGCGGGCGCACCGAATACTACCGGGGCCAGGAATACTCGGTGAACTTCCGCACCAAGATCCGGCTGGAACTGCTCGTTCCGGACGCGAAGGTGGACAGCGCGCTGGACACCATTCTGGAGGCCGCGCGGACAGGCCCGGATGGCGAAATCGGCGACGGCAAGGTCTGGGTTGCCTCGCTGGAGCAGATCATCCGCGTCCGCACCGGCGAAACCGGCGAAGCGGCCATCTAGAAATCCACCAACCACCAGCTTCCGCACTTCATTCACGAAAGGTCCACCAATGACCGCAATCAACTTCCGCTACCTCAGCGAACAGGACATGATCGCCGCCGGCGTCACCGACATCGCCCGCTGCACCGACGTCATGGAAGAGGCATTGATTCTGCTCCGCAACGGGGACTACATGATGGCCGGCGAAAACGGCAACTCCCACGGGGCGATGATCACCTTCCCCGAGGTGCCGGTCCACGAGGGCATGCCCTGCGACGGCCCGGACCGCCGCTTCATGGCGATGCCCGCCTACCTCGGCGGCCGCTTCGGCACCACCGGGGTCAAGTGGTACGGCTCCAACACCGCCAACCGCGCCAAGGGCCTGCCCCGCTCCATCCACCTGTTCACCCTGAACGACACCGATACCGGGGCGCCGATGGCGATCATGAGCGCCAACCTGCTCAGCGCCTACCGCACCGGGGCGGTGCCGGGCGTGGGCGTCAAGCACCTGGCCAGGGAAGATGCGAAGATCGCCGCCGTGGTGGGGCCGGGGGTGATCGCCAAGTCCGTCATCGACGCCACGCTGACCCTGCGCCCGGGCATCGACACCGTGCGCATCAAGGGGCGTTCGGCCGCCGGCGTGGAAACCTTTGCCGCGTACATCCGCGAGAACTTCCCGCAGGTGGCCAACGTCATCGCAGCGGAAACCATCGAGGAGGCCATCAAGGACGCGGACATCGTCATGGCTACCACCAGCACGGACATCGAGGGTTCCGGGGCCTTCCCGTACTTCCCGGCCTCCGCCATCAAGCCCGGGGCGCTGTTCCTGCTGCCGGCCGCGGCCAGGTTCGACGACGACTTCGTGATCAACCAGGCCCGCCTGGTGCTCGATGCCCGGGGGCTGTACGACGCCTGGGCCGAGGAATACGACACCCAGGCCTACGAGCTGCTGGGCATCCCCGGTACGCACTTCCACGACCTGATGCGCGAGGGCAAGCTGCCCGAGTCCAAGCTGGAGGAAATCGCGGACGTGGCCACCGGCAAGGTCCCCGCGCGCCGCAATGACGAGGAGATCATCCTCTACTCGGTCGGCGGCATGCCGATCGAGGACGTGGCGTGGGCGACGGACCTGTACCGTTCGGCGGAGCAGAAGGACCTCGGCCAGGTGCTGAACCTGTGGCAGGCCCCGGTGCTCGCGTAGCGGCACCCGGCAAGAGACCCGGGCTTCGGAAACGGAGCCCGCATGGATGTAGTTCCCCGGACGGCGGAGTGTGGCCCCCGTCCGGGGAACTGCTATTTAACTGCTATTTAACGTCCGCGCCCGACCGCGTGGCGGGTGGGGCCGGATGCGCCGGGCGGCCGATAGCATGGGGTCCTAGTGATGCACGGGGAGGTGCTTGTTGATGAGGCCAGCGGCCGAAGTTCTGGTTTTTGCGGCATCCGGCGCGGGGATTCTTTTGCTGCCGGGCTATGCAGCGGGCTGGCCGCAGCTGGCCCTCGCGGTGGTGTACTGGCTGGCGACACGCAACGCGGCGCGTTCCCAGCCGCGGTCGGTGGCGAGAGTCTACCGCCGCAACACGCTGATCCTCTTTGCCGCATGCTTGGCGGCCCTGCTGGGATTCACCACGGCCGCGGGGCTGCTGCTGCTCGTGCTCGGCCTGGTGGTCGCGGTACGTGCACGAAACTACGGGCACCCGAATCCCGACCGGAACGATGTCCCGGCGCTGTTGAAGTCCTTCTGACTGGAACGAGCCTCGGGTTGCCGGTGGCAGCTTCGGCGGCGCGGGCGAAAGCCCGGGGCCGCATCCGGAATTCTCCGGATGCGGCCCCGGGCTTTCGCGCAGGGGGTTCGTCTGGCGCGGGGATCAGCTCAACAAGCCCTGCAGCGCGTCAGCCAGTGCCAGCGCGCCGAGCTCGGCATCCGCATCCTCGACGTATTCCTCGGGGGAGTGGGAGATGCCGCTGGGATTGCGGACGAACAGCATGGCGCTGGGAACGTGCCCGGCGAGCACGCCCGCATCATGGCCCGCTCCGGTGTCCAAGACGGGAGCGTTGCCCAGCGACGCGCCCAGCTTGCGGGACAAGTCGGCGTCGAAGCCGACGGTCGGACTGAGCGACTCCTGCGAGAATTCGAAGCCGCAGTCTTCTTCCGCCGCGATCTGCTGCGCGGCGCGGTGGATGTCCTGGACCACGGCTGCGGTGACCGCGTCGTCCGGGTGCCGGACATCCAGCCAGAAATCCACGCGCGAGGCAATGACATTGGTGCCGCCGGGAACGGGGTGCAGCCTTCCGACGGTGGCGCGGGCGTTGTCCTGGGCGCGGGCAATCTGCTGCACGGCGGCGATGGTCCGGCCGGCGGCGACCATGGGGTCGCGGCGGTCGCGCATGAGCGTGGTGCCGGCGTGGTTGCCCTGCCCGGACATGGACAGCTTCCAGCGCCCGTGGCCCAGGATGGATCCGCCCACGGCCACCGGATGCTGCAGCTGTCCAAGCCCGAGCCCCTGTTCCACATGCAGTTCGACAAAGGCGCCGAGCTGTCCGAGCAGCGCCGGATCCGCTCCGATGCGCCGTACGTCCAGCCCATGGTGCGCGGCGATTTCGGCGAAGGTGTTGCCGTCCGGATCGCGCAGGTTCAGCGCCTTGTCCCGGTCGAGGGCGCCGGTCAGCAGCCGTGAACCCAGGCAGGCCACCCCGAAGCGGGATCCCTCCTCCTCGGGAAAGACTGCCAAGACCAGTGGGCGGGTGGGTTTCAGGTTCCTGGACCGCAGGATGTCCACGGCGGCCAGCGCGCTGGCTACCCCCAGCGGCCCGTCGAAGGCCCCGCCGCCGGGGACCGAGTCCAGATGGCTTCCGGTGGCCACGGCGTCCGCGCGGATCCCGGAGGGAAGGTCCCACCAAGCCCACAGCGCGCCGTTTCCGTCCTGCTCCACGCTCAGCTGCCGCGCGGCGGCCTGCTCGGTGAACCAGCCGCGCAGGTCCAGCTCTGCAGTGGAATACACGGGACGGGTGTAGCCGCCGCGCAGCCGGTCCCGCCCGATGCCGGCGATCTGCCCCATCAGCGAGGCGACGGTGGAAGCGGGGATGGTGCTGGCGGTGTCAAGATGATGCATGCGATTTCTCCTGCGGGTTCGCTCTAGGCCAGGGCCTTGGCATGGGAGGACAGACGGAAGAGCTCCGGAACCGTGCCGGTTCCGGTGGCCAGGTCTGCGGCCAGGTCACCGAGCAGCGGGCCGAACTTCGCCCCGTGTCCCGAGCAGGGGGACATGATGGTGATGCCCTGGGTTTCGTCCATGATGAAGTCCTCGGTGGGCGTGGACGTGAAGATGCAGGTGGTCTCCGCATACGGGGTCGGGTCCAGACCGGGCAGGTAGCGCTTGACGTAGTCGATGACGCGTTCGCGGTTGGCCGGATCGATGCGCCCGTCCTGCGCCGCGGCGCTGTCCATTCGGCGCCCGCCCATGTATTCGGCGACCTTTTGACCGCGGAACCCGGCATCGCGTCCGCCAGGCAGGCCATAGGACTTGAATGCTGGATCCTTGTGAATATACGTGGGCCAGGCCAGGCGGGCCTCGGGATCCTGGTTGCGGTAGGGGAAGTGGTATGCGTTTTCCTGGTAGACGTCCATCGTCGGCACGCTGCCTGCGAAGCCCGCGGGCAGCGGCAGGTTGCCCAGCAGCCCGGGCAGCCACCCTCCGGCGGCCACGACGATTCTGGACCCGAGGTAGGAGCGCCCGTCCGCGCTGTTGACCCGGTAGCCGCTGCCGGCTGCTTCAACGGATGCGACGGGCCAGTTGGTTTCGATCCGAGCACCATGCGCCTTGGCCTGGGCGACCATGGCCTGCACCGACCGTTCGGCATCGATGACGCCGGCACCCGGATGCCAAAGCACCTCGGTGTCGAAGTCGATGCCCGCGAAGCGGTCGCGCGCTTCGGCTGCGCTGAGCAGTTCGTGCTCGACTCCCGCGGATTCCAATACCGACGCCAAATGGCGGGGGTTGCGCAATGCCCCGTAGTCGACCGAGCCGTGCGGGGAGATCAGCTGCTGCCCGCTGGCCAGCTCAAGTTCGTCCCAGGCGGTCCGCGCCCTGCAGACCAGATCCGTGTAGAAGCTGTCAGGGTAGGCGTAGCGGAAGATGCGCGCCGAGCCATGCGAACTGGCATCGGCCGCGGCGGGAACCTTGCGCTCGAGCAGTGTGACTTCGTGGCCGCGCTGGGCGAGCTTCCATGCGGCTGCGGCACCGCTCAAGCCCGCTCCGATGACAATGTATTCGGCGGATGGGGCGTGGGTCTTCTGGCTCATTGTGTGCTCCTGGACGGCGGTGTGCGATTGTTCCGCTTCCAGTAACCCACAAAAATTATTATCTAGTCCAATACTATTTTCAAAGAAATTATTAGTGTTCGTGCAACAATAGATGCATGGAACTTCGACAGCTTCAGTACTTTCTCGTGGTGGCCGAGCACCTGCACTTCGGGCGCGCCGCCGACTCGCTGCGGATGTCGCAACCGCCCTTGACCGTGGCGATCAAGAAGCTTGAGCAGGAGCTCGGGGTGCGGCTTTTCAGCCGCACCACGCGCAGCGTCGAGCTGACCCCTGCGGGGCGCGCCTATCGCGATCGGATAAGCCCGCTGTTGGCGGATCTTGAGCGGGCCAACCATGAGTTGACCGAGGCCGGGCTTGGGCTGCGGGGCAGGATCGCCGTGGGTTTCGTCAGTTCGGCCAGTTATGCGGCCCTGCCCGGTGCCATTAGGCTATTTCGCGAGCTGCGGCCCAGTGTGGATCTTGCGCTGCGCCCGTTGACCACCGATGAGCAGATTGACCAGCTGCTGGATGGGAAGCTGGATCTGGGAATCCTGCGTGACCCGGCTCCGGTTCCGGGACTCGTGCTCACCGAGGTGCTTGCCGAGCCGCTGGTAGCGGTGATCCAAGCGGACCACCGCCTCGCGGGGCAGGCGGAGCTGGAGATTGAGCAGCTTTTGGGTGAGGACTTTGTGCTCTTCCCCTACAAGTACATGAATGGTTTCTACACCTTGGTGCATTCGTTGTTCGAAGGCTTTTCCCCGCCACGCATCGTCGAACGCGCCATCCATCAGGAAACCATCCTGGGGCTCGTGGCCTCCGGGCTCGGGGTGTCGATCCTTCCGGCCTCGGTGTCGCGTTTCCAGATGCCGGAGGTGGTGTTCCGGCCGATCGCCGGCAATCCGCGCAGCGCCCTCTATGCGGCGGCGAGCTCGGATAATCCCGCGGCGGACGTGTTTCTGCGATGCCTGAAGGAAGCCGCGGGAACAACCTAGACTGATCGGTCTAACTAGACTAGTCTGTCTATTTAGACCGACCTGTCTACTTGGAGGTTCCCTTGTCCCCGCGCCTTGATGCCAGATCCAAGCTCCTGGATGCCGCGGCGCGGCTCTTCTATGCCCACGGCATTTCCGCCACGGGCATCGATGCAGTCATCGCGGAAGCCGGAGTGGCCAAGATGAGCCTCTATAACAATTTCGAATCCAAATCGGGGCTGGTGGCGGCCTACCTGCAGGCCCGCCACGAGGAATGGCTGGAACTATATCGCGCCCGCCTCGGTGCGTCCTCGGATCCGGTCGGCGGCGTGCTGGCCATCGTGGACGCCTACCTCGACCATGCCGAGGCCGGTTATGAGCATGGTTTCCGCGGCTGCGGGCTGCTGAACGCGGCCGCGGAGCTGCCGGCGGGAGACCCCGGACGGTCCATCGTGGCCGGGCACAAGGCCCAAGTTGAAGACCTGCTCCGCGAACATCTTGAATCGCTGACCGATTCCAGGCAGGCCGCCGCGCTCGCCGAACAGATCTCTTTCCTGCTTGAGGGCGCCATCTCGCGGGCCGGCCTGGAAGGCCACAGCGAACTGCTGCACCGAGCCAAGTCGCTGATCACCAGCATGGTGCGTGCCCTGTGAAAAATCCGGCCGGCGGTGCGCAGGGCACAGCGGTGCTGATGCTGCTGGCGGCTTCGGTGCTCTGGGGAACCACCGGCACCGCCGCGGCGCAGGCCCACGGCGTCTCGCCCCTGGCCATCGGGGCTGCGTCGCTCGGCATCGGCGGGCTGCTCCAAGCGGTGCTCGGCGCACGTTCCCTGAAGGCAGCCCGAGTCCCGTTGGTGATCAACCGACGCCTGGTCATGCTCGGGGCCGTGGGCATCCTGGTTTATCCGCTGGCCTTCTATTCGTCCATGCATCTGGGCGGCGTCGCCCTGGGAACCGTGATTTCGCTGGGGACCGCACCGCTGTTCTCCGGACTTCTTGAGCGGCTCATCGACGGAATCAAGCTCACCACCCGCTGGTACCTGGCCGCGGCGCTGGGCATCTCCGGCAGTACGCTGCTGGGATTCGCCAGGGCCGCGGGGGACAACGCCAATGCCGAAACGGTCTTTGCCAGCTGCCTGCTGGGACTTGCCGCCGGTGCCAGCTACGCAGTCTATTCCTGGGCCGCCGGACGGCTGATGGCCAACGGGATTCCACGGAAGGCAGCGGTGGGAGCGGTTTTCGGCCTGGGAGGTTTGCTGCTGATGCCGGTGTTGCTGGCCACCGGGGCGCCGCTGGTACAGGATCCGCTGAATTTCGCGGTCGCCGCCTATCTGGCTTTGGTCCCGATGTTCCTGGGATACGTCCTGTTCGGGATCGCCCTGTCCCGGGTCCCGGCCAGTACCGCAACCACCGTCACGCTGAGCGAACCTGCCGTTGCCGCGGCGCTCGCCGTGTTCCTGCTGGGCGAGCGCGTGGGCCTGATGGGGTGGATTGGCATGGTGCTGATCGCCGCGGCGCTGGTTGTCCTGCTTCTGCGGCCCCGGTCCCGGGTGCCGCTGCGAGCCGGCGTGCTGCTGGACGTCGACTAGCTCCGCGCGTAGGGCTGCTGCAGTTCGGTGACCCAGTCGGACTGGTCCTCCGGTTCCGAGCGTACGTACAGTTCCCGGCACGGGCCGCTGGGGGCCGAACCCCGGTCGAGGATTTCCTGGTGCACCGCCTGCCAGCTTTCGTGGATGCGGTCCATGGACCCCAGATGCACCCCGCATAGCGCCGCCGGCTGCGCGCCAAGCTCAACGATGTCGCATCCGGCCACCGCCGGCCCTGCATATTCGAAACCCGCCGTGACTTCCAGCCCGTCTTCGACCGGACGGTACTGGGCAATGGCCATGGAGTCGGGAATTTCGGGAAGCGCGGCCTCGACTTGGGCGAACATGCCGCCGATGACGGTCGCGATTTCGGGCTGGGACTGCACGGTACGTGTCAGCGCGGCGAGTCGCAGCGCCGGCAACGGCTTGTCGATCAGTTCGATCCTGGACATGTGGTGCTCCTGTTCGATGAGATCCAACCGGCGTTGGACATCCGCCAGCCGGGTGGTTGCCAGTTCGTACTCGGCGGCGACATCAGACCTGCGGGCTTGAAGCAGGTCCTTGAGCCGTTCGAGATCTGCTGCGCCTTCGAGCATCAACGAGATTTCGGCCAGGCCGAACCCCAGCTGCCGCAGCGCGACGATCCGGTGCAGCCGATGCAGCTGCGAGGGATCGTAGGATCGATAGCCGCTGGCCCGGTCCACGTGAGCGGGGACCAAGAGGCCAGCGGTGTCCCAGTGCCTCAGCATGCGGTGGGTCACCTGGCCGATCTGCGCGAACTGCCCAATGGTCAACATGTCTTCAGTTATCCCATCTGACACGGTGTCAGGGTCAAGAATGAGGCAGATTTTCTTGCTGTCACTTGACGGAGACGCTGAGCATCATCGCCTTCAGGGTTCGGTATTCCTGCGATTTCATGATTTTCTTGGCCGCTTCGATTGTTACGTGGTCGTCGTCGATGCCCAATGCCTCTGGCAGATCGCCATCGGACTCGAAGATGGTATAGAAGTCGGCGACGGGCATGAAGTAGGACAACGCAGGGTCCGTGCCGCGGTCCTCGGCCCTTTCTTTGGTGCTCAGGAACATGACGAACTTTTCGTCATTCGAGTCGTCTCCGGATTCGGTCTGGACGAAGTGCTCCGCCACGAACACTGCGGGGGTGTGCAGCTTCGCCGGAACCTTTTCGGTTTCCAAGGTGGTGCGCTTGTAGGTGGCAAGATCGCCGTCGGTGTCCTTGGCTGAATTCGCCTCGAACGTGGCGATGGAGTGGCCTTTTTCGGTGACGATGTCCCAATCCTGATAGGGATTATCCGGATCGGGAGACGGGTCGTCCAAGTCATCCACGCGGATGGTCCAGTTGCTTGGATACTTGAAGGAAATGCCGTGGACGGCAAAGGTCTTCCAGTCGCGGGTGTCGACCTCGGCGGCTGACTCGGTTTCGGTGGTGCTTGGCGATTGCCGCGCTGGCGTAGCGCTCGGGCTATTTGTCATGGTCGGGCTTGATGATGCGGCCGTAGGAGTGCTGGAAGCCGTGGCCGAATCGCCCGCCGGCGCGTCCGGGGAGCCCGGCGTGCACGCGGCGAGAAGTGCCGCGATTGGAATGAGAGCCAGAAGACGAGGCTGCGTTTTCATCGGTTGTCCTTGCGTTGTGTACGGTCCTGTCGGTGCGGTGCAAACGGTGCGTGCCACGTGGTGCAAATGACTATCCGGCGCCGTCCATCCATACTGCCGTAGCTGCAGGATTAATCAAGGCTATGGAGTGAATTGAAGCCCAATGCATACCGTTTTTCCGGGCTTCTCGACGCGTGCAGAACCAGCCCACCACGCGCCGGGAGGCTTCCCGGCTCGCACTTCCGCTAGCGGTTCGGTAAACTTTGGTCGTAAGAGCCCCTAACTCTTGCGATGCCCGGCTCGGGCAAGTGAGCAGGACAGGGGCATATTTTTTGCCCGGTACCGTGCCGGGCCGGCGCGAAGCACGCCGCAACCGCTGCTTTTTATGCAAGGGGGAGGATCCCATGCCAGCAATCGTGATCGTCGGAGCCCAGTGGGGCGATGAAGGTAAAGGAAAGGCCACCGACCTGCTCGGCGGCAAGGTCGACTACGTAGTGAAGCCCAATGGCGGCAACAACGCCGGGCACACCGTGGTCGTTAACGGCGAAAAGTACGAGCTCAAGCTCCTGCCAGCCGGCATTCTTTCCCCTGACACCAACCCGATTATCGGCAACGGCTGCGTGGTGAACCTGGAAGCCCTCTTCGCGGAAATCGACGGCCTGGAATCCCGCGGTGCGGACACCTCGCGCCTGCGCGTCTCGGCCAACGCCCACCTGGTGGCCCCGTACCACCAGACCATGGACAAGGTGACCGAACGCTTCCTGGGCAAGCGCGCCATCGGCACCACCGGTCGCGGCATCGGCCCCGCCTACATGGACAAGGTCGGACGCCTGGGCATCCGCGTGCAGGATGTCTTCGACGAATCCATCCTGCGCCAGAAGGTCGAAGGCGCGCTGCGCCAGAAGAACGAACTGCTGGTCAAGATCTACAACCGCCGCAGCGTCATCGCTGAGGACATCGTGCAGTACTTCCTGTCCTACGCCGACCGCCTGCGTCCGCTGGTCATCGATTCCACCTACGTGCTGAACAAGGCGCTGGACGAGGGCAAGGTCGTGCTCATGGAAGGCGGCCAGGCCACCTTCCTGGACGTCGACCACGGCACCTACCCGTTCGTGACCTCGTCGAATCCGACCGCCGGCGGCGCATCCGTGGGCTCGGGCATCGGCCCGACCCGCATCACCCGCTCCATCGGCATCATCAAGGCCTACACCACCCGCGTGGGCGCAGGTCCCTTCCCGACCGAGCTGTTCGACGAAATGGGCGAGTACCTGCAGAAGACCGGCGGCGAATTCGGCGTGAACACCGGCCGCCCGCGCCGCTGCGGCTGGTATGACGCGGTACTGGCCCGCCACGCCTCGCGCGTGAACGGCTTCACCGACTACTTCGTCACGAAGCTGGACGTACTGACCAATATCGAGCAGATCCCCGTCTGCGTGGCCTACGACGTGGACGGCGTGCGCCACGATGAAATGCCGATGACCCAGACCGACTTCCACCACGCGAAGCCGATCTTCGAGTACTTCCCGGGCTGGACCGAGGACATCTCCGGAGCCAAGACCCTTGAGGATCTGCCGGAGAACGCCCGTAACTACATCCTGGCCCTGGAGAAGATCAGCGGCACCCGCATCTCCGCCATCGGCGTGGGTCCGGACCGCGACCAGACCATCGTGCGCCACGACCTGCTGAGCGACAAGCTCTAAACAGGAGAAAAGCATCGAGCCACCTGCCCCTCCCGGGGCCGGTGGCTCGATGCTTTTGCGGTGGCTGCGCAGGCTAGTTGCGGGTTTCCGCCATGACGCCTTCTTCCTGCGATTTGCCCGAGACGCGCAGGTTCCAGTGCGCGAGCACCCCGGAATCGGTGGGCTTGGAGGCCAGCGACACCACGATGAAGGTCAGCGCGGAGGCGATCAGGCCGAAGTAGATCGGCTCGTTGGCGTAGACGCCGTCGAACTTGTTCTCGGCCTGGATCTCCAGCACGATCATGGTGCCCAGGGTGACCAGCGTGCCGGCCGCCATCGAGGCGGTGGCTCCGAGGCCGTTGCCGCGCTTCCACAGCAGGCCGCCGATGATCGCGACCAGCAGTCCGCCGACCAGGATGTCGTAGGCGATGGTCAGCGCCGCAACCACGTCGTCCACCAGGATCGCCAGCGATACCGTCACCACGCCGAGCGCCAGCACCCAGATGCGGTTCGCGCGCACGTCGTGCTCCGGGTTTTCGTTCGAGTTCACTTCGATGGTGCGGCCGAACCAGCCGGCGACAAACGGGGTGACGTCGGTGCGGGCCACGGTCGCGGCGGCGATCAGCGCACCGGAAGCGGTGGACATCATGGCCGCCACGGCGGCCGCCATGACCAGGCCGCCCACGGCCACCGGCAGCAGCTGCGTGGCAACTTCCGCGTAGACGACATCCTTGTTGGTATCGGCCCCGGTGATGTCCGGCAGCGCCACTCGGGCGGCCATGCCGATCAGGGCGCCGGCGATGCCGTAGATGATGCAGTAGAAGCCGGCGGTGGTGCCGCCCCAGCGGGCGACCTTCGGGGTCTTGGCGGTGAACACGCGCTGCCAGATGTCCTGGCCGATCAGCAGGCCCAGGGTGTAGACCACGAAGTAGGTGATGATGGACTGCAGCCCGATGCCGGTGATGTCGAAGAACTCGGCGCCGATGCGCTCGCGGATGCCGTCCATGCCGCCGGCCGCGTTCAGCGAGAACGGCAGCATCAGCGCGAAGATGCCGATGGTCTTGATGACGAACTGGACCTGGTCGGCCAGGGTGATGGACCACATGCCGCCGATCGTCGAGTAGACCACCACGATGGCGCCGCCCACGGCGATGGCCACCCACTTCTCCCAGTCGAAGAGCACCACGAAGATCGTGGCGTAGGCGCTGGTCGAGGTCGCGCACAGCATCAGCGTGTACGCCAGCATCACGATGCCGGAGGTGTTCGTGGCCGATTTGCTGCCGTAGCGCAGGCTCAGCATCTGGGAGACAGTGAAGACCTTCAGCTTCTGCAGCGTCGGGGCGAAGGCCAGGGACAGCAGGATGACGCCGGCGCCGATCGCCGCGACAAGCCACATGCCGGAGATGCCCCACTTGTAGCCCAGGCCCACGCCGCCCACGGTGGACGCGCCGCCCAGGACCACTGCGGCCATGGTGCCGGTGTAGAGCACCGGACCAAGTCGGCGCCCGGCTACCAGGTAGTCGCTGCTGTTTTTGGTCCGGGACTTGCCCCACCAGCCGAAGGCCAGCATGGCCGCGAGGTAGACCGCGACGATCGTTCCGTTAATGAATTCCATGGGAGAACCTCACTGGAGAGTTTGACTAGCCGGTGATTCCTGCCAGTAAACATTAGTTTTCTAATAGAATATTGTTTCAACGTGATCTGGTCAACATTCCGGGGTTGCGCGACGTCGTTTGGCGGGAGTGGATTTCAGTGATGAAGGACACTGTCCCACTGTTCGGAATTCTGTAGACAATATGAGCAAGGATATGCATGAAGTCGCGCATCATGTCATACTCGCGTAGCAATAGGTATTCATGCTGTGCAATTGCTCTGGTTTTAGTAGTGTTTTTTGACGACGCAACGTTGCATCGCACGATCACAATGATCTTTTAACTCGTTGTTGCGTCTGACGACCTAGAAAAAGAAAGACGCCCCTAGAACATGAGTGAAAACGGTCAAGCGCAGATGCGGAAATCTGCCGGACATGTAATTGTCGATACGCTCGCCGCGCACGGTGTTGAGCGCACCTATGTCGTTCCGGGGGAGAGCTACCTCGATGTCCTTGACGGACTGCATAATTCGCCGATCGAGACAATCGTCTGCCGCCACGAAGGCGGGGCGACCTACATGGCCGAAGCCGACGGAAAGCTGCACCAGCGCCCGGGCGTCGCCATGGTGACCCGCGGCCCCGGCGCGGCCAACGCCCACGTCGGGCTGCATACCGCATGGCAGGACTCCACCCCGCTGGTGCTGTTCGTCGGCCTGATTCCCTTCGAGCACCGGGAAAAGGAAGCGTTCCAGGAATTCGATCCGAAGGCCTGGTTCGGCACCGGCGCCAAGCGCGTGATGATCCTCGACCATGCGGAGCGCGCCAGCGAAATCGTCGCCGAGGCAATGTTCGCGGCGATGTCCGGCCGCCCCGGCCCGGTGGTCGTGGGTCTGCCCGAGGACATCATCCGCCATGAAATCTCCGCCGAGCTGCACCCGGAGATTCCGGTGGCCACCGGCGGCATGACCGTGACCGACTGGAAGGCGCTGAACTCGGCCCTGCAGGAAGCCGAGAAGCCGCTGTTCGTCTTCGGCGGCAACGACTGGTCGCACGAGGGCGCCGCGGACTTCACCCGCTGGCTCGAAGAGCACGACCTGCCGGCGGCCGCGGAGTGGCGCTGCGAGGGCACCGTCCCGTTCAGCTCGCCGTCCTACGTCGGCCCGATCGGCTACGGACGTCCGAAGCCGACTTACGACCTGCTCGAAGAAACCGACCTGCTCGTCTTCGTCGGCACCGTTCCGGGCGACGTGATCACCGACGGGTTCAACGTCCGCCAGAACTGGGAAAAGAAGAACTTCATCGTGACCATCGACCCCGCCCTGCGTGGTCGTTCAGGTCCGGTTTCCCATCAGATCGTGGCCAAGCCGGACGTGTTCGTCCGCGACCTGCTGCTGATGGACCTGCCGGTCAAGGATTCCTGGAAGGAATGGACCTCGCGGATGCGCGGCGAGCAGGAGAAATTCGCGCAGCTTCCGCCGGCAGCTCCATCCGAGGGCCAGGCCAAGATGGCCACCATGATGGCCAATCTGGTGCAGTCGCTGCCCGAGGACGCCATGGTGACCTTCGGCGCCGGCGAGCACACCAACTGGGCTCACCGCTACTTCCCGACCAACGGATACGCCTCGATGATCTCGGCGCGCAACGGCTCCATGGGCTACTCCGTGCCGTCCGCCGTGGCGGCGTCGCTGAGCTACCCGGGCCGCCGCGTCGTCACCATCGCCGGCGATGGCGAGTTCCTCATGAACGGCCAGGAACTGGCTACCGCCGCGCAGTACGGCGCCACCCCGCTGGTGATCATCATGGACAACCAGCAGTACGGAACCATCCGCACCCACCAGGAGCGCCAGTATCCGGAACGCGTCTCCGGCACCCAGCTGGCCAACCCCGACTTCGCGCTGATGGCCCAGGCCTTCGGTGGATTCGGCGTGCGCGTGGAGCAGGATGCCGAGGTTCCGGCGGCGCTGGAAGCGGCGTTGAAGGCCATCGACGAGGACAAGAAGTTTGCGCTGATCCACCTGATCGTGGAGCAGGGCGTCAAGGCCTACTAGGGGCTCCGTTCCGCGCGGCTGGTGTCGTGCGGAGGGGATTTCCCCGGCTCAATAGTCGTATAATTCCAGCGGGTGTCCTTTTTGGGCGCCCGCTGGATGCCTTTAAAAAGGCATTGCTCTGCTGTGCAGGAATCCGCGGCAGGGACGACGAGACTCGGGGAGCCGACAAACCGTGAACGAAGCCCTAATTGCCAGCCTGCAGCGCGCCGTTGAGCAGGCCCCCGAAGATCTGGAGCTCGGGCTGCACCTCGCGCAGCTGCTCCACGGAGCCAACCGCCAAGCGGAAGCACTGGCTCAGCTGAATCTCGTAATCCAGAAGGACCCCGGAAACGCGACTGCGCTGGGCCTGCTGGGCCAGGTGACCGCGGCACTGGTCGGCGGCACGGTCGCCGCCGAGCGCCCCGTGCAGCCGCCGCAGCCAACAGCGCCGGCCCCCTCCGCATCTGAACCCGACCCGGGATCCGGAACGGATGCAGCGGACGGCGGCTATGACTGGACCGCGGCCGCCGCGCAGTTCGGCGACGCGCTGGCCGCGCCCTTCATCGAGCAGCCCCTCCAGATCAGCGAGGACTCCGGCGCGCTGGAGCCGCCGCTGGAGCCGGCGGGCGAACCGGTGACGTTGGCCGACGTGGGCGGGCTGCAGGCGGTCAAGGACCGGCTGAACGAATCCTTCCTGGCTCCCATGCGCAACGCGGCCATCGCCAAGGCCTTCGGCAAGTCGCTGCGCGGCGGGTTGCTGCTCTACGGCCCGCCGGGCTGCGGCAAGACCTTCGTGGCCAGGGCGGTTGCCGGCGAGCTGCAGGCGAACTTCATGGCCGTGACCATGACCGACATCCTCGACTCGCATGTGGGAGGTACCGAGAAGAACCTGAAGGCAGTGTTCGACAAGGCCCGCGCGAACGCCCCGACGGTGCTGTTCCTCGACGAAGTCGACGCGCTGGGCCTGCGCCGCGGCTCGCTGACCGGTTCCGCCTCCTGGCTGCGCCAGATGGTCAACCAGCTGCTGCTGGAAATGGACTCGCTCTCGGCCAACAACGACGGCCTCTACGTGCTGGCCGCCACCAATCATCCATGGGATCTGGACGAGGCGCTGCTTCGCCCCGGACGACTGGACCGCTCCGTGCTGGTCACCCCTCCCGATGCCGAGGCCCGCGGGTCGATCCTGCGCCACCACCTGCAGCGCCGCCCCATCGCCGGTATCGATCTCAAATGGATCACCTCCCGCACCGACGGGTTCTCCGGAGCCGACCTGGAGCATCTGTGCACCACGGCCGCGGAGAAGGCCATGATGCAGTCCATCGAACGCAATGAGGTCGTTCCCGTGGACATGGGCCATGTCCAACAGGCCATCGGGGAGGTCAAGCCCTCCACGTTGCCGTGGCTCGAATCCGCGCGGAACGTGGTCCGCTTCGGCAACGAGCACGGCCGCTACGACGACCTGGCCGACTACCTGCGTTCGCGGAAAATGCTCTAGGGCGCACAGGAAAACTCGTCTGATGGAATTCGACGTACTGCGTACCCGGGTCAGCCACCACCTGGCGACCGGCCGCGCCGCGGAAGCGGTGGACCTGCTTAAGGAAAACCTGCAGCAGCACCAAGAGAATCCCGCATTTTGGGTGCACTACGCCTCCGGGCTGCTGCATCTGGACCGCCACGCCGAAGCAGCTGATGCCGCGCGTGCAGCGCTCAATCTGGATGTCGAGCAGCCCGAAGCGGGACTCTTCCTGGCCTTCGCGCTGATGCGGCTGGGGCAGCGCGACGAAGCCCTGCAGACGGTGTACTGGCTGATCGAGACCTGGCCGGAATTCGCTGATGCCCACTACCTGCTGGGCCTGATCCTGGCCGGTTCCGTGCGCAGCGCCGAAGACCGCATGCTGTCCCGGCAGGCCACCGAGCATGCGCTTCGGCTGCAACCGGAGAACCCCGAGTACTATCTCGGTGCGGCGATGGCCGCCCGGGTCTCGGGGGACCACCGCGCCGCCCTGGCCCACCTGCAGGCGGGCCTGGGCATCGACCCGCACCACCAGGGGATGCTGCGCTACGCCGCCGAGGTGGAGAACGGCCAGCAGCTTGTCGGCGACCGCGGGCAGCTGCTGCGCGGCCTGCTGGCCCGCGACCCCCTGAACCAGGGGCTGCACGAAGACTTCGCCGAAACCTTCATCGAAAAGCAGCGCGTCTACCGCAACCGCTTCTGGATCTTCATCCCGCTGCTGGCCTGCCTTGCCATGTTCGACTCGCTGGCTGAGGCTGCGGTCTTGGTCATCATGCCCGCGTTGATCGTGCTGGTGTCCGGCGCCTTCGCGCTGTGGAACCGGAAAACCTTCAAGAAAGCGTCCGAACCCCTGCCGGCAGGGTACGCCGGCGACATCCGCGCCCGGCACCCCTGGGTCTTTCGGGGGCTGCGGCTCTACCGGGCAAGCTGGGTCGCCGGGCTGGTTGGCGCGCTGCTGGCCTGCTTCGATGCCGCAAGCCTGCTGGGGACCGTTGTGCTGCTGCTTGGCGTGGCGGGCAGCCAGCTGGCCGCCGCGTGGGTCGACCGGGAGGCCGCCGGTGTTCCGCAGGATCCCGCGGACCGCGAGGCGCATCGGCTGTTCCTGCTGCGCCGCAGCGGGTGGCTGGCCTCCGGGTTCTGGATGCGGGTGCTGATGGTGTGCATCAACCTGGTGCTGTTCGGCTACTGCGCCGCCGGCGGCAGCAGGCTGGCCACGGTGCCACTGGCGGCGCTGGGCTTGGGCCTGCTGTCAGTGGCGGTGCCCCTGATCGTCGCGCACATCCGGTTGGGCGCGGCGGGCAACGCATTTGCCTACGGCCAGGTCGTGGGAGCCTCCTCCAAGCACCGTCGCGCGGCGCTGGTCCGCGGCAACGTGGCGGGGATCTACTTCATCGGGTTGCACCTGGTGCCCGGCCTGTTGGCGACTGGATTCGCCGCCGCGCTGCTGGTCGTGGGCCCTTCCGCACTGGCCCCCACTGACCCGTTGCCGATGGATCCCAAGCGGTCCGAGCTGGATTTAAACCTGCTCGACGAGAGCCTTGACGAGCTGCGCACCCAACGCCCGGAGATCGTTGAACTGCCCTCGCTGCCGGCCGTTGAGCTGCCCTAGCGGCCGTTGCCGCGAGGCATGGATCACGATGGCCCGGGTCGTCTTGGCACATGGAACGCCACAGCTTAAGATGAAGTGCTACCGAACTGCGCGCGCAGTTCACTTCCCGAGCACGAGGTGGAAAAACAGATGGCACAAATGAGCGAGGAGCTCATTGAGCAGTGGGCAGATGCCACTGCCGAAATCTACAATGAGTCCCTGACCGGTATTAATCTGACCAGGTTGCCCGATGCCGTGGCTCAGTACACTGATCTCTTCGCCCAGAGCGAGGACCTGACGTTCAATGAGGGCGCCACCCCGACCGACTACTTCGAGCACCATCCGTTCGTGGCGATCACCGCGATCCTCAACAGTCCCGATGCGCTCGAGGTGCTGGACTCGGACGCGCAGGACGCCTTGGACTCCATGGCCGACTTCGCCGAGGCCTGGTACAACTTCGACCTGGAGCAGGAGCCTGAACTCGGCATCTCCGAGGCGGACGAAGACGAAGACTGGTAGATCATCCCTCCCGCCCGGCCACCACGCCGGAAGGAAGGGCCGCAGGCCGGTTCACGCAGCGCCCCGGGCGCCGCGCGAGTCGGCCTGCGTTCTCTGAGCTTACGCCGCAGCGTCCCGCGGCAGGGGCCGCGGGGCTTCCAGCCCTTGGCAAGACGGGCCGCGGATGGGACGATGCCGGTATGAGCCAGTTCAGCGTGTTCGAGAGCACCGTGACCATCCATCTTCCGGTGCATCGCGTCTGGGAGCTGCTGACCGACTGGGCGGCGGCACCCCTGTGGATGCACGGCATCGGATCCATGCATTCGGATGACCCCCAGCTGCGGGTGGGAACCACCTTGACCTACCGGGTCGCCGGGCACGAACGCCGGTACGAGGTCCGCGACCTCATCGAGAACCGGCTGCTGGTGCTGCACACCTCGCAGAACCCCGACGGGTTGTCCTACCGCTACGACCTGAAGGACGACGCCGGGTACACCGAAGTGGTGCTCCAGGTGGCAATCATCAATCCGGACCTGAGTGTGGAGGAGTGCGAGGAGCTGGCCGGGCATGTGCGTGAAAGCGAGGAAGACAAGCTCGACCAGCTGCGCATGTACGCCGAAACCGCTCCCTGACCCGACTCAGCCCTGCGCCGCCGCCGGGTGCGCGCCGCGCTCATAGGCGGCGCCGGGAACGAAGTCGGTTCCGGCGAAGAGCTGGTCGACGGTCACCAGGGTGTAGCCCTGCTCCTTGAGCTTTCCGACCAGGTCCGGGACCGCCTGGACCGAGCTCTCATGGATGTCGTGCATCAGGATGATCGAGCCGGGCTTGACCTCTTCCATGGCGATCTTCACGGTCTTCACCGGATCGTGGTGCTTCCAGTCCAGCGTGTCCACGTCCCACAGCACTAGCGGGTAGGGGACCAGCCGGTCGTAGACCACGCCGTGGCTGCCATAGGGCGGGCGCAGCACATCGGGCTTGCGCCCGGAGGCCTTCTCGATGGCCTCGTCGGTCCACTGGACCTCGTGCTCGATCTTCTCCTTGGTCAGCGTCGTGATGTCCGCATGGTCCCAGGTGTGGCTGCCCAGCTCGTGCCCCTCGGCGACCATGCGCTTGACGGTGTCAGGATATCTGCCCACGTTCTTGCCCACCATGAAGAAGGTGGCCGGGGCGTCGGCTTCCTTCAACTCATCCAGCAGCCGGTCGGTGAATTCGCCCGGCCCGTCGTCGAAGGTGAGCGCCACGCACTTGGCAACGGTGCAGTCGACCGGCGCGGCGCTTTCCTCCGGCGGGGCGCTCGCCGTCTCGGAGGGGGCGGGGCCGGAAGCGCACCCGGTGAGCAGGCCGAGGCTCAGCAGCACTGCGGCGGCGCGCGGCAAGATGGTGGACGAAGACCTCATGCGTCCACCATCTCGCTTTTCGCTCCGCGCCGCATCAATGCCACGCATCCGGTGCTGGATTTTCGGTGAACAACTAGCCGTTCTCCAGCTCAGCCACGGGATCCGGGGTATCCAACGGATTGGCCAGCTCGTCCTTGGCGAATTTCCCGGCTTTCCAGGCGATGATCCCGAAGACCGGGGAGATGACCCCGGCGCAGATGAAGATCGCCTGCAGGCTCAGCAGCTGGCTCAACGGCCCGGCCACCGCCATGGACACCGGCATCAGCGCCAGCGAGACGAAGAAGTCCAGGCTGGAAATCCGTCCCAGCAGGTGCTTCGGCACCCGCCGCTGCAGCAGCGTGCCCCATATGACCATGCCCGCCGCGTCGGTCAGCCCGAAGACCACCAGGATGGCGAAGAGCATCCAGGCGGCGTCGACATAGCCGACGAGGGCCAGCGGCAGCGTGCCCAGGCACCAGCAGGCGGTCATCAGGCTGAGGTAGCGCCGCGGGAACCGGGAGGAGGCGATCAGCAGTGATCCCGCCGCCGAGCCGATTCCGAAGAACGCCAGCGCGTAGCCGAACAGCGTGGCGTCCCCGTGCAGCTGGTCGCTGACGATGAACGGCAGCAGCACCTCGAAGGGCCCGATGAAGGAGAACACCGAGACTGCCGAGAAAAGCAGCGTCCAGCGCAGCCAGCTGGTGCGCATTGTGTAGCCCACGCCTTCGCGCAGCTGTGTCAGGATGCCGGGCTGGCCGTGTTCGTCTTCCGGGGCCGCGGTGTCGTATTCCGGACGCCGCCGGATGAACTGCAGCACCGCCAGGGCCGTAAGATGGCACAACGCCACCCCGAGGATCGCATGGGCGGGGGAAATCAGCGCGACCAGGAAGCCCGCGGCCATGGGCCCCAGCGCGGTCTGCACGACCGGGCGGACAGTTCCCTCCAGCCCGTTCGCGGCCAGCAGCTGTTCCCCGGGAAGCATCCTGGGCAGCAGCGCGGAATACGCCGGGTAGAAGAAGGCCGCCCCGGCCCCTGCGAAGAAGCCGGTAACGCTCAGGTGCCACAGCTGCACCGCGCCGGTCAGCGACAGCACCGCGGTGCCGGACATGACCAGCAGGTACAGCCCCTGGATGCCGATCACGATCCTGCGGCTTGAATAGCGGTCGGCCGCGATCCCGCCGACCAGCACCAGCGCCAGCAGCCCGACGCTGTTCACGGTGGCGACCACCGACAGCTCCATCGGCCCGCCGCCCAACGCGCGCACCTGGTAGACCATTGCCACGGCCCACATGCCCGAGGCGAAGGTTGATGCCACCATGGCGCTGGCCAGCAGCGCATAGTCCCGTTGTGAAAATGGCCTGACCAGGCGCTGCATGGAAGTCGTCAAGGTGCTCATGACGTGCTCCTGTCCCGCATGTGTAGAAATCAATCATCAGGCCACTGATTGAATTTTGTCAATCACTATTTTTGCGATCTTTCGGGCAAAACAGCGGCGCCGGCGGCCCCG
Organism: Arthrobacter sp. 'calajunan'; assembly: GCF_046940185.1. NCBI lineage: Bacteria > Bacillati > Actinomycetota > Actinomycetes > Micrococcales > Micrococcaceae > Arthrobacter > Arthrobacter sp. 'calajunan'. Next base: position 82,804 of record NZ_JBKZDY010000007.1, read on the forward strand.
GGAAAATCGGGGCCGCCGGCGCCGTGGCCAGCTGCTGGAACTACTCGGAGTCGTGGTCGGTTTCCAGAACCTTGACCAGTTTGTCCAGGGCTTCCTCGGCGCCCTCGCCCTCGGCGCGCAGGATGACGGTGGTGCCGTATTCGGCGCCAAGCCCCATGAGGGAGAGGATGCTGGAGGCGTCCAGCGCGTCTTCGGCCGGTTCGCCTTCCAAGGCGATGGTGACCTCTACGGGGGCCTCGGCCGCGGCTTCGGCGAAGATGGCTGCCGGGCGGGCGTGCAGTCCCACGCGGCTGCCGATGATTGCTTGACGTTCTGCCATGACAGGCTCCTTTGATCTGGTGGTTTGTTTTCTTGGTTCTATAGGCCGAAGCGGTCCAGCTCCGGCAGTTCGGCGCGCACGAGCCGCCGGGCCTCGGAGGCCGAGTCGGCGTCCAGGGCGAGCGCTGCCAGACGTCGGGCGGCGGGCAGGTCCACCGTGCGCAGCACCGCCGCGACCGGGGACAGCGCCCGCTTGTTCATGGACAGTGTGTTCACGCCCAGGCCGACCAGCACCACGGCCAGCGCCGGGTCGGCCGCGGCCTCGCCGCACACGCCCACCGGCTTGCCTCCGGCGCTCCGGGCACCCTCGGAGGTGGCCTTGATCAGGTGCAGCACCGCTGGCTGCCACGGGTCGTTCAGCTCGGCCATGGCGCCCAACTGGCGGTCGGCGGCCATCGTGTACTGGGTCAGGTCGTTGGTTCCCAGCGAGACGAAGTCGCAGCGGGACAGGATGCCGCCGGCCAGCACCGCCGCGGAGGGAACCTCGATCATGGCGCCGCCGGTGGGCAGGCCCGCCTCGGCGACCATGGCCGCGAACGCGCCGGCCTCGGCCGGGGTGGAGATCATCGGGGCCATGGTCCAGACCTCGGCCTGGTGCTCCCCGGCCGCCTGCGCGATGGCCGCCAGCTGGCGGGACAGCACGCCGGGGCTGGCCGCGTCAGTGCGGTAGCCGCGCACACCCAGGGCGGGGTTCGGCTCGGTGGTGTCGGTCAGGAAGGGCAGCGGCTTGTCCGCGCCGGCATCCAGCGTGCGCACCACGACTTTCTTGCCGGCGAAGGCCTCGAAGACCGCGCCGTAGGCGGCTACCTGCTCCTGGTGCGTCGGCTCGGCGTCGCGGCCCAGGAAGCAGAACTCGGTGCGCAGCAGTCCCACGCCCTGGGCACCGGCGGCCGCGGCCGCCTGGGCATCAGTCCCGCTGCCCACATTGGCCAGCAGCGGAACCAGATGCCCGTCGGCCAGCATGCCGTTGCCGTCGAAGTCCGGCAGCGGTTCGCGGTTTGCGTAGGTGGCTGCCAGGTGCTCCTGCTCGGCGCCGGGGTTCGTGGTCACGGTGCCGCTGATGCCGTCGGCGAAGACCAGCATGCCGTCATCCAGCGCGGTGGTGCCGGCGGCGGCGACGATGGCGGGCAGGCCCAGCGAGCGGGCGATGATCGCGGTGTGCGACTGCGGCCCGCCGTCGGAGGTGACCAGGGCCAGCACCTTGGCCGGATCCAGGGTGGCGGTGTCGGCCGGGGCCAGATCCACCGCGGCCAGCACGAACGGCACGTCCGAGTCCGGGATGCCCGGGGCGGGCACCCCGCGCAGCTCGGCCACGATGCGGGCGCGCACGTCCAGCACGTCGCCGGCGCGTTCGGCCATGTAGCCGCCCAGCGCCGCGAGCTGGGTCGCCACCGCGTCGGCGGCTTCCCAGATGGCCGATTCGGCGCAGGTGCCGCCGGAGACCAGCTTGCTGGCGGACTTGAGCAGGGTGCGGTCGCTGGCCATCAGCGCGGTGGCCTTCAGCACGGCCTGCGCGTCTCCGGTGGCGGTGGCCGCGCGGGCCTTGAGGGCTGCGGCGACGGACTGCGTGGCCGCGGCCAGGCGCTCGATTTCAGCGTCGGCGGTGGAGCCTTCAGGCAGCGGGGCGCCGTCGGCCGGGGCGGTGATCGGATCGGGCATGCGCAGCACCGGCCCGATCACGCGCCCGGCGCTGACGCCGACGCCGTGGTAGGAAACCTGCTGCGTGCTCATGCTGCGACTCCTGCCGATTCGGCGGCTGCCGGCTGGGCCTGGACGGCCGGGGACTTGCGGACGAACTTCTTCAGGATGATGACCAGCAGCGCCGAGATCACCGTACCAATCACGGTGGCAAGCAGGAAGAGCGGCCAGGTGTTGTTCATCGCGAAGAAAACGAAGATGCCGCCGTGCGGGGCCTGGCTGACCACGTTGAAGACCATGACCAGCGAGCCGGTGACGCCGGCGCCCACCATGGAGGCGGGGATGACGCGCAGCGGGTCGGCCGCGGCGAACGGGATGGCTCCCTCGGAGATGAAGGCGGCGCCCAGCAGCCAGGCGGCCTTGCCGTTTTCGCGCTCGGCCCCGCTGAACAGCTTCGGGGCGATCACGGTGGCCAGGGCCATGGCCAGCGGCGGCACCATGCCGGCGGCCATCACTGCGGCCATGATCATCAGCGGGGCGGGGTTCTCCACCAGCGAGCCGGCGCCCAGGCCAGCCACGGCGAAGGAGTAGGCGACCTTGTTGACTGGACCGCCCAGGTCCACTGCCATCATCAGGCCCAGGATCAGGCCCAGGCCGGCGGCGGCCACACCCGACATGCCCGAGAGCCAGTCGTTCAGCGCTTCGGTCAGGCGCGCGATCGGCCCGCCGAGCACCAGGAACATCAGCCCGGAGGCGATGATGGAGCCCAGCAGCGGCACGATGACCACCGGCATCAGCCCGCGCAGCCAGCGCGGCACGGACCAGGAGTTGATCCAGCGGCAGGCCAGGCCGGCGATCACGCCGCCGACGATGCCGCCGATGAAGCCTGCGCCCATGAATCCCGCCACCGCGCCGGCGGTGAAGCCAGGGGCGATGCCCGGACGGTCGGCGTAGGCGTAGGCGATGTAGCCGGCCAGCGCCGGGACCAAAAAGCCCATGGACAGCGAACCGATCTTGAAAGCGGCGGCGCCCAGGTAGGCGAGCAGCCCTGCCTCGGGCAGGTTCCAGAGCGTGTTCTCGCCCAGGTAGGTGTCGGCCACGTCGGTAATGGCGTAGCCGCCGAGCAGGAAGCCCAGCGCGATCAGCAGGCCGCCGCCGGCGACGAACGGGATCATGTAGGACACGCCGGTCAGCAGCGCGCGCTTCAGCCCTCCGCCGAAGCTTTCCTTCGTGGCGTCCGGACCCTGGGCGGGATCCTCGGCCGAAGCTGCAGGGACCCGACGGGCGTGCGGGTCGGTGGAGGCCGCCACCGCGTCGGTGAGCAGCTTGGCCGGCTCGTCCACGCCGCGCTTGACCGGCACCTGGATGACAGGCTTGCCGGCGAAGCGGCCGCGGTCGCGCACGTCCACGTCCACGGCGAAGATCACCGCGTCCGCGTCATTGATCAGCGCCGCATCCAGCGGGGTGGAGCCGGAGGAGCCCTGGGTTTCCACGGCGAAGTCGATGCCCAGCTCAGCGGCGGCCTGGGCCAGCGCGTCGGCAGCCATGTAGGTGTGCGCGATGCCGGTCGGGCAGGCGGTGACCGCGACGACCTTCGCGCGCTTGGTGACGGCCGGTTCAGCCGCGGCCGGGGCTGCTGCTGGCGCGGCCGGGGCGTCGGAGATGACCTCGGCGACCAGGTCCACGATTTCCCGGGAGCTCTTGGCCTCGCGCAGCGCGGCGGTGAAGCTCTTCTTCACCAGCGCGCGGGCCAGCTTGGAGAGCAGCTTCAGGTGGTCCTTGTCCGCGCCTTCCGGGGCGGCGATGAAGAAGATCAGGTCGGCCGGGCCGTCCTTGGCGCCGAAGTCCACCGGATCGGCCAGCCGGGCCATGGCCAGGGTCGGGGCGGTCACCGCGGCCGAACGGCAATGCGGGATCGCGATGCCTCCGGGCACGCCGGTGGCGGTTTTCGCTTCGCGGGCCAGCGCGTGCTCGGCCAGTTCCGCGGCATCGGTAGCCCGGCCCTGCGCGGTGATCTGGTTGGCCAGATGCGTGATGACGTCATGGGTGGTGGTGCCCAGGGAGGCATCCAGGGTGACGAGCCCGGGGGTGATCAGATCGCTCATGGTTAGGATCCTTGTCTTGGCGTGAGAGCGGTGACGGCGACAGCGTCAGTGCGGAGGTCGTGGCGGGTGGGAATGGTCGAACCGGGCAGCGAGGCCGCGGCCGTTCCGTAGGCGATGGCCAGGCGCAGTTTCTGCGCCGGGTCCGCTCCCGCCGTATCTGCCAGCAGATAGCCGGCCAACGATGAATCCCCGGCGCCCACGGTGCTGCGCACGGTGATCGGGTCATGGATTCCATGCCAGGAGCCGTCCGCGGTGGACAGCACCGCCCCGGCGGCGCCCAGCGTGGCGAGCACGGCGCCGGCTCCGCGTTCCAGCAGCGTGGCGCTGGTGCGGGCAGTGAGTTCGGGGGAGGCTTCCAGCTCGTCCTCGGTGAGCGTGGATCCGGCCAGTTCGGCCAGTTCCTCGCCATTGGGCTTGAGCAGGTCCGGGACGTGCTGCGGGCCGTGGGCGAACAGCTGGCGCAGCGGGGCTCCGGAGGTGTCCACCGCGATCTTCGGGCAGCCGGTGCCCAGCCTCTGGCGCAGCCGCGCGGTCAGCTTGGCGTAGTAGTCGTCCGGGACCCCTGGGGGCAGCGAGCCTGCCATGACCAGCCAGGACGCCGAGGTGGCGGCCAGCTGCTCGGTGATCAGCTGTTCCAGCTGGGCCAGGGTGGCGGCGCCGAGCACCGGGCCCGGTTCATTGATCTTGGTGGTGACGCCTTGGCGGTCCACCAACGTGATGTTGGTGCGCAGCGGGGCCGCGATGGGCAGCGCGCGGTGCGGGAGCTTGTCGGCGGCCAGCGCCATGACCAGCGGGTCGCTGGCGTCCCCGGGCAGCAGGGCCAGGGATCCTGATCCCGCGGCGGTGATGGCTCGGGTGACATTCACTCCCTTGCCGGCCGCCTGCACGCGGCTGGAGTCGGCGCGCTGCACGGCCCCCGGCACCAGCGCGGCGCCCAGCTCGATGGTCTTGTCCAGCGCCGGGTTGCAGGTCAGGGTGACGATCATGCCACGATCACCTCGACGTCGGCTGCTTCCAGCGCCGCGGCCAGCTCGGCGCCCGGCTGCCGGTCGGTGACCAGGGTGTCGATGGCGTGCAGCGACGCGAAGCGGACCAGGGTTTCCTGGTCGAATTTCGAGCCGTCGGCCAGCAGCACCACACGGCGGGCGCTGGCCACCAGCGAGCGCTTGACCGCCGCCTCCAGCGGATCGGGGGTGCTCAGCCCGAAGTCCGCGGCGAGCCCGTTGGTTCCGATGAAGGCGATGTCCGCGCGGTAGTTGGCGTATTCCTGGGCGGTGCGGGCGCCGCTGGCCGCGCCGGTGATGCCGCGGACGCGTCCGCCGATCAGCTCCAGGGCGATGTGCTGGCTCTGCACGAGCACCGAGGCAATGGGCAGCGCGTGGGTGATGACCACCAGGCTGTTTCCGGTGTTCGTCTTGAGCATGCGCTCGGCCAGGATTTCGGTGCTGGTCCCGGCGTCCAGGATGACCGAGGCCTCGGAGACCGGGATCAGGCTCAGCGCGCGCTGGGCGATGCGGGCCTTGGCCTCGGCATGGATGGCGGTGCGCACCACGTAGCTTTCCTCGCGGGTGCTTGCTTCGCTGGTGGCTACGGCGCCGCCGTGCACGCGGCGCAGGTGGTTCTCGGATTCGAGCTGCGCCAGGTCCCGGCGCACGGTTTCACGGGTGATGCCGAAGCGGTCGGCGAGCTGCGCCACGGTGACTTTTCCGTCGACCGCGAGCTGCTCTACGATCAGCCGGTGTCGTTCTTCGGCGAACATTTCTGCCTCCGCTGGGATTCATGACCTGCAACACATGGATCTGTGTTTAGATGACTTTATGCCCGATTGCGTGGCTGGGTCAAGTGAAATGCGGAGAAACTTTTGGCTTTATCTGTGTTTGAGTGGGTTTTGCGGGCCGCGGGTGCGCCGGACTAGCGGATCTGGTTGCGGTTGGCGTAGGCGGTCGAGCTGTTGAACTCCTGCCCGTCGAACAGCTCGTCGATGGTGACTGGGGTGTAGCCCTGCTGCTTCAGCCGCTTGATGAGCTCGGGCACGGCCTTGACCGTGCTCTCATGGATGTCGTGCATCAGGATGATCGATCCGTCGCGCACTTCCTCCATGGCGATGCTCGCGACCTTCGCCGGGTCGCGGTGCTGCCAATCCAGCGTGTCCACGTCCCACAGCACCAGCGGGGCGTCGATGAGCGCATCGACCTGGGCGTTGTGCGCACCGTAGGGAGGACGCACGGTGCCGGGATGGACGCCGGTCAAATCCTTGATGATGGCCGCCGCCGTGTCGATCTCGTGGGTGATCTGCGAGCTGCTCAGCGCGGTGAGCGCCTTGTGGTCGTGGGTGTGGCTGCCCAGCTGGTGCCCTTCGATGACCATGCGGTGCAGGGTTTCCGGGTACTTCTGCGCGTTCTGCCCCAGCAGGTAGAACGTGGCCCGGACATCCGCGGCGGCCAGGTGGTCCAGCAGCCGCTCGGTGTGGCGCCCCGGCCCGTCGTCGAAGGTCAGCGCCACGCACTTGGACTGGTCGCAGTCGACCTCGGGGCGCGGATGCAGCCGCATCGGCCCGGCCGGCGCCACTACGGCGGGGATCTGTGGGGCGGCCTGCGCGAGAACTCCGGTGGACCCCGAAAGCCGAGGGCTTTCCTGACCGGGAAGCAGCATCGCCACCGCCTGCTTGGCGAAGCCGTCCTCGGCTTGGACCTGCGAGGTGCAGGAGGCCAAAAGCAGTGCGGACACGACGACAGGGAGCACCGCAAGGCGGCGGGAACGGGGAGGCATTAATCAACCTTCCCGCGCCGCCGCCGCGGTTTTCAAACTGGCGGACCGCGTCGTCCGCAAACTCCACCGAATTGTTATCAAAACCGCTGAAAACCACCGGAATTCCGGGGATAAATGTGCCTTGGGTCTCAGTCGGGCGTGCGGGGTGCTACCCGCGGACCTTCTGGGTTCCGCGATTGAGCAGGTACACCAGGTAGATGCCGCCGATGCAGACGGTGACCACACCTACCGGCAGCTGGATCGGGGCGAAAAGCCGCTGGGCCAGCAGGTCTCCCAGCGCCAGCAGGAAGGCCCCGGTCAGCGCCGTCGGGATCAGGTTCAACGAGCCCCCGCCCACCAGGCGCCGCGCCAGCTGCGGGGCGACCAGCGCAACGAAAGCGATCGGGCCGGCCAGGGCGGTCACCGCGGAAACCAGCAGGACCGCCAGCGTCACCAGCACCAGCTTGGTGCGCTCGACCTTCATGCCCAGGGCGCTGGCCAGGTCGTCGCCCATCTGCAGCATCTGCAGGGACTTCGAGCCGACAAGCACCGCGGCCAGGGAGGCCAGCACGACAATCGACACGGGAATCACCCCGGCCCAGGTCACGCCGTTCAGGGTGCCGGCGCCCCACACTGCGGCGGCCATGGCCACGTCCAGTTCCGCGCGCAGTACCAGGTAGTGGTTGAACGAGGCAAGCACCGCGGAGACGCCGATGCCCACCAGGATCAGCCGGAATCCGTGGGTGCCGTTGCGCCAGGCCAGCAGGTACACCACGAAGGCGGTCAGCAGGCCGCCGGCCAGCGCGCCGAGGCTGGTGGCGAGGAATCCGCCGCCGACCACCGTCAGCACCACCAGCGCCCCGGTGTAGGCGCCGGTGGAGAAGCCGATGATGTCGGGGGAGCCCAGCGGGTTGCGGGTCAGCGTCTGGAAGACCGCGCCGGACACGGCCAGGGCGGCGCCGAAGACCAGTGCGGCGGTCGCCCGGGGCATGCGCCATTGCCAGACGACGGTGGTCTCCAGCCCCTCGCCGCCGCCGAAGAGAACCGTCAGGACCCGCCACGGGCTGAGGGAGTACTCGCCGCCGGATACCGCGAAGACGGTGGCCAGCAGGACGGCGGCCGCCAGGGCAAGCCCGACCGAGCGGGAGCGGGTGGAACGCTTGAGACTCCGGGTCTTGTTGGTCGATACGATGCTCACAGGGCCGCCGCCTTGGGACTGCGGGCCAGCATGATCAGCAGCGGCGCGCCGATGAACGCGCAGACCACGCCGGCCTGCAGCTCGCCGGGAAGCATGACGCGGCCCAGCACGTCCGCGACGAGCAGGAGCATGGGTGCCAGCAGGCAGGTGTAGGCCATGACCCAGCCGGTGCCGGAACCTGCCAGCCGGCGCGCGGCATGCGGCGCCATCAGGCCGATGAAGCCGATGGCGCCCACCGCGGCGGTGGCCGAGGCAGCCAGGATGGTGATGGCGATCAGCACCAGGATGCGGGTGTTGCGCACGTTCACGCCCAGCGCGGTGGCCGCGTCGTCTCCGAGCGCCAGCCCGTCCAGCGACCGCGCGCAGAGCGCAGCGAGCAGGATTCCGACGGCGGTCAGCAGCGCCAGCGGAACGATGATGGAGGCGTCCCGGCCCTGCAGCGAACCGATGGTCCAGGCGCGCAGCTGGTCGAAGGCCTGCGGGCGCACCAGCGACAGGGCGGTGCCAAGTCCGGTGAAGATCGCGCCGATGGCTACACCCGAGAGCACCAGACGCACCGGGTCCGAGGAACCCGCGCGGGGACGGCCGATCAGGTAGACCAGCGCTGCGGTGAGCAGGGCGCCGAGGAAGGCGAAGGGGACATAGCCGGCGAACCCCGAGACGCCCAGGAACCCGACAGCGGTCACGATGGCCAGCGAGGCGCCGGCGTTGACACCCAGGATGCCCGGTTCGGCCAGCGGGTTGCGTGTCAGCGACTGGGCCAGCAACCCTGCCACACCCAGCCCGGCGCCGGCGAAGACTGCCAGCAGCGCGCGCGGCAGCCGCGAGGACAGGATGAGGCTGCGCTCAACGGACTCCACGGGATCTGCCAGCGCGGAAAAAATTTGTTGCAGGCTCAGGGATTTTGAGCCGATGGTCAGCGACACGGTGGCCAGAGCGACCAGCAGGACCGCCAGCATCCCGAGAATCAACAAATGTTTGCTCGGTGACTTGCTACGTTGCAAATCATCGGGTGGAGATAAGGTCTTCACGGTGTGGGGGTCGCACTTTCACGCTGAGAATGGTGACTGGAACACCTTATCGTGAATGTTGCAGTAGATGATGCTTACCTATCAAGGTGCGCAACTGAATACGGTATATTGGCGTTGTGAATTTCTTGAACACTCGTACTTCGTGGGGCCGCACCATCCTCGGCGCCACCGCTGCACTCATGGTTGCAGTCACCGCCGGCTGCGGCGCAGCCACCAGCACCTCGGACTCCAACGCCGGTAACAAGGACGTTGCCGTAGGCGGCCAGAGCTTCACGACCGCGGATGAGGAAACCGCCAAGTTCGGCTCGGATGCCGAAGCCGGCCAGTTCCCCCGCACCGTGACCCACGCCAACGGCACCACCGAAATCCAGGCCAAACCGCAGCGCGTGGTCGTGCTGGATACCGGTGAGCTGGACGCGGTGCTCTCCCTGGGCGTCACCCCGGTAGGCATCCCGTCCACCGAGGGCGCGAACTCCGTGCCGAGCTACCTGGCCGACGAGGTCAAGGATGCCAAGACCGTGGGCACCATCCAGGAGCTGAACCTGGAGGCCATCGCCGCGCTGAACCCGGATCTGATCATCGGCTCCCAGCTGCGCGCAGACAAGCTGTACAGCCAGCTCAACCAGATCGCCCCGACCGTCTTCTCCATCCGCCCGGGCTTCCCGTGGAAGGAGAACTTCCTGCTGGCCGGCGAGGCGCTGGGCGAGGAAACCAAGGCGGTTTCCGTGCTGAACGACTACCAGGCCAAGGCCACCGCGCTGAACGAAGACGTCGAGGGCGATCCGAAGATCTCGCTGCTGCGCTTCATGCCGGAGAAGATCCGCCTGTATGCCAACAAGTCTCTGATCGGCGTGATCCTGGCCGACGCCGGATTCTCTCGTCCGGACAACCAGGACATCGACGACCTGGCCGCAGAAATCTCCGCGGAGAACCTGGCGGATGCCGACTCCGACTGGCTGTTCTACACCTCCTACGGAACCCCGGAAGCCACCGGCGAGAAGGCCGCGGTGGAAGGTCCGCTCTGGGGCCAGATGCAGGCGGTCAAGGACGGCCAGGCCATCCGCGTGAACGACGACGTCTGGTTCCTGGGCCTGGGCCCGACCGGCGCCAACCAGATCCTGGACGACCTGCGCGGCTACTTGGTCAAGTAGCGCCGAAAAAGACAACACAGCGGTGCCGCCCTTCATTCAGAAGGGCGGCACCGCCGTGTTCGTCCCGGAGATTCCCTAGGCCAGCAGCTGGCGCTTGGAGGAAATCACGCCGGTGTTGAATCCGGCCAGGCGCAGCCCGCCGTGGAAGCGGGCATGCTCGATCTTCACGCAGCGGTCCATGACCACGTTCAGGCCCGCGGCCTCGGCACGGTGGGCCACTTCTTCATGCCAGGTGCCCAGCTGCAGCCACAGGGTCTTCGCCCCGACCGCCAGCGCCTCGTCCAGCACGCCCGGGATGTCCTCGTGCTTGCGGAACACCTCGACCAGGTCCGGGGACTCCGGCAGGTCGGCCAGCGACTTGTACACCGGCTGGCCCAGGATCTCGTCCAGCACCGGGTTGATGAAGTACACCTTGTACTTCGAGGAGGACAGCAGGTAGGTGGCCACGAAGTAGCTGGCCCGCGAGGGCTTGTTCGAGGCGCCGACAATCGCGATGGTCTTGGTGTCGCGCAGGATGTTCAGGCGCTGCGCGGCGCCCGGGCCCTGCCAGGTGCGTTCAGCGGTGCTCATTAGTTCGCTCCCTTCGAAGCGGCGGGAACGGCGCAGGATGCTCCGTCGTAGGCCGGTGCCGCGAAGTCGGACTCCAGCGTGCCTTCCTGCGAGGCGGCCAGCGCCTGGTCGAGGTCCCAGAGGATGTCCTCGACGTCCTCCAGGCCGACCGACAGGCGGATCAGGTCTTCCGGAACGCCGGCGGCGACCAGCTGTTCGGCGCTGAGCTGCTGGTGGGTGGTTGAGGCGGGGTGCAGCACCAGGGTGCGGGCGTCGCCGATGTTCGCCAGGTGGCTTGCCAGCTGCAGCGCGTCGATGAACTTGGCGCCGGCCTCGCGGCCGCCCTTGACGCCGAAGCTGAAGACCGAGCCGACGCCCATCGGCAGCAGCTTGGCTGCCTGCTCGTGCTGCGGGTGGGATTCCAGCCCCGCGTAGTTCACGTAGGTGACTCGCTCGTCGGCTTCCAGCCAGGCGGCGACCTGCTTGGCGTTGGAAAGGTGGTTGTCCATGCGCTGGGGCAGGGTCTCCAAGCCCTGCAGCAGCTGGAAGGCCGACTGCGCCGGCAGCGCCGGGCCGAAGTCGCGCAGCTGCTCGCTGCGCAGCTTGGTCAGGAAACCATATTCGCCGAAGTTGGCCCACCAGGAGACGTTGCCGTAGCTGGCCACCGGCTCGGTCATGGTCGGGAACTTGCCGTTGCCCCAGTTGAAGGTGCCTGATTCGATGACCACGCCACCCAGGGTCGTGCCGTGGCCGCCGATGAACTTGGTGGCCGAGTGGATCACGATGTCCGCGCCGTGCTCGATCGGGCGCAGGATGTACGGCGGAGTCAGCGTGGAGTCGACCACCAGCGGGATGTCGTGGCGGTGCGCCACCTCGGCCAGTCCGGCCAGGTCCGCGATGTCTCCGGAAGGGTTGGCCACGACCTCGGTGTAGACGGCCTTGGTGTTCTCGCCGATCGCCGCCTCGAAATCGGCCGGGTCGTTGGAGTCGACGAAGGTGGTGTCGATGCCGAAGCGGCGCAGCGAGACGTCCAGCTGCGTAATGGTGCCGCCGTAGAGCTTGGCCGAGGCCACGATGTGGTCGCCGGCCTGGGCCAGCGCGGCGAAGGTGACGAACTCCGCGGCCATGCCGGAGCCGGTGGCTACCGCGCCGAGGCCGCCTTCCAGCGAGGCCATGCGTTCCTCGAACGCGGCAACGGTCGGGTTGCCGATGCGCGAATAGATGTTCCCGTACTTCTGCAGGGCGAACAGGTTCGCGGCATCGTCGGCGTCCTTGAAGACGAACGAGGTGCTCTGGTAGATCGGCACCGCGCGGGCGCCGTGCTCGGCATCGGGGGTGCCTCCGGCGTGCAGCGCGCGGGTGCGGAATCCAAACTTGTGGTCTGCCATGGTGGCTTATGACTCCTTGTCGATACGTTCTTGGCCTCCGTGCCGAACACAGAAGCCATCGAGGCAGGAATCCCGGTCAATGTCGCTTGAACGCCGGGTAGGCGGAAAGCAGCTCCATCGTTTCTGGCGGTAGCACCGTATCCACCGGCTGTGGCAGGTTGCTGCGGCGTCATCGAACCAGATCTCTCGGCCGCTCGGGATGGTTGTAACAATCTTCGCAACATGACCGAAAATGACCCAACTATGAGTCGTAACGTTGCGTATTGCTTCCCTCGCCACAGATTCTTCGATACCTTTGCGCTGCGCTTATGCTCGAGTCATGGACACCGCGCTGGCATTGGTACGACATGGGCAGACCGACTGGAACCTGGCTGGCCGCCTGCAGGGCCGCACCGATATCGAGCTGAACGAGACCGGACGCCACCAAGCACGCAGCCTGGGGCGCTTCCTGAAGGGCAAAGGCTGGGATCTGCTGCTGGCCTCCCCGCTGGCCCGCGCCCAACAGACTGCGGCGCTGATCGCCGAGCAGCTTGGGGCGGAGACCGGACCGGCGGTGCACACCCTGACCGAGCGCAGTTTCGGCCCGCTGGAGGGGCGCATCATGGCCGAGGTCAGCGATCTGGAAGCCGCCGAGGTGCAGCACGAACTGGAAACCCACCAGCAGATCCTTGACCGGGCGCTGCCTGCGCTGCTCCAGCTGGTGCAGGAGCACGCGGGGCGCAGGATCATGGTCGTCAGCCACGGCGCGACCATGCGCACTATCCGCGACGCGCTCGCCGGAAGCCGGCAGCCCCAGGGCGTGGAGAACGGCGAAGTGATCGACATCGACCTGAAGCGGCTGGAAGAAATCGCCGCTGACTTGGACACGGTGCGCCTGTAGCTGGCTTCTCCGATTGCGCCTTGGCGCCGCGGAGCAAAAAATTTTCGCTCCCGACCTCACAAACGGCGCCTGCGGTACGTTTACAAGGTGAGAGCCCGCAAGGGGAAGCAGCTGCCGGGAGAGCCATGCAGATACCGTTCGAACGGATTGTCCAGGACCATGGGCTGGCCGTGCTGCGTGTGTGCCGTGCCCTGCTGGATGAGCATCGCGCCCAGGATGCGTGGTCGGAAACGTTCCTAGCCGCGCTCAAGGCCTATCCGGATCTGCCGGATGATGCCAACGTGCAGGCCTGGCTGGTCACCATCGCCCATCGCAAGGCCATCGACGAACTGCGCAAGAACCCGTCCGAGGTGTTGGCCGAGGTGCTGCCCGAGACAGAAGTCGGGCAGGCGGGACGGCCCGAAGCCAGGATCATGGATGGAGAACTGTGGCAGGCGGTCAAGGCGCTGCCTCAGAAGCAGCGTTTCGTGCTCGCCTACCGGTACCTGGGCGGGTTGAGCTACGCGCAGATCTCGCAGATCCTTTCAGGTTCCGAAGCGGCCGCCCGCCGCGCGGGCAGCGACGGAATCAAGAACCTGCGTGCCCATTGGAAGCACGCGCAGATGCTGGAGGAGTTGTCATGAGCGAACGGACTACCGCCTTCCCGGCGACGCAGGACGAAGAGCGGATCCTGGCCGAATTGAACAAAAAATTTGTTCATGATGCCCGCCGCCAGCAGTTGATCGAGATCTCCTACCGCATTGTCGACAGCCCGATCGGAGGGCTGCTGCTGGCCTCCACGGAGGCCGGGCTGGTCCGGGTGGCCTTTGAAACCGAGGGGCATGAGCGCATCCTCGATGTCCTGGCGCACAAGGTGGGCCCGCGGATCCTGAAGGACGACAGATCGCTCGACGACGCGGCCAGGCAGCTCGACCAATACTTCTCCGGCGCGCTGCAGGAGTTCAGCCTGCCGCTGGACCTGCGGCTTTCCACCGAGTTCCGTCGGCAGGTGCAACTGGAGCTGGGCCGCATCGCCTACGGGCAGACCCAGAGCTACGCCCAAGTGGCCGAGCACATCGGCAAGCCGAAGGCGGTGCGGGCCGTCGGCTCGGCCTGCGCCACGAACCCGCTGCCCATTGTGCTTCCGTGCCACCGCGTGCTGCGCACGGACGGTTCGCTGGGCGGCTACCTCGGGGGACTGGGCGTGAAAACGCAGCTGCTGAAGCTGGAGAACCCGGAATTCGGCGGCGGCGAAGCCACCCTGTTCTGAGCATGCCGCCAACACTGTGCCGGCAGCAACTGCAAATGAAGAGACCGGTGGCCGCCGCCTTCCCGAAGGAAGGCGGCGGCCACCGGCTTCTCAGCTAGAAGCTAGCGCAAGGGAACTAGTTCTTGCGGGCCAGCTCGAAGCGGTCTGCGTCCATGAGCTTGGCCCAAGCCGCTGCGAAGTCCTTGACGAACTTCTCCTTGGCATCGTCCGAAGCGTATACCTCGGCGAGGGCGCGCAGCTCGGAGTTGGAACCGAAGACCAGATCCACGCGGCTGCCGGTCCAACGGCCGTCGGTGGTGGTGTAGGTCTGCTCGTCTGCCGACGGGGTCCACTCCAGGCCGAGCTCCAGCAGGTTCGCGAAGAAGTCGTTGGTCAGTGCGCCCGGGGTGTCGGTGAAGACGCCCAGGTTGGAGCCGTCCCAGTTATTGCCGATAACGCGCAGGCCGCCGAGCAGCACGGTCATCTCCGGAGCCGACAGGCCCAGCAGGTTCGCGCGGTCGATCAGCAGGTACTCGCTTGGCAGGTCCAGGAAGCCCGAGTCGTAGTTGCGGAAGCCGTCGGCGACCGGCTCCAGCCAGGCGAACTGCTCGACGTCGGTCTGCTCCTGGGTGGCGTCTACGCGACCCGGGGTGAACGGAACTTCTACCTGCTGGCCTGCGGCCAGGGCAGCCTGCTCGACACCCACGTTGCCGGCCAGGACCACGACATCGGCGAAGGAAGCCTTGATCTCGGAGGTGGCGTTGAACTGGTCAACGATTTCCTCGAGCTTGGCGATCACCGGCTTCAGCTGCGCTGGCTGGTTGACCGACCACGAAACCTGCGGCTCCAGGCGGATGCGGCCGCCGTTGACGCCGCCTCGCTTGTCCGAGGAACGGAAGGTCGCTGCGGCCTTCCACGCGGTGGAGACCAGCTGCTGCACCGACAGTTCGGCGCCGTTGATCAGGGACTTCAGCTCGGCGATTTCCTTGGCACCCAGGGTGACCTCAGGAGCTGCCGGCAGCGGATCCTGCCAGAGCAGATCCTCGGCCGGAACCTCCGGGCCGAAGTAGCGGGACTTCGGGCCCATGTCGCGGTGGGTCAGCTTGAACCAGGCACGGGCGAAGGCATCGGCGAACTGGTCCGGGTTCTCCTTGAAGTTCTTGGAGATCGGGCCGTAGATCGGGTCGAAGCGCAGAGCCAGGTCGCTGGTCAGCATGCGCGGTTCGCGGTGCTCCAGGGTATCGAATGCCGGCTGGACCAGGCCTGCGCCGCCGCCGTTGACCGGGCGCCATTGCTTGGCACCTGCCGGGGACTCGAAGAGCTCCCACTCGTAGGCGAAGAGGATGTGGAAGAACTCGTTGTCCCAACGGGTTGGGTGGTAGGTCCAGGTGACCTCGAGGCCGGAAGTCACGGTGTCCGCGCCCTTGCCGGTGCCGTGGCCGTTCTTCCAGCCCAGGCCCTGCATTTCCAGCGGGGCTGCTTCCGGATCCGGGCCGATCTTGTCATCGGCGTGGGCGCCGTGGGTCTTGCCGAAGGTGTGGCCGCCGGCGATCAGGGCTACGGTCTCTTCGTCGTTCATGCCCATGCGGCGGAAGGTTTCGCGGATGTCGATGGCCGAAGCCAGCGGATCCGGGTTGCCGTCCGGGCCCTCAGGGTTGACGTAGATCAGACCCATCTGGACTGCAGCCAGCGGGGCTTCCAGGTCACGCTTGCCGGTGTAGCGCTCGTTGTCCAGCCACACCTTCTCCGGGCCCCAGTAGACGTCGTCGTCAGCTTCCCAGACGTCCTTGCGTCCGCCGCCGAAACCGAAGGTCTCGAAGCCCATGTCTTCGAGAGCCACGTTGCCGGCAAGCAGGATCAGGTCGGCCCAGGAGATGGCCTGGCCGTACTTCTTCTTCACTGGCCACAGCAGACGGCGAGCCTTATCCAGCGACACGTTGTCCGGCCACGAGTTCAGTGGCGCGAAGCGCTGCTGGCCTGCGCCGCCGCCGCCACGGCCGTCGTGGGAGCGGTAGGTGCCGGCGGAGTGCCATGCCATGCGGATGAAGAACGGACCGTAGTGTCCGAAGTCTGCTGGCCACCAGTCGTGGGACTGGGTCATGATTTCAGCCAGATCGGCCTTGACGGCCGCCAAGTCGAGGGCGCTGAAGGCCTCGGTGTAGTCGAAGTCCTCGTCCAGCGGGTTCGAAACCTGCTGGTTCTTGGCCAGGATCTTCAGGTTCAGCTTGCTCGGCCACCACTCGGTGTTGGCGTTGCCCTGGGTTGGGTGCACTCGGCCAGCGCCGACTACTGGGCACTGACCTGCTGTCGTCTCAGACATATGCTCTTCCTTCCGGTTTAAGGGGTTTTTGGGGCAGCGTCCGCCGGGAGGCTTTCAGCCCATCCGGCGGGGCTTGGGAACTAAGGGGTGCTTTTCAGCTGTTCAAGGCTTGGCAATCCGGGCATTTGCCCCAGTAGATCACTTCGGCTTCATCTATCTGGAAGCCGTGATCGTCTGAGGCGTGCAAACACGGAGCTGCCCCGACCGAACAATCGACATCCGCCAAATGCCCGCAGGAGCGACACACCACATGGTGGTGATTGTCGTCAACGCGGGTCTCATAGCGGGCGATGTGCCCCTGAGGCTGGATCTGCCGCACAACACCCAGACTCGTGAAGAGCTTGAGCGAGTCGTATACCGCCTGGTGGGACACATGCGGATGCTCCTCATGCACAGCCGAAATAATGGTTTCGGTGTCGGCATGGGGGTTCGCAGTCACCGCCGCGAGTACCGCAACACGAGGTTGCGTCACCCGCATGGATGCCTCTTTCAGCACCTGCTCGATCCCTGCCTTTGATGTCATGTCTCAAGCATGCCTACTTATTTTGAATGAGTCAAGATAAGAATTGGTGTGTTGCGGGTTACTTTTTTCCGAACAAGGGATGAATGTTCTCGAATATCGCTTGACATGTATATATGCGTCTCCATGGATGTAATTGGTTTCAGGGATCCCGACTCTCCTTGATCCATGTGGTGGCCACGGAACTGCGCGCTTCGAGGTGGCGGGCGCCGCTCTCGGGCGTAGCGGGGCATCTTTGAGCGGTGTGAATTTCTTGAATTCACGATCATGAGAAAAAGTTTTCTGCAATCTTTCAAAAATCCTTTGTCGAAAATATCCGAATATATCCAACTTTATTGCGGTATAAATTAGACAAATTCAACCGGCGACGAAGCTCACATTTGATGCCTGCATCCCTCTAGTCACGGGAAACATCGATTGTAATTCCGTGGAATAGAAGCGCTGACTGATTTGTGAAGTTTGACCTTGCTGTCGATCTCGCTAAAGATGGAAAAGCCCTAATTGGGCCCGTTTGAGCCAAGGTTCGACAAATAATTTCCGCCAAATTGCCTGGTTTGTACGTAGAGTATGGGCACAAGCACGCAAGCTTTCATCGTGTGCCGCGGGTCGATCTTGGATTCAGTGAACCGAAGCAGTCAAAGCAATCCTCAACCGAATGCACTAGCCGGATGGCGTTCCCCCGCAAGGGAGCTGGCGCCCCCGATAGTCAGGTGGCCGATATGCTCGGCCCCTGCCTGGCTGGTGGGGAAAGAACGCAATGAAGCAGAGTGACCAATCAATAGAAGAGATCGTTGGCGAGCTGCACTCAGCTCGGCAGCGTAAGCCGAAGAAGTACAAGCTCGAAGGCACCGACTACTGGGTGTTCGGCATTGCCGGAGCACTCGCACTGGCCTTCATCATCTGGGGTTTCATCACGCCCGATGGACTGGGCACAGTAGCGGACGCAGCCCTTGACTGGGTCATTACCAATACGGGCTGGCTGTTCATCATCGCCGCCTCGGTCTTCGCCGTCTTCGCCATCGTCGTGGCGGCCAAGAACTTCGGCCGCATCCCGCTGGGCAAGGACGACGAGAAACCTCAATTCAGCACGGTGTCGTGGATTTCCATGATGTTCGCAACCGGCATGGGCATCGGACTGGTGTTCTACGGTGTCGGCGAACCCCTGTTCTTCTACATGTCCCCTCCACCGGGAACCGTCGAGGGGCAGACGGATGCGGCGCTGAGCACCGCCATGGGCACCACGCTGTTCCATTGGACCCTGTTCCCGTGGGCCATGTATGCAATCGTGGGCCTGGGCATGGCCTACGGCAGTTTCCGCCTGGGGCGCCCGCAGCTGTTCTCCTCGATGTTCACCCCGATCTTCGGCGACCGGGCCATCCATGGATGGGGCGGCCGCGTCATCAACATCCTGGCCATCATCGCCACGCTGTTCGGCTCGGCCTGTTCCCTGGGGTTGGGCGCGTTGCAGATCGGCGGCGGCATCCAGGCCACCGGCATGATGGAAAAGGTCGGATCCGGAGTCCTGGTCGTGATCATCGCGATCCTTACGGCGCTGTTCGTGGCCTCGGCGGTCTCCGGCATCGAGCGCGGCATCCAATGGCTGTCGAACACCAATATGGTGCTGGCAGTGATCCTCGCCCTGATCGTGTTCATCGGCGGGCCGACCCTGTTCATCCTCAACGTCATCCCGAACGCCATCGGTTCGTTCATCGGCGACCTGCCGCAGATGGCCTCGCGCACCGCGGCCTCGGGCGATGAAGCGGTTTCCTCCTGGCTGTCCTCGTGGACCGTGTTCTACTGGGCCTGGTGGGTCTCCTGGACCCCGTTCGTGGGCCTGTTCATCGCGCGTATTTCCCGCGGCCGCACCATCCGCCAGTTCGTGACCGGCGTGCTGCTGGTGCCTTCCACGGTGACTCTGCTGTGGTTCGCGATCTTCGGCGGCGGAGCCATCGGCATCCAGGAGCGCGCGGAGCGTGCCGGGGATACCTCGGCGCAGTTGGCGCAGATCGTGGACGGCGCGCCGGACATCAACTTCGACCTGATTCTCTTCGACATGCTGGGCCAGCTTCCGGTTGCCGGATGGGTGTCGGTAGTGCTGATGGTGCTGGCAGTGCTGCTCATCGCGATCTTCTTCGTCACTGGAGCGGACTCCGCGTCCATCGTGATGGGCGCCCTGAGCGAGAAGGGCGCCGAGAACCCCACGCGGAAATCGGTCGTCTTCTGGGGTGTGGCCACCGGAGCGGTGGCTGCCGTGATGCTGCTGGCCGGCGGCGACAATCCAGCCGAAGCGCTGAACGGCCTGAAGAACATCACCATTGTGTCGGCGCTGCCGTTTGTCGTCGTGATGCTTCTGTTGTGCGTGGCCATCTGGAAGGACCTGAGCAAGGATCCGCTGGTGCTGCGCAGCACCGTGGCGCGACAGGTCCTGGAGAATTCGGTCTCGCGCGGCGTGGACCGCCATGAGGGCGGCGGATTCAGTCTGATGACCACCGAGATTCCGGTGGTCGAGGCGGCGAAGCTGGGCACCGAGGACGGGACGGTGGTGGAAGAGCGCGAAGTGCTGCTGGCCACCGAACCAGCTGACCCAACCGAGCCAACCGACACGGCCGGGCCGAAGCCCGGCGATCCGAAGAAATCCTGACACCGACTGATGGGCTGCCCCGGCAAGGCAACCGGAACTGAACAAGCTGGCCGGGCCCGTGCATGGTGCACGGGCCCGGCCAGCTTCTAATCAGTGCGGACAGCGGCTGCGGTCAGCCCCGGGCGCGGCAGATCTCGTTGATTTCCGGGATGCACGGCTCATTTTGCAGGCTTGTCGTGTCGCCCAGCGTGGTGCCCTCGAAGAGCTGGGTGAGCAGGCGCCGCATGATCTTCCCCGAGCGGGTCTTCGGGACGTCCGGAACCAGCACCACATCGCGCGGCTTGGCGATCGGGCCGATCTGAGCGGCCACGGTGCCGCGCAACTGGGCGATGAACTCGGCCTGGCGTGCGGCGGTGGCCTCATCGGGATCCAGCGCGATCAGCGACTTGTCCAGCGGGACCACGAACGCGGTGGCCGCATGCCCGGTCTTGGCATCCTGGGTCGGGCAGACCCCGGCCTCCACCACGCCGGCGTTGGTGACCAGTGCCGACTCGATCTCGATGGTGGACAGCCGGTGCCCGGAAATGTTGATCACGTCGTCCGTGCGGCCGAGGATGTAGATGTCCCCGTCCTCATCGAAGCGCGCGCCGTCCCCGGCGAGGAACCAGCCCTGCTCGACGTATTGCTGCCAGTAGCTGGTGTAGTAGCGCTGCGGGTTGCCCCACACGGTGCGGGCCATGGACGGCCCGGTCTCGGTGATGACGATGTTTCCCTGCTGGTTCGGCCCCACGGTGTTCCCCGCTGCATCCACGATGTCCACGCTCACCCCGGGCAGGGCGCGCGCGGCGCAGCCCGGCTTGAAGTGGGTGTCGGTGGGCAGCGGGGAGAGGATGGTCGCCCCGGACTCCGACTGCCACCAGGTATCCACCATGGCGATGCCTTCGGCGGTGTCGCGGCCTACCTGGGAGCGCAGCCAGCGCCAGGCCTCGGGGTTCACCGATTCGCCTACGGTGCCGCCGATCTTGATCGAGGACAGGTCATAGCTGGCAGGGATGCCGTCCGGGAACCAGCCCATCAGCGAACGGACCAGGGTCGGCGCGGTGTAGTAGCTGGTCACGCGGTAGCGTTCGATGATCTCGAAGTGGCGTCCCGGGTGCGGGGCATTCGGCACGCCCTCATAGATGACCTGGGTGACGCCGTTGGCCAGTGGACCGTAGATCTCGTAGGTGTGCGCGGTGACCCAGGCCAGGTCCGCGGTGCACCAGTGCACGTCGTCGGCGCGCTGGGTCCGGTCGGGGTTGGCGAACAGCAGGTTGTAGCTGTAGGCCGCCTGGGTGAGGTAGCCGCCGGTGGTGTGCACCAGGCCCTTGGGCTGGCCGGTGGTTCCGGAGGTGTACATGATGAACAGCGGCGTCTCGGAGTCGAAGAACTGTGGGGTGTGCTCGGTGGACTGGGTCTCGACGACCTCGTGCCACCACACGTCGCGGCCTTCGGTCCAAGCGATGTCATCGCCGGTGCGGCGGATGACCAGCACCTTCTCGATGCTGTTCTCCCCGGACACGGCCTGGTCGGCATTGTCCTTCACCGGCACCGAGGTGCCGCGGCGGAACTGCCCGTCGGTGGTGACCAGCAGCTTCGCCTTGGTGTCTTCCACGCGGAATTTCAGGGCCTCTGCGGAGAACCCGCCGAAGACCAGCGAGTGGATGGCGCCGATGCGGGCGCAGGCCAAGGTGATCACCACGGTTTCGATGAGCACCGGCAGGTAGATGACCACGCGGTCGCCCTTGGTGATGCCCAGCTCCAGCAGCGCGTTGGCGGCCTGCGAGACGCGTTCTTGCAGGTTCTTGTAGGTGACCGCGATGCGGTCGCCCGGTTCGCCCTCGAAGTACAGGGCCACCTTGTCCCCGTTGCCGGCGGCCACGTGGCGGTCCGCGCAGTTCACTGCGGCGTTCAGCGTGCCGCCCAGATACCAGGAGATCTGCGGGCCGCGCTGGGCCTGGGGATCCGCCGGAATGATCTGGCTGGTAGTGTGCCAGGGGGTTTCCCAATCCAGAAGGTTTGCCGCCTCGTCCCAGAATTCGTGGCGGGCTTTGTCCCGGTTGGTGAGATCTTGGTCGGATGAAATTTTGTCTAATACAGGAGCGGACAAGATGTCAGCCATATTTTCTCCAGGTTGGGTGGACGCGAGCTAGTGGCCCGTTGGAAGGGTGTGAATCGCGTGCGTGATGCGGTTATACGGTTTGTGCCGTTGGGGCCGGTGAATCGGTTTCGGCAAATCCATCTGGCGATTCGGTGGACTGTTCCTTGCGGGCAGTGGATTCGGTGCCGAAGAACAGTGCCATCGAGCTGCAGAAAACAACAATGAAGATGCCCATACCGACCAGGCCGTAGCCCTTGAGCCAGTCGTAGCTCAGCAGTAGGGCGACCAGTGCGGCCACGGCGCCCGCCGTAAACCGAAGCGAGATACGGCGTCGGGATGGAGCCGCATTCAGCTGCCAGCGGGTGGTTGCCAAGGTCACGAGAACCAGAGTCGTCAGGTTTGCGATCATGCCGACCCAGACCGGATGCGTCCCCAAGAAGAATGCCGTGGCGGACCAGCCGCCGACATGGTTCCAGAGTACGCCGGCGGTGAAACCGGTAATCATGGAAGCGTAGACAGCCTTTCGGGTGGCCAGCGGCCAGAAGAACACGGCAAGTACCGGGGCCAGAGTTGCGCCGTTGCGCAGGGTCCAGGCAAGGATGTTCCACCAGGCCGACTGCTCGGTGCGCAGGATGCTGAAGATGATCATCAAGGCGGTCAAAGCCACCAATGACCAGCGGGTATAGCGAATGAGCTGTGCTTCGCTCGCCTTCGGATTGACCGCGCTGCCAAAGTCCTTGCCCATCGACGTGGCGCCGGAGAACTGGCATGGTCCAGCCCAGCCCATGGCGCAGGCCCAGACCCCCAGGAAGAACAATCCAACCAGCGGCGCAGGGAGCACCTGTTCAAGGTAGTGCGGGATCGCAACCAGCGGAAGCTGCTGGTTCGGGTTGATGACGGCGGCGGAAGTGCCGATGAGGGCACCGATCAGAATGAACGGAATACCGAAAATAGCGGCCGTGTACAGGCCCTTCTGGCCGTCTGCCGGGGTGCGGCAGGACAGCGTCATCTGGAAGGCTGCCTGCGCCAGCGGGACATTGACGATGAAGGTGCCGAACCATGCTGCAATGAGCGAGACTCCGGCGTTGCCGAGATCGAACATTGCCGGGTCAGCCGCGGCGAAATCCTTGAGGCCTGCAATGCCAGGCTTGGCCAGAATTGCGTAGGCGCCCACCAGGAGCATGCCGATAAATGCGATGCAGTTCATGGTTTGGTTGAATGCCACCGAGCGCATGCCGCCGCCTGATAGATAAGCCAGCAGCAACAGGGCCGTGAAGATCACTGCCAGATGCAGGCTGATGCCGGTGAAGGCGCTCAGTGCGGAGGCGAAAGCAATGGTAGTTGCCACCGACCACATAGGGAAGGTGAAGGCGGTGATAAGTCCCGAGATGCCCTTGGCCGCGCGGCCGAACCTGTCGCCGATGATACCCGTGACCGTGACCACCAGTTTTTCGCGCAGGGGCTTGACCAGTAACAACGCGATGAGGAGGATCTGTACGGTTTCGGCGACGCCGTACCACAACGCGGAAATACCCGTGCGGTAGCTCAACTCCATGATGGCGATATAGGACGAACCCGAGAACAACCCGGTGATGCAGAACGCAACTGTCCAGGGGCTGAAGGACCGTCCGCCGACGAAGAATCCGCCGCTGGCTGCGGCATTTCTGCGCTGCACAATACGTCCGCCGAACAGGACGAGCACGGTGTAGATCAGGGCGAAACCGATAGTCCAGAATCCTGCGGCGCTCATACCCGCGCCTCCTTCTTCAGCGTTGCGTAACCCAACGCGGCGTTGCATGCTGTCTCCGCGTCATCTTCATGAACTTTCTCGGCGAAAACCCATGCGGTATCCAGTGAGACGCCGGCAGCGAGCACCAGATTGATTGCAGGGCAGCGTTTGTGGACCTGAGCTTTCAGCTCGTCAAGCAGAAGCGCATCGGCTAGTGATGTTTCGAGGTGGATTTCAAGCCGGCAAGAGTGGAAGAACGGCGAAACATCCGCAGTTCCCGCGAAGCCTCGCGTGTCCTGCGTGGCGATGGCGTAGGTCTGCAACGCGGTGAAGGGAACGCCGAGTTCTTTGGCGACTTGCTCTACCACGACGGAGACGCACCCGTTCAGTGCTCCGATGACGAACTCCATGGGTGTCGGGGCCGTATCAGTACCGCCGACTGGCACAGGTTCGTCGATGTCATAGCTGAAATTGCGTGTTTCGACGGTCGTTCGCATGGATCCCTGCCAAGTTCCTTTGGCACGAATTCGTTTGTTGAACGAAGCGTTTTCTGAGGGCGCGGAATGGCGCAGATCGGCAGAAGCCATGATCATCTCCATCGGTCCTGGCGGTAGCACCGGCCGTGAATTCCGGGAATTCAACGGTGGTTGCTGCGGCGTCGTAGAGCCAGATCTCTCGGCCGCTCGGGATGGTTACGCATCCATTACACGCATTCGAACGATTTCATTGCAAATCCTGCGTAACATGAAAAATATTCGATGTAAGCGCGTAATCTGTGGGATATTTCGTTATTTATTTCATTGAGCGTTGGTTTGATCGATCTTTGCCCCTCTTCTTTGGGTCATCTTCGGCGGTTCGCGGCAATCGGCACTCGCGAGCCCCTGCCACCCGTGCGTTTTCAGCGACGAAATATGACTTCGGGGCTTGGAGCCGCCCGATTGTTACGGCTACAAATGGTTACGACCCATCCAGAGCGGCTGAGAGATCTGGCTCCACGACGCCGCAGCAACCACCCATGACAGGGACGGTGCTACCGCCAGGATCGATGGAAAGAATCGAGGACTTTTTATGTCTTTTGGCGCACCCCAAAATGATTTTGAGGTGGACTTCAACACGCTGAGCACCCCGGGCACCGGCAATGCGCTGGAGCTCGACGAGTTCACCGAAGACCGTCCGACCCGCCAGCTGCTCAAGGTGACTCCGGGGCCGGGGGCCGACGAAGACTACGAGCGCCTTGCAGCGATTTTCCGTCCGGTGTTCGCCCAGATCGCCGCCGGCGCCAAGGAGCGCGACCGCAACCGCATCCTGCCCTTCGAGCAGGTGGGCCTGCTGAACCGCGACCGCTTCGGGGCGCTGCGCCTGCCGGTCGCCGACGGCGGCCACGGGGCCCGACTCAGCGACGTCTTGCGCCTGCTCATCGAGCTTTCCGAGGCCGATTCCCATATCGGCCAGCTCTGGCGCGCGCACATTGCCTTCGTCGAGGACGTGCTGCGCCTGCAGGACGAGCAGCTGAAGGCCAAGTGGTTCGCCCGCATCGCGGCCGGGCAGATCGTCGGCAACGCCTACACCGAAAGCGGCGGCAACGCGCTGGGCACGCTGAATACCAAGGCCAGCCAGGTCGACGGCCGCTGGGTGGTCAACGGCGAGAAGTACTACTGCACCGGCACCATTTTCGCTGACTGGACCACCGTCGCGGTGGCCCATCCGGAGCGCCCGGGACGCCAGATCGCCGTGGTCTCCACCCAGCACAGCGGGGTGAAGATCCTGGACGACTGGGACGGCTTCGGCCAGGGGCTGACCGGCACCGGAACCACCGAGTTCCACCAGGTGCCGGTGGACAGCTTCATGCCGGAGGATCCCAACGACCCCGAGGCCTCGATCTTCCAGCTGGTGCTCATGGCGGTGCAGGCAGGCATCGGCCGCGCGGCGCTGAACGACATGCGCAGCTCGGTGCAGGCGCGCACCCGCAGCTTCACCACCGGCACCGGCGTCCCGGTGCACCGCGAACCGCAGGTGCTGCAGCTGGTGGGGGAGGTCTCCGCGGAGGTCTTCGCCGCGGACTCGGTGGTCATCGGAGCGGTGCTGGAGGTCGAAGCCGCGCTGCAGGACGCGCAGCTGAACGCGGAGGAGCGATTTGCGGTCTGCGAGCTGGCCGCCAACCGGGCGCAGACCATCGTGCAGCCGCTGGTCATCAGCGCCACCAGCAAGCTCTTCGACGGGCTGGGCGCCTCGTCCACCCGCAGCAGCTGCAACATGGACCGGCATTGGCGCAACGCGCGCACCATCGCCACCCACAACCCTGCCATCTACAAGGCGCGCATCGTGGGGGACTACGAGATCAACGGGGTCCAGCCCCAGCGCCTCTCGGTCACCGGCGACCTCGCCGCACCCACCGGGCACCACGCCGGCTAGCGGCCGCCGCGCCGCGCACCCACCAGACTTCCACTTCTCAACCACGAACAAGGGGCACATCCATGAGCGAGAACCAGCCACACAACGCGAAGCGGGAAATCCTCTTCAACGCCTTCGACATGAACTGCGTCGCCCACCAGTCCCCGGGCCTGTGGCGCCACCCGAAGGACAAGGCCGCCGACTACAAGACCATCGGCTACTGGACCCACCTGGCCAAGGTGCTGGAAAAGGGCAAGTTCGACGGCCTGTTCATCGCCGACGTGCTGGGCACCTACGACGTGTACAACGGCACCAACGAGTCCCCGCTGCGCACCGGCGCCCAGGCCCCGGTCAACGACCCGTTCCTGCTGGTCTCCGCCATGGCCGCGGTGACCGAGAACCTCGGCTTCGGCGTCACCGCCGGCACCGCCTACGAGCACCCGTATCCCTTCGCCCGCCGCCTGGCCACCCTCGACCACCTGACCAACGGCCGCGTGGGCTGGAACGTGGTCACCGGCTACCTGCCTTCGGCCGCCCGCAACATGGGCCAGGAAGACCAGATGGAGCACGATGAGCGCTACGACCATGCGGACGAATACCTCGAGGTGGTCTACAAGCTGCTCGAAGGCTCCTGGGAAGACGACGCGGTGCAGGCCGACAAGGAAACCGGCGTCTACACCGACCCGGCCAAGGTGCACCCGATCAACCACGATGGCAAGTACTTCAAGGTTCCGGGCATCGCCATTACCGAGCCGAGCACCCAGCGCACCCCGGTCATCTACCAGGCAGGCACCTCGCCGCGCGGCCTGAAGTTCGCCGCGCAGAACGCGGAGGCGGTTTTCGTGACCAGCCCGACCCGCGAAATGCTCAAGGACACCGTCACCAAGATCCGCGACCATGCCGAGGCCGCGGGCCGCGGCCGCTACGACATCAAGATCTTCGCGATGCAGACCATCATCACCGCCGAGGATTCGGCAGCAGCCCAGGCCAAGTATGAGGACTACAAGTCCTATGCGGACATCGAGGGCGCCATGGTGCTGATCTCCGGCTGGATGGGCATCGATTTGTCCACCTTCAACCCGGACGAGGTCATCGGCGCCGACGTGAAGTCCAACGCCATCCAGTCTTCCGTGGCCACCTTCCAGAAGGCCAGCGGCGACGAGGGCAACCCGTGGACCGTGCGCCAGCTGGCCGAATGGGTTGGCGTGGGCGGCTTCGGCCCGATCACCGTGGGCTCCGGCGCCGAGGTCGCCGAAAAGCTCATCGACTGGGTCAACTACACCGACGTCGACGGCTTCAACCTGGCCTACGCCATCACCCCGGGCACCTTCGAGGACATCGTCGAGTACGTGGTTCCCGAGCTGCAGGCCCGCGGCGCGTACAAGACCGAGTACGCCGACGGCTCGCTGCGCAACAAGCTGTTCGGCGCAGGCGACCACGTCAAGGACACCCACCGCGCGGCGTCCTTCAAGGTCTCCAACCGCTTGGCCGCCCAGGTCTGATCCCGGAACTACCGCACGGCCTACCGGCCCCGCAGCCCAGTCAAGGGCGGCGGGGCCGGTCGGCAGTTAACCAGCGGTTGTGCTGCGCCACAGGTCAGTGGATCGGCACGCCGGCGCTGTCCACGACCCACCACACGTAGCTGACCGCCTGGCCCTTGGTGTCTCCGGGTTTGCTGTCCGAAACGTAGTAGTACATGGGCCAGCCGTTCAGCGTCAGCTGCGGCTTGCCATCGGCGCCGGTGATGGTGCCCAGCTTCCCGGTGATGCCCTTGGCATCGCTCAGCGAGGCCGGGCCCGAGGGGACCGGAGGCCACAAGTCGAGGCATCCGCCGGTGCAGGAGGAAGCCCCGGAGTTCTGCGTGTCCTCGTCGAACTGGTAGATGCTCATGCCCCGCTGGTCGGTGGCGATGCTGCCCAGCTCGGTCTGCCGCATTTCAAGGATCGCTCCGTTCTGCTTGAGATTCGGCACCGGGCTGCTGCCGGTATTCGGCACCCCGTAGTTCGAGGTTCCGGAATTGCCCTGGCCTGGATTGTCCTGGGCTGAACCGTTCGGGCCGGAGCACCCGGCCAGAACCAACGTCAAGGCTGCGGTGAGGACCGCGGCTTTCGAAAATGCCTTGCCCATGATCGTGCTCCTTGTTCGTCCTGGTTCCTCCCGCAGCGCCGAGGGCGGGAGCGTGGAAAACCGTACAAGGTGAGCACGAGACAGAGCCCGCTCCGGTTCAGCATCCCGCAAGCTTTTTTGCGCGGGCAGCCAGTGGCTTGGAACGCTGTGCCCCGTCCGCAGGCCGGACGGGGCGCAGGAGCGGCGCAGCGGGCGGCGCCCGCCGGGCTACTTGGCCGGCTTCACCACCATCGCGGAGCCGCCGCCGCGGCGCACTGGTTCGGCCGCCGCGGTGAGCTTGCCGTGGGAGTCGACCTCCACGGCCGCCACCGCGCCGATTTCAGCCTGCGGGGTGAACGAGTCCCCGGCAGGGGTCAGCTTGTGGCCGAAGGCCTCCAGCGCGGAACCGTAGGCGGTGATGAACTCCGGTTCGGCCGTGACCGCCGTGGTATTGCGCTGCGAGGCGCGCGGGGCGGCGATGGACTGGCCGATGTCCATACCCAGGTCGATGCGGTTGACCAGGGTCTGCAGCACCGTGGTGATGATGGTCGAGCCGCCCGGCGAGCCGATGGCCAGCGCCGGCTGCCCGTCGCGCAGCACGATGGTCGGGGACATCGAGGAACGCGGGCGCTTGCCCGGGTCGATGCGGTTCGGATCCTCGGGGTTGTACACCGTGGAGAAGTCCGTCAGCTCGTTGTTCAGCAGGAAGCCGCGCCCCGGAACCATCATGCCGGACCCGCCGGTCTGCTCGATGGTCAGCGTGTAGGAAACCATGTTGCCCCAGCGGTCCACCACCGACAGGTGCGTGGTGGACACGTTCTCGGTGTCCTGCTCGTCCACCGGTGCGCCGGTTTCCGCCGGGCACAACCCGTCGAAGTTCTCGACGTCCCCGGGAGCCACCGGCTTAACGGCCGCACGGGTCGGATCCAGCGCGCAGGCTCGTTCAGCGCCGAAGAGCTGGCTGGTCAAGGTCCTGGTCGGCACATCCACGAACGCCGGGTCGCCGACGAACTTGCCGCGGTCGGCATAGGCCAGCGCGGTGGCTTCCAGGTAGTGGTGCAGCGCGGCAGGGGTCTGCATGGCCGACAGGTCGAACTGCTCCAGGATGTTCAGCGATTCGCCGATGGTGGTGCCGCCGCTGGAGGACGGGGCCATGCCGAAGACCTCGAAACCGCGGTAATCGACCTTGGTAGGCGCCTGCTCCACCACAGTGTAGTCGGCCAGGTCCTTTGCGGTGATGAAGCCGGCCGGAACCGGCAAGGTCGTATCAGGGCCCTTGGGCGGCGCGGTGACGGTGTCAGCGATCTGCTGCGCAAGCTCTCCCTGGTAGAAGGCCTTCGGCCCGCTCTTGGCCAGCAATCGGTAGGTGGCCGCCAGGTCGTGGTTCTTGAAGATGCTGCCGACCTTCGGGGCATCCCCGCCGGGCAGGTAGAGCTCGCTGGTGTCGGGGAACGCCTCGAAGCGCTTCTTGTTGTCCAGCGTCTGCTCGCGGAAGGTCTTGTCCACCACGAACCCGCGCGACGCGGTCTGGATGGCCGGCTGCAGCACCTTCTTCAGGTCCTGGGTGCCCCAGTTGTCCAGCGCCCGCTGCCAGGTGGCCAGGGTTCCCGGAACGCCGACCGCGGCGCCGCTGGTGACCAGCTCGGGGGTGAAATTATAGGGTTTGCCGGTGGCCGGGTCGATGAACGCATCGTGCGGCATGGCCGCCGGGGCGGTCTCGCGCCCGTCGATGGTGCTGACCTTTCCGGTCTTGGCGTTGTAGTACATGAAATACCCGCCGCCGCCGATGCCGGCGCTATAGGGTTCGGTGACGCCCAGGGCCGCCGCGGTGGCCACCGCCGCGTCCACGGCGTTGCCGCCCTTGCGCAGGATCTCGATTCCCGCCGCGGAGGCCTGCGGATCCACGGAGGCGACGGCGCCTCCGCTGCCCTGGGCGACGGGGTCCTTCTCGGTCTGTCTGGGATCGGCGCTCGCCGGTACTGCGGATGCTGCTCCCAGTCCTAGGGCCAGCGCTGCGGCGCAGGCAAGGGCCCGGATACGTGGTCGTGACATACCTGAATCTCCTCAGAAGATGGGGATGAAGTATGCGCCAATGTACGGGACAAACATCATTCCAGCGCCGCGTGACACGCGCCACATGCTGATTTCGGCCGATTATTAAACCGGCCGCGGGCATGGAAACGCCCGGGCGCACGCACCGCGGCGTGCCCCCGGGCGTCCTGCCGGTCCGTGCTTCGGCTACTTGATCGGGGTGCCGGCGGCATCCAGCACCCACCAGACGTCTTTCACGCCCTGGCCTGCGGTGTCGCCGGCCTTCTTGTCGCCAGCGAAGTAGTACAGCGGCCACCCGTCCAGCGTCAGCTGGCTTTCGCCGTTCACCCCGGTA
Source organism: Arthrobacter sp. 'calajunan' (assembly GCF_046940185.1). Taxonomy (NCBI): domain Bacteria; kingdom Bacillati; phylum Actinomycetota; class Actinomycetes; order Micrococcales; family Micrococcaceae; genus Arthrobacter; species Arthrobacter sp. 'calajunan'. The sequence continues at coordinate 113,211 of NZ_JBKZDY010000007.1, forward strand.
ATGGTGCCGGTCTTGCCGGTGACCCCGTCAACCGTGACATCGGTTCCGCCCGGGACCGCTGGCCACTGGTCTTCGCAGGGTCCGGTGCAGGCCGAGGAATCGGCGCCCTGGGTGTCTTTGTCGAACTGGTACACCGTCATGCCCTTGCCATCGACCACGATCTTGCCCAGCGAGGAGTCGGCGAGCGCCAGGGACGCGGCACCCATGTCGCCGCTCGGGCTGCTTTCCGCCGGGGCGGAGGACACGGCGCTGGACTGGGCGTCGGCGGAGGGGGAAGCGGTATCGGTGGATCCCGAGTCGTTCGCGCATCCGGTCAGGGCCAATGCCAGGGCCACGACGGCTGAGGTTGCTGCGCACCAGGACTTCAGTGACGATTTCATGAGCTGTGCCTTTCTCGTGGTGTCCGCGTGAGCGGCTTGCCTGCTACACGAGGCGCAGCCCGTCCCGGTTCACTGATCCAGCAAATTCTTGTCCATCGGCGACTGCAGGACCGTCAGTCCGGCCAGGGTCTTCACCGTCACCTCGGCGATCTGGTCGACCGGCAGCGAGGTGGCGGCTTGGAGGGTGATCTTCTTGCCGGGCACTGCCTTCCACGTGGCGACCTGCATGGTGCTTCCCTTGGTGTCGGTCACCAGCAGCGCGTAGGACCACGGGCCGTTGGCGTCGCCGAATTCGTAGCCTGCGGGATAGTCGCAGTCGATGTTCAGCCGGGTGCCCCACGCCACCGACTCGAAGCCGACGTCGGCGCTCAGCGACTGCTCGGCAACCTGCTGCAGGGCAAGCACCGGTCCGGGAGCGGCCGGGCGCAGCAGGAACGGCAGGCCGATGCCCAGGATCACGGCGACGGCGGCCGCGGCCAGCAGGATCATGCGGGTGCCGCGGCGCCGGCGCGCGGAGGCCGCGCGCCGGGCGGTCTTCTCGAACAGGTCCGCCGGGGGCTGCGGCACCAGGGCCGTCACCTCTTCCGGGTCGTGCGCGCGCGAGAGCAAGCCCGGCAGCGCGCTGAGCTCGGATACGGCGCCCTGGCAGCGTTCGCAGTTCTCCAGGTGCTCTTCGAACAGCCGGCGGTCGGCCGGCTCCAGCGCGCCCAGCACATAGGCGGCATCCCATTGGGCGAACTTCTCATGCTCGCTCATCGTATTACTCCCCGTTCCTGGAGGGCCAGCTTCAAGGCCCTCATCCCATAGTGCAGCCGGGACTTCACGGTTCCGTCCGCGATGCCCAATTCCGTTGCGATCTGCTGCGTGCTGCAGGCGCCGTAGTAGGCCAGCACCACCACCTGCCGGTGCGGTTCGCTGAGCGCAGCGAGCGCGTCATGAATGAGGATCTCGTCGAAAATCTGGTCGGCGTGATCCGCGGCGGGCTGATCAGGCAGCCGTTCGATGCTGCGTTCATGCCGTGAGCGTGCGCTGCGGGACTGGTCGATCACCAGGTTGCGGGCCACCGTGAACATCCACCCGCGGACCTCTTCCACCGGTTCGTCGAGAATCCGCGGGGAATTCCAGGCTTTGAGCAGGGTCTCCTGGACGATGTCCTCCGCCTGGTACGAGTCTCTGGTCAGCGAGAAGACATAACGCCACAGCGGCTGCGCGTATCTTTCATGCAGCAGCCGCAGGGTGGCGTCATCGCTGGTTGTCACGCGCCCCTTTCGCGGCCGGGATTTTCCGAGTTGATTCTCGCTCATGCCTGATACACGAGCGAATCGGGCATTTCGTTCAATCCAGGCCAAGGATATCCGCAATCAGCCGGCGTGCGCTCGCCGGGGCCGAAGGCGCCGTGCCTATCTGTTCAGGGCCTGCTTGATGGCCCTGCCCAGCGGGGTGGGTGCGCGGCCGATCAGCCGGGCGAGGTCCGAGCCGTGCACCTCAAGGGCGCCGTCGCGGATACGCACGTCGGTGTCCACCAGGATCTCGGCGTAAACCTTGGGAATTCCGGACTGTTCGTAGATGCCGGCCAGGGTCTGCGGGTCCAGATCCCGGTAGGTGACCTCTTGCCCGGTGGCGGCGCCGAGCGCTCCGGCCAGCTGGCCGAGCGTGAAGGACTTGTCTCCGCCGAGCTCGTAGATGGTTCCCCCGGCAACCTGCTCATCCAGCAGGACGGCCGCTGCAGCCTCGGCGAAGTCCGCGCGGGTGGCGGCGCTGATTTTTCCCTCGCCCGCCGCGCCGAGGATCACCCCGCTGTTGAGGTAGCCCATGAGCTGGTCCGTGTAGTTCTCGGTGTACCAGCCGTTGCGCAGCAGGACATAGGGGATCCCGGATCCTGCCAGCAGGTCCTCGGTGGCCACGTGTTCGGCGGCCAGCTTCAGCTGGCCGGTGCGCGCGTTGGCGATGGATGTGTAGGCGATCAGCGACACGTTAACACGACGGGCGGTATTGATGATGTTCTCGTGCTGCGGGATCCGGTGTCCCACGTCGCTGCCGGAAATCAGCAGCAGCCTGTCGACGCCTTCGAGGGCCGCGACGAGCGTGTGCGCCGCGTTGTAGTCGGCGACGCGGGTCTCCACGCCCTTGGCTGCCAAGGCGGCGAGTTTCTGCGGGGACCTGCCGAGCGCGACCAGGCTGCCCGCTGGGGCGTCCCGGGATAACAGCGCATCGATAACGAGGGTGCCGAGTTTTCCGGTAGCTCCGGCGACTGCGATCTTCATGAGTTTCCTCCGTTGACGGTTACCGTTGCCAACGACGTGCCGGCCGAAGGCATTCCCGCGGCCGGTGGCAGGTCAGTGCAGAACTTCCGAAAACCTAGGATGCGGCGCTCAGCTCGCTGGCGCTTGCCTTCAGCAGGTCCTCGAAGATCGACTTGTTCCACTGGAACCCGCGCTTCGCCTCGTCCAGCACCGCTTCGGCATGCGAGGTGTTCGCCCCGAAAACATCGAGTTTGTCGCGGTAGGAATCCTTGTAGATTTTTGGCTTGTCGATGGCCTCGAACTTCCACATGTTCAATGCTTCATCGGGAATGGAATAGTGGCGGGATACGAGCTTTCCGATGGCTAGGCCGCCGGACAGGTCTCCCAGATAGCGCAGGTAGTGGTGGGCGACGAGGCGCGCCGGTTCCGCCGCCGAGGCGCGGATTGCCGCAACGTAGGCCTCGGTGGCCGGCAACGCCGCGGGGATCTCCTTCAACCCGTGGGCCGGCAGCAGGACATCCAGGTCTTTTGCAATCTGCCCACTGCGTTCAAGTGCCGCGTCGAAGATTTGGCGAAGTTCCGGATCCGCGGCAAGCACCCGGACTTCCTCTTCCAACGCACCGTAGATGTAGTGGTACTGGGCAATAAGCAGCATGTAGTCGCGTGCCGAGCGTTCCCCGCCCATCAGCGTGGTGATGAAGTCGCTGGATTCTGCGGCGTGGTGATCTTCCTGGGTGACGCTGCGAAGCCGGGCGGAAAACTGTGTTGCGTCGGTGGCGGTCATGTTGCCCGTCTTTCTTAGCGCGATTGGAATGGCGAAATTGCTTATTATGGCTAACCTAATTTCCGGTTCCAATCGAGGGTTGTTCCATTCCGCAGCAGACGGTGATTTCCGTGTTCACCGGACGGCGGACGCATCGGCTTGGGAAGCGGCAGGCCGTGGTCGCTGATATCGCGATTTTGCCCCACTAGCTCCTTCACCCATGGAGCCGCAACAGATCTTGCGTCCTGGTGCCGAGTCAAGAATTTGTCAGAGCTGTCGACAAGAATCGTCACAAGACGCTTTGTGACGTGCAAAATGACTCGTTTCAAGAGCGTTGATAACCGTTGCTGGGTTTCATGACGTTTTACTTACGTCACGCTTGGTCACATTCAACTCCGTGTTCGACACTGAAATTGTTCAAGAAATTGGACACCACACCATCCAGAGCGACTGAGAGACCTGGCTCGTTGACGTCGCAGCAACCACCCGACAGCGGAAGCGGTGCTAAGGCCCGGACCGATGGAGATCTTTTACTTCTCGATGCTGACGATCGTGTTAATCAATCGCAAAGCAGGGAAGAATGCTCCGCCTTAAGACGAAGTAAGGAGCGAACATGATCCACTTGCAAGACGTGACGACAACCTTTGGCGAAGGGGAAAACAAATTTACCGCCGTCAAGAACGTAAATCTTGACATTGCACAGGGCAGTATCCATGGCATTATCGGGTTCTCTGGGGCCGGTAAATCCACATTGCTGCGAAATATCAACCTCTTGCAAAGACCGACATCAGGGAAGGTGCTGGTCGAAGGTATCGACCTGATGTCACTCAATGAAGAGGAACTGCGCGCACAGCGGCATCAGATCGGAATGATTTTCCAGCATTTCAATCTGCTGAACAACCGAACAGCCGTTCAGAATGTTGAACTTAATCTGAAGTTCCAGGGCGTCCCAAAAAGGGAACGGCGCCAGCGAGCGTTGGAAGCACTCAGTGTTGTGGACCTGTCCGACAAAGCATCGGCCTATCCCGGCCAGCTATCTGGAGGCCAAAAACAACGGATTTCGATTGCAAGGGCGCTGGTTACGGAACCGAAAATTCTGCTTTGCGACGAGCCCACTAGCGCGGTTGATCCCCGAACGACCGCTTCGGTGCTGCAATACCTCAGCGACATCAATGCCAATCTCGGGATCACGACAATTATCGTCACGCACGAAATGAACGTCATTAAGGCAATTGCAGACAAAGTGTCGGTCATGGAAGACGGTTCAGTAGTTGAAGAATTTGAGCTGAGAAGTCTGAAGGAACCAGGTTTTGAACCACAAACTTCAATTGGCCGCTATTTGATTAGCGATGAAATTAGCCTGCAGCGCAGGAACAAAACCAATGAGCTTGCAACATCGGTCTTCGCCTAGATCGAAAGGGAGAAGAAACTGATGAACAACCTAAATGTACTGCTGACCACTCAAGGGGTATCAAGCTTCACCATCGAGCGAGTAGCTGAACTGGCACCCGAAATTTGGACTGCTATTGCGCAAACGCTAGCGATGCTCCTTGTCTCGATCCCTCTTGCAGTTCTGATAGGAACTCCATTAGGCATCTGGCTATATTCCATGTCACCCAATGGATTGCGTCCGCGGCCGCGACTGCATCGAGTAGTCGACGGGATCGTGAACACTCTGAGGTCGTTCCCGTTCCTGATCTTGCTTATCGCGATCATTCCATTCACCAGATTCGTTGTAGGAACAACCGTTGGCACGGCAGCGGTGATCGTCCCACTTACCATCAACGCTATCCCTTATTTTGCTCGGTTCGTCGAACAGAACATCACTCAACTCGGTTCAGGCGTTGTCGAAGCAGCACAGGCAATGGGTGCAACACGAGGACAAATCATCAGAGATGTCCTCCTAGTCGAAGCTAAACCGGCTCTCCTGTCTTCCATGACGATCATGACCGTCAGCTTTATCTCTTACTCAGCAATGGCCGGACTTGTAGGCGGCGGTGGCATCGGGGACTTTGCAATTCGCTACGGCTATTACAGATATGAAACCGGAGTCATGCTCATTGCGATCATTCTCATGATCCTCATGGTTCATGCAGTTCAACTTTTGGGAACCACGTTCTCGCGACGCGCAGACAAGCGCTAACCAACAAACCTCAGTCTTCGAATAGAGATCAAATCATGCAGAAAACAACTCGTCGTTCATTCCTGGCATTGGCAGCTAGTGCAGTGGCAGTCATGGGACTAACCTCCTGCGGGCTATCCGGTGGAAACGCCGCATCCTCCGACGATAAGACGATCAAGATGATCGTTACGGAATCAGCTCCCTCGCAGGAACCAACCAAGATCGCTCAGAAGATTTTGGAACAGCAGGGTTGGAAGTTGGAAGCCACATACGTTACCGACATCGTTCAGCCTAACCATGTGGTTTCCAACGGAGAATACGACGCGAACTTCTTCCAGCACGGAGCCTATCTTGAGCAGTTCAAAAAGGATCAGAATGTGGATGTTGAACCTGCGTTCTACACATACAGTTCGCCGGCTGGTGTGTATTCGTCGAAATACAAGTCGGCATCTGAACTGCCGGACGGGGCAAAGATTGCGTTGCCTGTAGACCCCGCAAACAATGGCAGGGCCTTGGCCCTCTTGGACAAAGCAGGGCTTTTGAAGGTTACCGAGGGAAAGAGCGTCATCCATTTGTCGCAGAAAGACATTCTGGAGAATCCGAAGAATTTCAGTTTCGTCGAGGTGGATCAGCAGTCTCTGTCGAAAACCCTGCCAGACGTTGATGCCGGATTCTTGTTTGCCCGCCTTGGAGCCGAAATTGGCCTGACTCCTGAAGATGCGCTGCTCTTTGAAAAAGAAGAAGAAGCCCTTCCGTATATCAACCTCGTTGCGGCCAAGCCGGGATTCATGGACACGGAAAAAGGCAAAGCACTTGAAGCTGCCTACCACTCTGATGAAGTCCGCGACTGGTACAAGAACTACCTTGATGGCGCATTGACCACCCCTTGGGATCGCGATTGGAAGGCCGACTTCGCGACGTGGAATAAGTAATTTTCGATCGAGGCTCGTTCCCCATCCGTCTCAGCTCGAGAGCGAACGAGCCCTCTTTTTAGCAGGATTTATGAGCGTCAACAAGTCGCCACTAGTTTTTGGAGAGAAATGAGCCTGCAAGCAACTGATTTAGTTGGCAGCGAAGCCGCCTACCAGCAGCTCTCGGCCCGCTTCAGCGAGGTATTCGCGCGCATCGCCGAAGGCACTCGCGAACGCGAACAGCAGCGCATCCTGCCCTTCGAGCAGGTCCAGTGGCTGAAGGACGCCGGATTCACCACGCTGCGCGTTCCGGCCAGCCACGGCGGGGATCCGGTCAGCCATGAGCATCTTTTCCGCCTGCTCATCGAACTGTCGGCCGCCGACTCCAATGTGTCGCACCTGCTGCGCAGCCATTTCTCGTTCGTTGAAACCATCGCGCTGCAGCCGCAGGAATTCCAGGACCGCTGGTTCCCGCGTGTGCTCGCCGGGGAGATCTTCGGCAATGCCGCCACCGAGCGCGGCGGCAACGCGCTGGGCAGCACCAACACCAAGCTCGTCAAGTCCGATGCCGGGTGGGTGCTGCGCGGCGAGAAGTACTACACCACCGGCTCGATCTTCGCTGACTGGGTAGTTGTCATGGCGACCACGGACGGCGTCGAGGGGCGCCAGTACGCGGTGGTCGACCGCCGCGCCCAGGGCGTTGAGATCCTCGACGACTGGGACGGCTTCGGCCAGCCGCTGACCGGCACCGGCACCGCGATCTTCACCAACGTCGCGGTGGACGAGCAGAACATCATCCAGCGCAAGGTGGCCTCCACCCTGGAGCCCGCGTTCTTCCAGCTGTGCCTGCTCTCGGTGCTGGTCGGCATCGGCAAGGCCGCCCGCAACGAAGCCGCCCGGATCGTCGCCACCCGCACCCGCACCTTCAACACCGGCTCCGGCGCGCTGTTCAAGGACGACCCGCAGATCCAGGAGCTTGTGGGACGCCTGGCCTCCAACGTCTTCGCCGCGGAATCGATTGTGGTGTCGGCGGCCCGAGACCTGGACGCCGCGCTGGACCCGAGCCTCGGACTGGATGCGGAGGCCGCCTTCCTGCGCGCCGAGCTCGCGGTGCAGCAGGCGCACGTGGCGGCCCCGAAGCTGGTCCTGGACGCCACCAGCGAGCTCTTCGACGTCACCGGCGCCTCGGCGGTCTCCACCTCCAAGTCGCTTGACCGCTTCTGGCGCAATGCCCGCACCGTCGCCACCCACAACCCGGTCGCCTTCAAGGCCCGCTCGGTGGGCGACTACTTCATCAACGGAACCATCCCGACGGGACTGCACTCGATCGGCGAAGCCAAGGGAGCCAAGTAGCCATGGGAACCTTCGACTCGCGGCCGCGCTTCCTGCTCTCGGCCTTCCTGATGAACACCTCCAGCCACATCCTCGGCGGCATGTGGCGCCACCCTCAGGCCGAGCAGCACAAGTTCAACGAGCTGGCGCTCTGGGTGGAGCTGGCCAAGAAGCTGGAAGACGCCAAGTTCGACAGCCTGTTCTTCGCCGACGTGGTGGGCTTGTACGGCGACCACGAGGGCGGCTGGGCCTCGCTGGTGCGCAAGGGGCTGCAGGTTCCGAGCCAGGACCCGCTGGTGCTGCTCTCCGCGCTGTCCGCCACCACCAGCGACATCGGGCTGGCCATGACCAGCTCGGTGGTGCAGGCGCACCCGTTCCAGTTCGCCCGCCAGGCCTCCACGCTCGACCACCTGTCCAACGGCCGCGTGGCCTGGAACATCGTGACCAGCGTGCTGGAGAACGCGCACCGAAACTTCGGCGGCGACAACCTGGTCGCGCACGACGACCGCTACGCCTGGGCCGAGGAGTACGTGGAAGCCGCCTACAAGCTCTGGGAGGGCTCTTGGGAGGACGATGCGCTCAAGGCAGACAAGGAGTCGGGCATCTACGCCGACCCGGCCCGGGTCAACAAGATCAACCACCGCGGCCAGCTGTACTCGATCGACGGGCCGCACCTGGCCCTGCCCAGCGTCCAGCGCACCCCGTTCCTGTTTCAGGCGGGGTCCTCGCCGCGCGGCTCGCAGTTCGCCGCCACCCATGCGGAGGCGACGTTCCTGTTTGCGCCGCACCCGGAATACGTGGCCAAGAAAAACGCCCAGCTGATCGGCAACCTCGAAGCCGCCGGCCGCACCCGCACGGATATCAAGGTCTTCGCAGGGCTCTCCTTCGTGGTCGGTTCCACCGAAGCAGAGGCCAAGGCCCTGGAAGCGGAATACGACCAGTATCTAGACCTGGAGGCCATCGTTGCCCATATTGGGGGAGGCATCGGCGTCGACCTCGGCGGGCTGGACTTGGACACTCCACTGGGCGCGGTGAAGACCGAAGGCGCCCAGGGCGTGCTGGAAGCGGTACTGGCCTCGACCCCGGGACGCAATCCAACCCTGCGCGACCTGGCGAACTACCGGGCCAAGGCCCAGCAGATCGTGGGCACCCCGGAACAGATCGTCGACGAGCTGGAGCGCTGGCAGGATGCCGGGATCGATGGGCTGAACATCATGAACCACGTGCTGCCCGGCTCGTACGACAACTTCATCGAAGGCGTCCTTCCGGAGCTGCGCCACCGCGGCCTGGCGCAGAGCGAGTATGCGCCGGGAAGCCTGCGGCAAAAGGTCTTCGGACGCGGGGACAAGCTCCCGGCAAACCATCCGGCAGCCCAGTACCGCGGCGCCTTCACCGAATACTCGGCCGCAAATTCCGAGGCCAGCCTGCAGTACCAGGGCTAGCAACAGAGCTTGGCAGGCAGATGCAACTGGGAGGGGATCTGCCTGCCATTTCCTGATCCGCAGACTTTCACCGGCAACGGCGGTATCGTTGCGCACATGGGCACCAACCACGTAAACGATCCCGCAGTCATCCGGCGATTGCTGACAAATCGAGGCCGCTGGGCAGTTGTCGGCTTGACCAACAATCCGCGGCGCGTTGCGCCTTCGGTCGCACGCTTCCTCCAGGACTCGCTGGGCATGGAAATCATTCCGGTGTCGCTCACCGGGGAGTCGGTATTCGGCCGGAGCGGTTACGAGAAGCTGGCGGAGATCCCGGGCACGATCGACGTGGTGAACTGCTTCGTCAATTCGCAGAAAGTCGGCGACGTCGTCGACCAGGCAATTGCCGTCGGCGCGCGGGCAATCTGGCTTCAACTAGGGGTGATAGACCAGAGCGCGGCACAGAGGGCAGCTGCTGCCGGCTTGGACGTCGTCATGGACACCTGCCCCATGATCGAATTTCCGCGTATTTAGCGACCCGGTATCGTCGGGGCGCCGATAGCCCAGCACGAAGCCGATTCAGGCTGATACCGTTGGCTCCGAAACGTGGATCGTTGAGGGAACCGGGGAGCTCACAATGTCGGGCAATGGATCGTCGCATAGCGACAAGGAACGCACGGAAAATGCCTGGCGGGCCTTGTGCCTGCAGATGCCCCGCGCCTATGAAGACCATCCGTTCGGGCCGGAAACGACAGTCTTCAAGGTCGCCGGCAGGGACCGGGAGAACGGCAAGCTGTTTGCCTTGATCATGCACCTGCACGGCGAACTGCTGCTGAACCTGAAATGCGAACCCGCGCTGGCTGACCAGCAGCGAAGCGAGCACCCGGAGATCACCCCGGGATATCACATGAACAAGAAGCACTGGAATTCGGTGCGAATGGGGCTGGACGAGCAAACCATGCGCGAGCTCATCGAGGACTCCTATGATCTGGTCGTCGACGGAATGCCGAACCGGGACAAGGAAGTCATCCGCCGTTCCTGGTGAATGCCGGCCAAGCCGGCAAGGCAAAAAGTATCGGGAGGGGCGGCTCTCCACCGTATTGGGGGTAAGTGGAGAGCCTCGCTGCCGCACAAATAACTTGGGGGATTATTTGCGCCGCCCCGGCAACAATGGATGGTTGCAAGCGCCATCCTAAATTCAGTCTTGTCAGGATGAATTTGGAATTCAATATACGGCTCAATCATTCACTACCTATATTTGCCCAGGCTGCTACCTGCAAATAGAAACAAGCGGCTCCTGCTTTCGGCATCGCCCGGGCCGGACGCCTCTATCCAAGGCACCGGGCCTGCGGCGCATGGTCCTGCTTCCGGGAATCTGGGGCCTGAGTCCAGGTCGGGGACCGGAGCCTTCGCGGATGCTTGAGGCGAGCCGACGCGGGGCATTGACAGCGCATCGTCGAATGAGAACCATGGATTCATGAGCCTGTTCATTACGTGCCCCGTCCAGAGCGTCGAGCGGGCCACTGCGTTCTACACAGCCCTCGGTTGGACGCTGAACTCCGAGATGTCCAGCGACGAGGTCGCCTGTTTTGCGATCTCGGCTGATCAGTATGTCATGCTCGGCAGCCGTGAAATGTATGCGAGTGTCGGAGGCGTGGAAGAACTTATCGGCGGGCCCGATACGCCCTCGAAGGTCACGGTGTCATTCGACCTGGGCAGCCGCGAAGCGGTCGACGAGCTGGTCGAGCGAGCTGGAGCCGCAGGAGGAAAAATCGGCGACACCGATGACTATCCGTTCATGTACCAGCGGCAGTTCGACGACCCGGACGGATACCACTATTCTCCGTTCTGGATGAAGGACGAGGCCGGCCCGACCACTTAAGCCCCTATCTGCCTCATGCCTTCTTGCCAGCCTCCGGAGAAGGTTCTGGCCGGGACCTGTGGACCACGGTTTCGCCAAAGGGACCAAGAATACATGTGCTGAAGGGCCCAAAACGCCGGTGGATCAATAGACTGGAAGCATGTACTTCATCGTTGTTAAATATCAGGTAAAGCCAGAATTCACCGACAGCTTCATGGACCACGTTGCCGAGTTCACCAAGGCCACCCGCGCCGAAGAAGGCAACCTGTGGTTTGACTGGTCGATCAGCGTCGAGGATCCCAACGAGTTCGTGCTCGTCGAGGCATTCCGCGATGACGAAGCCGCTGGCGCCCACGTCAACTCCGCACACTTCGCAGCCGGCCTGGAGTCCATGCGCCCGCTGCTGGTAACCACCCCGAAGATCGTCTCCCGCAAGGTCGACGGCGAGGACTGGGACGCCATGGGCGAACTGGTCATCGACTAATTCACTCATTAAGCGTTGAAGGCGCGGACCCCGTCAGGGGTCCGCGCCTTCGCTCTACGCAGCTGGTGCGGCGATCAGCCTAGTGGCTGTTCTTGTTTCCGAAGCGGCGTACCAGCAACAGGAGGATGCCCAGCAGGACGATGCCCCCGGCTGCCATGCCGATCCAGGATGCGCTGAAACCAGTCTGCGCCAGGTCATCACGGTCATTCTGGTTGCCGTTGTCCGTCGGGGTGGCCGAAGCTGTCGGCGTGGCCGAGCTGGTCGGCTCGCCCGACTCGTCAGGAGTCTGTGTCGGGGACGGGCTTGCAGTGGGCGATGCGCTTTCCGAAGGCGTCGGGCTGGCCGGCGGCTCGGCGGCCACCACGGTGAACGTGGTGGAGATGCTTTCGCGCTGCACCTGCGAGATCAGCAGCTCGTAGTCGCCGGCCTCGGTATCTTCGGCGATCGGCAGGGTGAACGTGGTGCTTCCCTGCGCATCGGCCGCCGGAATGTCGGTGATCTCCAGCTCGCCTCCGAAGGCCGACGCGGTGATCTGAGCGCCTTCCTCCAGCCCGGTGATGGTGACCTCGATGTCCTGGCCGGCTTCCGCCTCGGTGGCGGAAAGCTCGATCTGGGCCCAGTCGGTGCCTGCGACCATCGCGCGGCCCAGCGGGGCCGGGTCGACGACGTCGTGGGACTTGAAGTAGTTCACGGTGGCCTCCAGGTCGATCTGCCCGGAGTCGGCGTGGTTCGTGCCCTCGGCGAAGGCCGCGAAGTTGTCGCCGCCAGCGGCCAAAAACGCATTTGCTGCAACCTGGAAGGTGGCGGCTTCGTCCAGCGGTTCGCCGTTGAAGGTGATGTCCTTGATGTGCTCCCCGCGAGGTGCGTCCTCGACGTAGGTGTAGGACAGACCCTCGGAGATGCCCAGATGCAGCTTGGACCGCTCGGAGCCCTCCGGCTGCCACTGTTGTTCCAGCGCCTCGCGTACCTGCGCACCGGTCATTTCGAAGGTGATCAGCGTGTTGGCGAACGGTTGCACATCGGCGGCTTCCTTGTAGGAAACTTGGCCGTCCTTGTCGCTAGGAACCTTCGGGGCCTTCGCATACACCAGGTCTGCGCGCAGGCCACCCGGGTTCATGAAGGCAATCTGCGCCGGAGTTCCGGCGAAGTCCTCATTCGAGGTGGCCCACAAGTGGATGTCTGCTACAGTGTTGCCCAGCGTGGATTCCACACCGCGGTCGGATCCCGGTTTCTTGCCACCGCGCAGGATATCGGCGGAAATTTCTCCGACCTTCACGTTGCCGACTTCTTCGGAATCCGCCACCGCCTTCTTCACGATGTTTTGTACTGTTGCGTTCGCGGTGTAGTTTGGCTTCCAGTCGCCGGCCTCGTCCTCAGTTGCCAGTGGCAAGAGCCCAGTCGAGAAGCTGGTCACTTCACCGCTGGTTCGGTCGACCACGAGGGAGATCTTGCCCAGGGTTGTGCCGTACTGGTGGGCTTGGATGACCGGACGTTTAGTGCCCGTGGGCCCTGCGATGTTATCGCACTTGTACCCCTGGTGGGTGTGGCCGGACACAATGGCGTCCACTTGCTCGCTGGCACCACGGACCAGCTCGCCGTAGGTGGTTTTCTCTGCGGCGATAGCTTCGCAGGTGGTACTTTCCGAGCCGTTGTGGGTCAACGCGACAATGACAGATGCTTCGCCGTTGGTCGTGTCGCCGTCGGAAAGCTGCTTGGCGACGCGGTTGACCGCTTCGAGCTCGTTGCCGAACGCCAGGTCCTTGATACCTGTGGGAGTGACTAATGACGGGACATCTTCGGTCACGGTTCCGATGAAACCGACGTTGATGCCATTGACTTCCCGAATCGCGTATTCGCGCAGGGCTGGGATCTTGGTGCCCTTTTCATACACATTTGCTCCAAGGGCGAAATCTTCACCTTCCTGCCCCGACGCAGTGGCGTAGCGGTTGATGACGCGCCTGTCGCGGCCACTGAGATCGTCGAATCCCTTGTCGAATTCGTGGTTGCCTACCGCGGAAACATCGAGCCCGCCCGCGGCCAACGCGTCAATGGTCGGGTTGTCGTCCTGCGAGGCCGAAGCGAAGGTCGAGGCGCCGATGTTGTCGCCAGCTGAGACGAACAAGGTGTTCGGGTTTTGCGCGCGCAGTTCGTCGACTGCTCCTGCCAGGACTGCTGCGCCGGCAGAGTCGCTGTTGGGAGCGATGCGCCCGTGGAAATCATTGATGTCCAAGATGTCCAGGGTGAAAGTTTCGGCAGCTGGCTCTGCCACCGTTGCGGCCTGGGCTACCGCGCAACCGGCCGCAACCAAGGATGCGGTAGCCAGGGAAGTCAGCGAAATGTTCTTGATCCGCCTGAGCGCAGGCATAGATTCTCCTCAGAGTTAAGCGTGTGACTTCTCTCATGTTTATCCCATGAAGGTGAACCTGTCGATGCTTGAACGTAAATTTCACGTATAAAACAGATCTTTTTGTGCAGCAAGAGTCCTGTTCGGTGGGTTGCATCACTGGAAATGCCGCATGCCCTGCCGATGCGGCAGGGCATGCGGTGAAAAAGAGTCGGAGGCTTTAGCGCTGGCGCTTGCGTCGTGGATCTCCGGCGGTCACCGAGGAAGATCCGACGATGCCGCTGAGGAGCAGCATGGCTGCCGCAATGAACATCAGGGTTGAAGTGACCCAGCAGGTGGTTGCCAGAGAGCGTTGGGAGTTGTCCAGCGCGAGCACGAAAATGCAGACGCTGGCCAGCAGCAGTACTACGCCGAGCAACCGTGACTTCATCGTGCACCCTTGAATTGTCGATTTTCGCCAAATAATCGCGAAAACAATTCGCTATCGGCTGGAATAACATCAATGATGCCATAAATCCAGCCGGTTGAACATACGCCCAAAGTGGTAATTTACTGGGAAACGCTCAATCTGTGGGTTGAGAACGGTTTCCGAAGATCTTCTGCTAAACGCAGGACGTCAGGATCTTCTTGATGGAATCATGCTCGGCTTGTGTCATCCATGCACCGTACTTGGCCTTGACCTGGGTCTGCCGCGACACGTATTCGCAGCGGAAGTCCTTGTTTGGTGGCAGCCATGTTGCCGCGTCCTTGTCGCCCTTGGCGGCGTTTGTGGGTCCGTCCGAGGCGAGGAGATTCAACGGATCGTTGGCGAACTGGAGGCGCTCATCCTTGCTCCATTTCTGGGCGCCCTTCTGCCAGGCGTCCGACAGCGCGACGACATGGTCGATCTGTACGGCGGAACTTGTGGTTTGGCCGCGCTCGAAATTGATCGTCTTGCCCGTGTAGGGGTCATGGAAAGTTCCGCTCAATACCACGCAGTCGACCCGGGCCGGTTTGTATTCAACATTGTCCAGATCGCGAGCGAGGATATCGTTGCGCGCATCGCAGCCGTTGTTGTCGGTATCTTTCCATCCGTTGCTGAATTGCTCGCGAGAGTAGCCGGTCTTCGGTGCGCGACCCTTGATGGCGATGTCTTCCAATTGGTTCAGGGACGTGGCATACGTCGCCTGCTGATCGGCTGTCGGGGTCGCGGCCTGGGCGCCGTTTGTCCCGGTGAAATCCGTGGAAGCCAGCGATGAGCAGGAAACCAGTCCGAGGGTGGATGCGACGAGAACTAGGGACAGGGTGCGGCGCAGCAGTCGCATGCGGTGGTACTTCTCCTTGAATATGCGGCGGGACTGCAATCCGCGGTCCCAGCATTCGACTCTATGTGCCTGCACCGACGAAACTCTGATTCGCTCCAGGTGTCTTGCTGTGATTCTCTTCTCGGAAGTTGGCAGGCTGAATTGAAAAAGTTACCATTTTGCCGCCATAATCCGCTGTGACAAGTATTGTTTTCTTTCGGTAGACGAAATATGGTCAGCATGATGCTGATTTGAATGACCATCGGGATGTTGCTGTGAAGAAGTTTCTGTATCCACTGCTGGCCGGCGTACTGCTGCTCAGTGCCTGTACGACACCCGTATCCAAGCTTAAACCCGTGGAACAGCAAGATCTCGGCGGGTATGACTCGGCCTGGGAAGCGGAACAACACGGTGACGATCCCTACGCGAAGTATTACCAAGAAGGTGTTCCGATTTTCTCAGAGCTGCAAACACAGGTTCTGCGAGCTACCCCGATCTTCGGCGACCTTGATACGCGTGATGATGTGGACGAATTTGCCATGGGACTTTCGGGATTTTTCCGATCCACGACCTTTATAGGCGAAAATGGCGAGCAAGAGGTTATCAACGATTCGACATCCATGAGCGGCACCGCGGAAGAAGCGGGTGATTACAAGGTTGAATTTGGTTGCTGGGGTGTTGGGCGCGCGGCCGTGCAGGTTTTCATCAACGTAGATTTTCCGGAAATTGGCATGGAGCCATCGGTCGAGATCCCATTGACCTGCGAGGTCCCCGCAGCAACCACCCACGGCGAGTTTGAAATCGGTCCATCCGCCGAGAGCTACAGCATTTTGGTTTCCGGTGATCCCGAAACCATCGGATCCTACGAACTCAACCTGTACCAAAATGATGGCAAGTGAGCGAATGAAGAAAATGCTGCCTCTGCTCGGAGCTGTAATTCTTGCGCTCACGTCCTGCACAACTCCGGTGTCCCAGCTCGGCCCGCTAGATCGCGAATCGCCCAGGCAACAGTCAAACACCCTCCAATTCCAGCAACCCGTCGAGGAATCGTCGCCTGAGGAGATCGCCCACCGCCAAGAAGTTGCACTGCACTACCCGCCGCTGATGTATCTGGCGATGGTCGGAATATCCTCAGACCCTACCGCTATGGACGGCATAGGATTCTGGCAGGGCGAAATCGAGCAGCGCGGATATCAAGGGTTGGTTGCATGGAACGCCGCACGCTTTCTGTACCAGCAAGGCGGAACCCTTGCGCCGGAAGAACTCTCCTTGGAAACAGATGGCTTACCGGGTCCCTATTTGATCAAGTTCAGTTGTTCAGGCGTGGGCCAGATCGACCTACGCGTCAGGGATGGGCAGAGCGCCCTGAAGCAAAAAGTCGTCCAATGCTCGACAGAAGCAAACGTCGTGGAAGTCGAACTTGACGAGAAAAATATCGAGAATCTGGTCATCGAGCTGATCCCGGAGCTCTCGGCTCCGGCGGGTTTTGAAGTCCAGGTCATCCAGTAGCTCCGGAAACACCCGGCGAAGACACGTGTTCGGCCGTCCCGGACGGCTTGTGGTACTAATGGGACGTAGTGACACGGGGTGCCGCCATGCGGCTGAGATAAAACCCGTCGAACCTGATCCAGTTAGCACTGGCGAAGGGAATGTCCTGGATACCTCGATGCCACGCATCTACGCCGGGGTCCCGTTCGCCTTGACACATCTTCAAGGAGTTCGAGCACCATGAACGCACACGCAGCAACCGACACCGCAGCTTCTTCCACCACCGCACTGCCGCTCAAGGAACAACTGGTGCTGGTCACCGGCGGCGCCCGCGGGCTGGGCGCGGCCATCAGCGCCGCTTTTCTGGACGCCGGGGCGAAGGTCGTCGTCAACTACCGCAGCTCGTCGCAGGCGGCCGAGGAACTTGCCGCCGCATTCCCCGGACAGGCGCTGGCATTGCAGGCCGACGTGCGCGACGCCGCCGGGCTGAAGGACCTGGCCGCCGCCGCGGCCGAGCACTTCGGCCGCCCGATCACCACCTTGGTCAACAACGCGCTGGTGGATTTCTCCTTCAACGCAGATGCCCGTTCCAAGGCAGACGAGCTGTCCGCCGAAGAGCTCACGGCCCAGTTCGCCGGCTCCGTGCTCGCACCCGTCGCCGCGATCCAGGCAGTGCTTCCGGGCATGCGCCAGACAGGGTTTGGGCGCATCGTCAACATCGGTACGAATCTGTTCCAGCACCCAGTGGTTCCGTACCACGACTACACCGCCACCAAGGCGGCGCTGCTCTCGCTGACCCGCACCTTCGCGGACGACCTGGGCCCGGAAGGCATCAACGTCAACATGGTTTCCGGGGGCCTGCTGCGCACCACGGATGCCTCGGCCGCCACTCCTGAAGAGGTCTTCGACCTGATCGCCTCCGGTACCCCGCTGCGCCGGGTGACCTCGCCGGCCGAGCTCGCCGACGCGGTGCTGTTCTTCGCCTCGCCGCTCTCGCGCGGGGTGACCGGACAGAACCTGATCGTCGACGGCGGCCTGGTCAAGGGATGAGCGCATCGAGGAAGCAGGCCCGGTTCAACCTGTTCATCTACGGCGCGGGGCACCACCAGGCGGCCTGGCGGGCGCCGGATTCCCCGGCCGAGCGGCTGGGCGAGACCGCGTACTACGTGGAACTGGCGCAGCTGGCCGAACGCGGCCTGCTGGACGCGGTGTTCCTGGCCGACGGCCAGGCCGTCTCCCCGGAGGCCGCGGCGGCCGGACCGACCTGGTTCTTCGAACCGTTCACGCTGTTGTCGGCGCTGAGCCAGCACACCAGCCGGATCGGTCTGGTCTGCACGGTGTCCTCCAGCTTCTACACCCCGTTCCATGCCGCCCGCATGCTGGCCAGCCTGGACCGGCTTTCCGGAGGCCGGGCCGGGGCCAATGTGGTCACCAGCATGTGGGACTCCGAGGCGCAGAACCACGGGCGTGAAACGCTGGGCGACCATGCCTACCGCTACGGCCGCGCCAACGAGTTCATCACGGTGCTGCGAGGGCTGTTCGGTTCCTACCCGTCGGCTGCGGTGCGGGCCGACCGCGCAGGCGTGTTCACCGACCCGAAAAAGCTCTCGCGCATCGACCATGCAGGCGAGCACTTCGGGGTGCGCGGGCCGCTGAACATTCCCGACGGGCCGCAGGGCGCCCCGGTCCTCTTCCAGGCCGGGGCCTCCGCCCAGGGGCGCGAGCTCGCGGCGGTCCATGCCGAGGCGATCTACGCGGTGGCCGCCGACCGGCGGATGGCGCTGGACTACGCGCAGGACGTGCGTTCCCGGGCCGCAGCGGCCGGGCGCGATCCGCAGGCCCTGGCCATCATGCCGGGGCTGGTCGCCTACGTGGGCCGCACCCTGGAGGAGGCCAAGGACAAGCAGCGCAGGCTCAACGACCTGCTGCCCGTCGAGCAGGCCCTGGCCCAGCTGGCGGTATTCGTGCACCAGGACACCAGCGCCTGGGAGCTGGATGCACCGGTGCCCGTACTTCCCTCCGCCGCAGACTTCACCGGCCCGGCCGGACGCTACGCGACGATCCTGCGGTTGATCGAGATCCACCAGCCGACGGTGCGCGAGCTGCTCGGGCTGCTGGCGGCCGGGGGAGGGCACTGCACCTTGGTCGGAACGCCGGAGATGATCGCCGACGAGATCGAGCTCTGGCTGGATACCGGGGCGGCTGACGGCTTCAACCTGATGCCGCCGAGCCTGCCCGACGGCTTGGCGGATTTCGTCGAGCTGGTGATCCCCGAGCTGCAGCGCCGCGGACGCTTCCGCACCGCCTACGAGCACCGCACGCTGCGCGGCAATCTGGGCCTGCCGGCGCCGGTGGCCGGGGACGCGCTCGCCGGCGCGCGTTAGGAGCTGCGTCGTGATGCGCTGGCGGGAAGACAAACGAAGTGGATTGCGTTCGTGGATTCTTCTCCGGGGCCGGCAGGCCGCCGGCACAGCGGTCAGCGCATCAGCCGTCCTTCGCGAAGCGTCCAGTAGGAGGAAATGTGGCTGGAGCGCTTCGACAGGTTCCAGCGGTCGCAGATGCGGCTGATGGCCTTGACGGTGCTTCGTTCAGCATGGGCCACGACACCCAGGCCTTGGTGCGGGACCGCCAGCGTCTGGAAAGCCTCGGCCAGGACGTCGCTGCGTCCTGCCGGCACGCCGTCGCGGGAAAGCCAGCGTAAATCAATGCCCTGGGGATGTTTCACGTCAAACATTGCTCCTTCGTCGGCAATTTCAAGCAGCGCCACACCCTGCGCGTGCTCCGGCAGCGTTTCGAGGATCTTGGAGATCGCCGGTATCCCGGCTTCATCCGCGGCCAGCACATAGTAGTCGGCGCCCAGCTGGATGGAGGTCTTGCTGCGCGCCGGGGAAATGACCAGCGCCGCACCGGGCTCGACAGTGCCTGCCCAGTGTCCGACAGTTCCGGGCTCGCCGTGGAGCACGAAGTCGATGGCCAGCTCATCGACCACCGGATCGATCCAGCGGATGGTGTAGGACTTCGAGCGCGGCACCTGCTCGCGCGGCAGCCGCTGGCGAAGCTCTCTCAGGTCGTAGGGCGGAACCAGCCCGAGGGCGGGATCCGCGGCATACACCTTGACGTATTCATCCAGTGCGCCGTTGGAGCGGTAGCCGTCGAGCTTCGGTGCGCTGGCCACGAGGCGCACCAGCTGGTCGCTGAGCTTCTGCACCCGGGTGACGGTCAGGACATGCTGGTCGATCTTGTGCCGAGGGGCTTCGACTTGGCTGACCGGCGGTGAATAGCGGGCCAACGGCTCCTCGTAGGTTTCGGAATACGGCCGCGTCTCCTGCGCGGCAGCGGGTGCTGCGTCAGACGCCGCGCCGGGAGCCGGCGGAGCGTAGTGGCTCGGCCTGAATGAGGTGCGCAGCGTCTTGTCCAGGACCTTGCGCGCCGCGGTGAGCGCCGCCGCGGCCCCGGCCCGTTCGGCGGCGGCCAGCAGTTCGTCGGTCTGCTGCTCGTTCAGCAGCGACCCCCTGGCGATGCTCTGATACAGGTGTTCCTTGGCTGTTGCCTGCCCGGCTTGGGCTCCGGCCTTCTCGGCAAGCTTGAGCACCTCAAGAGTCAGGCCCTCCTTGGCGGAGATGGACACCTGGGGGCCGTACTTGTTGTATTTGTGCTTCGACATGGTGTGCCTTCCCGCGCTGTTCGGGCTACTGCTCCTAGCCTGAGTATGAGCGAATCGGACCGGCCAGGCAAGGGCGAGTCCCACTGGCAGGGGGTCTCTGCCGGCAGCCGGAAAACGCCCGCTTTGCGAAGAGGAATCCGCTTCCGTCCGATATTCGATTCGGTCGACAATAAACAGGTCAGCTCACTAAAATTAGCTCCATGTCTGATACTTTGCCGCCATGCCCGAACTGCTCCAGCGAGTACGCCTACCAGATGGATGCGCTGCTGGTCTGCCCCGAATGCGGCCATGAATGGAATGCCGAGGCCGAGGCGGTTGAAACGGCCGAGGCAGTCATCAAGGACGCCGTCGGAAACGTCCTGCAGGACGGGGATACCGTCAGCATCACCAAAACCATGAAGGTCAAGGGGGCGCAGAGTGCGCTGAAGGCCGGAACGAAGGTGCGCAATATCCGTCTGGTGCAGGGCACCGGAGACCACGACATCGCCGCCAAGGTCGACGGCTTCGGCCAGATGGAACTGAAGTCCTCGATCGTGAAGAAGATCTAGGCTCTGGAACTTTCCTGCTAGGTCAATGCCCGCCCCTTCGGTTGAAGGGGCGGGCATTTCCCTCTGCGCCTACTGTCCGGGGAGCGGGGCCGCCGGGACGGCCAGGCCGATGAGCTCGGCCAGCCGCTCGCGGGGCTGGTTCGCGCCGAATGCCGGCTGCCCGGGCTGCAGCCGCACGCCCTCGGCCAACGGGCCGATCGGCAGCGGGTCGAAGCCGAAGGCATCGATGATCCGGCTGGTTTCCTCCACGTCCGCGGAACGGTCGCCGGCCAGCGCAATGGCCTTGCGCTGCTCGGCGCCAGCTGGACGGGCTTCGTCCTCAAGGTCGTGATAGCCCATGTGGTTGAATGCCTTCACGAGCCGCGAGCACGGCAGGAAGTCCTGGATCAGCGCGGAGGTGGAAACCCCCGAGGTGTTCAGGTCGTCGCGGATCCCGTCGGTCTCCCACCAGTAGTTCATGGCGTCGATGACCAGCTTGCCCTGAAGCTGCGCGGCCGGGATGCTCCGGTACTTGCCCAGCGGCAGGGCGAGGATGACGATGTCGGCCTGGCCGGCGGCGGTGGCAGGGTCCACGGCGACCGCGCCCGGGGTCAGCACCTCGATGGTCAGCGCGATGGCGCTCGGGTCGCCGGATCCGGCGATGAGTACCTTGTAGCCTGCCGCCAGCGCGCGGCGGGCGAGCACGGTGCCGATCTTGCCGGCGCCGAGGATGCCGATGGTCTGCTGCTCCATGTTCTCTGCCTCCTGGCTGCTTAGTTGTTGATCTTGGCTGGCTTCTCGGCGAGCATTTCGCGCACCAGCGGGATGACCTTGGTGCCGTAGAGTTCCACGGCCCGCAGGCGGGCGCCGGCGTCCACTGCGCCGCCCGAGTAGATCAGGTCGAAACGTCCGATGTCCAGGCTCTGCACGGTGGTGGCGATCTTGCGCGCCACGGTCTCCGGGGAGCCGATGTACAGCGAACCTTCGGCGGCTTCATGCTCGAATTCGCTGCGGCTCATCGGGCTCCAGCCGCGCGAGGCGCCGATCCGGTCACGCTGTTCCTTGTAGGCGTCGAACATCAGCTCGCGGGCCAGCTCGTCGGTATCTGCCACGAAGCCGGGGGAGTGCAGGCCCACCGGAAGGGTCTCGTGCCCGAACTGGTCGTTGGCCCGGCGGTACAGGTCCACGTACGGGGCGAAGCGCTCCGGGGAGCCGCCGATCACGGCGAGCATCATGCGGAAGCCGTAGTGGGCGGTGCGGATCACCGACTGCGGCGAACCGCCCACGCCCACCCAGGTCTTCAGGCGCCCGGACTCGGTCTTCGGGAAGACCTCCACGTCCTGCAGCGCGGCGCGCGTGGTGCCGTTCCAGGTCACCGGCTTCTCGCCCAGCAGCTCGTTGAACAGGTTGATCTTCTCGTCGAAGAGGATTTCGTAGTCGGCCATGTCGTAGCCGAAGAGCGGGAAGGACTCGGTGAACGATCCGCGGCCCAGCATGACCTCGGCTCGCCCGTTGGACAGGGCGTCGACCGTGGCGAAGCGCTGGAAGACGCGCACCGGGTCGTCGGAGGAGAGCACCGTGACCCCGGAGCTGAGGCGGATGTTCCGGGTGGCTGTCGCGATGCCTGCCAGGACGGTTTCGGGGCTGGAGATGGCGTACTCAGGGCGGTGGTGCTCGCCCACGGCGATCACGTCCACGCCGGCCTGGTCTGCGACCACGGCTTCCTGCACCGTGGCGCGGATGGCCTGGGCATGCGATACCAGCTCGCCCGACGGCCCGCTGGGCACGTCGCCGAAGGTGTCGATGCCGAATTCGATGTTCTCGATGGCGTTCATCTGCAGTCCCCGTTTCCGAAATAGGTTGATAGCCCAATCATGCATCAAACTTGTTGACGTATCAACTATAGGAGATGAGATGGTGCGCGGCGGCCCGGAAATGCGCGACGGCGGCCGCTCCCGAAGTGGGAGCGGCCGCCGTGGCGCGGCAGTACGGTCGGGGCTAGCCGAAGTACTTTTCCATGGTGCCTTCGTGGGCTTCGCGCAGGTCGTCCACCGAAACGGTGAACTCGCCCTGGACCTCCAGGGCGCCGGACTGCGCGTCGACGACACCCAGGCGGGCCACGGTGACGCCGCGGGCGCTGGTCATGTCGTTGAAGCGGACCTCTTCGCTGCGCGGCACGGCCACCAGGGCGCGGGCCTGCGACTCGGAGAACAGCGCGGTGAACGCGTCGATGCCGTCGCGGGACTTGATCTCGTCAAGTGCCACGCGGGCGCCGACGCCGTAGCGCAGCACCATCTCGGACAGCGCGGCGGCCAGGCCGCCCTCCGAGAGGTCGTGCGCCGAGTCGATCATGCCGTCGCGGCTGGCGTTGATCAGGATCGCGCCCAGCGCCTTCTCGGCTGCCAGGTCGACCTTCGGCGGCAGGCCGCCGAGGTGTCCGCGCAGGTTGGCGAACTCGGAGCCGTCCAGTTCATCTTTGGTGGTGCCGATCAGGTAGATGGCCTGGCCGTCGGCCTCTTCGCGCCAGCCCGACGGGGTGCGGCGGGCGACGTCGTCCAGCTTGCCTAGGGTCGCAACCACCGGGGTCGGGTGGATGGCCTTGTCGCCGGTCTGGTTGTACAGCGAGACGTTGCCGCCGGTGACCGGGACACCCAGCTCCATGCAGGCGTCCGACAGGCCGCGGATGCCCTCTGCCAGCTGCCACATGACGTCCGGATCCTCGGGGGAGCCGTAGTTCAGGCAGTCGGAGACGGCCGCGGGGATGGCGCCGGAGGTGGCGACGTTGCGGTAGGACTCGGCCAGCGCCAGCTGGGCGCCGGCGTACGGGTCCAGGTAGGTGTAGCGGCCGTTGGCGTCGGTGGCGATGGCCACACCCAGGCCGGTTTCCTCGTCGATGCGGACCACGCCTGCATCATCCGGGGAGGCCAGAGCGGTGTTGCCGCCCACGTAGCGGTCGTACTGGCGGGTGATCCAGGATTTGTCGCACATGTTCGGGCTGGCGATCAGCTGAAGCACGGCGGCCTTGAGTTCTTCGCCGGATGCCGGAAGGTTCTTCCCGGCCTCCGAGGAACGGAAGGTGTCGGCCTGCAGGGCATCCTGCCATTCCGGGCGGGCGTACGGGCGGTTGTATTCCGGGCCGTCCACCGCAACGGTGCTCGGGTCCACGTCGACGATGACCTCGCCGTTCCAGGTGATGGTCAGGCGGTTGTCGTCGGTCACCTCGCCCAGCCAGGAGTACTCGACGTTCCACTTGGCCATGACGGCTTCGAAGGCTTCCACGTTCTGCGGGGAAACCACTGCCATCATGCGTTCCTGCGACTCGGACATCAGGATCTCGCCCGGGGTCAGGGTGGAGTCGCGCAGCAGCACGTTGGTCAGCTCGACATTCATGCCGCCGTCGCCGTTGGCCGCCAGTTCCGAGGTGGCGCAGGAGATGCCCGCGGCACCCAGGTCCTGGATGCCCTCGACCAGCGAGGCCTTGAACAGCTCCAGGCAGCACTCGATGAGCACCTTCTCGGCGAACGGGTCGCCGACCTGCACTGCAGGGCGCTTGGACGGCTTGGTGTCGTCGAAGGACTCGCTGGCCAGCACCGAGGCGCCGCCGATGCCGTCGCCGCCGGTGCGCGCGCCGAAGAGCACGACCTTGTTGCCCACGCCGGAGGCGTTGGCCAGGCGCAGGTCCTCGTGGCGCAGCGCGCCAACCGCCAGCGCGTTGACCAGCGGGTTGCCCTGGTAGATCGGGTCGAACACGGTTTCGCCGCCGATGTTCGGCAGGCCCAGCGAGTTGCCGTAGCCGCCGATGCCGGAGACCACGCCGTGCACCACGCGCTGCGAATCCTCGTGGTCGATCGCGCCGAAGCGCAGCGGATCCATCACGGCGATCGGGCGGGCGCCCATCGAGATGATGTCGCGCACGATGCCGCCGATGCCGGTGGCGGCACCCTGGTACGGCTCCACGTAGGACGGGGAGTTGTGCGACTCGATCTTGAAGGTCACGGCCCAGCCGTCGCCGAGGTCGGTGACACCGGCGTTTTCGCCCATGCCGACCATCAGGTCCTTCTTCATCTCTTCGGTGACCTTCTTGCCGAACTGGCTCAGGTGGGTCTTGGTGGACTTGTAGGAGCAGTGCTCGGACCACATGACCGAGTACATCGCCAGCTCCGCCGCGGTCGGGCGGCGGCCCAGGATCTTGACGATCTCGGCGAATTCGTTGTCCTTCAGGCCCAGCTCGGCCCACGGCAGCTCGACCTCGGGGGTCACTGCCGCGTTATCGACGGTGTCGATGTTGAATGCTTGAGTCTGCTCGCTCACTTCTTGCCTCCAACGAGGTGGGTCAAAACACTGGTGAAGAACGTCAGGCCGTCGGTGCCGCGGTGATCCGGGCCGAAGCCTGCCTCGATGGCGTGCTCCGGGTGCGGCATGAGGCCCACGACGTTGCCCGCCTCGTTGGTGATGCCGGCGATCGAGCGGCGCGAGCCGTTCGGGTTCCAGCCCACGTAGGAGAATGCGACGCGGCCTTCGCCCTGAAGCATGTCCAGGGTCTTCTCGTCGGCGACGTACTGGCCGTCCTGGTTCTTCAGAACGATGGTGATCTCCTGGCCGGCTTCGTAGCCGTTGGTCCAGGCGGTCTGGTTGTTCTCCACGCGCAGCACCTGGTCGCGGCAGATGAACTTCAGGTGGTCGTTCTTGATCATCGAGCCGGGCAGCAGGTGCGCCTCGGTGAGGATCTGGAAGCCGTTGCAGATGCCCAGCACGGGCAGCTTGGCGTCCGAGTTCGCGGCGTCCACGATCTTGCCCATCATCGGGGCGAAGCGGGAGATGGCGCCTGCGCGCAGGTAGTCGCCGTAGGAGAAGCCGCCGGGGATCACCACGGCGTCGACGTCCTGCAGGTCGGTGTCGGCGTGCCACAGGGACACTGCCTGGGCGCCGGCGGCGCGCACTGCACGTGCTGCGTCGCGGTCGTCGAGGGTGCCCGGGAAGGTCACCACGCCGATGCGGGCGCCCGACAGTTCAGCGGTTGGCGTCGAGTAGTCGCCAATCAGGGGAAGTTCGGTGCTCATTAGTCCGCAACGACCTCGACGTTGACAACATCTTCGATGACCGGGTTGGACAGCAGGGTCTCGGCGGCCTCGCGGGCCTGGGCCAGGATTGCGTCGGTCACCTCGCCGTCTACGGTGAGTTCAAAGCGCTTGCCCTGACGGACGGCCTCGAAGGAGTTGAATCCCAGGCGGGGCAGTGCTCCCGCAATGGCCTTACCCTGGGGGTCAAGGATTTCTGGCTTGAGCATGACATCTACAACGATGCGGGGCATCCGGCGTATCTCCTGTGCGCGAAGGGGTTAAATGCCACACGGAGACGTGCCGTCTCACACCAAGGGGATTTGGCGCTCCGCGAGCTTGCCTACCCAGTCTAGCGGGAATGTGACGGGTAAAACCGGCCAGTGCAGGCCTAGAACTGTTTCTCCTAGTTATTCGCCATGTGATTTTAGGCTCATGAACTGATTTCCGGGTGCCGCGCGTAAGCTGGACGGATGGAAATCACAGCCGACAGCCCCTGCCCCTGCCGAGCGCTCGACGCGGACCAGGCCAGCTATGCGCAATGCTGCCAGCCGTTCCACGAGCACCGGGCCTCGGGGCAGGTGCTGCCGGCGACCGCCGAGCAGCTGATGCGCTCGCGCTACAGCGCCTTCGTGCTGGGCCTGGCCGATTACCTGCTGCAGTCCTGGCATGAAACCACCCGGCCGGCAGAGCTGCTGCTGGACGAGGACCTGCACTGGGAAGGGCTCGACATCGTGAAGACCCGCTCCGGTGGGGCCCAGGCGTCCCGCGGGGTCGTGGAGTTCACCGCGCACTATTCCCAGGACGGGCAGCGCGGAAGCCAGCATGAGGTGAGCACGTTCGTGCGCGAGAACGGGGCCTGGTTCTACCTCGACGCGCTCTACTAGCTGCTGGCCGCGACGAGCATGTTCAGCATCTGCGTCTGCTGGCGTTCCTTGGCCAGCGTGAAGGCATCCGATCCGGTCTGGTCCTTCAGCGTCGGATTCGCTCCGTGGGTCACCAGCAAGCGGGCGATGGTGATGGAATTCGTGGTTCCCTGGCCCAGCACGATGGTTTCGTGCAGCGCCGTCCAGCCCAGGTCGTTGACGTGGTCGACGGGAATGTCGGTCTTCAGCAGCGCCCGCACGGAACCGACCTGACCGTTCTCGGCGGCCACCGACAACGCGGTGCCGCCCACGCGGTTGGTCGAGCGGGTGTCGGCGCCCTTGTCCAGGAATGCGCTCAGCGTGCTGACCATGCCCGAGGCGCTGGCCCGCAGGAATGGCGACTCCTGGTAATCGTCCTTGGCGTTCGGGTCCGAGCCCGCATCCAGCAGGTGCTTGCAAATGGCTGCATTTCCCACGATCACCGCGCGCATCAGCGGCGTGCGCCCGGAGGAATCCTTGGCGTGCAGATCCGCTCCGGCCTTGACTGCCTTGCGCACCGCATCCGGCTTGCCGTCCTCGATCGCGCGGTACAGCGCCGAGGTCTGCTTTGAGAGGCTGGCGGCCGCAGTCGGCAGCGCGCTGAGCGTCGCCCCCGCCACCGCGCCGGAGGACAGCGGCGCAACGCTCGCCGTGGGCGCAGCAGGGGCAACCGGGGCAGTGGTTTTCGGGGCTGCCGTGGGTTCCACCGATTCGGCGCCGGCGGCGGACTTCTTCGCTTCGGCTTGCACCTGCGTCGTGGCCGGAGCCGGGGACGCGGAGGACGCCGGGGAAGCAGGTTTTTCAGCGGAGGGCGACGGGCTGGACTGGACGCTTTCGGCCTGCGGCGCCGCTGGCCCGCACGCGGTGCAGGCGCCGATGACGGCGGCCAGCGGAAGAGCCAGCAACGCAACACCGCGACGGGTCGTGGTGAATCCGGTACGAGGTGCCATCGTTCCTTTCGCGGTCCGCAAACCTCGTTCGCAGCCGCAACGCGGCGTTGAACACTGCTCGGTAACTTACGTGATCTGCAATTGAGCTTAGCGCTCGAAGCTGAAAATTTGCGGGCAATCCGCGTCGAGAACTCTTGGCGTTCCGCCCCCGGGTTCTTCGCTAAAATCGTAGGCACCATGGAATGCCTTTATTTCTCCGCCGACCGCTGCCGCTCCTGCACCCTGATGACGGTGCCCTACGACCGACAGCTGCAGTCGAAGGTGGACCGCTGCCAGGAGCTGCTCTCGGATTTCGGGCAGCTGACCTTCCTGCCTGCCCAGGCGAGCCCCGAGCAGGGTTTCAGGAACAAGGCCAAGATGGTCATCTCCGGCACCACGGACAACCCCACCATCGGCATCCTCGACGCCGATGGCCACGGTGTTGACCTGAGAAACTGCGGTGTCATCGATCCCGCCCTGCGGGCCATGTTCCCGGTCATCGAACGCTTCATCCACGAGCTGAAGCTGATCCCCTATGACGTTCCCAAGCGCAAGGGCGAATTGAAGCACGTGATCCTGACCCTCTCGGACACCGGGGCGATCATGGTCCGCTGGGTGCTGCGCACCAAAAAGCACTTCGTGGCCCTGCGCAACTCGCTGCCGCAGTTCGTGGAGAAGATGCCCCCGGGCTCGGTGGTGTCGGTGAATTTCCTGCCCGAGCACAAGGCGGTGCTCGAAGGGCAGGAGGAGATCATCCTCACGCGCCGCACCACACTGCAATTCGAGCTCAACGGCATCCCCATGCACCTGCGCCCGCAGGGCTTCTTCCAGACCAACACCCACATCGCGGCGGCGCTCTACCGCCAGGCCCGCCAGTGGATCAACGACGTGGATCCGGAAAGCATCTGGGACCTGTACAGCGGCGTGGGCGGCTTCGCCCTGCACTGCGCCGGCGAAGGCCGCACCGTGCACGGCATCGAGACCAGCGCCGAGGCAGTCGAAGCCGCCGCCACCAGTGCCCGCAGCCTGGGCCTGGAGGGCGTGGAATTCATCGCCGGCGACGCCACCGAGTACGCGCTGGGCGCGGGATGGGCCCCTGACGCGGTCATCGTGAATCCTCCGCGCCGCGGCATCTCCGCCGAGCTGGCCGCCTGGCTGAACGATTCGGACGTCGAGCACCTGGTCTATTCCAGCTGCAACGCCGAATCGCTGGCCCGCGACCTCAAGCGCCTGGACAAGTTCACCCCGCAGCTGGCCCGCGTCATGGACATGTTCCCGCAGACCGAGCACTACGAGGTCATCGTCAAGCTGCAGCGCAGCGCGGCCTGAAGTCCCGCTAGCGGTCCAGCGTCGCGGTGCGCCGGTCCAATCGGCCCATGATCTCGTCGACCAGATGCGGATCGACATTCGGCTCGCGCCGCGCCTTGAGCAGCTCGGCACGTGCAGCCTGCAGCGCGATGCCCTGGATGGCGTCGGCCTTGGCGATCACCGCGCGGATCTGCGTGTACTTCTCGTCGGTGATCGCATCGTGCGGGTCCGGGTCGGTGGCCAGGATGGTGTGCAGCGAATTCATGCGCCGGCGCACCGCCTGCTGGTAGTTCTCCGGCAAATCCTGCAGCTCCACGTTCTTCTTCAGCGTCGCAATGGCCACTGCCTCGGCCCGGCGGGCCAGCGCGCGGCGCGCCCGCTTGGTGTCCTGCTCATTGCCGCGCAGCTTCAGCACACGCATCAGCGCCGGCAGCGTCAGCCCAGGGATCACCAGGGTCATCAGCAGCACCGAGCACGCGGCGACCACCACGAAGTTGCGTCCCTCGATCGGCGCGCCGTCGGCGGTGACCTTGGGCAGCGCCAGCGCCAGGGCCAGCGTGGCCAGCCCGCGCATGCCGCACCAGGTGAGCACCAGCGTGTCCTTGGCGGCGGAGATCTTGGGGTTCTTGCGGTTGGGCAGGTAGTAGGTGGCGAACATCCACACGGCGCGCACGCCGATCACGACCACGCAGATCGCGATAATTCCCGGGATGAAGCCCAGCAGGTTGCTGCCCTCCTCCTGAATCACCGAGTTCATCTCGATGCCCATCAGGCCGAAGGCCAGGCCGGTGGCCAGCATCTCCAGCACCTCCCAGAAGGCGTGGCGGGTCAGCCGCTCCTGCGAATCCTGCGGGCGGTCGCGGCGCACCATTTCCAGCGCGGTCACCACCACGGCGATGACACCCGAGACGTGCACCTCCTCGGCCAGCATGTAGACCGCGTAGGGGGCCACCAGGGTCGCGGCGCAACGGGCCGCGAGGTTCGGCACGAAGCGGTTCAGCGCGCCAATCAGCCAGCCCATGGCCAGACCCAGGACCACCGCGCCGGCCGCGCCGAGCAGGAACTGCGGGATGATTTCCAGCCCGACCTCGGACTGGTTCTCGGTGGCCTGCACCGCGAGCTGGAAGATCACGATGGCCATCGCGTCGTTGAACAGGCCCTCGGTTTCCAGCAGCGAGGTCAGCCGCCGCGGCATCTTCACCTTGGTGGCAATCGCGTCCACCGCCACCGGGTCGGGCGGGGCGACCACGGCGCCAAGCGCCAGCGCCAGCGGAATCGAGGCGATGGGGGCGAAGGCCCAGGCCGCAGCGGCGACCAGCCCGGCGGTGACCACGATGAGGATCACGGCCAGGCGGATCAGCGCCTTCCAGCGGAACCGGAACACCGACCAGCTGCTGCGCTGCGCCGTGGCGAAGAGCAACGGCGGCAGGAAGATCGGCAGGATCAGCTCCGGATCGATGTGCATCTCCGGCATGAAGGGCAAAAAGCCCGCCAGCGTCGCGAAGATCAGCATCAGGATGGGATAGGGGAGCTTGATCCGCTCGCCAATACCCACGATCAGGATCGTGGCGAACAACAGTGCAATGACCAGCAGGAAAAACTCCATAGTCTTCCTATTCTAGTTCTCAGCCCCGCAGGATCAGGGATTTTAGTTGCTGTTTAACGCGCCGTCGCCCAGCAGCGGGGCCGCGGCAGCCCAGTCGTCGATGGCGCAGCCGTTGTGCCGGTCGAAGGAGACGCTCACGCTGCGCCCGGCCAGCGTCCCGGTGATCTGGGCGGTGTCGGGGCCTCCGTAGATCTCGGTGCAGATCCGGTTCTGGTTGGCCGCGGGGGAGAGCACGGCGGGGTTGGAAGCGAGCAGCGCGCAGGCCGCCTCGGCGGTGGGCAGGGTGCTGCCCGCGCCGACCTGCTCGCCCTGGCACCGCAGCCGGTATTCGCCGGATACCGTCGCGCCGTCATTGCGGACCACGATCTCCAGGTCCGTCGGGGAAGCCTGGGGTTCCGCCGCGGAACAGCTGGCCAGCGCAATTCCGGCGGCGAGCACCGCGGCCGCAATCAACAACCCGGAGGCCAGCGGAGGCTGGCGTTTCAGCGTCTGCGCATCATCCATGGGCTCATTCTGCACGCCAGCTGCGCACATTGCCAGAGGTCGTGGCCGCAGGGCCGCTCGGTCCGTTTATTCGGGCAGCACCAGGGCATTGGCCACCTCCAGCAGCCGGGCGCGCAGCACCTCGGCCCGCTGCGCGAAGTCCTTCTGCAGGCGCACGTACTCGGCCTTGCCCTCCGGGGTTTCGATGCGGATCGGCTCATGGCCCCAGTCGCCCAGGTCGTAGGGGGAGGCCTGCATGTCCATGGTGCGGATGTCCCACGCCAGCTCGAAGCAGTCCATCACCAGGTCGCTGGGCACCGCGGGCGTGAGCTTGTGCGCCCACTTGTACAGGTCCATGTTCGCGTGCAGGCAGCCGGGCTGCTCCAGGTCGCGCTGGGTATCACGGGTCGGCTGCAGCTCGTTGAGCGGCGCGGCCTGCGGGGTGTAGAAGCGGAACGCGTCGAAATGCGTGCAGCGGATCCGGTGCGATTCGACTACCTCGTCCGTGCCGGCGGCGCCCAGCCGCAAGGGCAGGTACTCGTGGCGGATGCCGTTGACATCGGACTTGTAGGCCATGGCCCACTCGTGCAGGCCGAAGCAGGCGAAATTGCCCGGACGCTGCGCGGTACCGGCGAGGATGATGCGGGCGAACCGGATGGCCTCGGTGCGGGCCTGGCCGAAGGCCTCGGCATCCAAAGCCCAGCCGGGTCCGGCGGCGGTGTCCACCGGCCGATAGAACTTCCAGCTCTCGCGCTGCGCGGCCTCGGGCCCGGAAAGCACCACATCCATCCCGGGATGCCAGCGGTAGAGTTGGCCGGGCTTCTGCGTGTAGTAGGTGAACAGGAAGTCCTCGATGGGGTGCTTGCGCCCCTTCATCCTGCGGGCCACGAAGGGCTCGCCGAAGGCGCGGGCGCGCTGCTCGTGCGCGGCCGCCCGGGACAGCCAGTCGGCGGGAGCAAGGACCTCAAGGGTTTGGGGCATGGCTCAATTATCCGGTCTCGCGCGCGGCAACTCCACCTTTGGTACGCCAGTTCACACCTCCCCCAAACGCCGGGGAGGCTGGCGGACGGCGCCGCGGCTGCGCATACTGCAAGGCAGGAACACCAAAAACCCAGGAGGCCGCACGATGAAGGAACCATTATGGGAGCCGCCGCTGGCCGGCACGGAAGCACAGCACCTGTTCGGCATGCTTGACCGGCTGCGCGCGACCTTCCGCTACAAGGCCGACGGGCTGGGCATCGAGCAGCTGCGCTTCAGGCTTGCGTCCAGCGCGCTGAGCCTGGGCGGGCTGCTGCAGCACCTGGCCGCAGTGGAGGACGAGAAGTTCACCTGGCTGATCGCCCGGCGCAAGCCCGAAACGCTGCTGGCGCTGACCGCGGACGGGACCGACCAGTTCCGGGTCGTTGGCGAGGATCCCGCTGCGGTCTACCGGATCTACGACCGCGCCGTGGCCGCCAGCCGGGAGATCCAGCTCGAACTGCTGGAACCCGGGGCGCTGGAGAAGCCCAGCGCGCTGGATTTTGGCGGCGAACACCCCAGCATCCGTCGGCTGGTGTGCGACGTGATCGAGGAATACGGCAGGCATGCCGGCCATGCGGACCTGCTGCGCGAGGCGCTGGACGGCCGCGTCGGCGAGGACCCGCCTTGGGACTACCTGCCGCCGTGGTATCCGCGCAGCTGAAGGCAAAAAGCTGCGGCCCGCACCGCCACCGATCGGGTGGAGGTGCGGGCCGCGGTGGCGGCGGATGCCGGGGGCAGATCCGACAGGCGCCTAGCCCATGGCGATCGCGCCGAACAGCACGCCGGAGGCGAGCATGACCAGGCTGACCACCAGTGCACGCCACAACACCTTCTTGTGGTGGTCGCCCAGGTCCACGCGGGCCAGGGAGACCAGCAGGAGGATTGCCGGGACGAGCGGGGACTGCATGTGCACCGGCTGGCCGGTGATGGAGGCGCGGGCCATGTCCACCGCTGGAACTCCGAAGTGCGCTCCGGCCTCGGTGAGCACCGGCAGGATGCCGAAGTAGAAGGCGTCGTTGCTCATGAAGAAGGTTGCCGGGATGGAGATCAGGCCGGTGATCACCGCCATGTACTGGCCCAGCGAATCAGGGATGATCGTCACCAGCCACTGGCTCATCGCGTCGACCATGCCGGTGCCGGACAGCACGCCGGTGAGCACCGCGGCCCCGAGCACCATGGAGACTACCGCGATAATCTCGCTGGAGTGCGAGGCGATCATCTTGACCTGGTCGGAGACCTTCGGGAAGTTGACCACCAGTGCGATGGCGGTGCCGATCATGAACAGGTAGGACAGCGGCAGCACGTCCACGACCAGCAGCACCATGATGGCAACGGTCAGCGCGAGGTTGAAGAAGAACAGCTTCGGGCGCAGGGTTTCGCGGTTCGGATCCAGCACGGTGCCGTCCATGGTCGCGGTTTCGGTGCCGTCGCCCTTGGTGGCTACGGCTTCCAGCACGGCGATCGGGGAACCGGACACGCCGCCCCGGGTCTTGCCGCCCTTGCCGGAACCGCCCTGGCCGCCGGCGAGGTTGCCGCCGCCGAACGAGGTGCCCCACAGCTCGGGATGCTCGCGCTGCATGCGGCGGCGCTCGGCGATACCCATCTGCCAGGCGAAGATGCCGATGACCACCAGGGCGATGCCCAGCGACGGGAGCATCGGGACGAACACGTCGGAGGCCTCGACCCCCAGCGCCGCGGCGGCGCGGGCGGTCGGACCGCCCCACGGGACGATGTTCAGCGTGCCGTTGGTCAGGCCAGCCACGCAGGTCAGCACAACAGGGCTCAGGCCCAGGCGCTGGTAGATCGGCAACAGGGCCGCGGTCACCACGATGAAGGTGGTGGAGCCGTCGCCGTCCAGCGAGATCACCGCGGTCAGCAGGGCGGTGCCCACGACGACCTTGGCCGGGTCGTTGCCGACCAGCTTCTGGATGCCGGCGACCAGCCGGTCGAAGAGCCCGACGTCGATCATCAGGCCGAAGTACATGATGGCGAACATCAGCAGCGCCGCGGTGCCGGACATCGACTTGATGGCGTCCATGATCATGTCGCCCAGGCCGAAGCCGGCGCCGGCGAACAGGCCGAACGCGGTCGGGACGATGATCAGCGCCAGCAGCGGGGTCATGCGTTTGGTCATGATCAGGACCATGAAGGTGATGACCATGAGGAATCCGAGTGCAACGAGCATTGCCCCGACCTCCTTGGATCTGTGGTGCCACATCGGCGTGGCATCCGGTGGAATGAGGAATCCCTTCCACGCTACGTGTCGGCGCTCACGTTGCGGGGCTTGTGCTGATTACCGCCCCCTTTTGGTCATTGGAATCTTTTTGCTCATAAAACTCACTCGGGCGCACTCCGGTGGATATGCTTGGTGCCATGCATTCCTCCCGACCCGGAACCCGGCACTTCGCCTCGCGCATCATGCGCCTGCAGTTCATCGTGGTCGGCTTCCTGATCGTGCTGGTCACGGCGGGAACGCTCTACGCCAGCTACAACCAGGTGTTCAACCGGGCCGAGGACCGCTCGCTGACCATCGCGCGTTCGGTGGCAGTCATGCCCTCGGTGGTCCAGGAGGTCGAGCGCTACGCGGCCCAGGACCGGCTCGATGTCCAGGCGCTGAGGACCGGCCCGCTGCAGGAGACGGCCCAGGCGATCGTGAACCGCGGAGATGCATACTTCGTCGTGATCACCGAGGACCGCGGCCTGCGCCTGAGCCATCCGAACCCCGCTGAACTGGGGCTGAAGGTCTCCACCGAGCCGGTGGCCTTGGCTGGTATCGAGGACGTTTCGCGCGAGCACGGCACCCTGGGCGAGTCGGTGCGCGCCAAGGTCCCGATATATTCCTCTTCCGGCATGGTCATAGGCGAGGTATCGGTTGGCGTGACCACCGATTCGCTGACCGGGGCGCTGGCGCAGTCCTTCAGCTGGATCGCGCTGTTCGCCCTGCTGGCCGCCGCGCTGGCGGTGCTCGCCGGACGCTACACGGTGCGCAAGCTCAAGCGGCAGACCCTGGGCCTGGAACCCTCGGAGATCGCGCAGCTGGTCCGCGACCAGCAGGCGGTGCTCTACGGCGTGACCGAAGGCGTCATGGGCATTGGCGTGGACAACCGGATCACGGTGCGCAACAAGGCGGCGCGACAGCTGCTGGGCCTGCCGCACCGCACGGAGCTGCAGGACGTCGTGGGGCGCCACTACGCGTCGGCCGGGCTTGATGCGGCCCTGGTGCGCGCCATCCGCGAGCACGACAAGGCGCCGCTGCGGTTGAATGCGAACGGGAATTCGCTGATCGCCCGCGTCACGGACGTGAACCGCGACGGCGTGGATCTCGGGCAGGTGGTGCTGTTCCACGACGTGACCACCGTCGAGGCGCTGGGCACCAAGCTTGACGCGGTGCAGGACATGGCCGATGCGCTGCGCGCCCAGCGCCACGAATTCGCCAACCGCATGCATGCGGTGCTGGGGCTGATCAACCTGGGCAAGATCGAGCAGGCCGAGCAGTACCTGCAGGAAGTCATGGAGACCGGGCCGAAGATCGCCCAGGTCCCCGGGCTCGAGGCAGTGCAGGACGCCTACCTGTCGGCATTCATCTCCGCCAAGGCGGTGCGCGCCCACGAGCAGGGCATCGAGCTGCGCGTCTCGCCGCAGTCGATGCTCTTCGGGCAGATCGCCTCCGCCCATGACGCGCAGGACGCCACCGCGGTGCTCGGCAACCTGCTGGACAACGCCTTCACCGCCGCGCTGCGCGGCGCCGGGGAACCCTGGGTGGAGGTGGACCTGCTCTCCGAGGGAACCACCTTGCACCTGGCCGTGGCGGACTCCGGGCCGGGCATCACCACCGGCCTGGACATCTTCTCGCCCGAGGTCTCCACCGGCTCCGCCCTGGGCGGCGAGCACGGCGCCGGGGTGGGGCTGCCGCTGATCCGCCGGCTGGCCCAGTCGCGCAGCGGGGACGTCTGGGTGGCAGACCCCGGAGGCGCCGACGGCGGGGCGGTGCTGGCTGCCCGGTTGCCCGCGGCGCTCGCCGAACCCCGAACCCCCACCGAAACCCCAACGGAAGGACAGCGCCCATGAGCGGCAAAACCACGGGAAACTACCGAGTGCTGATCGTCGACGACGACTTCCGCGTCGGCGCGCTGCACGCGGAGATGGTCAACGCGCTGCCCGGATTCCAGGCGCTGGAACCGGTGCAGGATCCGCGGGTGGTGCCCAAGGTCGTCGCCGCGCAGAAGCCGGACCTGGTCCTGCTGGACCTGTACCTGCCGCATGTCAGCGGGCTGGAACTGCTGCCAGCGCTGGGCGTGGACGCGATCATGATCTCTGCGGCGACCGAGCCGGAGAACATCTCCCAGGCGATCTCGCGCGGGGCGCTGTCCTTCATCATCAAGCCCTTCGGCGCCAAGACGCTGTCCTCCAAGCTCAAGGGCTGGGCCCGCTACCGCCGGCAGCTGGAGGGCGCCGGGCAGCTGGACCAGCAGGGCATCGACCGGCTTTACAAGACGTTGCAGGGGGTGGACGACGCGGCCGCCGCGGGCGCGAGCGCCGCGCCCACCGAGCAGGCGGTGCTGGCCTGCGTGAAGCAGTCGGCGCAGCCGATGAGCGTCGCCGAAGTGGCTGAGGCGGTGGGCGTCGCGCGGGCCACCGCGCAGCGCTACCTCGCGGCGCTGGTGGCCAACGAGGCGCTGGAGCTTCAGCTGGGCTACGGGACGCGCGGTCGCCCCGAGCACCGCTATATCTCGCGTTAGGTGGCGTCCCAGAGACGGCGGTAGAAGTCGATCTTCCGTTCATCGGGCTCGATGCCGTAGCCGGCGCACACCTCGGCCTGGACCCCTGCCCCGAAGTTCCATTCGGTGCTCCATGCGGCCACCGCCAGATCGGCCCAGCGGTCGCCCACGCCCAGCTCGCCGAAGTCCACGTGCCCGGTGACCTCGTACCCGGGGCCGACCAAGGTGTTCGGCGCGCAGGCGTCCCCGTGGCAGACCACCAGGTCCTCCTC
This sequence comes from Arthrobacter sp. 'calajunan', assembly GCF_046940185.1. Lineage (NCBI taxonomy): Bacteria > Bacillati > Actinomycetota > Actinomycetes > Micrococcales > Micrococcaceae > Arthrobacter > Arthrobacter sp. 'calajunan'. The sequence goes on from NZ_JBKZDY010000007.1 coordinate 150,332, forward strand.
GGGCGCCTCGGTGAGGAAACGCTCGCGCAGCTCGCCTGTGAGCCAGCCCGCGCGGGTGGCTACGTCCCAGCGGAACGGGCAGCGCTCGACCGGCAGCGCCTCGTGCAGCCGGCGCAGCCCGCGGCCCAGTGCGCGGGCCGCCAGCTTCGGTTCGGCCTTGCCGACATCGGACACCAGGTTCTGGCCGGGCAGCGCGGCGGTGACCATGAGCTGGCCGTCGTCGAACTCCTCCAGCGACAGCACCCGCGGCACGGCCAGGTAGTCCGCGGCCCAGCGCAGGCGCTCGGCCTCGAGGCGCAGGTCGAGCTCATCGGCCGCGCTGCGGCCCGCCCCGTTGGCAGAGGCCGTGTACGGGGACCACTTCGCGAAACGCTGCGCCGGTCCTTCGCCGAGGCGGTAGGTCACCCCGCCCAGCGCGTTGAGCCAGACCCCGTGGACCGCCTCGCCCCTGGCAGCCTGGAGCACGCGGGGCGGCACGGGAAGATTCTCCGGCGGGGCGGCGGCGAGGAAAAGGGGTTTGCTCATGCACCCAGCATGACAGCGCCGCGTCCGGCCCCGCAAAGCCCGCCGGCGCGTTAACGCCGCAGGCGGCCGGGCACCGAAGTGCCTGGCCGCCTGAGGATCCAGCGGATGGTGAGCCTAGCGGCCGGTGCCGCCGTACACGGTGGCTTCCACCTCGGTGTCCAGATTGAACGCGGTGTGGATGGCGCGCACCGCGTCGTTGAGCTTGTCGGCGTCGGTCACCACGGAAATGCGGATCTCGGAGGTGGAGATCATGTCCACGTTCACTCCGGCCTGGTGCAGTGCCTCGAAGAAGGTGAAGGAGACGCCCGGGTTCGAGCGCATGCCGGCGCCGATCAGCGACAGCTTGCCGACCTCGTCGTTGTGCTCGATGTCCTCGAAGCCGATCTCGCCCTTGGCGGTGTTCAGCGCGTCCAGCACATGCTTGGTCTCGGTCATCGGCAGGGTGAAGGAGATGTCGGTCTTGCCCGAGCCGCGGGTCGAGATGTTCTGCACGATCATGTCGATGTTGGCCTGGGCCGCGGCGATCACGCCGAAGATCTGCGCCGCCTTGCCCGGGATGTCGGGGACACCGATGACGGTGACCTTCGCCTCGGAATGGTCGTGGGCAACACCGGAGATGATTGGCTGTTCCAAGGGTTCTCCCTCTTGAATCTTGATCTTGTCGTTGGGGTCCGGGAGCACCCAGGTGCCCTCGTTGGTGCTGAAGGAGGAGCGCACATGCAGCGGCACTCCGAAGCGGCGGGCGTATTCCACGCAGCGCAGGTGCAGGATCTTGGAGCCGCTGGCCGCCATCTCCAGCATTTCTTCGCTGGTGATCTGCTCGATCTTGGTTGCGGAAGGAACCACTCGGGGGTCGGCGGTGTAGACGCCGTCCACATCGGTGTAGATCTCGCAGACGTCGGCGCCGAGCGCTGCGGCCAGCGCCACCGCGGTGGTGTCGGAGCCGCCGCGGCCCATTGTGGTGATGTTCTTCGATTCCTTGCTCATGCCCTGGAAACCGGCGACGATGGCGATGAATCCGCGGTCGATGGCGCGGCGCACGCGCTGCGGCGAGACCTCCATGATGCGGGCCTTGCCGTGGGTCGAGTCGGTGATCAGGCCGGCCTGGGAACCGGTGAAGGAGGCCGCGCGTTCGCCGAACTGGTCGATCGCCATGGCCAGCAAGGACATGGAGATGCGTTCGCCGGCGGATAGGAGCATATCCATCTCGCGGGCGGGCGCCTCGTCGGTCAGCTGGCCGGCAAGGTCCAGCAGGTCGTCGGTGGTGTCGCCCATGGCGGAGACCACCACGACCACTTCGTGGCCCTGGTTCTTGGTGTCAATAATTCGGCGCGCGACGCGTTTGATGCCTTCGGCATCCGATACGGACGAACCGCCGAACTTTTGCACAATTAGGCCCATGGGCACTCACTCCACCTGTTGAAAGCTGTGGCTCGCGCGCTTGTCCGAAGCACCGCCGACACCGCGGGTGGCGGGCGCAGGAAAATGCCGCGCGAGACATCTACCAGATAAATATTGTGACAGCTTCGCTCGATCATGACCTACTTGTGACGTTAACGGTTGGTCATATTGCCTAGAGAGCGCCGGGGAATGTGCCTTAAATCGCTCCCTATCCCTTGGTGCGAGCCAAAATTTGTCGCCAAAAGGACTTCCACTCCGACACCATCTCGGGGTCCCCAGCCTTAGTAACGTTTACGGCAATGCTGACTTTTTCGCCCTTGAGCCCAATGTCTACTTGGGTCTTGGTGCCGTCGCTGAAACTCGCCCGCCAGTAGCGCCAACGTTCGCTGGAGCTGAGCGCAGGGTCCTCGGCCAGCGTCTGCCCGTTGAATTCGGCCAAGCCGGAAACCGCCTGCAGCCAGCGTTCCAGTGCGCCGTCCAGCGTCGTCGGGAGCGTCGCGGTGGTCGATCCCTGGAAGCTTCCATCCTGGGTCTGGCCGGGAACTCGGCGGCCGATTTCCTGTTCGAAGGCCACCGCGACACTCTGGGCCCACCATTCAGGGTTCTTCAGGTCCTTCGGCATCAGCGTGGCGGCCAGCTGGGCAATCTGCTGATGGACCAGCTCGGTCGCCGAAGCCTCATGCAGGGCCTTCGACCATTGGCTCCACGGCCGTCCGGTGGCGCGGGCGATTGCGTCGGTGTTGCTGCTTCGTGTTGCCATGCTTGAAATCTAGCGTGAATGCGCCGCACCCTCCAGTTGGGGACGTGTTATTGCCTGCAATAGGCGCACACGATGGAACGCGCCAGCGCCAGGCGTTCGTTCTCCGGGACATTTCGGCGCAGCTTCGATTTTCTTGTCCGGATCCATAAACGAAAGGAGCCGCGGACTTCGATATGTGTCGAAGTCCGCGGCTATTCCGGCGGCGTCCGGAATCTAGGCGCAGTCGAAGTCCAGGTTCAAGCGGCCGATCAGCGTGGTCAGCGCGCCGAGGTCGTCATCGCTCCATTGCTCCATGCGGGCCCTGAGGTCCAGCCGCCAGTTGTGCAGCCATTCGCGCCGCCGGGTCACCGCCAGCTCGGTGGGCAGCAGCTGCGAGACCCGGCGGTCGTCCGGATCCACTTCGCGGGTGACCAGTCCGAGTTCCTCGAGCTTGGTGACCATGCGAGAGAGCGCCGCCTTGTCGATCAGCAGGCGGTCGCAGATCTCGGACTGCGAGATGCCCTTGGAGCGAACGACCAGCCCGAGCACCGGCAGCGCCGCCGTCGTCAGCCGGTGCTCCATGCGTGCGGCGACTTCCCGCTTGGTGCGGGCGATGACCGCGATGAAGTCCAGCAACTGCTGCTCGGCGGCCTCGTAGAGTTCGGCGCGCTCAGCGCTGGTGCTGGCGACGCGGCCGTTCACGGTATCCATGGGCCTTCCTACGCCCCGGCGGGGGAGCCGGGCTTCTTCTCGTTGTCGCCGTCAGCGATGGCAGGGGCTTCGGTGAGCAGGGTGCCTTCGGCGCGCTGCGCCTCCAAGCCCTTAGCACCGTCAACGGCAGGGGCCGAGGCAGGAGCCTGGCCTTCGCCTTCCTGATGGCGTTCAACCGCGGTCTGCGTGCGCAGCTTCTGGTTCGGCAGCAGGCACACGGCCACGACGGTGATCAGGGAGATCGGGGCGGCCACTGCGAACAGCGCCGCGACACCGTCGCCGTACACGGATTCGAAGATCACTCGCACCGGCTCGGGCAGCGTGGAGATGCTCGGCAGGCTGCCGGAAGCCAGCTGCGCGGAGACCTCGGCGGCCTTGTCGCCCAGCGTGGCCATCGCCTTGGCCAGATCGGACTGGCGGTCGGCGATCATGTTCGGAATGTTGATTGCCAGCAGGGCGCCGAGCCCTGCGGTGCCGGCGGTGCCGCCCAGGGTGCGGAAGAAGTTCACGGCCGAGGAAGCCACGCCGAGTTCATTGACCGGAACGGCATTCTGCACCACCAGGACCATGTTCTGCATGACCAGGCCGACGCCGGCGCCCAGGATGAACATGTACACGCCCACCAGGACGAAGTTGGTGTCGTAGTGGATGGTGCCCAGCAGGAACAGGCCGACGACCTGAAGGATCGAGCCGGTGACCACGAAGGCCTTCCACTTGCCGAAGCGGGTGATCAGCGCGCCGGCGATGGTGGAGATGACCAGCAGGCCGGCCATCATCGGGAAGGTCATCAGACCGGCCTGGGTGGCGGTCGCGCCGCGGGCCATGATCATGTACTGGCTGAGGAACACCGAGGTGCCGAACATCGAGACGCCGATGGCCAGCGAGGCGATGACTGCAAAGGTGAAGGTGCGGTTCTTGAACAGACCCAGGTTCAGCAGCGGTTCGGCCGCCTTGAATTCCGTGAGCACGAACAGTGCCAGCAGAACCACGGAGCCGCCGGCCATCAGGTAGCTGGTGGTGGAGTTCCAGCCGAACTGCGAGCCGCCCATGGACATCCAGATCAGCAGCAGGGCTACGCCCGAGGACAGCAGCATGATGCCCAGGTAGTCGATCTTGACCTTGCGCTTGGCGAAGGCCGGAAGATGCAGGGTGCGCTGGATCAGCAGGATCGCGACCACGGCGAACGGCAGCGCCACGAAGAAGTTCCAGCGCCAGTTGATGGTGTCGGTGATGAAGCCGCCGATCAACGGTCCGCCCACGGTGCCCACGGCCATGACGGCGCCGAACAGGCCCATGTACTTGCCGCGTTCACGCGGGGAGAGGATATCGGCCATGACGATCTGGCTCAGGGCACCCATGCCGCCGCCGGCCAGGCCCTGGATGACGCGCATGGCGATTAGGAATTCGGTGTTCTGCGCGAAGCCCGCGGCGGCCGAAGCCAGTACGAACATGGCCAGCGCCAGCTGCAGCAGCAGCTTGCGGTTGCCGAGGTCGGCGAGCTTTCCCCAGATCGGGGTGGAGATGGTGGTCGCCAGCAGCGTGGCGGTGACGACCCAGGTGAAGGCGGTCTGGCCGCCGTCCAGATCGGAAACGATCACTGGAAGTGAACTGGAAACGACGGTGCCGGCCAGGATGGAGACAAACATACCCATCAGCAGGCCCGTCAGGGACTGCATGATTTCGCGGTGGCTCATCTTGGGCTGGGCGACCGGTGCGGTTGCGGTCATAAGCGCTCCAAAGAAGAAGAGAAGAAAGGTTGATTCTCGTCAACTATAAATGATTAGTTGACAATCATCAACCATGTGTGGGGTGCTCCACAAAAGTGCCGCGGCGGGAATAAAAACACCCCGCCGACGGCGCGTTGAGCGCGGGCGGCGAGGTGGATCCTGCGGAGAGCGGGTGGTCAGCGGGTCGCGCTGCGATGGTCGTCCATCTCCGGAACGACGAAGCGCGGCTGCGTTTCCGCACCGGCCTCGGAAGCCGGCTCCGGGCCTTGCTCGGCGGGCTGGTCCGGCGCAGGGGTCTCCCTGCGCGGCTGCGGTTCGGGATCCGGCAGCTGCGGCGCAACCTGCGGGGCGGCGGCCCGTCCGGCAACCCGGCGGCCCTCGAAGGCGCGAGCCAGCGTGACCTCGTCGGCGTACTCCAGGTCGCCGCCCACCGGGAGGCCGGAGGCCAGGCGGGTGATCTTGATGCCCAGCGGGGCCAGTGCGCGCACCAGGTACACCGCGGTGGCTTCGCCCTCGAGGTTCGGGTCGGTGGCCAGGATCAGCTCGGTGATCGAGTCGTCGGCCAGGCGGGTGACCAGCTCGCGGATGTGCAGTTGCTCGGGTCCCACCCCGGCCAGCGGATTGATGGAGCCGCCCAGCACGTGGTAGCGGCCGGCGAAGGCCCGGGTGCGCTCGATCGCCAGCACGTCCTTGGACTCCTCGACAATGCAGATCGTCGTGCCGTCGCGGCGCTCATCGCGGCAGATCGCGCAGGTGTCCTGCTCGGAGATGTTGAAGCAGATTTCGCAGAACTTCACCTTCTCCTTGACCAGCTGGATCGAGGCGGCCAGGCGGGTCATGTCCTCGGCGTCGGCATCGAGAATGTGGAAAGCGATGCGCTGCGCCGATTTCGGGCCGATCCCAGGCAGCCGACCGAGCTCATCGATCAGTTCCTGTACAGCACCTTCGTACACGTGCGCCTTCTTTCGTCGCTTGCAGGGATAGGTCTTGAGCGGCCCGCGGGCCGGTTGCGGGGAGGCCAACGCACCCCGCCAACGTACACACTAGTGTCTCACTCCGACAGTTGGTATGGCTGCCGGATCGGTCACAGGCTGCGCTTGATTTCCACGATGTTGCCGTTCACGTCGCGCTGCTCGATGACCATACCGCCGAGCAGCCGCTCGACCGCAGGAACGCCGATCAGGGCGGAGTCCTCCACCTCGATGTCGTCGTCGCTCGGGACGAACTCGTAGGGATCCTCCATCGCAGGTTCGGGCGGCAGCGGCGCGCCACCCCAGCCGCTGGCGGACTGCACCGGCGCGGCGGCCGGAGCAGCGTCCTTTGCCTGGTTCATCAGCTGCTGGTAGCGGCTCATGCGCCCGGAGCCTGCGCTCGGACGCGGGTCCGACGGGGTGCTCGCGGGCTGCGCGGCCGGATCCGGGGCGCCCCAAGACGGAACGGTTTCCCGGGCAGGGGCCTGCGGCGGCTGCGCGGGCCGGAACTGCTGCGGAGCGCCGTGCGGCGCCGGGGCAACGGGTGCCGAAGCTGCCTGCTGGGACGGAGCTTGCTGCGCGGGGGCCTGGGACTGCGCCTGGATCGGTCCAGGGGCCTGCGGCTCGGGCTCGCGGGCGCTGGCCGCCGGCTCGAAGGAGCCGGTGGTGCTGCCCGGGCGCAGCGGCGTCGAGGACACCGGACGGTCGATCGAGAAGCCGGGGCGTTCGGCCTGGCGGGCGTTCATCCCGGCGGTCATGCGCGGGCGCGGAGCCACCGGCGGGCCATCGAAGGAACGCGGGGCGCTGCTGCGCTGCGGGGCCGGAGCCACCGGAGTCTGGAAAGCAGGTGCTTCAGGCTGGAACGGCTGGACCTGCTGGACCGGTGGCGCGGCGGGAGCCGCTGGCTGAGCCGGAGCAGGCGACGGAACCTGGGGTTTCGTCGCCGCGTAGGGGTCGCCGAAGGCGCCGTCGTCAGGGAACGGCGGCTCGTCCATGTACGGCTCGTCGTACGGCGGAGGCACGTCGTCGTAGCTGGACACGTAGCCGTTGTCTCGCGCGGGCGCGGCGGCAGCCGGCGCAGCGGGTGCCGGGGACTTGCGTATCGCCGGAGCGGCCGCGGTCCGGGCCGATGCAGGCTTCGAGGGGCGCGAAGCTACCCCAGCGGAATCAGCCTTGATGAACTTGGTTGGTGCTGGGGTTGGCGCCGGGATCGGCCGGCGCTCACCTTTTGGGGAACCACCGCCTGCAGGGTTCGAGCCGCCTTCGGTGATGACAACCTCGATCGGCCCGCCAGCCACCTGCGAAAGCACTCCGGTGAGCGTCTGCATCATGTCCGGCCGGTTTCTCAGATTGACGATCGGACCGGAATTGCTGAAGGCAAGCGTCAGCGTGCGGCCGTCGAATCCGGCGACCGATCCGTAGTTCGACACCATGGAGTGCAGCACGCGCGAGTTGGACTGCAGCTGTTCCAGAATCTGCGGCCAGGCCTGCTGGAACTTGGTGACCGGAGAAGCTCCGGCTGGAGCAGCCGTTGGCTGGTTTCCCTGCTGAGGGTGCTGCTGCTGGTACTGGTTCTGCTGCTGGGCGGACTGCGCCTGCTGGCGCTGCGCCGCTTCGCGTTGGGCTTGTTCGCGCTGTGCCTGCTCTTGGGCGGCCTGTTCCTGGGCTGCGCGTTGGGCTGCTTCGTGCTCGGCCTGCTGGCGCTGGGCGGCTTCACGCTGCGCCTGTTCCTGGGCTGCACGCTGGGCTGCTTCATGTTCGGCCTGCTGGCGTTGGGCGGCTTCGCGTTGGGCCTGCTCACGCTGAGCTTGTTCATAGGCGGCGCGCTGCTGTGCTTCGGAGTCCGGCTGGATTGGCGGGACCTGGGCGACATGCTGCTGCTGGTGTTGCTGCGGTGCCTGGCTCTGCTGAGCCGGGTTCTGCAAGTGCTGTGCCTGTTCGTAGGCGGCGCGCTGCTGTGCTTCGGAGTCCGGCTGGATCGGCGGGACCGGGGCTGCCTGCTGCTGTTGCGGGGCCTGGTTTTGCCGGGCAGCGGCCTGGGCTTGCTGCTGCGACTGCTGCTGGGCGCGGGTTTCTGCCGCGCGGCGGGCGAATTCAGCCATGGCAGGGTTCTGCTTGACGTCGTCGATGGAGACACCGGTCCCGAAGGACAGGTCTTCGCCGCTGGCTGGATCCGGCACCAGGCTGAACGGCGCGACGCCGTCGGGGCGCTCGGCCGGAACGCTCGGGCCGGGCTGGATCTCGGTGGTGACCGGGTTCCGGTCTTCCTTCGGTCCCCAAGTGGCGCCCCAATCGGCGTCCGCGCCGGTGTTCAGCGAGGCTGCCGCTCCCGGATCCAGCGGAGCGTTGAGATCGTCCGCGGCCTGAGCCTGGGCGGCGGTCTGCTGCTGTGCGTCTGGCTGCGGCTGGGCAGGCGCCTGGGAAGCGTGCGGAACCTGGGATTCTTGGTGCCGCTGGGCTGGCTGGGTGTGCTGATCCTGCGGGGCCGATGCGGGCTGCGCCGGAGCCTGCTGCACGGGAGCCTGCTGAACCGGTGCAGGCTGGGTTTCGGCCGGAGCTTCTGCAAGCGCTTCGGGAATCGGCTCTCCGTCGCGGCGGGCCTTGGCCGCGGCCAGAGCCTGGCGTACGGCGGCGGCGCCCTGGCGCGCTGCGCCAGGATTCGGCGCCGAGCCCATGGAGACGGCAACGTCCTCGGATCCCTCGCCATCCAGCGCGGGCAGCGCCCCGCCGGTCATGGCATGGCGCTCCAAGCGGTCCAGCCGGGCGGCGAAGGAACTGTCCGAGCTCTGCGAACCGGGAAGCAGCAGGCGCGCGGCCAGCAGCTCAAGGTGCAGGCGCGGGGAGGTTGCGCCGGTCATGTCGGTCAGCGCCTGATTGGTGACATCGGCCCAGCGGGACAGCTCGCCGGCTCCGGCCAGCCCGGCCTGCAGGTGCAGGGCTTCGAGCTGGTCGGCGGGAACTCCGCGCAGGATCTTCTCCAGGCCCTCCGGCATCGCCTTGGCGATCACCAGGTCGCGGAAGCGCTCCAGCAGGTCCTCGACGAAGCGACGCGGATCAAGTCCGGTCTGGATGATGCGGTCGATCGCGCTGAACAATCCGGCCCCGTCTGATTCGTGCAGGGAGAGGACGACCTCGTCCAGCAGCGTGGAGTGGGTGTAGCCCAGCAGCGCGATGGCGGTTTCGTAGTCCAGGATCCCTTCGCGGGCGCCGGCCATGAGCTGGTCAAGCACCGACAGGGTATCGCGGACCGAGCCTGCTCCGGCGCGAATGACCAGCGGCAGCACGCCATCGGCCACCGCGACGTTTTCGCGGTCGCAGAGGACCTTGAGGTATTCCAGCAGCGCCTCGGGCGGCACCAAGCGGAACGGGTAGTGGTGGGTGCGCGAACGGATGGTGCCGATGACCTTGTCCGGCTCGGTCGTCGCGAAGATGAACTTGATGTGCGCCGGCGGCTCTTCGACGATCTTCAGCAGCGCGTTGAAGCCTGCCGAGGTGACCATATGGGCCTCATCGATGATGAAAATCTTGTAGCGGTCGCGGGCAGGGGCGAACGTCGCACGCTCGCGCAAGTCGCGGGCATCTTCCACGCCACCGTGGCTGGCGGCGTCGATTTCGATGACGTCCAGGGAACCGGGGCCGCCGTTGGCCAGCTCGACGCAGCTCGGGCAGGTGCCGCAAGGGATCGGAGTGGGACCCTGCTCGCAGTTCAGGCAGCGCGCGAGGATGCGGGCCGAAGTGGTCTTGCCGCAACCGCGCGGTCCGGAGAACAGGTATGCGTGATTGACCCGGTTCTTCTCCAGAGCGGTCATCAGCGGTGCGGTAACGTGCTCCTGTCCGATGACGTCGGCGAAGGTATCGGGACGATATCTGCGGTAAAGCGCTGTAGTCACACCGGTTCCCTATCGGTTGCGCGATGCCGGGGGCATCAGCTGTTGGACAATGTTTTCAGGCCTCACGATCCACGGTTCGCGCGGAAGCGCGGCCGGGTCGAATGCCTCCAAGGCTGCCTGCAAATCCTGACCCGGCAAGCCCAATGACTCTAGCAAAAATGCACGTATTTCGGCTGGATGCACACCTTGTTCGGTGATCTCTTCGAGCGTTACAGCGCCATCGCGCTTGGCCAGCCGCTGGCCCTTCTCGTTCAGCGCCAGCGGTACGTGCGCGTACGTCGGAACGGTGTAGCCGAGCAGCTGCGCGAGATACGCCTGGCGTGGTGCCGACGAGAGCAAGTCATCGCCGCGGACTACTTGGTCGATTCCGCTGGCCGCATCGTCGACGACGACCGCCAAGTTGTACGCCGGTGCACCGTCGTTACGCACCAGGACGAAATCATCCACCGTCCCCGTGTAGCTGCCGGCGAGCTCGTCCTGAACAGTAAAAACGTTCGCTTCGGCGCGCAGACGCAGCGCCGCTGGCCTGTGCCGGGCCTTTTCGGCACGCTCTTCCGCGGTGAGGTTCCGGCAAGTTCCGGGATAGGAGCCCGGAGCGGCATGCGGAGCGCTGCCGGCCTCGGCAATGTCCTTGCGGGAACAGAAGCATTCGTAGACCAGCCCCTGCGCTTTGAGATCATCCACAATGGCGCGGTATACAGGCAACCGATCGGACTGACGCACCATTGTTCCGTCGAAACTTAGACCCAGCGCTTTGAGCTCGGCAAGCTGCTCGTCTTCGGATCCGGCACGAACGCGATCCAAGTCTTCGACGCGCAAAAGATAATCGCGGCCAGTGGAGCGGGCGAAAAGCCAAGCCAGGACAGCGGTGCGCAGGTTGCCGATGTGGAGGCGCCCTGACGGGCTAGGGGCGAAACGGCCAGCGCCCACGTGGACTCCATTCGGCTTGCGTAAAAAGTAAAGACCCCTCATGCACCTGTCAGAGCCCATCTACCCTTGCTACCTTCCGGTCCTGGGGGAGTTCAACAGGATGACACCACACGAGGGGTCACCAAAAATACTACCCGAGGAAGGGGTGTGGATAAAAATCGTAGGGCGTGCGCTTGCTCTCACCGGGTGCCCGCAAGTGAAAGTGAACCAAAAATTTGATCAGATTTCTCACGCGGCTCGTTTCCGGGTGGCCAGTCAATTGCTTGTCGGCGACTAAGGCCGGAGTTGACGCAAAATTTTGATCAAGCAATTTGTTCAGGCGAAGATCGGGCGTAGGCGGCTGAGATTTGTAATCCCTTGCGCTTGCGGTTTACAGAGTTAAAAATCTTGTCAAGATCTTTTAGTGCCACTGCGTGGGCTAGTGAGCTTGCGTCAGATGCACTCGTTGTGACGGCATTGCCCAGAATTCTGATCAAAAAATTTGATCAGGAAGACAACTAAGTCGCCAAGCGCCGGAGGCGGCGGCCTGCGCTGAAGGTCTCGGCGAACTGAACGAAAAATTTGATCAGAATTCGTCGAGGTCTCCAACTTGTACTCGCGGCTGCAGCCCTACGCATGATGAGCGAGGGCTGTTGCATATCTTGACCGGAGAATACGGCCATTTGGACCAGAACGACATGGCGATGTGAGCCCTTCTGAACGGGTCCACGACGTACGGGAAGAATACTTTGAATGTCGTGCGGCTGTCGAAAGAACTTTAGGGCTGGGTTTCTGATCAAAAAAATGGATCAGCATCTCATCAACTGGTGATCTGTTGCGGAGGCTATCCAGCAGCGGCTTCTGGAGGGTCGTACCAGCCAAGTACCCTGCGAACGCGATCAGTCATCTCAACCTCGGGAAGGACCGGCGTCTGGTTTCTCTCGAAGTCGAAGTTCTGTACTGATTTCACGCTCCCCGGAACCTCAAGACAAACAATCCCATTAGGTGTGCGCCAGTTGACAGATCCATCAGGGCGATAGGTTACTTCCCAACCCAACGCGTGTTTGAACAGCTGGTGCCTTTTGCATAGGAGTTCGGTATTAGTGCGTGATGTGTGGCCTCCCTGCGCCCAGCCATCAATATGGTCGGCCTCTGACTGCTCGGCCAGCCGATTGCAACCGGGAAAACGGCACTGAACGTCGCGGAAACGCAGAAGATCCTTTAGCGCCTTGCTTGGGCGATACTTTTCCCGGGCAACATCAATCGCGGCACCCGTCCACGGGTCTGTTAGCACCTTGATGAACGATGGTGCATCCCTTGCAATATTCAGTGCTGTACCAATAGGTATCGGACCGTAGCCTTCTAGCTCGGCGAGGGACTTTTTGGGGTCGGCCAACATTTCCAAGGCAGGGATAGTTACGGCTACGCGCGCTTTCAAAGGAGTGCCATTCGTGTCAGGCCAGCCATCAATCATTGCATCGCGGAAAATGTCAGCTCGGCGCTGCCGCTCGGTGCGCTCATCATCCTCATCAACATTCGTCACGGCGAACCAGTTGACTGTGTTGATCATACTGAAAATATCCTCCGCGGGAAGATAGACCTGAATCGTGGCCATGCCATTTTCATCCGCCCACCACGTAATGGAGCGACCTTCACGTGCCTCTTTATGTCGTTCGTCAAGGGGCTTCGGATGAAGCCGCTCTCTCATTCGGCGGGCTCTTTGCGAGATCGCTGAGTCTGTAGCTGTCTTGGCCAGGGGAAGCAATACGTGTTCCATCTGTTTGATGTCTTCAGGCTCCAGATCCTGAGATTGCTTGACTATTTCTTTGGCCGCTTTCGTAGTGATATCGCCATTGGCCAGAGCTGACAAGGTATCTACGCACAAGTTGCGCAGACCTTCCGCGGTGAACAGCTTGCCTTGAATGTGAGTTTCCGAATCTCGCATGGCGACTGCCGCTTCGGCGATGAAAGACGACCTGACCGTGATCTCGTCAGCCAAATTGACGCCGTAGTACTTAGCCGACAGCTCTCGGGCCTGATCGTCCTCCTGATCGAGCAAGGAATCTTGGACGCCCCTGTTGGCAGATTCGCGGGCACACATTTCCAAGGTGTCCGCCATGAGTGACGCTTCGGCTGCGTCCAGCATGCTTCGAAGCCGGCCGATGGCTTCAAGACGCCTGAACCCGTCAGCTGGTGTATCCACAGGCGGAAGGTTGTATAGATCCAAGGCGGTGGACGCGAATTTATTGAAGAACTTGTGCTGGTCAAGTTCCGCGTCCCACACTCCTCCTGAACCGAAATTCTTTCGAAGACCAGGAGGATACATCGGTAGACGATGGGCATCATCGTCGCTGTGAAATACCTCTCTTTTGCTCATGTTTTGAGTATCCTCCGCACTACGGACAGTTTGGTGGGGCCTGTTGCAGCGTGGGGAAAGCGCGGAAAATCGGCTAAATCTAGGGGATCGCGGAGTCGCTCGGAAAGCGATTTGCCAGCGCGTGGTCTTCGATTCGTGATTGTGTGGAAATTTAGATATGCTTGATTCTGCTCCACGGAGCAGACTGAGGAGGATTCGCCTAGCGGCCTATGGCGCACGCCTGGAACGCGTGTTGGGTTAACGCCCTCAGGGGTTCAAATCCCCTATCCTCCGCCAATGGAAAACCCCCGAGAAATCGGGGGTTTTTTCGTTTAATTTCACTGGAACGGGATCCCCGCCGTCCACGCGATCTTGAAGTGTTCTTGCAAGATGTCGGATTGCCAGCTGATTCGCCGTTACCTCCAAAGACAACTTGTAGTTTCGAGCCCTAGACAGCAATTGGACGCCTCAAAGTGATACGCGGTTCCCCTAGGATCTGGTCTTGGGCGAAGTTCAGCGAGGCGCTTTTTTGCTGATTCGCTGGCAACTTCCGGTTTGGTCGCGTTAAAGGGAGATAGGCGTATCATCCGAGGCGAAGGCGGTCATCCAAGTGCTGCCTGTGGAGCGGGAAGTTGTGGGCCATGTCCGTAGTCATCAGTGAGATTGCCATTGATTGTAAGAATCCAATGCTTGTTGCCAAGTTTTGGTGCGAAGTATTGGGCTATGAAGTTCGAGAAGAAGCCGCAGGCTTGGTGACCATTGGGCGGCGCGGAGATGGGTCAAATGAAGCAGTGATCTGTTTCGCGCAGGTGCCAGAGGAGAAGAGCATCAAGAACCGGATGCATCTTGACCTTCGGCCGCAGGGTAGTTCGCAACAGGACGAAGTCGACCGTGTGCTGGCGCTGGGGGCGCAGTACGCGGACGTCGGGCAACGCGACGACGAAGACTGGGTTGTTCTTTATGACCCGGAAGGTAACGAGTTCTGCGTGCTCTCCGGTAGCATTTAGTCCACGCAGCGGTCTGTAACGTTAGGCCGCCGCGATCGCCTTAACAGGGGATTGGGGAAAAACGTGGTTGGGGAAATAGCAAAGGCTGTCGTCATTGAGTACGACGAAGCCGTGCGTGGAAAAATGACAACTCTGCTTCGGCAGATCGGGTTTGCCATACAAGAGGAGTCCAGCGGGCAAAGGGGAGTTGCGCTGGCCCATAGGGCAAAGCCGGATCTCATTGTCGTGGGCTTTGGCCTGCCCGATATCGATGGCATCGAAACGATTCGCCGCTTAAGCGCCCATCTTGACGCGTACATCTTGGCGGTGATGGACGTCAGCGAAGAGATTGAAGTGGTTTTGGCCTTCGATGCAGGAGCAGACGGGTATTCTCCGAAGCCGCTGCGTGAACGTGAATTCCGGGCCAGGATCGATTCGTTCTCGCGACGTCAAGCCCGCATCAACCAGATGTTGAGCGACAGGCAGGGCTCCGCCGTCGAGGTGCTGAGTCATGGCGCGTTGCGCTTGGACTCTTCAACGTGGGAAGTTCATCTGGATGGCATGCCCATCGTCCTGACGGCTACCGAATTCACCCTCCTCCATGTGCTAATGCAAGTTCCGGGCAGGGTGCGCAGCAAGAAAGAGCTTGCTCGGAGGGTCAGCCTTGAAGGCGACGATCTTGAGCATGGCTATGTTTCCGACTCGGACGTTCGAAGCATTGAGGTTCACATAGCAAACCTCCGGCGCAAGTTAGGTGACTCTGCGCGTTCTTCGCAGTGGATTGAGACCGTGAGGGGCGTTGGATACAGATTGGTAAATGATCCCGGTTCATACTAGTGATACCTGAAGCTTTTTAAAGAAAACTATTGGATTTTCGGAGGCTTGATGCAATCTTGAGCTAATTGATAACACAGCTTAAGTGTGGTCTTGCACAATGAGTCCCATGGCCGAAAGGTCTAGCGAGAACTACGAAACTGAACGATGGCTGGTTTTTGGGGGAATGGCCAAATCGCCTTGGGGGAGGCGTCGGGTAAGACAGCAAGCTCGCGAAAAACGTGAAGACTTCGATGCGGTGGCGCAATACCCCGTCGAAGTCTTCACGTTTGTTCTGTCCGGAACCCGGTCGCTCATTGAGCTGTTGGGGTCAGGCGGTAGCCCGATTCTGGATCAGCTGCGGGTAGTGGATCGCAGCGGTCTGCGGATGGGCGCGCAGCCAACCCTTGAGCACGTTGGCCCCGTATGAGGCCAGCATCGGGTTGTGCGGGTCGTCTGAGACGCCGCGCGCGTCGGCGGCCAGCTCGGCCGGAAGCTCAACCTTGTCGATGACAGCGTCCAGGCGCGGGGAGTAGAAGAACGGCACCGAATAGCGGTCGACATTGGCCGGCGGGGCGATTACGCGGTGGATGGTGGCCATCAGGTAGCCGTCGGTGGCGACCTCGAGCATTTCTCCCAGGTTCACCACGAGTGCCCCTGGAGTCGGCGGAACCTCGATCCACGAATCCTGGCCGTAGGGCTGGACCTGCAGCCCGCCGACCTGGTCTTGTAGCAGCAGGGTGACGAAACCGTAATCCGCATGCAGACCGACGCCCTGGTTGCCGGCCTCCGGCACGATGCCGCCGCCCACGTAGTGCACCAGCTTGCCCATCCATGCGGGAGCTCCGGAGAACGGTTCGTCGAAGTAGTCCTCGCCCAGGCCCAGACCGACGGAGATCGCCGAGAGCAGTTCATGCCCGGTGCGGTTCATCAGCTCGGCCCATTCCATGGCGTGTTCGCGCAGTTGCGGGAAGTCCTCGGGGAACTGGTTGCGGCCCTGCAGGTTCAGGTACGGCTTGTCGGCCGGCACGACGGCCAGCGGCTCACGGTCCGGCCCGTAGTCGATCTGTTCGCGCGAGTCGGCGCGGCCTCGGGTGATCTCGGTGCCCAGGCGGGTGTAGCCGCGGAACTGGGCGCTGTTGCGGTTGTCGAGCCCGATCTTCTCCTCGACGGGCTTCGCGAAGAACTCGGCAACCGTGTCCAGCAGTTCCTGATCCTGGTTGGCGCGCGAGGCGTACCCGACGATCTGGAAGAAGCCGACGCGGTGGGCAGCGTCGAGCAGTGCGGCAACGAACTCGGGATTGAACGTGCCATCGGCATTCCGGGAAGTGGAGATATCAAGGACTGGGATCTCGGTTACTACGTTGTTCATAACCCTAGGGTGCACCCGACTGATGGATTGTTACTATCTAAAATGACGCACCGTTCCGCCACGTTTCAGCCGTTGTAACAATCCTTGCCAAGCCCTGAACCTGGGCGCATACTTTGCGCTCGCAGGGGTTCGGGACCGGATTTATCTGCGAAGCGGATGTTTGAGGTTCGCGATTCGGCGGTGGTCCGTTCGACGTGCATAATGCCCGATTCAGCGCCCGGCCCGGTGATCTGGTCGCTTCCTCGGGTAATTTGTTACGCGGGTGCCTATGCTTGAAGGGTGATTTTCAGAGCAGTGGGCGATTCGCGTCCGTACCCCGAGCACGAGTTGACCAGCACCCGCGACTGGAGCGCCATTCCGCCCTCGCAGGTCAAGCTCGACCAACTGGTAACCACCAAGTCAACGCTTGATCTGGAAACGCTGCTCTCCGAGGATTCGACGTTCTTCGGCGACTTGTTCCCGCACGTCGTGCGCTACCGGAACGTGCTGTATCTGGAGGACGGGCTGCACCGGGCGCTGCGCTCGGCGCTGCACCACCGTTCGGTGATCCACGCCAGGGTCTTGGATCTCGACGCGGATTAGGTATGCTTTCGCCACAAAGGGGAGCTGCCTGAAAGTGGGTGCGATGATGCACGAACGCGAGGACCCTGCGACGTTGCGCGGGGCTCACATCGTTGGCGAGCGAGAGCTGAGTTTCGTGTCCAACGCCCAGGCAAAGCGCGACGCGCGCAAGCGGCAGAACGTCATATTCTCGATCATGGCAATCATGGTGCTCGTGGCGTTCATCGCCGCCACGCTGGCCTTCACCGGGGTGCTGAAGATCGGCGGCGCGCCGACGGCGGTGCAGGCCGACGACCAGCCCGCGGAGCAGATTGCCAACCCGGCCTGCCCCACGGCCAGCTTCAGCTACCAGGACCCCGCAAGCTTCAAGGTGCGCGTGCTGAACACGACCACCATTTCGGGACTGGCCGGCAGGACCGCGGAGGCGCTGAAGGAGCGAGGCTTCCAGATTTCGGCCACCACCTCGGGGCTGGACAGGTATGAGGACAAGGTCGCCGTGGTGCTGGCCGGCCCCAAGGGGTACGCGCAGGCGCTGACCATCCAGCGTCAGGTGCCCGGCTCCGAGTTCGTCTACGACGAGATGATGTACGGCACCGAGGTGGACCTGGCGCTGGGCACCGGATTCGAGAACCTGGTCAAGGACCGCAAACTGAACACCGCCCCGGGCACGCTAGAGTGCATCGCGCAGCAGTAGCGGGGAACCGGCCCGGCAGCCGCTAGTTGGCGCCGACGGTTTCGGCGTGGACCTGGGTCAGCGCGTTGGCGAAGACCTCGGCCGGCTGCGCGCCGGAGATGCCGTACTTGCCGTCGAGGATGAAGAACGGCACCCCGGTGACGCCGATCTGGCGCGCTTGGGCGATGTCCGCGTTGACCTCGTCGGCGTAGCTGCCTGCCTCCAGCGCGGTGTGCAGCGCGGCGGCGTCAAGCCCGACCTCGGCGGCCAGCTGCAGCAGGGTGTCCACGTTGCCGGTGTCCAGGCCCTTCTCGAAGTGCGCGGAGAGCAGCGCTTCCTTCATTTCGCCGCCCAGCCCCTGCTGCTTGGCATGTTCCAGCACACGCAGCGCGGTGAACGAGTTGGCGACCACCAGCTTCCCGAAATCGTAGGACAGGCCTTCCTCGGCGGCCTGGGCGGTGACGTGCTCCAGCATGCCCTCGACCTGGGCCGGATCCATGCCCTTGGCCTTGGCCAAGTAGTCCAGCTCGCTGCCGTCGTAGTGCTCGGGCAGGGTCGGATCCAACTGGTAGGCGTGCCAGTAGACATCGACGTCCTGGGCCAGGCCGGAGGATTCCAGACCGGATTCGAAGCGGCGCTTGCCGATGAAGCACCACGGGCAGGCGATGTCGGAGAAGATATCCACGCGCAGGCGCTTGGCGTCGGCGGGATTCTGGGAAGCAGTGGTTTCACTCATGCCCGTATAACGCGCCGCGGCGCGCAGGCATTCCTTCAACGGGGCGTTGCCCGCGGCACGGGATAATGGCTTCAGGCGGGAAACCGCAGTCGGGGACGGAAAGGACGGGACGGCGTTCGGTGGCCAGGAATCTGGGATGGCGCGGAATTTTCTTCGCGGGGACGATCACCGCGATGGCGGGGTTCGTCGACGGCGTGGGCTTCATCCACCTCGGCGGCTACTTCCTGTCCTTCATGTCCGGCAACTCGACGCGTTCCTCGGCAGCCCTGCTCACCGGCGATGCCGGCGGCTGGTCCATGGCCATGGGCTTCGTGGGCAGCTTCGTGGGCGGTGTGGTGGTGGCGACCGTGCTCACCGCGCGGGCCGCGCGCTACCGCCGTCCGATCGTGATGTACCTCAGCGGTGCGCTGCTGGTCACCGCGGCGCTGCTCGGTTCGCTGGGCGAGCTGGGATTCGGCGGGGCCTGCCTGCTGGCGGCCTCGATGGGCGCGGTCAACGTCTCCTACACGCGTTCGGGGGAGGTGTCGCTGGGCCTGACCTACATGACCGGCACGCTGGTCAAGCTCGGCCAACACCTGGGCGGCGCGATCCTGGGGCTGCTGACCGGCTCGGACCGCGGGTCCGGGCGGCTGCTCTGGGTCCGCTACGCGGTGCTGTGGGCGATGATCACCCTCGGCTCGCTGGCCGGGGTATTCTCCTACCTGCATCTGGGCCTGTCCAGCCTGTGGATCGCGGCCGGAGGCATGCTGCTGTGGGCCACGCTGGCGCTGGCGGCGGAACGGCGCACCGGGCCGGAGGTCCAAGCCCCCGCCCCGGCGCGCCGCGAGATCCATTAGCTGGGAGCCGGACCGTCTAGCGGCCGGTGGAGACAGCTTCCGAATCGCGCTCGCGGCCGTCCGCCGAAGGACCGCCGGAGGTGCCGCGCACCGCGAAGCGGTAGACCACGGCAAGGATGGCCAGCCACGCAACGCCGGTGTACAGGGCCACGCGGGTTTCGGCGCTCAGCGCCAGCAGCACCACGATGAAGACCATGAACGCCATGGCGATCCAGGCGGTGGCCGAACCGCCGGGAACCGCGTACTCGCGCGGGCCCTGCGAGGCCGCCGCGGCCTCCTTCTTCTCCGCCCGGCGCATGGCCAAGTAGGAGGCGAGGATCATGATCCAGACCCATACTGTCGCGAAGGTGGCGATCGAGGCGATGATGGTGAACAGCTTTTCGGGCAGCAGCGCGTTGAGCACCACGCCGACCAGCAGCACAATGGTCATGATGAGAACGGTCATCCACGGCACGCCGTTGGAGGAGACCTTCGCGAAGGACTTCGGGGCGTGGCCCTCGGCCGACATCGCGAAGAGCATGCGCCCGGCGCCGAAGGTGTCGGCGTTGATCGCGGACACGGCGGCGGTGATCACCACGGCGTTGAGCACGTGGGCCGCGGCCGGGATGCCCAGCGCGTCGAAGATCTGCACGAACGGGCTGGCGCTGCCGTCGATCTGGCGCCAGTCGAAGAGCATCATGATCACTGCCAGCGAGGCCACGTAGAACAGCAGGATGCGCCACGGCACGGTGTTGATCGCCGCAGGCACCGACCGCGAGGGGTCGTCCGCCTCGCCGGCGGTGATGCCGATGGTCTCGATGCCGCCGAAGGCGAACATCACCACGGCGAAGGACAGCAGCAGCCCGATGAAGCCGTTGGGGAACAGCGTTCCGGCGGCCATCAGGGTGTCGATGCCGGTCGCGGTCTGCGCGTCGGGGGCGTTGAAGCCGAAGATGATCAGCGCGATGCCGCCGCCGATCATCGCGATGATGGCGCTGACCTTGACGATCGCCAGCCAGAACTCGGTCTCGCCGAACACCTTGACCTTCATCAGGTTGATCGCCGCGATCAGCAGCACCACAGCCAGCACCCAGATCCAGGTGGCGACGTCGGGGAACCAGAAGCCCATGTAGACGCCGAAGGCTGTCACGTCGGCGATCGCCACGATCGCCATCTCGAAGGTGAAGGTCCACCCGGTGACGAATCCGGCGAAGCGGCCCAGGTAGCGGGAGGCGTAGTGCGCGAACGACCCGGAGACCGGATGCTTCACCGCCATCTCGCCCATGGCGCGCATGACGATGAAGACGGCGGCGCCGCCGATCATGTAGGCGAACAGCACGGCCGGGCCGGCGGCCTGGATGGCGGCGGACGAGCCGTAGAACAGGCCGGTTCCGATGGCCGAGCCCAGGGCCATGAAGCGGATGTGGCGGGCGGTGAGCCCGCGGGCGAGGGATGCCTTGATTTCGGTCACGATGAACTACTTGGATCCTCATATGGGGGATGGGGTGCGCGTGTCCCTGCGCCGCGCTGGGCGGGCGGAACATACCAAATCGTACGTGGGTCGGCAAGCAGATGGGGTAAAAATGTGTCTGGGCAAACCCGTGGGATTGCCCACACCCGCCGGGCGCGGACCCGTCGCGGTGGAAGAATGGTACGCATGAAGCTGGGATTCGTCCGCCATGGACAGACGCAATGGAACCTCGAAGGCCGCCTGCAGGGAAGCAGCAACATCCCGCTTAACGACACCGGGCGTGCCCAGGCTGCCGCGGCGGTACAGGTGCTCGCCGGCGGGAACTGGGACGTGGTCGTCTCCTCCCCGCTGGACCGCGCGCGGCAGACCGCGCAGATCATCGCCGACGGGCTGGGCCTTGAGCTGGGCCCGAGCTACGAGCTGCTGGTCGAGCGCGACTACGCGCAGGGCGAGGGCATGATCGAGGCCGAGGCGCTGCGCCGCTGGCCCGGGAAGCTCGGCGGCGGCATCGAGCCGCTGGAATCGGTGGTGGACCGCGGGCTGCGCGCCATCGGGCAGATCATGGAGGACTTCCCCGGGAAAAACGTCGCGGTCATCTGCCACGGCACGATCATCCGGTATACGCTGTCGGATTTCGCCGGCTACACGCTGGATACCATCCGCAACGGCTCGGTGGCGGTGCTCGAGCAGGACGAGCGCGGCCGGCTGCGCCTGGAACTGGTCAACGACCACGCGCCCGCCGCGCTGTAGCGCCCGAGGGCCGGGTTAGGCGCCCGGAACCACGCGCCGCACGCTGGCGGTCAGCTGCGAGTCGTGCTGCCGGTTCTTGATCACGGCCAGCCACGATCCCAGATCCAGGTAGGCCCGGGTGCGCACCGGCGGCGCGGAGAGGAAGACGTCGTGCAGGGCGTCGGCCAGCCGCACCAGGTGCAGCTCGCGGCCCAGGTCCAGGCTGCGCTCGGCGATCTGCTGCACGTTCAGCGCGACATCAGACTTGGAGGCCGCGTCCTGCCAGCGCGGCAGCAGGTAGTCCTTGGCCGAGAGCATCACCAGCACCGGCACCTGCAGGTCCAGGCCCTTCTTGACCTTCGCCTGCGCGTCGAAGACCGCGGAGATGAACCCGGTGGTGATCTTGAAGCCGTTGACCGGGCGCCAGGCCAGATCGTAGTCCCATTCGCCCTCGAACTGGCTGGAGACCGTGCGGGTGTAGAAACCGGGGTCGATGCTGGGCAGGAAGCGGTGCGGGTTGCGCGCGCTGGAGGCCTGGAACAGCCTGGACAGCGCGGTGCGCCCCAGCTCGCTGGCCTGGAATTCCAGCCACGGGCTGTTCAGCGCGAGCGCCTCGATCTTGTGCGGGTTCGCCGCCGCGTACAGCGACGCGCTCAGCCCGCCGGTCGAATGCCCCAGCAGCACCACCCGGGTGCCGGGGTGGGCGCTGGTGATGATGCGCAGCGCCGCGTCGAACTCTTCGAAGTACTGCTCCAGGTTGTTGGTGAATCCCGGCGGGGTCTGCCCGGCCGGGTCGCGCTCGGCGTCCAGCGGGAGGTTGCGTCCGTAGTGGCGCAGGTCCAGGGCGTAGAAGTCGGCCCCGGCATCGGTGAGGAACCGCGCCAGCTCGCTTTGGAAGAAGTAGTCCGACCAGCCGTGCACGTAGAGGATCGACAGCCCGCGCAGCGGCGGGGCCAGCCGCGGGACGCGGGACGGCCGGCGGTGGCGGACCAGCGTGGCGGTGGAGCCATCGAGCATCGGCAGCGTGCGCCGGGAGAAGCCCTCGCCCAACAGGTCGGGCTCCCACAGCTGCTCGGCCGGGTTTTTGAACTGGAACGCCATGTGTTCAGCCTACCCAACACCGCAGGGCGGCCGCAGGGCGCGAAAAACGGCATCCACCCGCGGGACTGGTTACCAACGGATGAATGCCGCAATTCGTGGCCGATTCACGAGGACGACTGGTTGACAATCGGCCGGGTCTCTAGGTGCTGCCTGCCTGCGGGGCTAGCCTGCCATTTCCAGTACTGGAACTGGCATGTCCAGGTAGCGCAGGTAGGCGTTGCGGGTCATGAAGGTCGGGAAGTCGTCGCGCAGTGCGCAGGCCTCGAAGATCTCCATGGCGGATTCGAAGCGGTCTCCCTCGAAGCGCTCCATGCGGTCCATGGTCTCCTCGGCGAGCTCCTGCACCCAGCGGCGGGTGACGATTTCGCCCTCGTCGGTGATGGCCGACTGGTGGATCCACTGCCACAGCTGCGAGCGGGAGATCTCGGCGGTGGCCGAATCCTCCATCAGGTTGCGCAGCACCACCGCGCCGTTGCCGCGCAGCCACGACTCGATGTAGCGGATGCCGATCTCGATGTTGTCGCGGATGCCCTGCTCGGTGATCTTGCCTTCCAGGCCGGCCACGTCCAGCAGCGCAGTGGCGGAAACCTGAACGTCTTCGCGGGTGCGGCCGATCTGGTTCGGGTTCTCGCCCAGCACCTCGGTGTACACCTCGCGGGCCACTGCCACCAGGTCCGGATGGGCCACCCACGAGCCGTCGAAACCGTCGGCTGCCTCGCGGGCCTTGTCCTCGCGCACCTTGGCCAGATTGAGCTCGTTGATCGAGGCGTCCTTGCGGCTTGGCACGAAGGTGCTCATGCCGCCAATGGCGGTGGCGCCGCGGCGGTGGCACGCACGCACCAGCTGCTCGGTGTAGGCCCGCATGAACGGTGCGGTCATGGTCACCGAATCGCGGTCCGGGAACACGAAGCGCGGTCCGCGGGAGCGGAAGTTCTTGATGATCGAGAAGATGTAGTCCCAGCGGCCGGCGTTCAGGCCCGAGGAGTGCTCACGCAGCTCGTAGAGGATCTCCTCCATCTCGAAGGCCGCGGTGATGCACTCGATGTGCACGGTGGCGCGGATGGTTCCGCGGTCGATGCCCAGCATGTCCTGCGCCATGTTGAACACGTCGTTCCACAGGCGTGCCTCCAGGTGGTTCTCCAGCTTCGGCAGGTAGTAGTACGGGCCGCGGCCGGCTGCCATCAGGCGCTTGGCGTTGTGGAAGAAGTGCAGTCCGAAGTCAACCAGCGAGGCCGACATCGGTGCGCCGTTCACCCGCAGGTGCTTCTCCGGCTGGTGCAGTGCGCGGGGGCGGACCACGATGGTCGGCAGCTGCTTCAGGTCGTGGGTGGCCAGCTTGTACTCGCGGCCGTCCGGTGCGGTGAAGTCCAGCTCGTTGTCGAGCACGCGGATCAGGTTCACCTGGTTCTTGATCACGTTCTGCCAGGTCGGGGAGCAGGCGTCCTCCATGTCGGCCAGCCAAACGTTGGCGCCGGAGTTCAGTGCGTTGATTGCTGCCTTGCGCTCGATCGGCCCGGTGATCTCCACGCGGCGGTCTTCCAGACCCGGTGCGATCGGGGCGACCTGCCATGAAGCGTCCTCGCGGATGTTCCGGGTTTCTTCCAGGAACTTCGGGTCGCGGCCGTTGGCGATGCGGGCCCGGTTGAGCTGGCGGCTCTGCATCAGCTCGTTGCGGCGGTGTTCGAAACCCTGGTGCAGTGCGGAGAGGAAGTCCAGTGCCTCGCTGGTGAGGATCTGTTCCTGGTAGCGCACTTCGGTGGCGGTGATGGTGATGTTGTTCAGGGTGATCGGGGTGTTCATGACAGCGTCCTTAAAGCTTAAAAATGGTGGTGGTGCCGGCTGACGTCATTGTCAGCCGGCACCATCGACCCGTCAGGGTCTAATGGAATTGGCCTTCTTCGGTGGAACCAACCAG
Organism: Arthrobacter sp. 'calajunan'; assembly: GCF_046940185.1. Taxonomy (NCBI): domain Bacteria; kingdom Bacillati; phylum Actinomycetota; class Actinomycetes; order Micrococcales; family Micrococcaceae; genus Arthrobacter; species Arthrobacter sp. 'calajunan'. Next base: position 174,733 of record NZ_JBKZDY010000007.1, read on the forward strand.
CGCCAGGGTGGAGGCGTTCGGGTTCAGCGTGGTGGAGATGGCATCGAAGTAGCCGGTGCCGACTTCGCGCTGGTGCTTCGTGGCGGTGTAGCCGTCAGCCTCGGCAGCGAATTCGCGCTCCTGCAGTTCGACGTAGGCGCTCATGCCGTCCTTCGCGTAGCCCTTGGCCAGATCGAACATCGAGTGGTTCAGTGCGTGGAAGCCGGCCAGGGTGATGAACTGGAAGCTGAAGCCCATGGCGCCGAGTTCGCGCTGGAACTTTGCGATGGTTGCGTCGTCCAGGTGCTTCTTCCAGTTGAAGGAAGGGGAGCAGTTGTACGAAAGCATCTGGTCCGGGAAGTCCTTCTTGACTGCCTCGGCGAACTTGCGGGCAAGTTCCAGGTCCGGGGTGCCGGTCTCCATCCAGATCAGGTCCGAGTACGGGGCGTAGGCCTTGGCACGGGCGATGCATGGCTCGATGCCGTTGCGGACCTTGTAGAAGCCTTCCGCGGTGCGCTCGCCGGTGATGAATTCCTGGTCGCGCTCGTCGACGTCGGAGGTGATCAGGGTTGCTGCCTCGGCGTCGGTGCGGGCGATGACGACGGACGGGGTGCCGGCGACGTCAGCTGCCAGACGGGCTGCGTTCAGGGTGCGGATGTGCTGCTGGGTCGGGATCAGGACCTTGCCGCCCAGGTGGCCGCACTTCTTTTCCGAAGCCAGCTGGTCTTCCCAGTGGACGCCCGAAGCGCCGGCGGTGATCATGGACTTCATCAGCTCGTAGGCGTTCAGCGGGCCGCCGAAGCCGGCCTCGGCGTCTGCGACGATCGGGACCATCCAGTCCTCGACGGTCTGGATGCCTTCGGAGAACTCGATCTGGTCTGCACGCTGCAACGCGTTGTTGATGCGGCGGACAACCTGCGGAACCGAGTTAGCCGGGTACAGCGACTGGTCCGGGTAGGTCTGGCCCGAGAGGTTTGCGTCGGCTGCAACCTGCCAGCCGGAAAGGTAGATGGCTCGCAGGCCGGCCTTGACCTGCTGGACTGCCTGGTTGCCGGTCAGTGCGCCCAGTGCGTTGGTGTAGCCGCCGGTCGGGGTTTCCTCGGTGAGCTGCTTCCAGAGCTTCTGGGAACCGCGCTTGGCCAGGGTGTGCTCTTCCTGGACCCGACCCTGGAGCTTCACGACGTCTGCAGCGGAGTAATCGCGGGTGACGCCTTCCCAGCGGGGGTTGGTTGCCCAGTCGTTTTCGAGGGCTGCGACGCGGTTCTCGATCGAATTCTCGTTGGTAGTCATGTTGCTGGCTCCTTCGCACAAGCTCGGTGTTCGTTCGGACCGGTGAACCTGGCGGTTTCGATCCGGTGAACTTCTTCGTGACAACAACTATTCCCTGCCTGCAACCCCTCCAACAGGGGAATTTCAGATTAAGATTCGCCGTTCTTCGTTTTTCTGGAAGTTTTGCACTTCTTGATGCTGATTGTGATCCAAGAGGCAGAAAGTCGAGATTTTGGGTCGAAATCGATGTTAAGAAATTACAGAATTCCTTGTCTGGGTGATGATGAGCAGGTGCACTCTTCGCTGCAGGGAGCGTGACACTAGGTTGACATGGCAGGTGAGAGGCGTGCTTCAGGGCTGTATCCGGGAAATTTTTAGAGGATTCGGTGTGGGTTCGGGGGTTGTAGATTCGGGTGGTTCCCATGCGTCGCATGTTGTGCGCCATGTCACTATGGCATGGAAAGTAGAAGGAAAGCGTCATTGTGCGCGCGGTTGAAGAAGTGGAGTACTTTCAAAATGCCCTATTTGCGATTGCCGGGGGCGGGTGCCTTTTGCGTCAGTCCGGGAGTTGGAAGCGCCGCCGGCCCGCCTGGGCCTAGACAATCGTGGTCGAACCGGCCCTTTAGGGGCGGCTGTGCATTGGCTTGGCGCGGACGATGCGGAGTTGGGTCCCGGGGTTCGGGTCGAGGAAGTCGCGCAGCTGGTCCGCGAGGTTACCCTGTGGGTCATGGTGCTCTTCTCGTCGCGGGGCGCCGGCAGCCTCGTCTGATTGGGGTGCTGAATCATATCGCGGGAGGGGTTCGGGGTGTAAGAACGAGAGTCGGTGCTGGACAGTGGAGATGGTCATTTCTTTGTCAGCTTGGCCCGGCGCTGGAATTTCTTGGTCGGCAGGGGCTGCAACGCATACTGGGCGGGTAACCGGGTGGACTGTGTTGCACGGAGGGTTTTTAGCTAGCCGGAAGCCCGAAGTATCGCACTCTGATACGGTGCCCGCCGCCCGGACCCGACGTTTGAAGACTGCTGCACCTGAGTTGGTGCGTACGAACCGCAACTGGTGCCGGCCGCCGCCCGCGGGCGCGCAGGAGCCGTGCTGGCGGAGATTGTGGTCTCGCCTGCGGCCGACATGGTTTGAGCGTCATCGGATAAATATTCACCATAATTCGCGCCAGTAACGGCGAATCGCAGGCAACCAAAGGACATGTGCCGTATTTTGCTGGAAATTTTGCAACTTCTTCCTCTACTCTGGTTGTGTGACTGCTACCACATGGAATCGAGATGCTCGTCCCGAGGGACCGGGCGCTGGCGTCGATGAAGAGCTCGACGTCATCGCGCTGGGGCGGCGCATTCGCTACCTGCGCAAGGAAAAGGGCATGACCCTGGACGACATCTGCGCGCTGGTGGAAACCGCGCCGAGCCACCTGTCGCTGGTGGAGAACGGCAAGCGCGAGCCGAAGCTCTCGCTGCTCAAGTCGCTGGCCGCGGCGCTCGGCGTGAGTGTGGACGACCTGCTGGGAGCCGAGCCCCCCTCGCGGCGTGCCGCGCTGGAAATCGAGCTGGAGCGCGCCCAGCGTGGGCCGCTCTACGACTCGCTGGGTCTGCCGAAGGTGCGGATCTCCAGCCGGCTGCCCATGGACGTGCTTGAATCATTGGTCGGGCTGCAACGCGAGCTGGAGCATCGGCTCGATGAGCAGGCGGCCACCCCGGAGGAAGCCCGCCGGGCCAATACCAAGCTGCGCGAGGAAATGCGCCAGCGCAACAACTATTACCAGGAGATCGAACAGGAAGCAGAGCGCATCCTCAAGGCCTCCGGGCACACCGGCGGCCCGCTATCGCACCATCGTGCTGCGGACATCGCCGAGTACTTGGGATTCAGTCTTCGCTACGTGAGCAACCTTCCGCACTCCACCCGTTCAGTCACCGACTTGAAAAACCACCGGATCTATCTGACCCAATCCGGCCGCGCGGATCATGATCCGCGATCGGTGCTGCTGCAGGCGCTGGGCCACTACGTGCTGGGTCACCAGACCCCGGCGGATTACGCAGATTTCCTGTCCCAGCGCGTGGCCACGAATTATTTTGCCGCCTCGCTGATGATGCCGGAAAAGGAGACGACCGCCTTCCTGCAACGTGCCAAGAAAGAGCGCACCTTGGCTGTGGAGGACATTCGTGACGCTTTTGCCGTGTCCTACGAGTCCGCCGCGCACCGCTTCACGAACCTGGCCACCGAGCACCTGGGCATCACCTGTCACTTTCAGAAGGTCCACGAGACCGGTATCCTGCACAAGGCCTATGAGAACGATGGTGTGAATTTCCCCGCCGATCACACGGGGGCCATCGAAGGTCAGACCATTTGCCGCTATTGGACCAGTCGCGTCGTGTTCGACGTGGCTGACAAGTTCCGCTCTTTCGAGCAGTTCACCGACACCATCAATGGCACCTACTGGTGCACCGCGCGCACCGAGCGGCATTCCTCGGGCATGTACTCGCTGTCCATCGGCGTGCCTTTCGAGCACGTGAAATGGTTCCGCGGGCGGGATACCAAGGAACGCTGCCAGTCCAAGTGCCCGGACGAGAACTGCTGTCGCCGCCCACCGGCGGAATTGTCCTCCACCTGGTTCGGCAATGCCTGGCCGGCCACGCGTGCCAACACCCACCTGCTGGCGGCGATGCCCACCGGAGCCTTCCCGGGCGTAGATGAGACCGAGGTCTACAGGTTCCTGGAGGAGCAGGCCTGAGTCCCGGCGAAGCGGCGCCCTCCATCCGTCGTCCTTGGGATGAGCCAACCGTTCTACCGTCAGCTGCGCTGCAGCCAGATCCCTGCCGGGGTTAGAGTTCTGAGGATCGCGCTGGCTATTATGGGGAAGCTGACCCGAGCACTGAGCGAATCGGGCAACGGCACAATGTAGGAACTATTCACCTGCTTTTCATTGAATCCCACGCGCGGTGCACCTCCGCGCGCGCCGACACGCAGCTGCAGCATCCAGAAGTCAAAGGGTGCGGGGTCTCCCTGAAATCGATCGCCAAGTTGTTGGTCCCGGTCCGGCGGCGCACCGCTACTTCGTCCGACTGGGCTTTTTCGTTAGCAGGTTAGGCGCCAAAGAATCGGCTGCCCAGGTCCAGGCCGAGGCAGTTTCGGGGCTCGACCGGTCCCGCTGGTGCTAAAGGCTGTCTCGGCCGGCGTAAGGCACCGTCCGGTCCCGGGACTGCGATGCCGGATAGCCAGCCAGCGAACGCAGCGCGGTTACAACTTCCGGCAACGGCTGCGAACCATCGATAATGGTCCAACTGTTCTCCCTGGCAAGCCTCAGGTATTCTTTCCGGCTGGCATTGAGGTAATCCATGGTCTCGAAGTCGTCTTCGCGTGCGACCACACGGTCGAAGGCTTCTTGCGGGTCGACATCCAAGACCACGACGAGCGGCTTCTGGATCGATGCGTGGGCGAGCCATGGCAAAAGCAGACCCAGCGGCTGGCCGCGCACGCTGCGCAGAACCAACTGGCAATACAGGTGGCGGTCCATCACGGTTAACCCGTTGATGTGGCTTGCCCGCATCGAATTGGCCGCCACGGTGGCGGTGCGGATAACCGCCTCGATGAAGTCCTGGGTGAAGGTGGGGAAGGTTATTCCCCAGGCCCGAGAGCGTCTCGTCAGCCAGCGCCGTCCAGAGACATTTGCGGCGAACTGCGCGGTGAATCCGTCGCGTTCCAGTTCGCGGGCGAACTCCTTGGCCGCAGTAGTCTTCCCCGCTCCGTCGGTGCCCATGATGACCAGTGTGCGCGGGATGTTGTAGGCAGGGTTGCCGCAGATAGCGGCCTGCTGCGTCACTGTCGCCATGGTCCTCCTTTGTGGATGGTGCATTACTCCTTCCAACGACTGGCGGTCGCTGTCTTATCCCCATTTGTCCTGTGGGTTTCATGAGTGGAAGCAAGTAGACGCCCTATCGCTTTCGGCCCGGGAGTCGACAGCAGGAAGGGCTCCTGCACGTATCTGTAACTGTGTCTCACCATGTGGAATGGGGAATGGTAGGCCATCAACGGGGTGTGATGTAGGCCATAGTTTTAGCTGATGGCCCCATCGCGAATATCCATCTTCCGGGCGGAAATGAGATTGACGATGCTTGGAGGTAGCAAGACGGATACGGGTAGAAACCCCCAAGCATGAAGGAGTCATCTCCAGGAGTCACACCACCTTCTCGGTCAATGGTCGCGAATACATTCACCAGGGCGACCCGGTTGTCGTCATCTGCATCGACGGTAGCGAGCCCGCGTACCATGAGGAAGCAATCAAGGCCGGCCGCATGCCATGGCTCAAGGAACTGCTTGAAGGCCGTGGAACCTCCTGGGGCGCCCACTGCGCTATCCCGACCCTGACCAACCCGAATAACATGTCGATCGCCACCGGGCACCCGCCAGCAGTGCACGGCATCTGCGGCAACTACATCCTGGATCCGGCCACCGGCGAAGAAGTGCTGATGAATGATCCGAAGTTCCTGCGGGTGCCCACGGTCTTCTCCGCAGCCAGCGCCGCCGGCCTGGACGTGGCCATCGTGACCGCGAAGGATAAGCTGCGTCGCCTACTGGCCACCGGCATCACCCAGCCGGGACTGGATCCGAACGGCTCGGGCGAATACGTCACCCCGGCACGCAAGGGCATCTGCTTCTCCGCCGAGAAGGCCGACACCGTCACCATGGAAGACAACGGTATCGAAAACGCCCTGGAGCTGGTGGGCATGGAGCTGCCAAGCGTCTACTCGGCAGAGCTGAGCGAATTCGCCCTGGCCGCTGGCGTGAAGATCTTGGAAACCCAGCAGCCGGATCTGATGTACCTGACGCTGACGGACTATATCCAGCACAAGAATGCGCCGGGCACCGAAGTCGCCAATGACTTCTACGCGATGGTCGACAAGTACGCCGGCCAGCTCGACGCGCTGGGTGCCGTCGTGGTGATCACCGCCGACCACGGCATGAGCCCGAAGCACCATGAATCAGACGGCACGCCGCGGGCCATCTACCTCGAAGAGGAAGTGAACAAGATCCTTGGCGTCACCGAAACCGAGGCGGCAAACGGCAGCCGCGTGATCCTGCCGATCACCGACCCGTACACCGTGCACCACGGAGCCTTGGGCTCGTTCGCCAACGTCTACCTTCCGGAGGGCGCAGACCGCCAAGCGGTCATCGACGCACTGAACGGCCGCGAAGGCATCACCTTCGTGCATGCCTCGGAGGAAGCCGCCGAGCTGTTCCAGATGCCGCTGGACCGCATGGGCGACATCACCGTCCTCTCGGACAAGAACACCGCCCCGGGTCGATACCGAGCCTGGCACGACCTGAACAATCTGGAAGTGCCACTGCGCTCGCACGGCGGTCTGGGCGAGCTGAATATCCCGTTCTTCGTCAACCGTGCGCTGCCGGCACCGGAAACCACCGCAAGCACCGGACCCTCCGGCGAGCGCGCGGTTCTGCACAACTACGACGCCTACTGGCTGGCCACGAGCTACGTCAACAGCCACAGCCCGGTAGCTGTGCAGGGCTAGATTCCACGCTCGGAACACCCACCTCGCTGAAAAGCTGGGCCCCGAAAATCTATTCTCCGGGGCCCAGCTCCATGAACCACGTTCGAAACCTCCAGGTACCCCGCCTCCGTGCATGTGAAAGGACCCCCTGTGTCCGATCTACGCAATACCACAGAACCTGACGACTCCACGATAGTCGCTACCGGAAAAGTCACCACAAAGCGCAAGGAACTGTTCAAATGGCAGATCCGGATCTTCGCGCTGTCCTTGCTCGCCTACGCTGCCTTCTACTTTCCCCGCCAGGCATTTAGTTCAGCGAAGATCGGAATCCTGGATGAAGGATTCCTCACCCGCCACACTCTCGGCCTGCTGGATTCCGCCTATCTCGCCGCCTACGCGGTCGGCCAGTTCGTCTGGGGCGCCATGACTGAACGCTTCGGTACCCGCGTCGTTGTGGGCGGCGGCATGGTCATGGCGGCCATCGCGGCGATGACCATGGGCATCGCCCCTGCCGTCTGGTTGTTCCTGCCGGTCATGATCGTCCAAGGCCTTTCACAGTCCACCGGCTGGTCCGGCCTGAGCAGGAACATCGCATCCTTCTTCACCCTGCGCCGCCGCGGCCGCGCCATGGGTTTGTTCTCCACCAGCTACGCCTTCGGCGGCCTGGTCGCGGCCCCGGTCACCGGTTGGGTAGCCTACTCGCTGTTCGACAGCTGGCGCTGGGCGTTCTTCTCCGGAGCGGCCATCATGCTCTCCGCCTTCCTAGCTTTCATGATCTTCCAGCGCAACAGTCCGCAGGAAGTCGGGCTTCCCGGGATCGCTGAGGATCCCAGCCTGCTCGACTGCGAGCATGTGCCGCGCAAGACCCGCGCGCCGATAGCGGTAGTGAAGGTCCAGAATAAGAAGTTCTCTCCGATGGAGTTGCTGGCAGCCGCCAAACACGACCCCATGGTGCTGCGCCTCGGACTGGTCTACTTCCTGCTCAAGCCGGCACGCTACGCCATCCTGCTCTGGGGCCCGGTTCTAGTGCTGGATGCGATGCCGCATCTCGACGCGGTGACGGCCATCATGGTTCCCGTAGCCTTCGGATTGACCGGAATGATCGCGCCGATCGCCATTGGCTGGATTGCGGACACGCTGTTCAAAGCCCGACGTGTCCCACCGACAGTCATCTGCTTGGGCCTGCTGGTGCTCGCGCTGGCCCTGTGGCCGGTAGTCACCTCCCAGCAGTCCATTGTCCTGCTGACCGTCCTGCTCAGCTTTGTCGGGCTGATAGCATACGGAGCCGACGCCATGATTTCCGGAGTCGCTGCGGTGGACTTCGGCACGGCCAAGTACGCGGCCGGCGCGACCGGATTCATCAACGGCTGTGGCTCGATCGGCGCCATCCTCGGCGGCCTGCTGCCGGGCTTCTTCTCCGGCACCGTCATCTTCAATCTCTTTGCAGCAGCCGCGCTGCTGGCGGCACTGATGCTCCTTCCTTCCTGGAACAGCCGTCCAGCCTCCTCATAGGGCTGTGGATGCCACCACTCCTCCTCGGATGCGGCTCAGGCCGCCTAAACAAAGGACACTCAATGAACCTCTCGACTTTGGAAACGCAACTCTCGGGCAGGGCCACTCTGGACCCGAAGCTGGGCAACAACCTCATCAACGGGGCCTGGGTTCCCTCCGCTTCTGGACAAACGTTCGCCAACGAGAATCCCAGCGACACCACCGACGTGATCGGTTTCTTGCCCGGAGAACGCCAGTGTCATCGCCGGGAGATGACAGTCCCTAGAACATGCAGGCTCTGGCCCTGCCCGGTTTCCGGGCAGGGCCAGAGCCATTGGCAGGGCATGAAGAATTTTAGTCGCGACGGCCGAGGGCGGACTCGATGAAGCGAGCCGTGGCCTGGGCAAGACCTGACCCGTCCTGCTCCGGGGTGCGCCCCGAGCGTGCCACCTTGAACGAGTGGTCTCCGCCTTCGAACCAAACCAGTTCGGTGCGGTTATTCAGCCTGGATGCCACATCCGCCATGATCTGCGGGTTGGCGAAGGGATCTCGGGTGCCTTCGAGGAAAAGCATCGGAACCTGCAACGGGTACAGGTGCTCGTCGCGCAGCTTCTCCTCTTTCTTCGGCGCATGCAGCGGGTAGCCGAGGAAGACCAAGCCTGCGGTGTCCATTCCCTCGGATACGGCCACGGATGCCATGCGGCCGCCGAAGGATTTGCCGGCGGCGAAGATGGGAAGATCGCCGGCAAGGTTCTCCGCGGCCCAGTCGCGCACGTGATTCCATACTGAGACAGCCGTCGGCGCCTTGTCCGGAAACTTCTTGCCTGCATCCATGTAGGGGAAGTTGAAGCGCAGGACGCTGATACCCAGTGCGGCGACCGCCTGCGCGTAGCCGGCCATGAACGGGTGGTCCTTGCCGGCTCCGGAGCCGTGCGCTACGACCAGCAGTGCGGTTGGATCATCCGCGGTGTCCAGCAGGGCGCTGACCGCACCGGATTCGACGGGGATTGAAATTTCGAGGCTCATGGGACCAGCGTAGATGGCCTAGCCATTGATGGACTCATCGTATTCTTCGACGCTGGTGTCTTCGCCGCCGCGTGCTGTGACGGTCAGTTTCTCCAAAGGCTGCAGACCTTCGTTCTTTTCGTTGATGCGGATCATCATGTTGCTGGATACAAACCCTGATGCCGGCAAATCGTAGGTGCCGTCCATCCATGGTCCATCCTCGAGGGTTACCACGAGTTCACCGGGCGCGGGAGATTCAACTTTGTCGATGTAGGCATGCGGATCGCTCGGAATGCACCGACGGTAGATCTTAAGGCTGGTGATTTCCGCTTTGCAGAACGATTCGTAGGTGTCGTTCATGCTGTCCAGCCATTGGACGTATTTCTCCTGCGCCCAGGCTTCGCGGTCCTCCGGATCGGCCCCGGTACGCGCGCGGGTGTAGGTGCCTGAGTACTTGTTGTTTTCGGTGGAGAACGTAATGGTTTCAAGTTCGGGCGAGTCCTTGCCGATGCTCTCGAACATGATCAGACCCATGAATCGAAGCTCATCGGTCGGCCCTTGGTAGGACTCCTGCATTCCGTCCTTGTTGAAGACCATGTCATTCGCGAGCTTGATGTCGATGACTCCGGGTTTGGGCGAGGTCCAGCCGGTCATCAAGTTGTAGGGGTACAGGAATCCCTTGGTGGACTTGATCCCGGAATTGTCCACCCACATCTGGATTTTCTCGTCGGCCCAGCCCTGCCCGGAATTCCGGAGTGGTTCCACCGATTGTTCTGCGGACTGGGCAGATGACGGTGCGACGGCCTCGGCGGCAGGGCTCGACGCGGTCGAACCCACTGCCGGGGGAGCCACCTCGGGCTGCTGTGGCGGGGTGGAGCTGCAACCAGACAGCAGGAATGCTGCGGCAACTGCAAGGCCCAGAATGCGGTTTCGGAAGACAACCTCCAAAGATATGGCAGGAGCTCCAGTCTATGTGCACGGCCGAGAAGAGCCTTCTTTGCACGCAAAAGTGAACAATTCGCCGAACGCGGCCGGAAATACGCTAGCTGGCCGGGGTCGCTGCCACCAGTTCGGCCTTGCGGAGCAGCGGGTGCTTGACCAGCTCCCCGCCCAGCGCGTCCAGCATCGCCTGCGCGGAGTCGCCGTTGAAGACGAACACCGGCCCGTCGAAGCGGAAATAGACGTCCTCATGCCATCCGATGGTGCCGTCGCCCAGCGCACGGTGCAGCGCCAGCACGGTTGCTTCCAGATCCGCATCTGATTCCTCGGCCAGACGGGTGCGCAGCAGCACGTATTCGCTGGTGCCCAGCGCGGTGCGCTCGCCGTCGACCTCGATCCATGAACCGCGCGCCAGCCCGTTGGCCACCAGCCAACCGCTCAGGGCCGCGACCAGCTTCTTCAGGTCCGGGCAGGAGACCTCGAACTGCACATCGCTGGAGAGCGGTTCCTCGTGCTCCGAGATCGCGGTTCCCGAAGCGACCACGCGCGCGGCGCACTGCTGCTTGGCCGCCGCCACTTCCAGCAGGGCCTGCTCCTGCTGCTGGCGCAGGCGGACGGTCATCGGCTGGGCGAAATGCACATCGATGCGGTGGGTTGCCGGCTGCGCGGTCTTCCTGGAGAAAAGGCCCATGAGACTAGTCCCCGTGGGGATCCGAGACGCAGAAGACGATGCCGAAGGGGTCGCGCAGCACGCTCCACCCGAAGTCGGGGTCATCCGTGTGCTCCTCGACCAGGGTGGCTCCGGCCGCCAGCAGCTCGCCGACTTCCTTGGCACGGTCGGCCTTGGCTTCAAGGTCCAGATGCACCCGGTTCTTGCCTTCAGTCACTTCGTCGACCCGCTGGAAGCCGAGCCGGGCCGGGAACCCGGGAATCGAGAGCATGGTGAAGCCGGGGTACTGGCCCGCGTATTCGCCGTGCAGCACCAGCCGCCACCAGGCAGCCGCCGACTGCTCGTCCAGGGTATCGAGAGTGATCATGCCGATATTCGCCATGGGTACCAACCTACCGGGGCGCGGGGATCTTGGGTAGGGCAACGCAAGCAATTGATCGACACGGCGAAGGGCGGCCTGCGGGACCATTGCCGGTTCCCGCAGGCCGCCCTTCGCTGGCCTGGCTGCGCTGGCTAGCTGCCGAAGAAGTCCATGACCTTTTCCTCGGCTGCCGGCGGAGCCGGAGGCGCGACCTGCTTGGCGACCTTCAGCTTCCCGTCGGCGTAGTCCACGGCGATGGTGTCACCGGCGGCGACCGCGTCGTTGATCAGCAGGTCGGCAATCGCGTCCTGGACCTTGCGCTGCACCAGGCGGCGCAGCGGGCGGGCGCCGAACTCCGGGTCGTATCCTTCGTTGGCGAGCCAGGCCACGGCGGCGTCGCTGACATCCAGCGAGAGCTCCTGGTCGGCCAGGCGCTCGCCGGTTTCGGCCAGCACCAGCTTGACGATCTGCCCGATCTCCGACTGGCTCAGCTTGCTGAACAGCAGCACCTCGTCCAGCCGGTTCAGGAACTCGGGGCGCATGAACTCGCGCACCTTGCCCATCACCTTGGCGCGGATCTCCCCGGCCTCGCTGGCCGCATTGGCCGAGGTGAAGCCGAAGTTGCCTGCCTTGTTGGCCAGATACTCGCCGCCCAGGTTGCTGGTCATCAGGATCAGCGTGTTGGAGAAATCCACGGTGCGCCCGGCCGAGTCGGTCAGCCGGCCGTCGTCAAGCACCTGCAGCAGCACGTTGAACACGTCCGGGTGGGCCTTCTCGATCTCGTCGAGCAGGATCACCGAGTACGGGTTGCGGCGCACCTTTTCGGTCAGCTGGCCGGGCTGGTCATGGCCGATGTAACCCGGAGGCGCTCCGATCAGGCGTGCCACCGTGTGCTTCTCGCCGTATTCGCTCATGTCCACGCGGATCATCGCGTCGGCCGAGCCGAACAGGTTGGTCGCCAGGGCCTTGGCCAGCTCGGTCTTGCCCACGCCGGTCGGGCCGAGGAACAGGAAGGAGCCGATGGGGCGCTGGGCGGGGGACAGTCCGGTGCGGTTGCGGCGCACCGCGCGGGCCACCGCGGCCACGGCTTCGGACTGGCCGATCACCGAGGCGTGCAGCGACTCCTCCAGCGTCGACAGGCGCGCCTTGTCGTCTCCGGAGATCCGCGAGGCCGGGATGCCCGTGGAGCGGGAGATGACCTCGGAGATCTGGGCTTCGTCGACCACGCGGGTGATACCGGCGTCGCCGGCCTGCTCCGCCGCGGCAATGCGCTCGCTCAGCGCGGTGATGTGGTCGCGCCAGGCTCCGGCGTCCTCGAAGCGCTCCTCGGAGATCGCCCGGGCCTTGTCGCGCTCTGCATCGACCAGCTCGGCGCGCAGGCCCTGGACGTCCTCGGTGTCCCCGGCCGCGATGGAACGGCGGGCGCCGGCGATGTCGATCAGGTCGATCGCCTTGTCCGGCAGGCGGCGGTCCGTCAGGTAGCGGGCCGACAGGCTCACCGCGGCCTTCAGCGCCTCAGGGGTGTACTGCACCTGGTGGTGGTCCTCGTAGGATTCGCGCAGGCCCTCGAGGATCGCCAGCGCGATCTCCTGGGACGGCTCCTCCACGGTGACCTTGCCGAAGCGGCGGGCCAGCGCGGAGTCCTTCTCCACCTTGCGGAACTCGTCCAGCGTGGTGGCGCCGATCAGGTGCAGCTCGCCGCGCGCCAGGCGCGGCTTGAGGATGTTGGCGGCGTCCATGTTGCCCGATTCGCCCGAGCCCGCGCCGACCAGCAGGTGCATCTCGTCGATGAAGACGATGGCCTGGCCCTCGGCGTCGGCGACCTCTTCCAGCAGGCCGGTCAGGCGCTGCTCGAAGTCGCCGCGGTAGCGGGTGCCTGCGAGCATGCCGGGCAGGTCGATGGAGATCAGCTGGGCGCCGCGGATCTGCTCCGGGACCTCATCCGCCACGATGGCGCGGGCCAGCCCCTCGGCGATGGCGGTCTTGCCCACGCCGGCTTCGCCGATGAGCACCGGGTTGTTCTTGGTGCGGCGGGCCAAGATCTCGATGACCTGGGCCAGCTCGTCGTCGCGTCCGATGACCGGGTCGATCTGGCCGTCCGCGGCCAATGCGGTCAGGTCGGTGCCGTAGCGCTCCAGCATCGAGACGTCGGACTCCTCGGAGTCCTGCGCCTGGCCGGACTGGGCGCGCTGGACCTGCTCCATGGCTGCCTGCTGCAGCGATTGGCCGGTGATCCCGTGCTGGGCCAGCAGGTTGCTGACGGGGGATTCCGGATTGAAGACGAAAGCAAGGAACAGGTGGTCGGGGTCGATGTAGGTCGAACCGTAGTTGCGCGCCACCTGGTAGGCGTCGAACAGGCTGCGCTGTGCGGCGGAGGAAAGCCGGGTCGGCTTCTCCTGCTGGTCCTGGCTCTGCGGCAGGTGGGCGATGGCATCCTTGGACAGGGACTCGATGTCCGTGCCCATGGCTTCGAGGTGCGAACGGATGGGTTCGGTGCGCAACAGCGCAATGAGAAGGTGGAGCGAATCGATTTCGTCATGGCCGTGCTCATGCGAAATCGAGGCTGCGGTGGTGACTGCCTCATGGGTGCGTGCGGAAAGCAGGCGGGTGATATCGATCGGCCGGGCAGCTTGAGCGCGCGAGGAAAGGAACCGGGAGAGGAATTCCTCGAACGAGCCGTTGTCGGGTGAGCCGAAGAATGCTGGCAAGTGAGCCTCCTAGTAGAAACTTGAGCGGTCTATGCTCATGTTCAACGTATTCGGCACAAATCTATTCCCGGCACCTGCCGGGAAGGCGTGTTAGGAGACCTATTTCACCATCGGCGAAGCTGCTTACTGATCGCGTGGAATCTCGATGAGGCCCATGCGCGTAGCGGCGACCAGCGCTTGGACGCGGTCGCGAACTTCGAGCTTGGAGAAGATCTTGGCCATATGCGTTTTTACGGTGGCTTCTGAAATCTTCAATTTTCGGCTGATTTCAGTGTTATTAAGTCCGTTCGCCAGAAGGTTCAGAATTTCCACCTCGCGCGCAGTGAGGCCGAGATCCTCGATCAGATCCCGGACTTCCTGACTGGTGTCCCGGTATGCCGATTGAATTGCGGAGACGAGATCCGAAGAAACCGAGGGGGAAATGGCTGCGGTGCCGTTGTGGACCGCATGGATCGCGCTGATGATCTCTGCCGGTTCGGTGTCTTTGACCAAGTAGCCTCCGGCTCCGGCAGCCAGCACGGGGACGAGGTAATCGTCCGAGGAAAAGGCGGTGATGGCCAGGATTGCAGGGCTGTTCCGAGCCGTCTTAATTTCGCGTGTGGCCTCGACGCCGTCCATGACCGGCATCTGCAAATCCATCAGAACAACGTCGACTTTATTGTCCCGGCAAAATTCAACCGCTTTTAATCCGTTATCTACAGATTCAAGCGTTACAATTCTCTGATCCGTTGCTAGGATTGTGCCCAGCGCATTCCGAATTAAAGGCTCGTCGTCGACGATGAGCACTTTGATCTGCTCCATCAGTTTCCTTAGAAAGATACTGCAGGCCAGGTCCGGACTGCTCACTCGAAACTATATATAAGAATACTCAAACATGGGGTGTGTTATGAAGGCACTGAAGATGCTCGCGGTAGCGGCATTGGTACTCGCGCCGGTTACTGCAGTTGCAGCTCCGGCATCGGCCGCAACCGCTGGCAGCCAGCTGATCTCGAAGGGTGGCGCAGTTGCTACCCCTGCTGGTTGGGGTACCGACCTGTCGAACTGGTTCTGCAAGAACTACGGTCTCGCCTGCGGCTAAGCTAGCCCGCTTGACTTCACGACTCCGTCAGTGAAGTATTCGGCCTATGAAAGCAAGACTTAAAGACACCCTGACCAAGCAGTTTGCTGGTCGGGGTGTCATTATTTGGGCGGGAATTGCAGCGCTGATTGCAATTTCAGCAACCGAAATAATTACCATCCTCCAAGATGGATTCACCGGATCCCCAGGTACTGCAGTTCGTGGTGCTCTGGCGGGGGTTGTTCTTTGTATTGCGCTGGTCATCGGGCGACGTTGGATAAGTGCTTCGCTCGGGATCTACATTGCAACTGCGTTCTTTTTCTTCGGAAACGGAACGTTGCTGCTGTGGATGGTGCTTTCTGCCGTCATTTTTTCTGCTCTGGCGGCAACTTCGGAATCTAAACACGTTCGAGTCTGGTACCTGACATTCCTGATCGGCTGGATGATTCAATTCATCATTCGTGCCGGAGATGATGCGATTCTGATAGTCCTCATCGCGCCGTTTGCTGCGTTGTCGTTCGTGCTGACACGAAGCATTTTCGTGCTCCGTGAACGCAACTATAGAGCTGTCAAGGATATGCAAGAGGCAGATGAGAGGTCGCGTCAGGCGATTGAAATTGAACGCAAGAACATCGCACGCGATCTTCATGACATCGTGGCTCATGACATCACTGTGGTTGCGATGCAATCCAAGGCGGCAAAATTCGCGAATGACGGGCAGATGGCGTTGGACGCCATCGACGTCATCGCCAAGCTCAGTACCGAAACGCTTCACGATCTACGCTTGATGCTCAACGTTCTGCGTACCGATGGAACGATGGCGGACCCAGCAGTGAGTGCTACCGACAAGCCGGCGGCAACTACGGTTTATGCGGTCCAGGGCGTCGAGCTTTTCTCCCAACGGCTACGTGAGGCGAATTTTGTTGTGTCCTCGCACACCGAGGAAAAAATTTCCGACCTCCCGCGCTCGGCGCAAACCGCGCTCTATCGAGTCATGCAGGAGGCGACGACCAACGTCATTAAGCACGCATTGCCTGGCGGTGAATGCTCCATCTCTCTGACCGTTCATGGCAACGAGGCACGGCTTAAGATTACTAATCAGACCACGGATTCGAGCTCTGGAAAATCTTCCTTGCCAATCGGCGGCAGCGGCCTTATCGGCATGGAGGACCGCATGAAGGCTTTCGGCGGAAGGTTCAATACTTCAGAGCGCAATGGGCGCTGGATTTTGACGGCCAGTATCCCGTTCTAGGCCTACCCTCCTACTAAAGTATGATTTCGCAATTCTTGCAGACACGATAAGTTATAGATGTATCGGTGAAGACCGATCACCGGTTAGGTACTTGGTGGTGTTTTGCGAGTGGCACCACGAAGGACCAAGGGTGATTAAAAGGTACGTTGCGTTACTGAGCGGACGATCTTTCATCGGCGTTGTGCCCCCATCGCACGCCGTTGTCCGCAAGTGACGTAACGTACCTTTTATAACGCAGGGCTTATGCGCATTCTAGTGACAGTGTTCACAAAGCGGCAATAGCGGCACGGGAACTTTATATCCTATTCACCAAGGATCCGTGAAAACTGCGAAAGCGAGCCCATGACCATTCAAGCTGAATCCAGCATCTACGAAGCACTTTCGATCGATCCGGCTGCCGCCGATCAACTTTTCTTCGAAGCCCGCAGCGCGAATTCATTCAGCGATGAGCCAGTATCCGATGAAACCCTCGATGCCATCTACGACGCGATGAAGATGGGTCCTACGCTGATGAACAATCAGCCGCTTCGCATTACCTGGGTCAAATCGGACGAAGCACGGCAAACCATCGCTGGAACCATGTCGGGAACGAATGCGCAGAAGGCGCTGACCGCTCCTGCGCTGGCGGTGCTGTCCTTCGACACCGAGTGGCATGAAGAATTCCCGAGCTTCTTCCCCCACGCTCCAGAGCGCAAGTCCATGTTCGAGAATCCCGACGTGCGCACCGCGGTGGGCAACAACAATGCCTGGCTCCAGGCCGGATACTTCATCATGGCCGTGCGCGCCGTCGGCTTGGCTGCCGGCCCCATGGGCGGTTTCGACAAGGCTGCTGTCGACCAGGCCATCAACGCGGACAACAACCACAAGTCGTTCCTGATCGTGAACGTCGGCAAGCCAGGCGAGAACCCGTGGTTCGACCGCCTGCCGCGCCACTCAAGCGAGCTGGCAACCCGCAGCATCTAGCGGATGGGTTGTTCAAGGAAATAAAGGCTGAAGGAGTGCGACGCATCTGTCGCACTCCTTCAGCCTTTAAGGTTTTCCGCGATGCGCCCTATTTGACCACATCGGCCTCAGCATCCTCGGATTCCGCGTTGCCGCCAAGTACGTGGTCGGAAACCTTGGCGAGCGCACGTTCCAGCGCGGAGCGCAGAGCGACAGGCACGGTGATCTCCTCGTCGATCACCACAAGCCCTTCGCGCTCGAAATTGCGCAGCAGGCTTTCGACCTGCGGGATGACAATCTCAAGGCTCGGGATCAGGTGGTGTTGCTCTTCCGGCAGGTCGTCGGTGGTTGGAACCTGCAGCGCGAACTCCGTGCGCGGAGGCGTGCTGGAGGCCGCGTTGCTCAGCACGCCGGCCGTCATTTCCGCGATGGTCGACTGGCCCGGGGTTTCCAGCGTATTGATCAGCACGTGCGAGAAGAGGACTTCCGCGATGAGTTCCTTGACCAGGCGTGAGCCGGGGCCGGTCGAGCCGAGCAATGCCTGGGCCAAAGGCTCGGTCGGCATGGCGTTCGGTGCCTGGTAACGCAGCATGGCGGTGCCGATCAGCGCGTCCCAGTAGGCCGAAAGGCGCGGGACTTCGGCCAGGCTGGATACGGTTGTGCCGTCTTCCGGCTCCCAGAGGACCGATCCGGCCGCCGCGGGTTCCGCGCTCTCGTCGACGGTGATCAGCAGGCCCAGTGCGGACGCCGCATCCTGAAGGGTCTGGCCGGTCAGCACGCCTGAAGGCGAAGTGGGTTTGCCTTCGCCGACCCAGTTGACCAGCTCGCGGGCGGCATAGACGTACGGCATGGATTCCAGCGCGGCGTTTGCCTCGTCGTCTTCGAGGAACGGTGCGATGATCGGCGAATCGCCGGCCATGCGGGAGAGGAACTCGAAGGTCTGCTTGAAGTCATCCACGCTGCCGCCGAAGTTGGCGGTGGTGCCCAGGAAGGTCAAATAGTGCTTGAGGATCGCCGCGCTGGCCTCGGCAACTTCCTTGCCCAGTGACGACAGATGGCCCAGCTGTTCGCCGAGAACTTCAGGGTCAAGCGTCTTCACGTCCACGGACTTGCGCAGCTGGGCGTGCACGGTCAGCAGCGTGGTCAGCCCTTCCAGCGCCGCACGGGTTTCGCTGGCAGGACGGCCCTCTTCCTGGAAATGGCGGAAGAGCTGGGACTTGAAAGGCTGCAGATCCTGTCGGACCTCGGATTCAAAGGGAACCGAGCTTGCGCCTTCACGGCGGGCTGGATGGCCCTGCGACTGCTTTTTCTTGGCTGGTTTGCGTGATGCCATAAGTTTGCTGATTTTCCTTAGCTAGGCAGGAAAGATGATTCCACTCCAGTCTACGCAGGCAGCGAAATCCTCGACCCACAACTGTGCGAATCAGTGGTGCTCCGGAGGCTTTTTATCCGTCGAAGCGTGATTGGCCGAAATAAATACGGCGCTTGAGTTTGATCTCCGTATAAAACGCAGATCACAGGTTGGTGTGTCCTCGCTCACCGTCGAATCCTCAGGACTCGTTGATTTTCGCCCTGTTTCACGCAAAAGTGAGTTGCGACGGCCCCGTGTGGAGGGGCTCTGAAAACTTAGGAGTGTGGATCATGGGTGCAGCTGTTCCTGATCATGTTGTAGTTGTCGGCGCAGGTTTCGTTGGCCTGTCGACCGCTTGGTACCTGCAGGAAGCCGGCGTCAAGGTGACCGTCGTGGACCGCGGCGGCGTGGCCTCCGGCTCGTCGTGGGGCAATGCCGGCTGGCTGACCCCGGCGCTGACCCTGCCGATCGCCGAACCGTCGGTGTTCTCCAACGGCCTGAAGATGATGCTGGATCCAGCTTCGCCGCTCTACATTCCGCTGAAGGCCGATGGGAAGCTGCTGCGCTTCCTGCTCGGCTTCGCCTGGCACTCGACCCCGAAGAAGTGGGAAGAAGCCATGCGCATCTTCTCCGAGGTGGGCCACACCGGCCTGGACGCATTCGACGAAATCGCCGAAGACACCTCCGCGGGACCGGGCGCCCGCGAGCTGACCAAGCCTGCAGACCCGTTCCTGACCGGCTTCGTTTCCATGAAGGACCGCGACGCGCTGCTGCATGAGTTCGAGATGATCCACAAGACCGGTGGCCATGTCGACTTCGACCTGCTTTCCGGGGACCAGCTGCGCAGCATCGAGCCGACCCTGTCGGACAACGTTGCCGCCGGCATCGCCATCAAGGGCCAGCGCTACCTGAACCCGCCGAAGTTCATGGAATCGCTCGCCGAGTCTGTGGTCGCCCGCGGCGGCGACATCATCGGCGCCTTCAACGTCACCGATGTGCGCGACAACGGTGGATCGGTCACCGTGATCGGTTCCGAGGGCCGCGCCATCACCGCCGACCACGTGGTGCTGGCAACCGGCGCATGGATGACCGACCTGGCGGCCAAGTTCGGCGTCAAGGTGGTTGTCCAGGCAGGCCGTGGCTACTCGTTCACCGTGGAACCGGAGAGCATGCCGACCCACCCGATCTACTTCCCGTCCCAGCGCGTGGCCTGCACCCCGCTCGGCGACCGCTTCCGCGTGGCCGGCACCATGGAGTTCCGCGACGTCAACCACAAGCTGGAACCGAAGCGCATCGAGGCCATCGTGGCAGCGGCCACCCCGGTCTACAAAGGCATCAACTGGGAGAACCGCAAGGAAGAATGGGTCGGCGGACGCCCGTGCACCGCTGACGGCCTGCCGCTGGTTGGCCAGACCTCCTCCTCGCGCGTCTCGGTCGGCGGCGGGCACGGCATGTGGGGCGTCGCCCTCGGCCCGCTGACCGGCAAGATCCTTGCCGCCCAGATCACCGGCCAGGCCGCGCCGGCCATTTCCCGCCATTTCAACCCGCTGCGCAAGGGTTTCTAGCCCGTTTCGGTCCACACCCGGAACGTGAAAAGGCGAACCGGCCTGCACGCACCCATTCGGGTCGTGCAAGCCGGTTCGTTTACGTTTAACCGCTGCTCAGGGGTGGCGCGATGATTCCCCGGCCAGCACCGAGCGGTAGCCTTCGCGGTACCCGGGGAATGCCAGCGTGAAGCCGGTGGACAGCAGCTTGGAGTTATCGATCCTGCGGTCCGCGGCGCGCCGGGCGGCGGGTTCGGTGGCCGCAGGGGGAATCGGCAGGTCCAGCTCGCCGGCCAGGAAGGTGAAGATGTCCTCCAGCTGCGCCGGTTCGTTGTCGGTCACCAGATACAGCTGCTCGGCGAGGTCGCCCAGTTCCGCCACATGGACGATGGCCCGGGCCAGGTCGTCGCGGTGGATGCGGTTGGTCCAGTGGGATCCGAAAGGCAGCCGTGCGGTGCCGTTGCGCACCTGGGTGATCAGGTGGTTGCGTCCCGGGCCGTAGATGCCCGATGCGCGCAGCACCGTCACCGGCAGTCCCGAATCGAGCAGTGCCTGCTCGGTGCGGGCCAGCACCACCGAGGTTTCGCGGTTGGGTTCCGAAGGGGTTGACTCGTCCACCCAGTCTCCGTGGTCTCCGCCGGAGACCGCCGAGGAGGAAACATAGATGATGCGCTCAAGCTGCGGCGCCTGCTCCTTGAGTGCGCCGACCAGCTTGCCGGCCACCTGCAGGTAGGCCCGCTCGTAGCCCGGCACGTCGCGGCTGGCAGGCACCGGGGTGAGCACCGCGATCCGGGTTTCCGGGTCGATCCGCGGCCAGGGCTCGTCGCCCTGCAAATCGACGTCCTGGCCGTGCATCGGCGCGGGCAGCTTGGAGCTGTTCCGGCGCCATCCGGTCACCTCGTGGCCGAGGGCGGCGAAGCGCAGCCCGGCTTCGGTGGCCACGTCGCCGCAGCTGATCAGCAGAATTTTCACGGTACTCCTTGGCTGGAACGGTGCGGGCTGCGGATGCCGCGCTCTCCCAGCGTAGGTGCAGCCGTGTGCCCTGGCCATTTTTGGGCTTCACAAATAGTCGTCGGCACGGTGTCGATCAAACAGGGTACAATTCCAATTGTTCGAAAGTTTATGCGAATAAATTCTCCGTGGGATGGATCGAAGCAGGTGAGAAAGCGGTGGCAGATGCGCAGCCGTACGTGCCGGAAGGCGCCAGCCAGGGGCCCGTGCAAGCGGTCTCCGCGATGGGCTTTCCTTCCCCCGCCCGCGACTATTTCGACGGCGGATTCGACCTGAACCGCCTGCTGGTCAAGGACCGGGTATCCACCTTCATCATGCGCGTGGGCGGAGGATCCATGCAGTCCGCCGGAATCTACGACGGCGACGAGATCATCGTGGACCGCTCGATGCCGGTACGCCACAACTCCGTGGTGGTCCTGACGCTCAACGGCCAGCTGCTGGTGCGCCGCTGGCAGATCGACGGACAGCGGGTCGGGCTGCTGTGCGACGAGTCCACGCTGCCGGTGGTGCTCGCCGAGGGGGACGACGTGAGCGTCTTCGGAGTGGTCACGAGGTGCCTGCACCATGTCCGGTGACCACGTCGCGCTCGTCGACGTCAACAACTTCTACGTCTCCTGCGAGCGTGTTTTCGACCGCTCGCTGATGAACCGGCCGGTTGTGGTGCTCTCCAATAACGACGGCTGCGTGGTGGCCCGCTCCCAGGAGGCCAAGGACCTGGGCATCGGGACCGGCGAGCCGTTCTTCAAGGTGCAGCGCTACATGCAAACCCACAACCTCGCCGTGCGCTCAAGCAACTACGAACTCTACGGCGACATCTCGGCGCGGGTCATGGAACTGCTCGGCCGCTTCGGCACCTGGCATGAGGTGTACTCCATCGACGAATCATTCGTCGGACTGGAGGGCGGCCTGGAACAGGTGCGTACCACGGCCGCGCAGATCCGTTCGTCCATCGACCGCCTGATCGGGGTCCCGGTGTGTGTCGGGGTGTCCTCGACCAAGACGCTGGCCAAGTTCGCCAACCACGTCGCCAAGCACAATGCGAACCTCGGCGGGGTGTGCGTGCAGGACCTCATGGACCCGGACGTGCTCGCACGGATCAAGTCGCTGGTGCCAGCCACGGATGTCTGGGGCGTCGGGCGCAAGACCGGCGCCAAGCTGGCCGGCATGGGCATCGAATCCATTGCGGACCTCGAAGCAGCCGATCCGATGCTGATCCGGCGAAAATTCTCGGTGGTCCTGCAACGCACGGTGTTCGAGCTCAACGGGCAACGATGCATCGGCCCGGTCGAGGAGCGCAGCGACAAGGGGCAGGTCATGTTCACCCGATCCTTCTCCTCCCCGGTGCGCACCCGCGAAGCCATGGAAGAAGTCATGTCCATCTACGCGCAGAAGGCCGCCGCGCGCCTGGCCAAGGAAGGCCGCTATGCGTCGCTGCTGACGGTGATGGCCGGGACCAGCCGCTTCGCCCAGGGGGAGGCCTCCTTCCCCAGCACCCAGGTGCGGTTACCCAAGCCCACCCGCGACCCGATCCTGCTGACGCGTCTGGCCGTGGCCGCCATGAACGGGCTGATGCACACCGGCGTGGACTATGTGCGCGGCGGAGTCATCCTCTCCGGGCTAAGCGACTCCCCGGGCGAAGCGCAGCTGGACCTCTTCGGCCAGGGCGGGAATGATCCGGAGCACGAACCGGTGAACGTCTCGGGCGTGGTGCAGGACATCTCGGCGCGATTCGGGGCCAAGGCCATTGGCCTTGGACGCGCGGGGATCGCGCAGGCTCCGGCATGGTCGATGAAGCGCGAGCACATCTCCCAGCGCTACACCACCGAGTGGGACGAGCTGCCCCTGGTGAAGGCCTGAGATTCCCGGCCCGCCAAACCAAGTTTCCTCGCAGGATCGAATGGAAGAATGTTCCCATGACACCTCGTACGCGCCGGCTTGTTTCGCTGGGTATGCTTTCCGTCCTGGTGCTGGGCGGCTGCAGCGCCGCCCAGCCCGGCAACCAAAACCCCACCCCCAGCGCGTCCGCAACGTCTGCACCGGGGGTGGGCAGCTCAGCGTCCGCAAGCCCGCAGCCGTCCTCCACTCCGACCGAAGGCCCGGAGCAGAGCTCAGCGCCATCCAGCCAGGGCACCGAGTCCTCGACGCCCGGTGGCGGATCCGGCGTGCGGGAGCAGGCCGAGGCGCTGGTTGATGAGATGACTCTGGATGACCAGGCGGCCAGCCTGGTGATGGCCGGTGTTCCAGCCACCGGCGCCGGCGCAGCGCAGATCGCCGCGCTGGAGGAGCAGGGTATCTCGAATGTCTTCCTGCGCGGACGCTCGCAGCTCTCGGTCTCCCAAACTGCGGCGCAGGTCCGCAAAATCACCGGCGCCCTGGACCGGAATGTCCCGGGCAAGCTGCCGGTATGGGTGGCCACCGACCAGGAAGGCGGCTTCGTCCGGGTCCTGCAGGGCCCCGGGTTCACCGAACTGCCCACTGCGTTGACACAGGGTGCCTGGTCCCAGGCCACGCTGAAATCAAGGATGTCCGCCGTTGGCGGCGAACTGGCCGAGGCAGGCATCAACGTGAACCTGGCGCCAGTGGCCGATGTGGTTCCTTCCAGCATCGGCACGGCCAACGACCCGATCGGCTACTTCGGCCGCGAGTATGCGAACAACGCCGCGGATGCCGCCGCGGACGTGCTGACGATCAACCAGGCGCTGGCGCCCGAAGGTGTCCAGCCGGTGGTCAAGCACTTCCCGGGGCTGGGGCGAGTCACCGCGAATACCGACACCTCAAGCTCCGTCACTGACACATCGGTCGGCACCGGGTCCCAGGATCTTGAGCCCTTCAAGGAAGCGATCGCACAGGACCTGTCCTGGGTGATGGTTTCCAACGCCCGCTACACTCAGATCGACGGGAAGAACGACGCGCCATTTTCGTCCAAGGTGATCACCGGGTTGCTGCGCGACAAGCTGGGATACGACGGACTGGTCATCTCCGATGACCTGTGCGAGGCGAAACAGGTGTCGAGCGTTTCGGTGGGGCAGCGTGCGGTGAAATTCGTTGCGGCCGGCGGCACCGTGCCGCTGTGCGTGAATACTTCGGACGCCGTCACGATGGCCGCGGCACTG
This sequence comes from Arthrobacter sp. 'calajunan', assembly GCF_046940185.1. NCBI lineage: Bacteria > Bacillati > Actinomycetota > Actinomycetes > Micrococcales > Micrococcaceae > Arthrobacter > Arthrobacter sp. 'calajunan'. Next base: position 198,936 of record NZ_JBKZDY010000007.1, read on the forward strand.
GCTCGTGAAGCCAAATCGGACAAGCAATTCGCTGCTCAGGTCCGCGAGGCGGCGGTGATGGTGCTGGAGGAGAAGCTGGAAGGAAAATAGCCAGACTGCACCTCGGGGGAATCGTTTTTAACAGGCGGCGGCCCGGACGACTTCTTACTCGCGAAGAAGCCGTCCGGGCCGGTCTATTGCTGGGACGCTGGCTGGGAGCCTGCGGTCCTAGCGGATTTTGAGCACCTGGGCACGTTCGCCCGACTCATTGTGCAGGTGCAGCAGCAGCGCCTTGGCATCCTTGGCGTTGCGGGCAACCGAGACTGGCAGGCGGGTGTCGTCCAGGTCGGTGAACAAGGTTCCGGTTGCGCCGAAGTCGACCTTCGGAGCGGTCACATTGAACTTGACCCATCCGGTCTCGTCAATCGGAACCATCGAACCCTCCTCGTTGGTGTTGTACCAGGAGTAGCTCGCCACGCGGTAGGAGATGTCCGACGACTTCTCGGTCAGGCCCAGAGCAGCCAGCGACACCGGGAGGATTGCCGTGTTGGTGTCGAAGCTGTTGGTGTCCACATCGCCCAGTACGCCGTTGACCGGCTGCAGGTCGACCTGCTGGAGGGTCTTCAAATCGAAGGTTGCCACCAGATCGAGATCGATCTCGTCGATCGCGGTGGTGAAGCTGACAAAGTCGGCCTCGCCATCGTTGTTGGTGTCGATCTCGACATCAAGCTCGGTTCCGCCGGCCAGGTGAGCCCAGTTGGCGTAGGTCGAAATACCGACATTCAGCAGACCGTCGGCGACACCGGTGCGCGGAGCTGTGGTCGAGGCACCGACGTGCTGCAGGTCCATCGACCGTGCGCCTGGAATGGCGTCCAGCGAGGACGGGCCGCGCTTGCTGCTAGCGCCCAGTTCAAAGGCTCCCATCAGGGAGAAGACTTGGCTTGGGCCCTGGCCCGCGATGACGTCATCACCCTTGAGCGAAAGTTCCAGAGCCGAATCGTGCTTGCCGTTCTTGACCTTCTTGACCTTGGCCGACATGTCGGCGACTAGCTTCGGAGCAGCCTGGACAGGCACGCGCAGGGTTGGCGCGGACTTGCTGGTCAGCTCTACGCGTCCGGTGGCGTCTGCCAGCCACGCGCGGTCGAGGCCCGACTGCTGGGCGTCCATGGTTGGATCCATGGTCTTGGCCCAACGCTTCGGATCAACCTGCAAGGTGACCTTGACCTTGGTGCTCTTGCCCGGGGCGACAGTCACCGAACGGCGGTCGAGGCTGTAGGTGGCACCCGGAATCTCGGTGGCAGGTACATACTTCACCGCGTAGGTCTGGGTCTTCTTGCTGGTGTTCTTCACCGTGATGTCGCGGCTGGCCTTGTACTTCTTCTTGCCCTCAAGCTCGACAACTCCGAAGACAACGCTGGTCAGATCCGAGTCCTTGGACGCGTAGGCGTAGGCCGGAGTGGAGATGGCCTTGTCTGCCATGACGCGGCCGGCGCCCACGCGGTTCGGACCGTAGACGTCGCCGTCGGCATCCTTGATGTCGGTGGCGGCGGTGTTCATCACGATGCTCTTGGCCTGGGCCGGCGTCAGATCCGTGTCCTCAAGCACCAGTGCTGCAATGCCGGCAACCAGCGGGGTGGCCATGGACGTACCGGACATGACGGCGACGCCGTTGCCGGTGCCCACGCCGACCGAACCGATCTGGGTACCCATGGCGGCGACATCCGGCTTCACGATGCCGTTGGACCCATGCACGCCTCGCGACGAGGACGAGTTCAAGGTATCGAGCACACCGGAAGGGCTGGAAGCCGCGCCGGCGAAGTCGGGGGAGAGGGTGACCTTCAGCGTTCCGGCCTCGGCGGCAGGGCGCAGCTTGGTGGAATTATCCAAGGTCAGCTGGGCGCCGGGGATGGTCGTGTTGCCGGCGATGCCGGCGTCGAAGACGTTGGCTTCGGAATCCAGCAGGACACCGGTGGCGCCTGCAGCCTCCGCGTTATTGAATCGAGCTGCGGAACCGCAGGGGAATTCGCCGTTTTCACTCCACTGCAGCCAGACCCACTTGCCCTTCAGCGAACCGGGCTCGAACGGGCTGCAACCGAAGGCGTTGGACGAGGGGGCCATAACAACTTCGCCGGTCAGCTCGGCAGGATCTGCGTTGGTGTAATTGAAGTTCGCAGAGTACTGGCCAGCCACGTCACCGGCGACATCTGCCGGGGCGTCGACGCGAATCTTGTCCATGGTGAGCTTCGAGCCGACCGAGTTTGCCACGGTGAGCGAGCTGCGGGAGTTGCCCGGCGAGCCGCCCACATCGGTGACGTCGCTGGCGTTGCCGGAGGCCACCACGGAGAGGATGCCTGCAGCCGACAGCGCATCGACGATGTCATTTTCCGGATCTTCCACTGGGGAGTGGTCCGAACCGAGGGACATGTTCACCACGTCGGCGCGGTCGGAGAAATCGCCGTCGCCGTTGGGATCAAGCACGTAGTCAAGTGCCTGGCCCACCACGTCGGATGAACCGGTGCAGCCGAAGACGCGGATGCCGATCAGCTGCGCCTCCGGGGCGGAACCGGGACCGACCTTCATGCCCATGACGTCGTCAGCCTTGAGCTTGGAGTAGTCGCCGGTGAAGGTGGTGCCGTCCGCGTTGACGCCGTACCCGGCTGCGGTGCCTGCCACGTGGGATCCGTGCCCGGCGAGTTCGCAGTCCAACGGGTTGGGATCAGGATTCGGGATCGGCTGGTAGTCGTCGGCATCCGGGTCGGCGTTGTAGTTGTCTCCGACCAGGTCCCAGCCGCCGATGAACTTCTTCGGGTCCAGCAGGCCAGAATCCGCAGCGGGAAGGCCCTTCGATGCCTGGGCTTGCTTGTAGCCCTCCAGGGTTCCGGGGCCGCCGAAGCTGGCGTGGGTGTAGTCGATGCCGGTGTCCAGCACCGCGATCTTCACCCCGTCACCGGTCTTGTCCAGTGCCGTCCACGACTCCAGCGCGCCGGTATCGATAACCGACCCGCGGTTGGATGGTTTCTTGGGAACAATGGCGCTGATCTTGGCAACATCCGTGCGCTCGGCCAGTGCCCGGAGCGCGTCTGCGTCACCGGTCAATGCCACGCCGCGCACGGCGTTGGACGTCGAGTAGATGACCTCGGAATCCGCCTGGGCGGCGAGCTCCTTGCCCTTCTGCTTGACCTCTGAGCGGATCTTCTTGACCTTGGCCGCATCCTTGGACTTGCCGGACTTCTTGACCTCCTGGAAGGCTCCGTCGCCTTCCAGCTGGACGAAGACCGAGACTTCTCCGCTGGCTTTGGCCAAGGGCTTGGAAACCTTGAGATTTGAAAGGGTATCGCTGCGGGTGACGGACAGCGAAGCTGCCTCATCCCCGTCCGCAGGTTGTGGAATATTGACTGCGCTTGCCGGACCGCCGATGGTGACCGCCAATGCCAAAGCAGTGGCTGATCCCAGCAGCAGGCGCGGCAGTGTGCCAGTGCGCCGTGTGACCATGATTCTCCTAGCCGAGCTGGACAGCGGAAATGCTCCCGAGGCCGGGCGGCCGATACGACAAAGCGGTGCGTGCCATGATGATCGTCCAGGGGCCGACGTCCGCCGAAGCATCAAGCCCCTAGTCTGGAATCATAGGTGACGCACGCCATATATCAAGGGGATATTGAACAATTATTGCGGGCCCGGCGGGCGGCCCGAATCCGCCTTTCATATTCAGTTGGCGGAAATTTCAACGGAGAATCGCCGATAGGTCAACGTGCGAGAGCCAAAATTTTTAGATTATTCCGTTCCGGGGCACGCGGCCTGTGACGGAAAGTGCATCGGCAGGGGAGGCGATGCCGGCGGAACAAGGCATGTTTCCCTGCTCCGCCGGAGGCTAGCTAGACGCGTTGGATGAAGCTGTCCACGCGCTCATCGAGCTGGATGATGCGCTGCGCAACGACCGCCATGGGATCGGGATTGATGGGGTCCTTCGGCGGAGCGATGCGTACGTTGGCGGAGCATTCGAAACGGGTGCAGAGCAGGGTGCCCAACGTGTCCCCGTCGCGGCCGGCCTGGCCGGAGCGGCGGGTGGTGAACATTCCCACCGCGCACGGCAAGGTGACGTCGCGACACATCTCGCACATGGCGGCGCTGCCACCCTTGCGCGCGCCGTCGGTGGCGCGCAGCAGCAGGCCGCGGGTTTCCCCTGCGGTATTCGTATAGATCATGTAGCCGCGCTGCGGCATCTTGGGATCGCGCCATCCGAGGTATTCCAGCGACTCCCAGTCGAGGCTGTTGAAGTTTTCCGGCAGGGTGAGTTTTTTGGCTTCCTGGCGGCTGGCGTTGATGAAGCTGGCGCGGATGGTTTTTTCGGTCAATGGCTGCATGGTAATTCCTTGGAGGTTCCGTCCGGTGCCCGGCGGGAATGCCGGACGGCGCGCCAAAGGCGCTGAATAGTGGGAAGGATCGGGTCCCGTTTAAGGCGCGGAAACGATGCAGGGCAGCAAGGCATTGGCCGTCAACGCTGGAGTTGAAGCCGTGCTATTTGCCAGTTGCCCCGTCCGCCGCAGGGACGAACGGGCAGAGCGTCAAAGTGGCGTGCATCGCCGACCGCCCTTTCCCGTGCCCAGGCACGCAACAAATTGAGATACTTCAACCACTTTAGCAAGCCAGCCCGCTTGCCCCCAAGAACTTCTGGTCAGGTGGCTAAATACAGACGCCGAGGAGAACGGTGGTTTTCCTCGGCGTCGGCGGTTCCGCGTGCGGGGCGGACTAGCGGCGGCCGCCCTGCCACAGGGCGTCGAATGGAGTCTTGCCGGCGACGCGGTTGCGGATGCCTTCGGTGACGAATGCCTTCGCGGTGCGTGCAGCCTCAAGCGGGGTCGCGCCCTTGGCCAGTTCGGAGGTCACTGCGGCGGCCAGGGAGCAGCCGGCGCCGGAAACGGCGACTTCGCCGATCTTCTTCTCGCGCAGGATTTCGAGGGTCTCGCCGTCGTAGAACACGTCCACGGCGTCGTCGCCCGCGATGCGGACTCCGCCCTTGGCGAGCACCGCTGCGCCGGAGATTTCATGGATCTTCTTGGCCGCGGCCACCAGATCCTCTTCCGAGGTGATGGTCAGCCCCGAGAGCTGTTCGGCCTCGAAGTGGTTCGGGGTGACGAAGGTGGCCAGCGGCAGCAGGTTGGCCTTCAGCGCCTCGTCGGTGTCCAGGGCATGGCCTGGCTCCTGGCCCTTGCAGATCAGGACCGGATCCAGCAGGATATTGTCCCACTCCTGGGACTTCAGTGCGGTGGCGACGGTGTTGATCGTGGCAGGCGAACCCATCATGCCCAGCTTCACGGTGCCGAGCTTGCCTTCGTAGCAGGTCTGGATGGCTTCGAGCTGGTCGGCGATGACCTGCTGATCCACTGGCACGAAGCGGTGGTTCCAGGAATCCTTGGGGTCGAAGGACACGATGCAAGTCAGCGCGACGATGCCGTAGGTTCCCAGTTCCTGGAAGGTCTTCAGGTCGGCCTGGGCACCGGCGCCGCCGGTGGCCTCGGAGCCTGCGATGGTCAGGGTGAGCGCAGGGCTGCTTCCGGTGTTTGTATTAGTCATAGTCCCATGAATGGTTGTGCGTACTGGTGGTTACTTTTAGCCCTGTTGCCAGAAGCTGAGGTCGGTGGCCTTGGACCAGCCTTCGGCCAACGTTCCCGCATTTTCGCTGGACGCGACCAATAACAGCCATGGTATACCGTGCCCATAGGCAGCTCCGGCAAAGTTCGCGAGAATCGCCCGGCGGGCGGTATCGGGGTCGCTGGGCGCATGCAGGTCGGGATCCGACAGCAGGCCGAAGTTGGAACCGTAGTGCATTCGGCCGCGGGCAACCGGGCGATCGAAGTCCGTGACCTCGACGACGTCGTAGTCGTTCATGGGGGCTTCGAACAATGCCGAGGTGTCGGGAAGTTTCACGACCTGTTCGACGTCCTCCGGCTTGCCTGCCAGCAGCGACATCTTCGCGGTTTCCTTCCAGCCTGCATCCTGCAGGCCTGCCGCGGTCTGTTCGTCGACAGGTCCGAGGAAGATAAGTCGCTGGGCATCGGCCGGAGCGGTCCAGGAGGCATCCGGCCAGTATCCGAGGACCTCGACATCTTCGCCGTCATGGTTAACCGAACGAATCTCGCCGGGAGTGGGAAACGAAGCGATGCGGTCCCGCAGGAGCGCGTACGCCTCGGTCCAGGCTGGCAATTCACGTCGTGTTCCGCTCATGTTGTATCGCACTCCTTCGAAGCCAGTGTCACCGGTTGTCACTTCCGACTTTACGCCCAAAACATGGCACCGCCAGAATGCGAACCGTGAACGTCCTGTGCGAGGCGTGGAGCTCCGCTGTCGCTTGCCGCGCAGGGGCCCGAATCAAGAAGCTTTGGAAACCTTCGGATCCGATGCTTGGCCTTCCTCTTGATCCCGAATCGAGTTTCCCGAATCCATGAGGGACAGGACATCTTCGAACAAAGAGCGCACCACCGGCAGCCTGCAGAGCACCGCGAACTTTGCGACCACGGGCGCGGCGTTGTTCATGAGCAGCATCGAGCGTCGCTGGTTGGCTGACTGGTCGTAGGCCCAGGCGGAGAACAGCTGCCGCGACAGGAGCCAGAGGAATTTCGGCAGATCCCTACGGATGCCCAATGGGGGCAGCGGCCGTGCGCCGGAAACGGCTTTTTCCCAGAGGGAGAATTCCACCGCGGAAAGTTCGTTGTCCATCAGATCCTGGGACAGCAGAACCTTCAGGAATGCGGGCCCGAACTCATGGTAGGGCTGCATGACATCCAGGCCCGAGGTGAAAACTGAACGGATGTTGCTTTCGAGTGTGTTTCCTTCATTGAGTGCGGCGTGGCATTGATCGAATTGCTCGGTGCGCAGATTCAGCAACAGCCGGGCGACGATGTCCTCCTTGGAGGAGAAGTAGTAGTAGGCGTGGGAAAGCGAGACCCCGGCGCGCGCGGCAATGACACGCATGCTGGAGGCTTTATACCCTTCGGCGGCAAAGCAGTCCAGCGCCGTGTGCAGGAGTTTGGCTTGGGTTTCCTGCCCTTTGAGCGTGCGCGGCTGAATGGTCATGTGGACGATTCTACCGAGTTTTTGAACGCGTTCAAAAACATGTCGAGTTCATGCGGAAGTAGGGGAGGCTCGTCACCAGGCTTCTTCGTACCTCGATTTCATGTTCCAAAGAAGTTCAAGTGAGATGTCTCTTTTGCAACTCTTGAATACGCGAATCATTGTTACTATGAAGTAGGTCACTCGGCGGGGCGTGCTGGTGCATGGGATACTTGCTGGGTAAGTGCTAATACAGCGGGACAGCATGCTGAACGCCCTGCGCATCTCGAACCACGTACCGTGGCGAGGCGGCATCGGCCAAGGGCGGTCCTGGCGAACCACTTTGACAAGGAAAATAATCATGGGCGAATCCAACGCCAAAACCACTCTGCCCCCATCTTCAAAGGCGGTTTTCGCCGCTGCGGGGTCCCCGTACTTCTCCACCGTTCTGACCCTGATGGGAGCGGTGGTCATCCTCTCGAACATCGGCGCTTCCAAGGGCGTCACCCTAGGCCCGCTGGTGACCGATGGCGGGTTCTTCCTGTTTCCACTGGCCTATATCCTCGGCGACGTCATTTCCGAGGTCTACGGGCTGAAGGCGGCGCGGCGGTCGATCATCACCACCTTCGTGCTCGCATTCTTCGCGGTGGCCTGCTTCTGGATCATGATCCAGCTGCCAGCCGCCGACTTCTACGACGGCCAAGAAGCCCTTGAGCGTACGCTCGGACCGATCTGGCAGATCGTTGCCGCCTCGGCCGCCGGTTTTCTGGTGGGCCAGCTGGCCAACTCGTGGGTGCTGGTCAAGCTCAAGGAACGCACGGGCGAACGCGGACTGGTCGCGCGCCTGATCGGTTCCAGCGGCGTCGGCGAGCTGCTGGACACCATCATCTTCTGCGCCATCGCAGCTCCGGTCATCGGCATTGCCGACGCCCCGACGTTCATCAACTACGTGGTGGTCGGTTTCCTCTACAAGACCGCCGTGGAGATTATTTTCGTCCCCGTCACCTCGTTGGTGATCCGCTGGTTCAAGAAGCGCGAGCCGGGATACGGGCGGCTGGCGGCCGGACAGGAGTAATCCTCCAAGTCATCATTTCGAGCGACTCCCTGCCGTGCTCGCGCTCGATACGCTGGGCAGATGGCGACAGAATCAGAGACCCGGACGCATCTGGAAGCCCGCGGGCTGGTCATCGGCTATCCGGAGCGCACAATCTGCGGCCCCCTGAACCTGAAGATCGGCACCGGCGACGGGCTGGGAATCATCGGTTCCAACGGCAGCGGCAAATCCACTTTGCTGGCAACCCTGCTCGGACGCACCCCGGCCCAATCCGGTGAAACAGCGTTCCGCGGCCTGCCCCTGGACGAGGATTCGCTGGACTTCCGCCGGAACGTTGCCGTGCAGGTCAGCGACGGCGCGTTCTTCGAAGAACTGAGTGTCGCCGAGCACCTGGAAATGGTGGCACGGGGGCATTCGGTGCCCGGCTGGGAAAAGAAAGTCCAGAACGAGCTGGAGTTCTTCGAGCTCACGACGGTCGCCGGCCACCTTCCGGGGGAACTCTCCTCGGGACAACGGCGCAAGCTGCTGCTCGCCGCGACGCTGATCCGCCCGGCCGAGCTCCTGATCCTCGACGAGCCCGAACAGCGCCTGGACCTGAGGATCCGCCAGCAGTTCTACGAGCGGCTGGCCGGGCTGCGCCGCGAAGCGGTCAGCATCTTGGCGGTGACGCACGATCCTGCCATGCTGCGGCTGTGCCTGGACCAGGCGCTCCTGCTGGACGGCGACACCGGGGAATACCTGGAGTCCGAGCGCGGAGCGCAGTGGCTTGAACGCTAGTCCAGGCATGCCATCGGCCACCAGTTACGATCCGCGCGAGATCCTTCGACGTGTGCGTTCGGCGCGCAGTTTTTCCGAACGCTTCGACTCGTTCTCCGACATCTACGTCTGGGTGCTCGCCGCCATCGTGGCCCTGACCTATCTGGCCAGCGCCCTCTATGGAACGATCTTCGTGCTGCTGGGCGAAGGCGTGCCGCACCTGGAGCTGGCCAGCGCGCGCTGGAGCCTTGATGCGGTGGTGCTGTTCCTGCTGCCGGTGCTGCTGTTGTTGGTCTTCCGGCTCATGCTTTATCTCGGTCCCAACGCTGTGGGACCCCAGCAGGCCGACTGGTGGTTGCCCCTGCCGGCGGACCGCCGGGTGCTGCTGCTCCCGGCTTGGCGCCGTGCACTGGGGCTGGGCGCCGCTGCCGGCATTTTCCTCGGGCTGCTGTGGGTGCTGGCGCTCTTCGCGCTGACGGGTACCTCGTCCCCGCCGCTGCTGTTATGGGCAGTGGGCTTTTTCGCGCTGGCCGGGCTCGGCTCGGCGGCAGCGGCCGGAGTGCTTCAAGGCGCCGGACGCCAGCAGGCCGCGCGGCGGTTCTGCTCCGCAGGGCTGCGGGTGCTCGCGGCCAGTTATGTGCTGCTGTGGGCGTTGCAGCTGTTCGGGATGGGCGCAGCCGACGCCGGGCAGGTGGCCTGGCAGCAGTCGCTGCTGGAGGTCGGGCTCTGGATGATTTTGTGCAGCGGCGCCCTGGCCGCCGCCGTGCCATGCATTTTCTGGTCATCGCGGCGGCTTGCCGGAACCCCCGGGGCGGCGCTGCGCGAGGGCGGGCTGCGCCAACAGCAGCTTGCCGGAGCGATCATGCAGGCCGATGCGCGCGGCGTGCAACTGGATGCTGGCCGCAGGCGGAACCGCGGCAGTGGCCGGCTTGCCCGCGGGCTGCCGGTGGCCCTAGCGGTTATCGTCCTGCGCTGCGTGCGCGGAGGCTACTGGAAGCCGGCGCTGGGGTTCAGCGCGGCGATCCTGGTGCTGCTGCTCAGTGTCCGCGCTGCGGCCAATCCGCTGGCACTGGCCGGGGCTCTGGCAATCCTGTTGGTGGTCCTGGGCACGAGCCTGGCCGAGGTGCTCCGGCCCACCGCCACCCAGCCGGAGCTCGGGCTAATGCTCGGGGTGGCCCGCAGCCAGATGGAGCGCGCAATGACCGTGGTCGCTGTGGGACTGTCGTTGGCGGTCCTGGGCTTCTGGAGTCTCGGGCTGTGGGGTATCGGAGCGCTGGCGGAGGCGACCTGGTGGGCTTGGGCCGCGGCCGTGCTGTTCGCCGCGCTGGGCCTGGCCTCGGCAGGCTTGGCGCACGCGCGGCGTGCGGAGCGCGACTGGGAAGAAATCTTCGCCGGAGCCGCGAATGAGATGTCCCTCGTGGCGGTGCTCATCCCGCAGGTCTGGACCCTGTTGCGCGCAGCCGCCTCGGGAGCTGCGCTGTATGTCCTGATCCTCGCCCCGGCGGCCGCCGTCTCGTGGGGGATCTGGGCGGTGTGCCTGCTCAGCGCCGCCCCGTCGCTTAAAAAGATCGCCGGGTGACGAACCCCGAATCCTGCGGAGGTTCGCCGCCCGGCGGGTGGTGCGCGGCTCCTACTTGGCAGGCTGCGCTACCGGCTGGCCCTGCGGATCCGGTGCGCCGGCGTAGTAGCTGGCCAGCACCCGCTCCTTGAGCTGGAAGAACGTTCCGTCCTCGATCGCCTGGCGGGCTGACTCGACCAGGCTCACGGTGAAGTGCTCGTTGTGGATCGAGATCAGCGTGTGGCTGAGCAGCTCCTTGGCCTTGTACAGGTGGTGGATGTAGGCGCGGGAGAAATTCTGGCAGGCGTAGCATTCGCAGCCGTCCACCAGCGGGGTGAAATCGCGCTTGTACCGTGCTCCGGAGAGGTTGAAGCGGCCCCACGGGGTGTAGAACGCGGAGTTGCGCGCGACGCGGGTCGGGGAGACGCAGTCGAAGGTGTCAGCGCCGTTCTCGATCGCGGTGAAGATGTCGTCCGGCTCGGAAATGCCCAGCAGGTGCCGCGGCTTGTCCTCGGGCAGCTCCTCGGCGCACCAGCCGACGATGGTTCCCAGGTTCTCCTTCTCCAGCGCGCCGCCGATGCCGAAGCCGTCGAATGCCATGGCGCCGAGATCCCGGCAGGCCTTGCGGCGCAGGTCTTCGTACTGCGCGCCCTGGATGACCCCGAACAGCGCCTGGTAGTCCTTGCCCTCGCGGGAATCGGTCAGCGAGAAGTGCTCGGCAATGCAGCGCTCGGCCCAGCGGCGGGTGCGCTCCAGCGACTCGACCTGGTAGCCGCGCGAATTCTGCAGCGTGGTCAGCTCGTCGAAGGCGAACATGATGTCCGCGCCGATCTGGTGCTGCACGCCCATGGAGATCTCGGGGGAGAAGCGGTGGCGGTTTCCGTCCAGGTGGGACTTGAACCAGACGCCGTCCTCGTCCACGTTGGCCAGGCGTTCCTTGCCCGGGGCGACCGCGTCGTCCGGGCCTGACTGGTCCACGGACTTCATGTCGATGACCTTCTTGAAACCCGAGCCCAGGCTCATCACTTGGAATCCGCCGGAGTCGGTGAAGGTCGGGCCGTCCCAGCCCATGAACTTGCCCAGACCGCCGGCCTCGTCCAGGATGTCGGCGCCCGGCTGCAGGTACAGGTGGTAGGCGTTGGACAGCACCGCCTGGGCGCCGAGCTGCTTGACGTGCTCGGGGGTCAGCGCCTTGACTGTCGCCTTGGTGCCGACGGCGATGAACGCAGGGGTCTTCACTTCGCCATGCGGCGTGCGGATCACGCCGGTGCGTCCGAGCATCGGGGTTCCGTCCTCGGCAGTCAGTCGGGTCCCGACTTCAAAGCCGAATTCTTGCTGGCGCGGGTGGGGGGCACTGGGATCAAAGTTCATATCGGGCACGTACCAAGTTTGCCGTATTAAAGAGCCGGTGAGTAAAACGACAGTGTGATCCGGCCCCGAAACCTAGGCTTTCACATGGGAAAGAGCGAATAATGGAGGCTGTCTTGTTGTGTGCAACGCGACGGAAGGAAGCTGTGGGTCTAGAGCAATTGAAAGAATCCGCGAAGTCATTGATCACGCTGGGCCCTGCCCGCAAGGACCACTGGATCGGCCTGCGTACCGCCGTCGGCGTTTTCGCCCCGCTGATCTTCCTGATGGCCATCGACCGCCTGGACCTGGTGGTGTTCGCGGTCTTCGGCGCCTTCGTCGGCGTCTACGGCCGGGTGGACGGCTACTGGAACCGCCTGCGCATGCAGGTGCGTTCAAGCGCGCTGCTGTTCGGCGTCATCGCCGCGGCGCTGGCCGCTTCCCACCTGTGGATCGCCCACGACCAGCCGGAGCTCAAGGCATGGCAAATCGTCGGCGCCACGACGCTGGTTGCGGGGCTCTGCTCGGTGCTCGCTGGATTCCTGCGGCTGCGTCCGGCCGGTTCGCTGTTCCACATCTTCGCGTTTGCCGCGATTGCCTCCATTTCCAACCCGGTCCCGGCCTGGCAGGGACTGCTGGTGGCGGTGCTGACCATGATGCTGGCGCTGGTGATCGGCGCGGCCGGAGCATTAGGCCAGTGGTCGAGCCTGTGGCAGCGCACGCCGCTGCCACCGCTGTCGGACAACGTCCGCTCCGCGATCTGGTGGGAAGGGCTGTTCTACATCCTGACCGCCGGCATCGCCGGAGCCCTGGCCAACATCGTGGGAAGTCGGCTGGAAGCCGGCCACAACTACTGGGCCATGGTGGCCGCGGTGGTGCCGCTGGTCGGGCACACCACCAAGCTCAGGATGCGCCGCGGCATCCACCGCGTGCTGGGAACCCTGGTCGGGCTGGTGCTCATGGCGCTGCTGATCGTGCTGAATCCGCCGTTGTGGCTGCTGCTGACGCTGATCGGATTCTTCCAGTTCATGGCCGAGATGCTGGTCATGCGCAACTACTTCATGGCGCAGATCTTCGTCACCCCGCTGGCGCTGGTGGGCGTCTCCGTGATGTCGGGACTGTCCACGGCGCTGCTCTACGACCGCATGGTGGAAACCGTGATCGGTTCCGTGGTCGGCATCCTCGGGGTGCTCCTGGGGAGCTGGTTTGGCGGGATCAAGCGGCGCCAGGCCGGCATCGACCCGCCAAACCCGGGCAAGCAGTTCTAGATATTCACTCCGACGTGGGCTAATGCCTGACGGAGAATATTTTCGCGGCCTCCGGCGAACTCGCCCTGGATGTCGCTGCTCAGCGCTTCGGCAGGGGTGAGCCAGGTCAGTTCCAGCGCGTCCTGGCGTGGCGAGGACTCGCCGCGCACCGGCACGATATAGCACATGGAGACCGCATGTTGGCGGTCGTCGGTCAGCCCGGTTTCGCTGGGCGCCGGGAAGTACTCGGCCACGGTGAACGGCACCGGGGACGCCGGGAGCTGCGGCAGCACCATGGTGCCCAGATCCTTCTCGATGTGCCGGATCAATGCGGCACGGATCGTTTCGCGGTACATGACGCGTCCGGAGACGAAGGTGCGCGACATGCGCCCGTCGTTGTCCGCGGTCAGCAGCAGGCCGACCTCGTTGACGTAGCCCAGCGGGTCCAGGCGCACCGGTATGGCCTCGACGTACAGCATGGGGAGGCGCTGGCGGGCCTCGTAGAGATCTTCCTCAGAGAGCCATCCAGGGTAGGGATCAGGCGTGCGCACGTTCATGGTTCCATCTTGGTACACAAACACCTCTTAGGCCATGAATCTGTATCCGTGTTGCGCAACTCACCAATCTGTTGCGCCCGCGCCCTAGTATCGCGCCGAGGCGCTCTGTAGAATTGATTGGGCTATCCCAATCAGAATGCATCTGACCCTGGATCGGCCGACCATTCCCGCACTTCTCTTGGAAGCAGACCTGTTGTGTCACACGCTCCGGACCGCTTGAGCAAACAAAATTTCACGACGATTGCCGTGCTGATCGTCTCCAGCTTCGTTGTCATCCTCAATGAAACCATCATGAACGTGGCACTGCCCGTGCTGATGGAGGAATTCAACGTCACCGCCGACGCCATCCAGTGGCTCGCCACGATCTTCATGCTGACCATGGCGGTGGTCATCCCGACCACCGGATTCCTGCTGCAGCGGCTGAGCACCCGCAAGGTCTTCGTGCTGGCCATCGGCCTGTTCACCCTGGGCACCGTGCTGGCCGCGGTCTCCCCGGGCTTCTCAGTGCTGCTGGTCGCCCGCGTCATCCAGGCCTGCGGCACCGCGATCATGATGCCGTTGCTGATGACCACGATCCTCGACCTGGTGCCGCCGGCACGCCGCGGGGTGCTGATGGGCAACGTGTCGATCGTGATCTCGGTGGCCCCTGCCATCGGCCCGACCCTGTCCGGCATCATCCTGCAGTACCTGTCCTGGCGGTTCATGTTCATCGTGATCATCCCGATCGCCGTGGCGGCGCTGCTGATCGGCACCCCGCGCCTGTCCAACGAACCGGGCGACAACTCCGCGCCGCTGTCCATCCCGTCGCTGATCCTGGCCGTGCCGGGCTTCGGCGGCCTGGTCTACGGCCTGAGCGGCCTGTCGGCCGGCGTGACCCCGCTGGGCCTCGGGATCCTGGCGGTCTCGGTGCTGTGCCTGACCGCCTTTGTGCTGCTGCAGGTCAAGCTGCAGCACGGGGACAAGGCCCTGCTGGACCTGCGCTCGCTGACCTACCGCGACTTCACGCTGTCGCTGGCGCTGATGATGTGCGCGATGATTTCCCTGTTCGGCGTGATCATCCTGCTGCCGCTGTTCTTCACGACGGTGCTGGGCATCGAGACGCTGACCACCGGCCTGATCATGCTGCCCGGCGGCCTGCTCATGGGCCTGCTGGCCCCGCTGGTCGGCAAGCTCTACGACAAGGTCGGCGCCCGCCCGCTGATCGTTCCGGGCTCCATCATCCTGCTGGCGTCGCTGTTCGGCTACGCGCTGATCCTGAACGCCGCCACCCCGATCTGGCTGCTGGTTCTGCTGCACCTGGTCATGAGCCTGGGCCTGGCCTTCATCTTCACCCCGGCGTTCACCACCGCGCTGAACCCGCTGCCGCACCACCTGCACTCGCACGGCTCGGCGCTGCTCTCCACCCTGCAGCAGCTGGCCGGCGCCATGGGCACCGCGCTGATCGTCGGCGTGGTGGCCGCGTCCACCGCCTCGAAGATCGCCGCAGGCACGGACGTCGTCACCGCGACGGTTCAGGGCTTCAAGCCCGGCTTCCTGGTGGGCGCCGCGTGCAGCATCGGCATCCTGGTCATCGGGATCCTGCTCGGCGGCAAGAAGCAGGAGACCCAGCAGCTTTCCGACCAGGCTCCGGTGGCATCCCACTAGCCAGAGCGGAATTCTCCGGCTTTGCCGCGCAGCCCGGCACCCTCGTGGTGCCGGGC
>NZ_JBKZDY010000008.1:0-170470 GCF_046940185.1 Arthrobacter sp. 'calajunan'
ACGCGTCGGTTTACCACGCGCTGGTGCGTCCGGGCGATACCGTGCTGGGCTTGAACCTGGCCCACGGCGGGCATTTGACCCACGGCATGAAGATCAACTTCTCCGGCCGCCTGTTCAACATCGTCCCGTACGGCGTGGACGAGGAGACGAACCTGGTGGACATGGACGAGGTCGAGCGCCTGGCCATCGAGCACCAGCCGAAGATGATCGTGGCCGGCTGGTCGGCCTACCCTCGCCAGTTGGACTTCGTCCGCTTCCGCGAAATCGCGGACAAGGTCGGTGCGTACCTGTTCGTGGACATGGCGCATTTCGCCGGCCTGGTCGCGACCGGGCTGCACCCGTCGCCGGTGCCGCATGCGCATGTGGTCACCTCGACCACGCACAAGACCCTGGCAGGCCCTCGCGGCGGTATCATCCTGTCGAATGATGCGGAGATCGCCAAGAAGCTGAACTCGGCGGTGTTCCCTGGCCAGCAGGGTGGCCCGCTGGAGCATGTGATCGCGGGCAAGGCGGTGGCGTTCAAGATCGCCGCGTCGCCGGAGTTCAAGGAGCGCCAGCACCGCACCTTGGCCGGTTCGCGGATCCTGGCCGAGCGGTTGACCCAGGCCGATGTGGCCGCCAAGGGCATCAGCGTGTTGACCGGCGGCACGGATGTGCACCTGGTGCTGGTGGACCTGCGCCACAGCGAGCTGGATGGGCAGCAGGCCGAGGATCTGCTGGCGCAGGTGGAGATCACGGTGAACCGCAATTCGGTGCCGTTCGACCCGCGTCCGCCGATGACTACCAGCGGGTTGCGGATTGGCACCCCGGCGTTGGCGACCCGAGGGTTCTCCGAGGAGGCGTTTGCCGAGGTTGCGGAGATCATTGCGCAGACCCTGATTGCCGGGGCCGAGGGCAACACCGGGGTGTTGCCGGAGTTGAAGGCCCGGGTTCTGGAGCTGGCCGCAGCCCACCCACTGTACCCGGAGCTGGCCAAGGTTTCCGAGTAGCATCTTCAAACGAAGATGAGGGCCCGGAAAGCGGCGAAAAAGCGCTTTTCGGGCCCTCAGTCTCTCTACTGCCGAAAATACGCGGCACAAGAAGGACGGCAGGGGGAAGAACCCTGCATGACAGACAAGCCGATCCGGGTTTCACCCGGATCCCAAGATCTAAGGATGTGATCCGCTATGGCGGTAAGCGTATTCGATCTCTTCTCGGTAGGCATCGGACCATCGTCCAGCCACACCGTGGGACCAATGCGTGCGGCCCACGCTTTCATTGCGCATCTGGTGCGCGAGGGGGAGCTCCCCGCGGTGGAGAGCATCCGCGTTGACGTCTACGGTTCGCTGGCCGCCACCGGCCGCGGGCACGGAACCTTCACCGCCATCATGCTGGGGCTGGAAGGCTTCGAGCCGGAAAGCATCCTGCCGACCCAGGTTGATTCCCGCCTGGCGGACATGGACGCCAGCGGCGTGCTGCGCCTGGCCGAGCAGCTGGGGCACCGCAAGGACCTGGACTACCGGGTCGAGGACATGATCCAGCACCCGCTGACCGTGCTGCCCCGCCATACCAATGGCGTGAAGTTCATCGCCTTCGACGCCCAGGGCGCCGAACTGTCCAATGAGACCTTCTTCTCCGTCGGAGGCGGCTTCATTGTGCGTGAAGGCGCCGAGGAACGCATCGAAAAGAGCCTGGAAAAGAAGCTCAAGCAGCAGCCCTATCCGTTCACCACCGCGTCCAAGCTGCTGGAGCACTGCCGCGAAACGGGCAAGTCGATCGCTGAAATCATGATGGCCAACGAGGAAACCTACCGCACCCGCGAAGAAATCCGCTCCGGCCTGATCCACATCTACGAGGTCATGGAGGAGTGCAAGAACTCCGCCCTCGAGCGAACCGGCGTGCTGCCCGGCGGCCTGAAGGTCCGCCGACGCGCGCCTGAATGGCACAAGCGCCTGCGCAAGGAAGACAAGGACCGCGATCCGGTGTTCTGGCAGGAGTGGATCAACCTCGTGGCCCTGGCCGTCAACGAGGAAAACGCTTCGGGCGGCCGGGTGGTGACCGCCCCGACCAACGGCGCCGCCGGCATCATCCCCGCCGTCCTGTTCTACGCAACCCACTACGCCCCGGGGGCCAAGTACTGGAACGCGGAAGAAAAGCACGACGCCGTCGTGAACTTCCTGCTCACCGCCGGCGCGGTCGGCGTGCTCTACAAGGAACAGGCCTCGATCTCCGGCGCCGAGGTCGGATGCCAGGGCGAAGTCGGTTCGGCCTCCTCCATGGCCGCCGGCGGGCTGGCCGAAATCCTGGGCGGAACCCCTGCACAGGTGGAGAACGCCGCGGAGATCGCCATGGAACACAATCTCGGACTGACCTGCGACCCTATCGGAGGACTGGTGCAGATCCCATGCATCGAACGCAACGCGATCGCCGCTTCCAAGGCAGTGAACGCCGCGAAGATGGCGCTGATG
The DNA here is from genome assembly GCF_046940185.1 of Arthrobacter sp. 'calajunan'. NCBI lineage: Bacteria > Bacillati > Actinomycetota > Actinomycetes > Micrococcales > Micrococcaceae > Arthrobacter > Arthrobacter sp. 'calajunan'. The sequence goes on from NZ_JBKZDY010000008.1 coordinate 2,448, forward strand.
GGCGACGGCGAACACCACGTCACCCTCGACGAAGTCATCATCACCATGCGGGAAACCGGCAAGGACATGAGCGACAAGTACAAGGAAACCGCGATGGGCGGACTGGCCGTCAACGTCGTCGAATGCTGACGCACTGACAATCGTGCACCATGCGCCGGCAGGGCGGAGCTTCATCGAAGCTCCGCCCTGCCGGGCTTCCGGACCCTATGAGCTCAGGCACCATGGCGGGACATCAGCAGGCAAGGATGATAGAACTGGAGATAGACGGTGGCCCACGCGCCACCCTGTCCGCAAGGAGGTGATCACATGGACGACGGCCCTAGCCGATCTATGTTCACGCGATCTCTCCGGGACGATTCGTAGCGCCCAAGCCTCTTTCGGCTTCCCTGCGTGCACGTCTGCGAGTTCGCGACCGGCTCTCATTCACGTGCGCAGAACACCAGCCAAATCAGGAGATTTATCTCCTCTTTTTTGATGCTTCCGGCCTTCGGCTTACGGGGCAGAATGCTGATGTTTCCGCGCCAAACAACACGTTTGGACGACTTGCCATGTACACCACTCCAAAAGTAGACTTCTCAACTAATTCTCGGGAACTGCACGCAGCCTTGAAAGCGGAGGAGCTCGGCGCATTGGCCGCGCAGCTTCGCCGGCTGGAACCGGCGGAAATCATCGAACACCTGGACACGCTCAGCCTCTCCGAAGCCGCCATCGCCTTCCGCCTGCTGGACAAGCCGCGGGCGTTGAGGGTGTTCGAAAAGCTCGACGCCCCGCTGCAGGCCGACCTCATCAAGGGCCTCCAGCAGGACGCGGTTGCCCAGACGCTGGCCGGTATCGGAGCCACCGAGCGGGCGGCGCTGCTCGACGAGCTTCCTGCCACGGTGGCTTCCAGCCTGCTGCAGGCACTGGACTCCACGACCCGCGAAGAAACCCGCGTGCTCCTGGGCTACTCCGCGGCCTCCACGGGACGCTTCGTTTCGACGCGCTACATCAAGACCTACCCGGAGTTGACCGCAGAGCAGACCCTTGAGCGCGTCCGCCAGCAGTTGGCCGAGCGCACCAGCGCAAACCTAGTGCTCGTGGTGGACCACGAGCGCCGCCTGCTCGGCGGAGTGGAGCTCAGCCAGCTCATCGCCGCTGATCCGCAGTGCCTCGTCGGGGACCTGCTCACCCCGATGTTCACCGCGACGGTCGCGGATCCCGCGGTGCAGACCGCGCGCCGCGTGGTCAACCGCCAGCTCGAAATCGGCGCGGTGCTCGACCAGGAAGAAAAGCTGGTCGGGGTCCTGAGCTGGGCTCAGGCGCTGGAGATCCTGGACGACGCCGACGAGGCGCGGACCGCACGCACCGCCGGTTCCGAACCGCTGAACCGGCCGTACCTGAGCACCCCGATCGGCGGCATGGTCCGCTCGCGCATCCTCTGGCTGCTTGTGCTGGCCATCGGCGCCACGCTGACCGTGCAGGTGCTTTCCAGCTTCGAAGAAACCCTCGAATCCATGGTGGTGCTCAGCCTGTTCATTCCGCTGATCGTGGGTATCGGCGGCAACACCGGCAACCAGGCGGCGACCACCGTCACCCGCGCCCTGGCCATGGGGGAGGTGCGGATCTCCGACATCGGCCGCGTGCTGCTGCGCGAGGTCCGCGTGGGCTTCGTGCTGGGGCTCAGCCTCGGGCTGCTTGGCTTCCTGCTGACGCGGGTGATCTTTGATGAACAGGTCGCCTGGGTGATTGGTCTGACCCTGATGGTGCTGTGCACCGTGGCGGCAGGGGTCGGCGGCATCATGCCGATCATCGGCAAGTCGATCAAGGCCGATCCGGCGGTGTTCTCCAACCCGTTCATCTCGACCTTCGTCGACGCCGCGGGGCTGGTTGTCTACCTGAGCATCGCGGTGCTGGTCCTGGGCTGAGGCTCCGGCCCGCGCCGGGGCGAAATGTTACGCCGCATCTCGGCGGCGGAATAAGCGGCCGGGCCGGAACGTCATACCTAGCATGCCTCAAAGTAAACTCTTCGCTCCCACGACCATCCCTACCCGCGCCGGAGAAGGCCTGGCGCTGCGCAACCGCGCGGTGCTGCCGCCGATGTGCCAGTACTCCATCGAGCAGCGCGACGGGATCCCGACCGCCTGGCAGCTGGTCCATCTGGGCGCCCACGCCCAGGGCGGATTCGGGCTGGTCATCGCCGAGGCCACGGCGGTGGCGCCCGAAGGCAGGATCTCCGACTTGGACGTCGGTTTGTGGAACGAGCAGCAGGCCGAAGCCTGGAAGCCGGTCACCGAGTTCATCCATTCCCAGGGGGCCGCCGCCGGCGTGCAGCTGGCCCACGCCGGAGCCAAGGCCTCAACCTACGGCTGGCTCAAGGAATACGAGGACGCCGGGAAGACCGGAAGCCTCGCCCCGGAGGACGGCGGCTGGCAGACCCTGACCTCGACCCCGAGCGACCTGCACGGACTGGCTCCGGCAGCCCAGATGTCCGGGCAGCAGATCGCCGACTCGGTGCAGGACTGGGCCGAGGCCGCGAAGCGCGCGGACCAAGCTGGATTCGACCTGATCCAGATCCATGCAGCGCATGGCTACCTGATCCACCAGTTCCTCTCCCCGCTGGTGAACCAGCGCACCGACCAATACGGCGGCAGCTGGGAGAACCGCACCCGCTACCTGCGTGAGATCGTGCAGGCAGTCGCAGCCGTGTGGCCGCAGGAGAAGGCCCTGGGCATCAGGTTCTCCGGAGACGACTGGGTCGAGGGCGGCTGGCGCATCGATGACACGGTGCGGCTGGCCACGGAACTCTACGCGGCGGGCGTGCGGGCCTTCGACCTGTCCAGCGCGGGGATCGGGCCCTTCCGCGGTCCCAGCGGACCGGGATACCAGGTGCCGCTGGCCCAAGCTGTCAAGCAGGCGCTGCCCGAGGACGCGTTCGTCACGGCCGTCGGCGGGATCACCGATCCAGTGCAGGCCGAGCAGATCCTGGTGACCGGCCAGGCCGACGGCGTGAGCGTGGGACGCGCCGCCCTGGGCGACCCGCAGTGGCCTAACCGGGCTGCCAAGAAGCTGGGCGCGGCCACGGCATCCCCGGCGCAGTACTGGCGCGGCCGCTGGTAGATTCAGGGGGCCATGCTCATTTGCGCGGATCCGCGGCTTACTTTGCGCTTACCTCTTCCTGCATCTGAATAGTGATGTTAGGTTAGTGCCACGGATCAAGTCGCATCGCGGCGAGAGTCGCGTGCGGAAGGGAGTCAGCATGGCACTACGCGCGGATTCTAATGGAATCGACGCTTCGCTCTACCGAAAGCCCGGCCCGTGGAGCACCGCACTGGTCGATGCTTCGCTGGGAAACACATCCGCCCAAGAGGCAGCAGATAATCTTCCCGACAAGGTGGCGAAGCTACTCAAAAGCCAGCAGGCAAGCGCTGGGGATATCAGCGCCGTCACCGGTGCACTTGAGCCAGCGCAGGGAATGCGCGCACCGGTAGCCCGTTTCATCGCAGTGCATGACGGCGAGGTGCTGTTGAACGAACTGCTCCCCGGGCTGAAGGTTGAATCGCCGTCGGTCGACGTCGGACCGTTCCCGAACTTCACTGCGCTGGCGCGATCCCGCGGCGGCTCGTTCTCCTACCTCGTGGCAGAGGTCGGACGCGACGGCGGAGAAGTCCATCTCTACAACACCACTTCACCCGAACGCATCGCCAGCCGCGGCATCGTCGGCGCACCGGAGGAAGTCCGCCACGCGCGCAAGGTGCCCGGGGAATACGACCAGCCCAAGGCCCAGGCCGCTGCGGATGAAATGATTCGGCGGAACACGGAGGAAGTCGCCGAGCTGATTGAGGACATGTGCCGCGACAACTACGTACGGCTGATCGTCCTCTCCGGGGACATCAAGGCCCGCGAAGCGGTCGCCAGCGCGCTGCCGGCCAACCTGCAGGACTATGTGGAAGTCATCGACGCCCACACGCGCACCGGCGGCGCGGATACCAAGCAGGTGCAGCAGCATATTTCGAAACTCGTGGACGAGGTGAAATCGGCGGCCGTCGCGGACCTGGAGGCCAAGGTCACGGCGCAGGCAGGCAACGGGAGGTCGCTGCTGGCCGTGGGGCTTGACGAAGTCGTCACCGCGCTGCAGTCGGCCCAGGCCGAAGTGGTGCTGGTCGGCCAATACCAGGACGAGCACACCCTGCGCGCGCTGAGCGCCGAACCATGGGTCGCACACCAAGAAGGAGATGATCACGCAGACCTGGTAGTCGGCGAATGGCCGGCCCCGGAAGTCCTGCTGCGGGCCACTGCCCTGACCGACGCAACGATCCGCTACGTCCCGGACATGGCCATGCCCGACGGTGCCGGCATCGCCGCGCTGCTTCGGTGGGCCAAGTCCTAGGAACCAACCGCACTTAACCAACCAAGCGTGGGAACGCCTCGGCGATCCCACGCTTGCCTATGCCTGCCGTCGCGCATGCGGGGCGGCTACCGGTAGTTCCGGTCCGGTTCCTGTCCGGCTGGTCCGTCCGGCCCCTGCGCTCCGGGCTGCCCCGGTTCCATCGGCGTCTGCGGGAATCCGTCCGGCCCGGGCTGGTGCTGTCCGGCGAAGTTCCCGTTCTCCTGCGGCGCCCAGTAGGCCTGCTGCTGCGGGCCCATCGGGTAGGCGATGGGCCACGGCTGCAGCAGGTGCTGCTCGGCGCGGCGGCGCGGCGCCGGCCCGACGCTGCGCTGGATGTCCTTCTTCTGCGCGAGCTTGACCAGCAGAACCGTCAGGATTGCGGTCATCGCGCCGGAGATGAGCAGCGAAACCAGGTCCGAGCCCTTGGCGTTCAGGTCCACCAGGCCGACCGAACCGAGCAGGAACAGCGAGGTGTTGTTCACGACGTGGATCGCGATCGCGGCTTCCAAGCCGCCGGTGCGCCAGGTCAGGTAGCCGGCGGCGATGGCGAAGATCGCCACGTCCAGCAGGCCGTAGACGTCGTACAGGTGCCCGGCGGTGAACAGCGGCACCGGCAGCAGGATCGCGAAGAGCGGGTGCTTGAGCCAGCTGCCGATGACCTGCATGAACGCCCCGCGGAAAACAAGTTCCTCGGCTGCGCACTGCAGCGGGGTGAGCAGGATGACCAGCAGGGCGTAGAACAAGGGGCTCGGCGGGATGCTGCTGGCAGGCACCTCGACGCCGCCGCCCGCATCCAAGGCGTCCAGGATGAACGTCAGCGCGAAGTAGGCGGCGTACACGATGCCGCTGACCGCGAACGCGGTGCCCATCCAGCCCCAGCGGATCTTCCCGGCGACCGAGACCAGCAGGCAGACCGGCTTGGCTCCGAGCAGCAGGTAGGCGAACCACACCGAGGGGATCATCACGATCAGCGAGATCATCACGATGGAGAACATCATCGGGTCGGCCATGTTCATCACCGTGAGCTGCTCCAGCGCCGCGGTGTCGCCGCTCCAGAACGCCGGATTGGACATCATCATCACGAAGGCGATGACGCCAACCACGATGGAGAGCACCGCGAAGAATCCGGAGGCAGTGCCCAGCAGCGCCAGCGGACGCCACCAGCGGTAGTTCTCGTCGCGCCGCAGGAGCCTGTGGAACTCGTAGCGCGGTTCATCAACGTTTTCCGTCGGGGCCGGAAGCCCCGCATTTGATGTCATGCTCATGCTTCCATTCTCCCGGTGAGGCCCACCCAAACGCATGAACCTTCCGGAGGATCTCTGCGCTCATTCCGAAGGGGCAGGCATCCGGGCTTGCCACTGGCTGATTAGACTTGGGGACGACAACTTCGACTCGAGCGATGCGGAGAACGCACCCGTGGGCCACCACCATCACGACGAACCCATCCTGCAGGACCCCAAGCGGCGCCGCCGTGCCTCGATCATCCTCTGGGCCCTGCTCGCACCGGTCGGCGCCCTGGCGCTGGTCATGGTCATCGCGCTGTGGCCGCAGGGGAACTACGACAAGTTCGCCCTGTCGGGATCCACTGACACCACCGGCGGCGCGGTGATGGCCACCGGCACCGTGACCCGTTCGGTATTCCAGGAATGCCCGTCTTCGCAGGGCCTGGAGGACGTGGGCGGCAAGGTGCTCGAATGCACCGTCACCTACGTGATGCCCGATGACGGCGGCGCCGAGATCCAGCTGGAGATCCCGCAGGAGACGCTGCAGTCGCGCGAAGCGCGGGCGGGGGATTCGCTGCGCTACCTGGACCTGTCCAAGGTGGGCTCCAACTCCGGGACGGATTTCGTGTTCGTTGACTTCGTGCGCACCTTCCCGATGGCCCTGCTGGCGATCGCCTACGGCCTGGTGGTCGTGCTCGTGGCAGGATGGCGCGGGGCCCGCGCCATGATCGGGCTGGTCGGCGGCATCGCCTTCATGATCGTGTTCATGGTCCCGGCGCTGCTGGAAGGCGGCAATCCGATTGTGGTGGGCCTGACCGGTTCGACTGCCATCATGTTCGTGGCGTTGTATTTCGCGCACGGGCTGAATGCCAAGACCTCCACCGCGCTGCTGGGTACGCTGTTCGGCTTGGGGGTGACGGCCGGACTGGCGCTGTGGCTGACCGACGCGGCGGCGCTGACCGGGGCGCACGACGAGGCCGCCATGACGCTGTCCACCGTGGCTCCGCAGATCTCGCTGCCGGGCCTGCTGATCTGCGGCGTGCTGATCGGCGGCATGGGTGTGCTCAACGACGTGACCATCACCCAGTCGGCCACGGTCTGGGAGCTGGCAGAGTCCGCGCCGAAGGCCAGCGCCACCGAGCTCTTCCTGCGCGGCATGCGCATCGGGCGCGACCACATCGCCTCCACGGTCTACACCATCGCCTTCGCCTATGCCGGCGCGGCGCTGCCGGTGCTGGCCATCGCCGCGCTGAGCAACCAGGGCTTCGGCACCACGCTCAGCTCCGGGGAAATGGCCGAGGAAGTCATCCGGATCCTGATCGGCTCCATCGGCCTGGTGCTGGCGATTCCGGTGACGACCGCCATCGCGGTGCTGGTGGTCAAGGCCACCGGAACCGGGGGAGCACACGGCAAATCGCTGGGCGGCAGCGGCCGCCGAGCGGCGCTAAGTGCGAATCATTCTCACGAGTAATGTAGAATAGTTCTCAATAGCGAACCTGAACTAGAAAGCTTCCTCGTGAAAAACCGCTCAATTCTCGCCTCACTTGCCCTCGTTCCCGTCGCCGGCCTGCTGCTGTCGGGATGCTCCTCCGATGCGCAGAGCGCGCCGGGAGACTCGGGTGTGAGCATCGTGGCCACCACGAACGTCTACGCGCAAATCGCCCAGACGGTAGCCGGCGAGCATGCGGAGGTCAGCGAGATCATCGCCTCCACCGCGCAGGACCCGCATTCCTACGAGCCGACGGCCCGCGACAAGCTCGCCGTCTCCCAGGCCAGCATCGTGCTGGCCAACGGCGGGGGATACGACTCCTTCATGGACACCCTGGTCCAGTCGCTGCCCCAGGAGCAGCGCGACAACCTCTCGCTGCTGCATGTGGTCGACTCCTCGCCGGTCGCCGCCGAGGAAGCCCAGGGCCACGGGGACGAAGCCGAGGAGCACGCCCACGACGAGGGCGGGGAGCACGGGCACGAGCACGCCGAGTACAACGAGCATGTCTGGTACGACCTGGACTCCATGAGCGCGCTGGCCGATGCCCTCGCCGCCGAGCTGGGCAAGCAGGACGCCGCCAACGCCGCCGACTACACGCGCAACGCCCGGGAATTCGACGCCGGCATCGATCAGCTGGCCGGCGAGCTGTCCGCCGCCGGGCTGGAGGGCAAGAGCTACCTGATGACCGAACCGGTGCCGTTCCACCTGCTGGAGGACGCCGGCATGGTCAACAAGACCCCCGCCGGGCTGAGCGAAGCCATCGAGGAAGGCGAGGGCATCGCCCCGCTGACCCTCAAGAACGCCGAGGACCTGCTGGCCGGCAAGGGCGCGGACGTGATGGTCTACAACGTGCAGACCGAAGGCACCGAAACCAAGGCCCTGAGCTCGGTGGCGAAAGACGCCGGGGTGCCCGTGGTGGAACTGACCGAGACGATCACCGACGGCTCGACCTACCTGGAATGGATGCAGGGAAACATCGAATCCCTTGCCTCCGCGCTGAAGGGCTAGCGCTTACGTAGACTTAACGCATGCCGTTGATTCCATCCCCAATCAATCAAGCCGCTGGAAAAGCCAAGTCCCTGCTGGCCGAGCGCTCGGTGCGAGCCCAGATCGCCGAAGCCTCCCGTGGACTGGAACAGGCGGATGTGGTCCTGTTCTTCGCTGAAGGCCCGGGCCAGATCTACCAGCTGGACACCTGGCTGGAGACCTTCGAACGGCTGGCCGACCAGGGGATGAGCACCGGGGTGGTGCTCATGGACGCGCTCAGCGCGCGGCAGGCGCTGGACTCGACCAGCCTGCCGCTGCTGTTCACCCGCTCCATGGAGCAGATCGAGAAGCAGCTGGCCGCGATGGGCACCAAGGCCATCTGCTACGTGAACAATTCGCAGCGCAACTTCACCATGCTGCGCTTCAACGGCCCGGCGCACATCCACCTGAACCACGGCGAGAGCGAAAAGGCCTCCATGGTCTCCAACCAGCTCAAGGCCTACGACTACGCCTGCGTCGCCGGCCCGGCGGCGGTCGAGCGCATCCGCGAGGCCATCCCGCGCTTCGACCTCGCCCACCTGGTGCAGATCGGCCGCCCGCAGCTTGATGCGCTGACGCCCAGCGGCCCGAGCGCCAGGATCCGGGTGCTCTATGCGCCGACCTGGGAAGGCGATTCCCAGGCCATGGCCTATTCCTCCATCACCGCGCTGGGGGAGCGGATCCTCGCCCAACTGCAGGCCGACGACCGCTTCGAGGTCCGCTTCCGCCCGCACCCCAAGACCGGTGACGTGTCGGGCGAAGCCCGCAAGTCCATCACCGCATTGAAGTCCAACTACACCTCGCTGCTGGATCCCACCGCGGACGCCGGCCAGTCGCTGGTCTGGGCCGACGTGGCGATTTGCGACATCTCGGCCATGTCCTACGACGCGGTGGCACTGAATGTGCCGCTGCTGCTGGCCGGGGACCGGGACTGCAAGCTGCGCCAGGGCCTGCCGGCGGACCAATTGCTCGGCCACGCCAACGGGCTGGCCGACCGCGTGGCCGCGCTGGCGGCCTCCGGGGTGTCCGGACGGCAAAAGCAGCTGGCCCAGTATTTCTTCGCCACCACCGAACCGGGGGGCGCGACGGAAAAACTGGGCCAGCTGCTGCGCAGTGTCTGACGCTTCGGGCTAGCGCTGCTTGAACACCGTGTCCTGCCATTCGCGGTGGGCCGCGGTGTCATGGGCGATCAGCACGTGTTTGACGTTCGTGTACTCGTCGAAGGAGTACTGACTCATGTCCTTGCCCATGCCCGAGGCCTTGTAGCCGCCGTGCGGCATGTCCGAGACGATGATGATGTGCTCGTTGATCCACACGCAGCCGGCCTGGATCTCGGCGCTGGCGCGCATGGCGCGGTTCACGTCCTTGGTCCAGGCGCTGGCGGCCAGGCCGTAGGGGGTGTCGTTGGCCAGCTCGATGGCCTGCTCGTCGGTGTCGAACGGCAGCGCCACCAGCACCGGGCCGAACACCTCGTCCTGCACGATCTCCGAATCCTGCGCCGCCCCGGTGATCAGGGTCGGGCGGTAGAAGTTGCCCGGACGGTCAACGCGCACGCCTCCGGCCAGGGCGGTGGCCCCGGCGGCGACGGCGCGCTCGACCATGGCCGCGACCTTGGCCGCATGCTGCTCGCTGATCAGCGCGCCCATGTCGGTGTCCTCGTCGGTCGGACCCCCGACCACCATGGCGTCCATCAGCTCGGCCACGCAGGAGGTGAACTTCTCGAACACCGAGGAGTGCACGTAGGCGCGAGTGGCGGCGGTGCAGTCCTGGCCTGCGTTGATGGTGGAACCGGCCACCGCGCCGTGAGCTGCTGCCTCGATATCCGCGTCGTCGAAAACCACGAACGGCGCCTTGCCGCCCAGTTCCAGATGCACGCGCTTGCCGCTCTCGGCGGCCATGGACATGATCTTCAGGCCCACCGCGGTGGACCCGGTGAAGGAGGTCATCTTCACCAACCGGTGGCGCACCAGCGGCTCGCCGACCTCCACGCCGCCGCCGACCACCACGTTGATGACGCCGTCGGGCAGTCCCGCGTCCTTGGCGGCCTGCGCGAACAGCAAGGTGGTGCCAGGGGTGAGCTCGCTGGGCTTGAGCACGATGGTGTTGCCCGCGGCGATCGCCGGCAGCACCTTCCATGCGGCCATCTGCAGCGGGTAGTTCCACGGGCTGATCGAGCCGATCACGCCGATGGCCTCGCGGCGCACCATCGAGGTGGTGTTTCCGGCGTAGTCCCCGGCGGCCAGGCCCTGCAGGTTGCGGGCCGCTCCGGCGAAGAAGTTCACGTTGTCGATCGAGCCCGGCACATCGAATTCGGTGGACATGCGGATGGTCTTGCCGGTCTGCGCGGTTTCCACCTGTGCCAGCAGGTCGGCCTTGCCCTGCAGCTCGCGGGCCAGGGCCAGCAGGTGGTCGGAGCGCTCGCCCGGGGTGAGCTTGGACCAGCTGGAGAACGCGGCGGCCGCTGCCTGCACTGCCTGGTCGACCTGGGCGGCGGTGGCGGTGTCCACGTCCATCAGCTTCTGGCCGGTGGCAGGGCTGGTGCGGGTGATGGCAGGGCCTTCGCCGCGCACGAACGCGCCGTTGATGAACTGGTGGCCCTCGGTGAATTCAAAGGTAGTCATAGGTGGTTCCTTGGATAGGTAGTGGCTGGCGGCGGGCTCAGGAATCGAAGCCCATGCCGATCTTGTCCATGAGCTTCAGGAAGGGCGAGCGCTTGCCTTCGTTGCGGTCGGCCTTCACCAGGTGGCTGGTCATCAGCTTCACGCCGACCCAGGCGGCAGGCTCCGGCGGGAACGGGATCGGCTTGGTGCGCACCAGTTCCAGCTCGGTCAGCTCGGTCTTCGCGCCGGAGAGCAGGTCCAGCATGACCTTGCCGCCGAAGCGGGTGGCGCCCACGCCCAGCCCGGTGAAGCCGGCGCAGTAGGCGACCTTGCCGCCGTAGGCCAGGTCGAAGAAGGAGAAGAAGCGCGAGCAGGTGTCGATTGCCCCGCCCCAGGCGTGGGAGAACTTCACCTCGCGCAGCTGAGGGAAGCTGCCGAAGAAGTGCGAGGCGAGCTTCTCGAAGGTTTCCTGGTTGGTGTCGTAGCTGGAACGCACCTTGCCGCCAAAGTGGTAAACCGCGTCGTAGCCGCCGTACAGGATGCGGAATCCGCCCTGCTCGTCGATGGTCGGGCGGGAGTAGTGGAAACGGTTGTTCATGTCAGCCAGTCCCACCATCGGATCCCAGCCGATGGCGGCACGCTGTTCTTCGGTCAGCGGCTCGGTCATCAATGCGTAGTCGTAGACCGGGATGACGTGGGCGCGGTGGCGCTTGAGCAGCGAGGGGAAGACGTTGGTGGCCAGTGCGACGTGCTTCGCGGTCACCTGTCCGTCGGCAGTCAGCGCGCGCATGGTGGCGCCGTCCTCGACCAGCTCGGTGACTTGGGTGTGCTCGTAGATCTTCACGCCAAGCTCGGTGCAAACCCGGGCAAGTTCCCAGACCAGCTTGGCGGGGTGGACCAGCGCGGAGCTGTCCTTGTCCCAGGCGCCGGCCAGGAAATCGGGGGAGTTGATGAGCGTGCGGGTACCGGCGGCATCCAGGACCTCGACGCCCTCGGATCCGGCTTCCTCGGTGACCCATTCGATCTGGTGGGGTTCGGTGGCAACGTTCAGCACGCCGTCGCGGGTGAAGTCAACGTCCATGGTGTAGCGTTCGACGGTTGCCTGCAGCTCGTCGAGGTTCTGCGCGCCAAGCTTTGCCAGCAGCGCGTTCTCCCTGGGCAGGTGGTTCTCGCCGTTGGTTTCGCCGTGGACCAGCGAGGCTTCGCAGAAGCCGCCGTTGCGTCCTGAGGCGGCCCAGCCGATGCGCTGGCCCTCGAGCAGCACGACCTCGCGTTGCGGGTCGCGCTCCTTGGCCTGCAGCGCAGTCCACAGGCCGGTGTAGCCGCCTCCGACCACCAGCAGGTCGGTGTCGACGCTGCCGTGCAGCGCGGACTTCGGCGCCGGGCGCTTGTCCGTGTCCAGCCAGTAGCTGGTGTGCTTGGCGTCGGCCAGCGAGGCGGAGATGTGCGCGCGCGAGGCCTTGGCCTCGTGGCGGTCGAATGAAATCGGGTTGGTGATAGCCATGGATGGTCCTTGGTCTGAAAGGTATGGGGTCGGGAAGGAATGCGGGTTCAGGCGCGGTGCGTGGCGCATTCCAGTGGTACGACCAGGGGACCTTGGGCCTTCGCGGTGAACTGAGCGCGGGTGATCTCGGAAGATTGCCAAGGGGCAGTCAAGGGTATCCCTCTTCTCAAGGTCAAGATCACGAATAGAATGTGATTCATTACATATTCAATCGTTCCGCGGTAGCGGTGTCAAGCCAAACCCGACCAACTGGTCGGTTTGTGACGAGCCAGTCTTTTAGCGACTTCAGATGTGCCCTGTTGCAGGCAGGCAAAAGCCCCCGGGCTGTTTCGAATGAAACAGCTCGGGGGCTTGGGTATCAAGGTCGGCTGAGCGCGGCGGGAACCGGAAGATTCGCCGCGTTGGCCGCCCCGGCATGCCGGCGGCGGACCACTAGCGCCGAGGCGAACATGAGCGCGAACTCCATGAGCGCGATCAGCAGCATCGGGACCGCATGGCTGGCTGGGTGCCCCGAGTGCCCATCGTGATGCCCGGTGAACCAAGGCATCCCGACAACCATCGCGATATGCGCCGCTCCCATGGCCGCGCACATGCCCAGCAGTTCCAGCGCGTTCCCGCCGCGCAGCACGCACCAGGCGCACTTAAGGCACCAGGCGGTCATGGCCAGCAACAGCGCCGTCCACAGCGGCGCGTGCGGGATGAGCGCCAGTACCGCCAGATGCACTACGGCCGAGCCGAGCACGGCCGCGCCCAGCACGCGGTTCCCGAGCTGCACCCGGGCCGGTGCTGCCGGGGCGGCGCTAGCCGTTAGAACCGCAGCAGCCATCGGCTTCGGTGGTGGCGCAGCAGCCGTGCTTGGCAGGCTCCGGGACATCCAGCACCGGCGAGCGGTCGAAGAAGCCCTCGGGGCGGATCTTGAAGCCGACGGTGTCCACCGGCATGATCGGCCAGTCCTCGGTGCGCGGGAAGTGGGTCAGCGCGAAGGTGTGCCACAGGCTGATCTTCTCGCCGTCGATGCTCTTGTCGTCCTCGATCCAGGAGCCGATGCCGTCCACGCCCGGGTTCTGGTTCACGAAGTCGCCGGTCGGGTAGCGGTGGGCGGCGTTGCGCTGGGTGACCCACAGGGCCTTGGAGGCGAACTGCGCGCGCTGATGCACCGAGGAGCCTTCGGCGGCCAGCAGGGTTGGCAGGCCCTGGGGCAGCAGCTTGAAGCCCACCGGCTTGCCCAGGTAGTTCTTCTTCTCCGGGTTGGTGACCACCCAGGTGCGCCCGGCGGCCTGGTTCGCGTCGCGCACCGCCTGCTTCTCGGTGGCCAGCACGGTGTGGCTGCGGGTGAAGGCGTTGCCGCGCGGGTTCTCCTCGCTGATCGGCAGGCGCACCGCTTCTTCCTCGATGACCTGGCTCGGCCCGCCGTCCAGCGAAAAGTCGAGGCGGGCGCCGAACAGGTGCTGGTGGAACGGCGCACCCAGGCCCGGGGCCATCTCCGAGGCGAAGCGCTCGTCACGCATCGCGGAGGTGAACACGATACCGGTGGCCTTGGCCTCGAACTCGATGGTGCCGTCCAGGTACAGGTACCAGTAGAAGCCGTAGTCGTAGTTGCCCACGGTAGTGAAGAAGCTGATCACCAGGCGGCGGTTGCGGCGGGTGTACTTCACGCCCGACCAGTCGTCCGAGTGCTTGGAGAGGATCGAGGCGTCTTCCTCGTGCATGCAGATGCCGTTGGTGATTCTCTGCGCGTTGCCGTCGGCGTCGGTGATCACCGGGGAGATGTAGTGGATCTCGCCCAGGCAGTCGCAGCCCAGTTCCAGGGAGTTGGCGAAGCGGCCGACCAGGTACTCGCCGGTGTCGAAGTAGTTCTGCCAGCTGCGCACCGGCGACGGATCGCCGTAGGGGACCACCATCTCGGCGATGGACGCGCGGTCAAGGATGCGGCGGCGCTCGCCCGCATCGTCGAAGCCGATGTTGTAGAGCACCAGGCCTTCGCGCATGTCGAAGCCGATGTCCAGCGACCACTTCTCCCACTCGACGTGGTTGCCCTCGGTCACGGTGAAGCTGGCGCCCTGCGGCTGGGTGATCTCGATCGGCTTCTGGGAGGTGCGGGCCGGACCGGTCAGCTCGGGATCGGTGTAGTTGCCGTGGGTGGCAGGGATCTCGACATTGCCGAAGTCCAGCAGCTGGTCGACCTTCGCGGCGATGGTGTCGATGTAGACGACCAGGCCGTCGATCGGGTGCGCCCAGGCGGAGTCCTCGGCGAAGTCCTGGCGGAAGGCCAGGCCGCGCAGGATGCGGCGCCCGGATTCCTCCGGGTACTCGAACACGCCGGCGGACAGCGGGGCGACGCGCACCTGGTCGGTGCGCAGCCCGCGCTTGGCCAGCGCGGCGGCCCACTGCTCGTCCTCGGCCAGGATGGCTTCCACCATCTCGAATTCCTCGACCAGCACCGGCAGCTGCCCCACCGCGGCCGGGTCGAGGTTGATGACCGAAGCGACCTCGCCCCGGGTCAAGTCCAGCACCACGTCCTTGGGTTCGTTGCGCAGCTTGTCCATGAGCATGACGCGCACCAGGCGGTCGGCGTTCTGCTCGCTTGGGTCCTCAAGGCCCATGTAGGCGATGCGGGTGTGCTCGGTGAACAGCCGGTTCTCGACCAGCAGCGCCTTGGCTGCGGCGATTTCCTGCTCGGCGAGCAGGGTGAAGTTGGTGTCCACGGAGGTGGTTTCAGTCATGATGCTGGAGCCCTTCGGTGATGGGATGTGATCCACAACATTTTTGTTCTCTGGGTGTAGAGAATACGGCGCTGTGACCCACGACGCAAGCCCTGCGGTGAAACGCGTCATTTCGCCTAGGCTTAAGCCATGCCGAAAATCGTCGACCATGACCAGCGCCGTCGCGAGATCGTAGAAGTCACGTGGAGGTTCATCGCCCGCGAGGGCATCGCGAAGCTGAATTTGCGCGACCTGGCCGCGGCCGCGGGCTACGCCAACGGCGGGCTGAAAATCTATTTCCCGACCAAGGATGCGATTCTTGCGGCCACCTTCACCTACGTCGCCGAGTCCACCGATGCGCGGATCGAGCGCAGCGCCGGCTCGCTGGAAGGGCTGGCGGCCATCGAGGCCTTCGCCCACGAGGTGCTGCCGCTGGACGAGCTGCGCCGCGACGAAGCCCGGGTTGCCGTGCACTTCTGGCACCTGGCGCTGGGTGATCCGGCGCTGGCCGAGGCCAATGCCCGAACCATGCAGGGCTGGCGCGACGCCCTGGATGCCTGGCTGGAGCAGCTGCTGGGCGCCGGGCACCCGGAGGCTTCGGCGGCGCGCGATGCGCTGATCAACTTCCTGATGGGCGCCCAGGCCGGAAGCGTGCTCGACGAGCAGGCCAATACCGTGCAATCGCTGCTTGAGCAGCTCGAACACCATCTGGCCGGGCTGTCGCGGCTGGCCGAAGCCCGCTGATCTTTCCTCTACGTAGGAAGAAAAACCGTGACTTTTCGGTCTTTGTGGGCTACCCTCGAACGTGTCGCCCGGCACATTCGCGGGCGCAGAGCACAGGGGGCGTGGATGTATCAGGTGCAGCATGTTGACTCGTTTTCCGCATGGTCGGCGCTGATCTCCGACGCCTTCGTGCAGCTGCGCAGCGAACAGGTCTCCCGCGGCCACTTCGCCGCCACGCTCGGGGCCAACATGCTCGGGGACATCGGCCTGATGCGCATCACCGCCAAGCCGCACGCCGTGCTGCGCACCGAGGACCTGAGCACCAGCGGGGACGGGGACTACTACAAGGTCTCCTACCAGCTCGACGGGCACGGCCTGCTCATCCAGGACGGGCGCGAAACCGTGCTGTCCCCGGGGGATCTGGCCATCTACGACACCCAGCGCCCCTACACCCTGTCCTTCGACAAGCCTGCCTCCGTCATGGTTGCGCTGGTGCCGCACGACCAGTTCAGGCTCTCCCCGCAGCAGGTCGGGCAGATCACCGCTGTCGCGCTGAAGGACGAGCACCCGCTGGCCGGCACCGTCACCCCGCTGCTGCGCCACCTGGGCAACAACCTGGCCGCCTGGGACGAATTCGGCGGCTACTCGCTGGCCCGCAACACCGTTGACCTGATTGCCACCGCCCTGGCCGGCGCGCTGGGCGGGGAAAACCAGGCCGACTCCAAGGCCGCGCAGCGCCAGCGCATCACCGCCTACATCGACGCGCACCTGGACGAACCCGAACTGGACCCGGCGCGCATCGCCGCCGCGCATTTCATTTCGGTGCGTTCGCTGCACGCGCTGTTCGAGCACGAACCGCGTACCGTCGCCGCGCTGATCCGGCACCGCCGGCTGCAGCAGGCACGCACGCTGCTGCGCGATCCGCTGCTCGGGCAGGTCTCCGTGCAGCGCATTGGCGCGAAGGTGGGCATCCCCGACGCGGCGGGCTTCAGCCGCATGTTCTCCCGTGAATTCGGCCTCACCCCGGGCCGCTTCCGCCAGCAGCAGGCCGCCTGAACGCACAGGCGGCGAACCTGCGCCCAAGCGCAAGAGCGCTGCACGCAATGCCAAGGTGATCCACGCCATACCGGGGGATCCTAGAGTTACCTACTCGTAATGGGGGATCCAATGGGACTCGAACAACGCAAACTGGGCGTGCCGGCCCTGGTCGTGATGATCATCGCGGCCAGTGCACCGCTCACCGCCGTCGCCGGCGGCGTCACCACCAACTATGCGGTCACCGGCATGCAGTCCGTGCCGCTGTCATTCCTCGTGGTCGGCGCGATCCTGTTGGTCTTCAGCATCGGCTACACCGCCATGAGCCGCCACATTCCCAACGCCGGCGCGTTCTATGCCTACATCGCCCAGGGCCTGGGCCGGGCCTCCGGCGTGGGCGCCGCGATGATCGCGGTTGTCAGCTACAACCTGATGCAGATCGGCATCTACGGCATGTTCGGCTTTGCCGCTTCCTCCTTCGCGAATTCCATGATGGGCACGCAGATCCCCTGGTGGGTCATGGCCTTGGCGGCCTGGGTGCTGATCGGCCTGCTGGGCGTGAACCGCGTGGACTTCTCGGTCAAGGTGCTGGGCATCGTGGTGGCCGCCGAGTTCCTGGTGGTTGTCATCTACAACGTAATGGCCTTCGTCATCTCCCCGGAGGCCCCGGCCCCGGGTGCCGCCTTCGACCTCTCGGACGCGATCGCACCCGGCATGGGCGCTGTCATGGCGTTCACCATCGCCGCGTTCATGGGCTTCGAATCCGGCACCATCTACAACGAAGAAGTCAAGGACCCCAAGCGCACCGCCCGCACCGCCACGATCATCGCAGTCATCGTGATCGCCTGCTTCTACGCCTTCTCCGCCTTCGCGATCTCCGTGGGCGAGGGCGCCTCGAACGTGCTCGGCGCCTCGGCCGAATTCGGCCCGGATCTGATCTTCGTCTTCTTCGCCACCCACGGCCCGGCCTGGTTCGTGGACCTGGCCAACCTGCTGTTCATCACCAGCCTGTTCGCCGCGCTGCTGGCGTTCCATAACGTGGTTGCCCGCTACTTCTACTCCATGGGCCGCGGCGGCGCACTGCCCGCCTTCCTGGCCGGCACCTCCCGCCGCACCCACGCCCCGGTCGCCGGCTCGCTGGCCCAGTCGATGCTGGCGCTGATCGTGATCGCGGTCTTCGCTGTCATCTCCACCGGCGAAGACCCGATGTTCATCGTGTTCACCATGTTCACCTGGCTGACCAATTCCGCGGCCTTCGGCCTGGTGCTGCTCATGGCGCTGACCTCCTTCGCGATCATCGGATACTTCGCCACGCACCGCACCAGCGATTCGCTGCTCACCCGGGTCATCGCCCCGCTGCTCTCCGGAGCCGCACTGGTCTTCATCTTCATCCAGATCGTCATCAACTTCGACGTTTTGCTCGGCATGGAAGAACCGGGCATGCTGGGGTACATCCTGATGGCCATCGTCATCGTGCCGGGCATCATCGGATTCCTGGTGACCACCGCGGCCCGATCCAAGGCCGTCATCAAGACCGACGCCGACCAAGTCCCAGTCCTCTAACCACACCACCCACGTAAAGGAGCCAAATCAATGGCCTACGCAAATGCCCAGGAACTGCTCGCGGCAATCTCGCCGGCGACCGGCGGCACCGAAGTCCTCGACCCGGCCACCGGCGAGCTTGTCGGCCGCGTGGCGGAGAAGTCCGTCGCCGACCTGGACTCCGCCGTCGCCGCGGCCCGCGCCGCCCAGCCGGCCTGGGACGCGCTGGGGCACGATGAGCGCAAGCGCCTGCTGAACGCCGCCGCGGACAACATCGAGGCCAACGCCGAGGCCCTGGCCGAACTGCTCTCCCGCGAGCAGGGCAAGCCGTTGAACGGCCCGAACGCCCGCTTCGAGGTCGGGGGAGCAGCCGCCTGGCTGCGCGCCGCCACCGCCTACGACGTGGACCCGGAAGTCGTGGTCGACGACGGTGAAACCTACGCCGCCAAGCACTACCGCGCCCTGGGCGTGGTCGGCGCCATCGGCCCGTGGAACTGGCCGATGATGATCTCGATCTGGCAGCTGGCCCCGTCCCTGCGCATGGGCAACACCGTGGTGATGAAGCCCAGCGAATACACTCCGCTGTCGGTTATCGCCCTGGGCCACATCCTCAACGAGGTCCTGCCGGCCGACGTGCTGCACGTGGTGGCCGGCGGGCGCGAGGTCGGCGAGAAGCTCTCCGCCCACCCGGACATCGACAAGATCATGTTCACCGGCTCCACCCGTACCGGCAAGGCGATCATCCGCTCCTCGGCCGACACCGTGAAGCGCCTGACCCTTGAGCTCGGTGGCAACGACGCCGGCGTGGTCATGGAGGACGCCGATCCGCAGGCCATCGCCCAGGACCTGTTCTGGGGCGCCTTCATCAACACCGGCCAGACCTGCGCCGCCCTCAAGCGCCTCTACGTGCCGGAATCCATCTACGACCAGGTCTGCTCCGCGTTGACCGAGGTCGCCAAGGCCATGCCGATGGGCGTGGGACTGGACGAGAACAACGTGCTCGGCCCGCTGCAGAACAAGGCGCAGTACGACATCGTCGCCGACCTGGTGAAGGACGCCGTGGACTCCGGCGCCACCGTGCTGCTCGGCGCCAACCCGGATGATTCGGCGGCCGGCTACTTCTACCCGACCACCCTGATCTCCGACATCGACCCCGGCAACCGCCTGGTCACCGAGGAGCAGTTCGGCCCGGCGCTGCCGATCATCAAGGTCAAGGACAGCGCCGAGGCCATCAAGCACGCCAATGCCCTGGAGGTCGGCCTGGGAGCCTCGGTCTGGGGCTCGGACCGTGCCAAGGCGTTGGAAGTCGCCGCCCAGCTGCAGGCAGGCACCGTGTGGATCAACTCCCACGGCACCATCGACCCGCGCATCCCGTTCGGCGGTGCGAAGCAGTCCGGCTACGGCCTGGAATTCGGTCTCGACGGCCTGAAGTCCCTGGCCCAGCCGCAGGTCATCAAGGGCTAGCAACCGCATGCCAGGGCGCCGCACCGCAAGGTTCGGCGACCTGGTATTTTTAACGCGTCATCCCCGGGGTTTCGGGTGGTAGTGGTACCAGAGGTCCTCGATGAATGGCTCGTTGCCTGCGCGGACGTCCACCCGCGCATTGCTGAAGCTCGTGCCGTCATCCAGCGTGATGTCCGCACTCATCCACGAGCCGTTGAACGTGCCGAGCTCGAGTTTCGCCGGATTGTAGAGCTGCTCGATGTTCGACTGCAGATTCCGGGCCGATGAGGTGTAGCCGAGCACCGCAAAAATGCCGAGTGCCGCCATCAGTGACAGCACCAACCCGCCAGCGACGAGTTCGGCACGGATGGAAGAGCGCAACTTGTAGGTCTGGTAGCCATCTGCCAGCTGCTCGAACTTCTTCCGACGGTACCAGCCGTGCAGCAGCAGCGGCACGCATCCGATGAGCAGCACGGCGGCTACCCCGAAGCCCAGCACCGGGGTGATGAAATCCACGTTCAGGTATTGCTCCTCCATAACCCCACGTTATGACGGTACTTTCCCTTGTGCGACCTCATTTCGGATGATTTCTCCGCTGGCATCGAAAGTGCCCGGAGGCGATCGGACCTTTCCGGCGCGTGCCGAGCATGCCGAACAGCTGCCGTTTCTCGGTGCCAGGCGCAGACAGCCGAGCAGCATCCGGGTTATCGGTCTTCGCGCCGTGGGGTATGGATGTTCTCACGGAATTCGAGTTCCCCGGTCGCGTCATGGACGAAGATTTCGCCCGAACCGAGCTCCTCGGCTTTTTTGCAGGCAATGTCATAGGCTTCGGCTCGTGAGCGGCAAGTTGCCAGGTGCTTCCCGCTGAGAGTCACGACCCAGGCCTCGCTGTTGGCCAGAATTTGGAAGTGGTTGGCGCTCATGCTCTTTCCTTTCTCGGGGGCTATGGGGAAGCGTTTGCTTCGATGTGAGATCTGGTCACTGGGTGGGACGCCGGAAAAGATCGGCCTTGCCTCCACCATTCCATGCTGATTTCCGGGCTTCCAGATGGTTCAGGGAATATCCAGAGTAGACCCCTCGCGCGATGATCGAGGATTCTGGATATTTCCTCTGATATCCAGATCGGGCATGAACTGTCTCGCTTTCCGTCCTACATTGAGCACATCACCGTTCGGTCGCCACTGGACGGCACGAGAAGGAGAGAAAGTAGTGCGGGTTAAGGCAAGGACATTGCAGAAACTCCTACCGGGCATGGCCGTGCTGCCCTTGCTGGCCGGCTGCGGCGCACAGATTCCCGTGGATCCCGAGGGAACGCTTGAGGACGTCAGATCGGGGACCATCAGCGTCGGAGTATCACCGAATGCGGACTTCGTGGAGGTTTCGAACGGGCCGTTGCAAGGTTCCGAAATCCAGATCATCCAGAATTTCGCCGAAAATCTCGATGCTGAGGTGGAATGGACGGTGGGAGGCGAGGAACAACTCGTCTCGGCTTTGGAAAACGGTGATCTGGACCTCGTGGCCGGAGGGATCAGTTCCAAGACTCCGTGGGCCGAACAAGTCGGGATGACACGGCCCTATACGACTCACGTGGATGTTGATGGCAAGGAAAGCAAAATCGTGCTGCTGGTGCCGCCCGGCGAGAATGCTTTCCTCTTTGAAGTGGAACGCTTTCTCGACCGGACACAGGAGATGCCATGAATAGCTCGCCCGGAACCCATTTGCCCGAGGAACAGAAGCGACTGATGCGCCGCGCCGCCAAGCTGGAGTGGATCAGCGTTGGATACGCGGTTTGCACGATCACAGTCGTCGCCCTGGTTGTTGGGAATTCGCAGGCTATGAGGACGGCTTGGGTTGAGGACATGCTCTCGGTGCTTCCGCAGCTTGCCTTCCTCATCGCTCTGCGCTGGACGCGCAAGCCACGCAGGCCACGCCAGCCGTACGGCTATCACCGTTCCATGGGTGCCGGACATCTCGTCGCAGGCGTGGCGTTGCTGGTGGTAGGCGCCATGCTGGCCTACGAATCGATTACCGCGTTGGTTAAGACGGAACATCCCACCATCGGAACGGTCAATCTGTTCGGCCACACAATCTGGCAGGGGTGGCCGATGATTGCGGTGATGACGGTTATTGTCATCCCCGCGCTCATCCTCGGTCGGCTGAAGATCAAGGTTGCCAAGCCACTGCACAACAAGCTGCTGTACGCAGATTCAAAGATGGCCAAGGCCGACTGGCAGACCAACGCAGCTTCCATCGTGGGTGTTGCCGGAATTGGTCTGGGAATCTGGTGGCTGGATGCCGTGGCCGCATTGGTCATCTCGCTCGGAATTCTCAAGGACGGCTGGGACAGCACCCGCTCATCGACCTCCGACCTGCTCGACAGCCGAGCATCCGACCTTGACGGCACCGATCCGCATCCGCTGGTGTCGCGGATCGAGGAGCAGCTGGCCCGAATGAATTGGGTCGAGGAATCAGCGGTCAGGGCTCGTGAACTAGGCCAGGTTCAGCACATCGAGGTTTTCGTGGTTCCGCATTCGGGGCAGGTCGGTGTCAAGCAGGTCGCTGAGGCCTGTGCTGAGCTGGAGGAGCTCGATTGGCCGGCCTACGACGTAGTGATGATCCCCGTGAGTTCGATCCCGGACTATTTAAGCAAGGTTCCGGCCAGGGTGTGAAGCCCTGCTAATGGGCACCCGTGGCACGAATGCCGTGGTCCTGCAGGGCGGCGTACGCGGCATGCCAACCGCCCATGCCGTGAACGCCCCCTCCTGGGGGCGTGGACGAGGAACAAAGATACAAGCCGTCCGGGGCCAGACGATAGGGATTCAGGGAGACGGTAGGACGCAGGAACTGCTGCAGTCCGCGCAGCGAGCCTCCGCCGATATCGCCGCCGACGAGGTTCGGATTCCAGCGCTCCAAATCCGCTGGGCTGCTCTCGCGGCGCGAAATGACGCGGTCGGTAAATCCCGGGGCGAAGCGTTCGATCTGCGCATCGATAAGAGCACCGGCACGGCCTGCATAGCCATTGGGCACGTGCGCGTACGACCAGACGACGTGCTTGCCCTCGGGAGCGCGGGTGGCATCCGCGCTGGAAGGCTGGACAACCATCACGAACGGCTTGTCCGGCATGCGTCCCCGGTTGACCTCTCCCTCCGCCCGGGCGATCTCGGGTGCATCGCCGCCGACGTGCACCGTGCAGGCTTTTTGTGCGCGCTGATCGGTCCACGGAATTGGTCCGTCCAGCAGATAGTCGACCTTGTATACGGCAGTTCCGTATCGCCATCGGGACAACTGTTGGGCATAACGCGTCGGCAACCTGTCGCGTGCGATCGACAGGATCTGTCGCGGTGTCAGGTCCATGATCGTGATGTCCGCGGGCGGAAGCTCGCCGAGGTTCCTGACTTCATGACCGGTATGGATGCGTACCGAGCGGGATTTCGCGGCGCGGCCCAGGGCTTGGATAATCGATCCGGTGCCGCCATGCGCTACCGGCCAGCCCCAACTTGAGCCCAGCGACCCGAAGATGATCCCGAACCCCGAGGTGAATGGATGGGATTGGGGAAGCATGGAGTGCGCACTGGTTCCGGAGAAGAGGGCCCGGGCTTGTCGGCTGCGCAAGACGCTGGAGGCCATGACGGCCGTTGGAGGTAGTGAGCGCAGACCGAAGCGTGCCATCAGCACAGGGTTCGGTGGCACGCGCAATAGCGGGCCGGTCACGTTGTCCAGCAGCTGCTGCGCACGCTTGACGAAGGGGCCGTGCAGGGCCGTCCAGATTTTCCGATCCGCTGCGAATTGGGCGGTGGTAGCCGCAAGCGTTTGGTGCAGGAACACGCTCGGTGCGTCATCGAGCGGATGGGCCAGCGGCATGTCGTGGAAATCCCAGCTCAGGCCGTGGCTTTGCAAGTCCAAGTGCCGGAACGCCTTGCTGCCGTAGGCAAAAGGATGGGCCGCCGCACCCAGATCGATCAAGGCCTCGCCATCAAATGCCCGGGCGCTTGCGGCCGCACCCCCGATCTCCTCGTTCCGTTCGTAGACATCCACTTCGATTCCGTTTTCGGCAAGGATCGCAGCGGCGGTCAGGCCATTGGGGCCGGAGCCAATAACATGGGCGCGCAGTGTCATATAATTTGTTTCCGTATCTCAGTTCGGTCAAACTCAGCGAAAGCGCTCGGCCCATGAACTGTCGCTGAACTCCGATAGTTGGCGAATCTGCGATTCGGCACGCAACTTCAGATCGCTCAGCAAGGCTTGGTCCAGCGTCGGCTCTTCACCAACCATGAGCAGCAGGGTGCGCCACATGCTGTGCTTGGCATTCAGCAGGCCGGTCAGCACATCGAGCTGTGTCTGAGCCAGCGTCTTGCGGCGCTGCCGCAGGGGATTGAGCAAGTTGATCTTGCCCAGTAGCTTAGCCCATGGCTCGGCAAGCAATGCAAGGCCGTGGGGCTCACGGCCCAGCTTTTGCAAGATGCGCTCGAGATCCTGCTGGTCTTCCTTAACCTGCAACCAGAGGGAGTGGAAGACGTCCGCATGTTGAGTATCGGCCCACATCCGTTTGGCGCTGGCGAAATGTTCCAGCCCGGCAGCGGAACCCAAATGGTGTTCACTGAGGTATTTATGCAATTTCTCGTGATCAATTGGCTTCTTCACTACGTGGCATCCTCAAGAAACTAGGCGATTTCATCCACCCGGAAAGCTATTAATCCGGTTCCTTGTGCACCAGCGTAGGGAGAGTCCGGTGGCGATGTTATGCATGCGACGCGAACTCATGGGAAATCACCAGAAACCCGTGGCAGCTCTGGTGGAATTCGGGCGATGTGGAGGAAGACGCAGTTCGCGGAAATGTTGCGTTCTTCTTTGCGTTTCCTGTGATTCGGAGCCGGCATGCCGAGCCGAGCCGCAAGCCCGCATAAACTCCAGCTGAAGCAGAATCGACATCCCGGAAGGATAGTGCATGCCCAGAACTTTCGGGATCGAGGAAGAGTTTTTCCTCGTGAATCCCCAGACCGCGACTTTGGCCACGGTCCCGCCCGGCTTACTGGGGGATCTGCAGGGCGAGAACCTGGCTGGGGCAACGCTTGTCCCGGAGCTCCTCCGTCCCCAGGTGGAACTCGTATCCGGAATTTGCACCAGGGCATCCGATGCCTTGGAAAGCTTGCTGTTGGGTCGACAGAAGCTGCAGGAAGCGTGTGCGGGTGCAGGCCTGGCGGCAGTAGCAACTGGCACGCCGCCCTTCCTTCCCGGAGCGACGGAGGTGTCCGAGGGGCGACGTTACGAGGATATCCGCCAGTTCGTGCCGGGGATCGTGCGCGAGCATTACATCAACGGGCTGCATATCCATGTGCATATCCCTGACGCTCCAACCGGGCTGCAGGCCATGAACGTGCTGCGCCCGTGGCTTCCAGCACTGACTGCCATTGGGGCGAACTCGCCGGTCTGGAACGGTGAGCTTTCCGGATTCGAGTCCTGGAGGATGGTGCATTACCGCCGTTGGTCCGTGATAGGCGTTCCTCCGGCGTTCGACTCCATGGAGCACTACCAGCGGATGCGCCGGATAATGCTCGATTCCGGCGCCCTGCTCGACGCTGGACATATCGGCTGGGCCGTGCGCCTGTCCGAGCGCAACCCCACCATAGAGGTGCGCACGGCCGACGGGCAGTTGACGGCCGACGAATCGGTGGCCATGGCCATGCTGGTTAGGGCTCTGGTGGATACCGGTCTCGCGCAGGGAGGCGTGGCCAAGACCGTGGAGGACCGGCTGCTGGATCTCGGTCTGTGGCATGCCTCCAAAATGGGCCTGTCAGGACCGCTATTCGATGCGGGAACCGAAACCAGACTGGAGCCGGAGCAAGTGCTGGGGCAATTGCTCGACTATGCCGGCGAACATCTGGCGGACAACGGCGATCTCGATTTCGTGCAGAACTACTTCGCGCGGATCACCTCTGTCGGGAACGGCGCGCAACGGCAGCGCGCAAGCTGGGCACGCGGGGGAGGCACGGCACTCGTCCACGACGCCCAGCAGGAATTCGCCCGGGAAACGATTTCGGAACTCCGCAGCAACCCATGACTGGCTGGCGCGTTTCGAGCTGGCTCGAATGCCTCGTGTGAATTCTCTGGTAATCCGTACCCCGGCCCGGTCAACCGGTTGGCCATTGCCTATAGTCGTTTTTTCAGTATGTGTGCATTAAGGAGCAGGTGGAGAAGTGGAGCTTCCAGAAGACCGCGGCCGGATCAGCGAATCTCTTTTCGAGGTGCTGAGAACTTACGACCCCGATGTCGATCTGTCAGGTTTGGAACATGAGGCCTTCAAAGTCCTGGACTCGGAAGACATCCTCCATAGCGAGGACATCCAGATTGTCCTATTCGTCCTCTACGAACTGCACTACCGCGGGTTCGATGGCATCGATGCACGCTGGGAATGGAACCCGCCTCTGCTGGGCCTTCGGGCAAAGATCGAAGAACAGTTTGAGGCACGATTGCGGCAGATCGCCGGGGATCCAAGTTTCTCGCTCGGATCTGCCCAGGATACGGCTCGACAACTTTTCGCCCTTGCCAGTGCGGACGACGGACCATCGGTCTCGACCTACATATCCCGGCATGCGACGGTTGAGCAGGCGCGTGAATTCCTCATGCACAAGTCCATCTACCAGCTCAAGGAAGCCGACCCGCATTCGTGGGCGATTCCACGCCTGACAGGGCGCGGAAAGTCCGCATTGATGGAGATCCAGTTCGACGAGTACGGGGCAGGCAGGCCCGGCGCCATGCACTCCGAGCTGTTCGAGACCACCATGCGGGGGCTGGGGCTCGACTCCGAGTTCGGAGCCTACATCGAGTCGCTGCCTGCCATCACGCTGGCGTCGGTCAACATGATGTCGTTCTTCGGCCTGCATCGTCGATTGCGCGGCAGCATCGCCGGCCACCTTGCCATCTACGAGATGACATCGTCGATCCCCAATGCCAGGTATGCACGCGGATTCCGGCGACTGGGCTTCGACTCCCCAGTGACCGACTACTTCGATGAGCATGTGGAAGCCGATGCGGTCCACGAGCAGATCGCCGGGCGCGATCTGGCGGGCGGATTGATCGAGCAGGATCCCAGCATCGCCGAAGCGGTGTTCTTCGGCGCGCAGGCGGCTTGCGCCATCGACGCGCTGGTGGGAGCCCACCAGCTTGAGGCGTGGGGCCAGGGCCGTTCGTCCCTGCGCCAGCCGAAAGTAAAGGTCGAGGCATGAGCGCGGAGGGAGCGCAGATCGTGGTCTGCCCGCAGGGGCCGCTGATTCTCCGTGGCGACTTCGAGATTCTCGACGCGGAGGGCGAAGCTGTTCCGACAAGCCGTGAAACCGTGGCGCTGTGCCGTTGCGGAAGCTCGGCCATCAAACCGTTCTGCGACGGTACGCACAAACTCAAGAAGTTCGAAATGCCACGTGACTGACGGCGAGTCCCCTCCAAGCCCGACGGAGCTGATGCGGCCAGATCGATGGAGCCGGAGGACTCGGAGCGCAAAAATCATCTTTAATGCCCCGGGGTCGCTTGCAGCCGCCGTATATTAGGTGGAGACCTCGTCCCCCCGACTCCGGAAGAGCTCTGCATGCCCATCCTGAATAAAGACATGACCCTGTGCATCTCGCTGTCCGGCCGGCCGTCGAATATCGGCACCCGCTTCCACAACTACCTGTACGAGGAACTGGGGCTGAACTTCATCTACAAGGCGTTCTCCACCGACGACTTGGCCGGTGCGATTGCCGGCGTCCGCGCCCTGGGCATCCGCGGCTGCTCGGTGTCCATGCCTTTCAAGGAGGACGTCATGGCGCTGGTGGACACCATCGAGCCTTCGGCGGCGGCCATCGACTCGGTGAATACCATAGTGAACACCGACGGCCACCTCAGCGCCTCCAACACCGACTTCGAGGCGATCGCCACGCTGATCGGGCGCCACGAGCTGGACCCGTCGGCGAACGTGCTGGTCCGCGGATCCGGCGGCATGGCCAAGGCGGTGGTCGCGGCATTCCGCGATGCCGGCTTCGAGAATCTTACGGTGCTCGCGCGCAACACCGCCGCGGGAGGCGCGCTGGCGCAGAAGTACGGCTACGCATTCATCGATGCCGATCCGGAACCGGGCCACCAAGTGCTGGTCAACGTCACGCCGCTGGGCATGGACGGAGAACAGGCCGCTATCCAGTCATTCAGCGATGCGCAGATCGCCGCGGCGGAAACGGTGTTCGACATGGTCGCGTTCCCCAGCGAGACCCCGCTGGTCGCCGCCGCGCGGAAGCAGGGCAAACAGGTCATCACCGGGGCTGAGGTGATTGCCCTGCAGGCCGCCGCGCAGTTCGAGAAGTACACGGGACATGCGCTCAGCGAGGATCAGGTCGTCCGCGCCTCCGAGTTCTCCCGCCAGTAGGAACTGAAAAACCCTCCACCGCGCTTGCGGTGCAGGGTTTCCCTGTGATAGGCGTTTTCTAGCCGCGCAGGGTGACTTCGACTTCTTCCATCGCCTGCCCGGCAGGGTACTGCCCGTTGAACATCTTGGAGCCGTCTTCAGTCACCACGGCCGAGAACCGGGTTCGGGTCATGCCCATGGCGTGCGAAACTCCGGTCTCGGTCAGTTCCGCGATGGCGGTGCGGCCCTCGGGGGTGTCGATGGTCAGGAAGATCGACTCGCCCTGGTTCTCGATGCGCGGTTCGTTCAGCTCGAGCTTCATCATCCCGCCGTGGCCCGAGAAAGACACGCGCCCGTTGAACCAGATCTCGTTGTCGGGAACGTCCACCGCCGGGTGCACGGGGAAGGCCAGCGCGTTGCCGACCTGCCACACGCCATTCGAGGCCTCGATGCGGCCGTCAGCCAGCGATGCAATGTATCCAACGAACGAGGCCTTGACACCCCACTGAAGATGCGGCTGGAAAGCGTCGCCTGCCATGAGTTCCTCCATAAAGATTTGCGGTTGACCCCAGTATTTCACAGCACCAGCGGGAGCCTGCGGCCCATTCATCTGCCAGCGAATTGTTAATACCGAATATTAAAAAGCACAGCTGGCAGGGGGATTCCTGCCAGCTGTGCGGGGTCGGCTACTTGACGAAGCCGTCGGCGACGACGAGCGCCTGTTCCAGCTTGTCCAGCGCCTCGATGAGCACGTCGTCCGGGATGTTCAGCGCCGGCACCACGTGCAGGCGGTTGAAGTTCGCGAACGGCAGCAGGCCTGTGGCGCGGGCCGCGGCGATGACCTGGTTCATTTCCGGCGAGCTGCCGCCGTAGGCGGCCAGCGGTTCGCGGGTTTCGCGGTTGGTGACCAGTTCGATCGCCCAGAACACGCCGGTTCCGCGCACGTCGCCCACCGACGGGTGGTCGACCTTGAACTGCGCCAGGCGCGGGCCGATGATCTCATCGCCCAAGCGCTTGGCGTTGGCAACCAGGTCCTCTTCCTCCATCGCTTCGATGGTGGCAACCGCCGCCGCGCAAGCCAGCGGGTGGCCCGAGTAGGTCAGCCCGCCCGGGTAGACGCGCTCGCGGAAGGTCTCGAAGATCTGCGGGGAGATCGCCACGCCGCCCAGCGGCACGTAGCCGGAGTTCACGCCCTTGGCAAAGGTCATCAGATCCGGAACAACGTTCCAGTGGTTCACCGCGAACCATTCGCCCGAACGGCCGAAGCCCGCCATGACCTCATCGGCGATGAACACGATGCCGTACTTGCGGGTCAGCTCGCGCACGCCTTCCATGTAGCCTGCCGGCGGCACGTAGATGCCTGCGCTGCCCGGGATCGACTCCAGGACCAAGGCGGCGATGTTCGATGCACCCTCGAGGATGATCGTGTCTTCCAGGTGCTTCAGCGCGCGCTGGGTCTCTTCGGCCTCCGTGGTGGAGTTGAAGTAGGAGCGGTACGGGTAGGCGGGGAAGAAATGCACGACGCCGTCGGAGGCGTTGTCCGAGGCCACGCGGCGTGGATCGCCGGTGACGTTCACCGCCAGGTGGGTGCCGCCGTGGTAGCTGCGGTACGCGGAGAGCACCTTGTGCTTGCCGGTGTGCACGCGGGCCATGCGGATGGCGTGCTCGTTGGCGTCGGCGCCGCCGTTGGTGAAGAAGATCTTGTTCAGGTCGCCCGGGGTGTGCGAGGCGATCAGCCGCGCCGCCTCGGAGCGAGCGTCGTTCACGTGCTGCGGGGCGATCGTGGCGATCTTGCCCGCCTGCTCGATGATCGCCGCGACGACCTTCGGGTGCTGGTGGCCGACGTTCGTGTTCACCAGTTGGCTGGAGAGGTCGATGAGCTTGTTGCCCTCGCCGTCCCACACGTACGAACCCTCGGTCTTCAGGATCGTCATCGGGTTGAACGGGCCCTGCGCCTGCCAGGAGTGGAAAACGTGCTTGCGGTCAAGCTCGTGGGCACGCTGGCCGGCTGCGATCTGCTCGCTGGTGATGTCGCTGATTTCGGTAGTCATTGGTCCTAGTCGTTCTGTGGGAAGCCGAGGTTGATGCCGCCGTGGCTCGGGTCCAGCCAGCGCTTGGTGACAACCTTGTTGCGGGTGAAGAACTTGAAGCCCTCCGGGCCGTAGGCGTGCTGGTCGCCGAACAGCGAGGCCTTCCAGCCGCCGAAGGAGTGGTAGCCCACCGGTACCGGGATCGGCACGTTGACGCCGACCATGCCCACCTGGATGCGGTTCTCGAAGCGGCGGGCGGCGCCGCCGTCGTTGGTGAAGATCGCGGTGCCGTTGCCGTACTTCGAGGAGTTGATCAGCTCGACGCCCTCGTCGAATGACTCCACGCGGACCACGGACAGGACCGGGCCGAAGATCTCGTCCGTGTAGATGCTCATGTCGGTGGTGACGTTGTCGAACATGGTCGGGTGCAGGAAGAAGCCTTCGCCGTCGGCGTCCACCGTACCGGTGCGGCCGTCCAGGGCCAGGGTGGCGCCGGCGGCGATGCCGGCGTCGATGTAGCCTGCGACCTTGTCGCGGTGCTCGCCGGTGATCAGCGGGCCCATGTCGCAGCCGCGGGTGCCATCGCCCACGCGCAGGGTCTTGGCGCGCTCGACGATCTTGGCGACCAGCTGATCGGCGATGCCCTCCAGCGCAACGACCACGGAGATCGCCATGCAGCGCTCGCCGGCGGCGCCGAAGCCGGCGTTCACCGCCATGTCGGCTGCCAGGTCAAGGTCTGCGTCGGGAAGCACCAGCATGTGGTTCTTCGCTCCGCCGAAGGCCTGCACGCGCTTGCCGTTGGCAGTGCCGGTGGAGTAGACGTACTGGGCGATCGGGGTCGAGCCCACGAAGGAGACCGAGGAAATGCGCTCGTCGTTCAGCAGGGTGTCGACCGACTCCTTGTCGCCGTGCACGACGTTCAGCACGCCGGCAGGCAGGCCTGCCTCGGCGAACAGCTCGGCCATCCAGTTGGCGGCCGACGGGTCCTTCTCCGAAGGCTTGAGCACCACGGTGTTGCCCGAGGCGATGGCCACCGGGAAGAACCACAGCGGCACCATGGCCGGGAAGTTGAACGGGGAGATGATGGCCGAGACGCCCAGCGGCTGGCGCATGGACTGCACGTCGACGCCGGTCGAGGCGTTCTCCGAGTACTCGCCCTTGAGCAGGTACGGCGCGTTGCAGGCGAGCTCCACGACCTCCAGGCCGCGGGCGACCTCGCCCAGCGCGTCGTCGAGCACCTTGCCGTGCTCGGCGGTGATGATCGCCGCCAGCTCGCCCTTGCGCTCGGTGAGCAGCTCGCGGTAGCGGAACATGATGGCGGTGCGCCGTGCCAGGGAGGTGTCGCGCCAGCCCGGGAAGGCTGCGTGCGCGGAGGCGATCGCTGCCTCGGTGGTTGCCTTGGAGGCCAGTGCCACCTCGCGGGCGACCTCGCCGGTGGCAGGGTTGTAGACCTTGCCGGTGCGGTCGTCTGCAACGTAGTTGGTGTTGTCGATCCAGTGCTGCAGGGTTGATGTCAGCGTCGTGTTCATCGTGGCTCCTTGTTGTCCTTGAATGGATTCCTGAATTCATCATCGGGCACGAACATGGCCTGCGACACAGGCAGTATGTAATGATTTATCGTGACGCTGCGACGATGTGTAAAGGTGCGAGGATGCTGACTGTCAACGACGTGCTGGCCCTGCCGGTGGTGCAGGAGGCCGATCCGCAGCTGCTGTGCGCCGACGGGTTGGACGCGGAGCTGCGCTGGGTGCACGTCACCGAGTCGGAATCCAACGTTGATCTGCTCTTCGGCCGCGAGCTGGTGCTCACCACGCTGCGCAACGTGACCGACGTTCGCGGCTTTTTGGAGCAACTGCGCGACGCCGGCGCGGCGGGCGTGATCATCGAGGCACCGGGCGAAGCAGAACTGCAGGTGGCAGGGCTCGGGTTCCCCGTCATCAGGCTGCGCCGCAAGGTCCGTTTCGTGGCCATCACCGAGGTCATCCACCAGAAGCTGGTCGCCCAGCAGCTGGCAGACCTGCAGTTCTCGCGCAGCGTGCACGAGATCTACACCGAACTCTCGCTCTCGGAGGCCGACGAGCAGGCCATCGTCGAGCGCACCGCCGGGCTGCTTGACGCTCCGGTGGTGCTCGAGGACGTGCGCCACCTGGTCCTCGCCCACGCGAACGCGGATCTCGACGACTGGATTTCCCGCTCCCGCTTCGTCGGCTACCTGGAGCACACCGGGCGCTCCGCGGGCGCCGAGAACTGGCTGCAAACCCCGGTGGGGGCGGCCCGCCGCCGCTGGGGCCGGCTCATCGTCCCGGCCGCGCTGGAGGACGATGCCAACGCCGCGCTGGTGCTGGAGCGCGCCGGCCAGGCGCTGACCATCGCCCGGCTTTCCGGGCGCGACGACCGCGAACTGCTCTACCAGGCGCGAACCTCGATGCTGCACGAGCTGCAGGCCGCGCACGGCTACGGCGACAAGGAGATCGCGGTGCGCGCCCAGTCCCTGGGCTTGGACGCCGCGCCCTACTACGTTCCGCTGGTGCTCTCGCTGGCTGCCGGGGAGCGCACCCCCACGGAGACCCAGCTGGCCGAGCGCGCCGCGCTGGAAGTCATCGAGCAGCTGGCCGACACCCTGCACCTGGGGGTGCTCGCCGGGTCGCTGAAACCCGGCTACCTGGCGGTCATCCTGCCGGTGCGCGCCCGCGAGCTGGTGGATTCCGCGTTGCAGGGCTTCACCCGCCGGCTGGCCGAGCAGCTGGCCGAGCCGGTGGCGATCGGCGTCGCCGCCGAGGGACCGCTGGCCGCCTGCCTGGCCCGGCTGGACGAGGCCGCCCATGTCGCGCACATCGTCCCGCACCTGCCCACCCGCGCCCAGCCCTACTACCGCTTCGCCGACCTGCGCCTGCGCGGGGTGCTCTCCGCGATGGGCGCCGATGCCAGGCTGCGCGCCTTCGCGCACACCGAGCTGGACGGCCTGCTTTCCCCGCTCGACGAGGACGGGCTGCAGCTGCTGGAGCTCTACCTGGCCCACGGCGGCAACAAGTCCGCCCTGGCCAAGGCCGGCTATTTCTCGCGCCCCACGCTCTACGCCCGGCTGGCCAAGCTGGAGGACAAGCTCGGGGTCTCGCTGGAATCCGCCGAGTCCCGCGCCAGCTTGCAGGTGGCGCTGCTCTGGTACCGCATGCACGGCTAAGCGTACGTGTCCAAGCCCGCACGCCTGTTACAGGGCCAGGCACGCCGGCAATCACCGAGCACCGGGTTATCCCCACCGTGCAGTACTGTCGCCCCGAGCCTGCCGCCGCCCGGGCACGCTGGATCCATGAGCACCAGCAGCGAAGCACTGATGAACCTGTCCCAGGCAGACAGGCTGCTCGGATCGGCGGTGAGCGCCCTGTCCGACCCCGACGTCCCCGCAGGGCACGCCGCCTATGCGGCGCTGCTCATCGAGCACCTCGCGCAGCAGCTCAGCCGCGCCCAGCTGCGCGCCGCGGAAGCCGTGCGCCGCACCGGCGCCCACAAGCTCGACACGGACTCGCTGCAGGCCATCGCCGACGGGGGCCTGGAGCCCACGCCCCAGGACGTCGAGGCCGCCGCCGGCCGCACCACCGTCGCACGCACCCACTTCAAGAAGGCGCTGGACCTGCTGGCCGGCTGGCTGAACGTGCCGGTCTCCACCGCCCGCGACCGCCTGGCCGCCGCCGACAGCCTGATCGCACAGGTCACCGACGCCGGCGAGCCGGCCGGCCCCGCGCTGCCAGTGCTGGCCGCAGCCTTCGACGATCCGGACACCGACCCACGCCTGGTCATCTCCGCTGCCCGCAAGATCAGGGCCGCGGACAAGGACCTGGGGACCGGGCCCGAGGCGGAGCAGACCCGGGCCGAACTCCAGGAGCTCTCGCTGGAACTCATCCGCAGCCAGCCGGCCACCGCGCGCAAGCACATCTCCGCGCTGGTCGCCCAGGCGGTGGGGGAGCGGCGCCCGCCCGAGGCCCTGCTCTCGCAGATCGGTGTCTACCCGCTGGGCATCCGCAACGGGCTGGAGCGCTTCCTGGTCAAGCTGCTGCCCTCGCAGGGCGAAACCATGCACGCCATCTTCCGCGCCGTCGACAACCCTAAAACCATGGCCGGCAACCGCGACGCGCTCGCCGAGCAGGCCGCCGCGCTCACCGACGACGACTCCGCCCCCGGCTGGGACGACGAGTCCACCATGCCGGACTGGGCCAAGGCCGGCTCCGCAGCCGACGACTCCGCTGACGACGACCCCACCGGCGACCACTCCGCCGGCGACCACTTCACCGACGGCACCGGAGACGAAACGCCCGACGACGACTGCCCCAGCGGCTTCGATGCGGATATCTGC
The DNA here is from genome assembly GCF_046940185.1 of Arthrobacter sp. 'calajunan'. NCBI lineage: Bacteria > Bacillati > Actinomycetota > Actinomycetes > Micrococcales > Micrococcaceae > Arthrobacter > Arthrobacter sp. 'calajunan'. Next base: position 36,850 of record NZ_JBKZDY010000008.1, read on the forward strand.
CCCGAGGATGACGACAACGAGTGCGGAAACCGCCGGGAAGCAGACCGCGAACCCGGCACGGACGCCGAGGCACCTTCCGGAACCCCGCCCGGCGCAGTTGGCGGCACGGCGCGAACGGCTGCGAATGACGCGGCGGTTCCCGGTCCCTTCGAGGATCTGCGCCCTGAATTGCGGCATCTGCTGGGTCTGATGGCGGTGCTGCAGGCCAACGGACCGGGCGCCCTGGCGGCCGACGGCCACGCGGTGATCACCCCGCAGATCGGTGTGCTGCTGGACTACGACAAGATGCTCGAAACCGGCCGGGACTTCGCGGTCAGCACCTCAGGCATCCCGATTCCGGCGGGCCAGGCACGCGCCATGGTGTGCAACGCCGGGCTGTACCCGGTGGTGCTCAACGGCAAGAGCCGCATCCTGGATCTCGGGCGCACCCAAAGGCTGTTTTCCAAATCCCAGGCCCGGGCGATCCGCGCCGCCTACCGCGGCTGCGCCTATCCGGGGTGCAGCATGCCGGCGCACCGCTGCGAGCTGGACCATCTGGACAAGTGGGAGCTCGGCGGCCGCACCGACATCGAGACCAGCGATCTGTATTGCGAAATCCACCATATCGCCCGGCATTGCGGGCTGTTCCACGCGGTGAAGGTCAAGGGCTCGCGTCCCATGGTGCTGCTGCCCAGGGAGCTGGACCCAGAGCAGCGCCTGCAGTTCAACACCTACTTCTTCTCGCCCTCTGAAGCCGTGCGGTTGGCCGAGTGGGCGCGGCAGGCCACGGTGCTGTGGCGGGCGGGCAGACTGGACGCCAGCATCGCTGACCCGTAGGTCCTGCAAGGATCGCTGACGTTGGCCCCGCAACGGAACCGGGGTTGCACGGCCGGACTCGGAAAATCCCGGATCAACTTTTCAGAAGGGGCCCGGCGCTCGTGGTCATGCCGGTGCCCTCGAACCCGTCCAGCCATTCGGGGGAATGCCCGTGCACGTCGTCCGGGGGTAAATTGGTCCGACGTCGCGGCAGTGAATCGGTGCACGAACACATCGCGCCCAGCTACCGCCCCGGCCGAGCAAAGTCGAAGGCGCAAAGCTTGACCGGCTTCGAAGGGCACAACAGCCCGCATGGCAGTGGGTGTGGATACCATCGACGGTGCGACCCCAAACGCCGTCTGGAAGCCCGAAGCGGTAGAAGCTGCCGATTCGGTGAGTGCGGTGCTAGTCGGCCGCAAGACGCGCTCAGTCAGTGCAAACCTTGCTACGGAGCGGGCATCCCGAATAGATCGCTCGATTGCCGGACACGGGCATATGCTCCTGAAGACGGGACGATGGCAGTGATCCGAGGCGCCCCCGGGAGAACGTGACAACTCTGGCGAGAACCGAATCATCCAGTGAAGCAATGACGATCAAGGAAAGTCGCGCGAGCGGAGAACCGCTAACCTGCCTATTCCCGCCGGTAGCTCGCACAAATGGATATGGACACCGACCCACTATCTTGTTTTTCTGAAAAGTTTACTATTCCGATCAGATGGCGGCTGGTTAGAACTACGGGGTGACCGCGTCCCAGGCAGTGGCCAAGGCATTCGTTAGTGGTTCGCCGAGCCCGGCCGAAGATGTTCCACGGCCATGGCGGTCCAGCTTTGCGCGGTGAGAACCGCCAGCCGTTCCTCATTGACCGGCGTGCCGAACGCCCGTCGCCGGAAAGCAATGAACAGCGGCGCCATGAAAACCATGGCCATGGCGTCGGCGGTCGATTCATCGGGGCACACCTCGGCATCGACCAGGGCCCGGGCCAGCGGCTTCGAGCCGGGAAGAGTCTCCGGCAGCAGCTGTTTGGCCAGCATCCGGTCCTGGTCTGCGGCGTCGAAGACCGGGCGCATCAGCACCGCTGCTTCGGCCCAGCGGGACAATCCCCGGAGCAGCCACTGCTGGATTTCTTCAACCCGGGGATCGCGCAGCAGCGAAACAAGTTTCCGGTAGTCAGGTTCGAAATCTTGTTCCGCTCGGTGTCTCAGCTCGAAAAGCAGATCGCTCTTGCGGCGGAAGTGCAGGTAGAAAGTCGCCCGGCTTGTTCCGGCGCAGGAAGCCACCTCGTCGATCCGGCTGTTCTCATAGCCCCTGGCAGCGAAAACCACCACTGCCGCGTCGATGATCAGCTCACGGGTCGCTGCCTTCTGGCGTGCGCGCAGGGACGGAGTCGCAACGGCATTTCGGTACGGTGACATGACCCCATGCTAGACAAATTCCGGTTTTCGTCTAGTCACTCGACGCCGCGCCGGGTGGATTGACCGTGTCTCAGGTGGATGGTTTGGTGGAACACACCACGTGCCCGGACGTGCGGAACCGGAAAGACGGCGGGCGTCCTTCCCGCTGCAGGGTTTTCCGGTGCCGCCAAGGACCGGACGGGCGCCGGGCCTTCCCGCCGGAACGACGGCAACTCCACACGGAAAGAAGCAACACATGAGACTTGCAGGGAAACGCGCGCTGATTACCGGAGCGGCTTCGGGGATGGGTGCCGCGCACGCACGCGCCTTCATCGCGGAAGGCGCCACCGTGCTGCTCGCTGACATCAACGACGAAGCAGGACGTGCGCTGGCGGCCGAGCTCGGAGACCGCGCCAGCTACGCGCACCTGAACGTGGCGGACGCCGGGGACTGGGAGGCCGCGGTTGCGCAAGCCGTGGCGGAATTCGGCGGGCTGGACGTGCTGGTGAACAACGCCGGTATCCACGACGACGCGCCGCTGGAAGACACCACGCTGGAAAGCTGGAACCGGGTCATGGACATCAACCTGACCGGCGCCTTCCTGGGCATGCGCGCGGCGGTTCGCGAGCTGAAGAAGTCCGGCGCTTCCTCGATCGTGAACGTGTCATCCACCGCCGGACTGGAAGGCTACCCGAACCGGCACGCCTACTGCGCGTCGAAGTGGGGCCTGCGCGGGCTGACCAAGTCCGCGGCGCTGGAACTGGCCGACTTCGGTATCCGGGTCAACTCGGTGCACCCCGGCGCGGTCGCGACGGCGCTGACCCAGGCGCTGCGCCCGCTCACCGAGGAGGACCTGGCCGGCAACTCGCTGGAGCGCTTCGCCCGGCCGGAAGAGGTCAGCGGCCTGATCCTCTTTTTGGCCAGCGACGAATCGAGCTTCTGCACCGGCGGAGAGTACGCGGTCGACGGAGGCATCTCCGCCGGGACCAGGTACTAGCCGGCCAGGGGCGTGGCAGCTAGTCCGCCGTTCCGTAGAGACGGCGGACGTCCGCGCGCCCGGACTCGGACCACGGCGCAATCCATGGGCCGGTGCCCTCGGACACGTCGCGCACACCCTCCTCAAGCCAGAGGTAGGCCCCGTCGAGCAGGTCCTCGGCGACCTTGTCGTCGTGCGAGGTGCCGTCCCACAGGTGCTCGAAATGGTCCTCGCAGCGCCGGGTGGCCTGTTCGCAGAACGCCTGCGCCAGGGTCTCGGCGGAGAAGCGCTCGGGGGCGGTGGAATCCAGCAGAGCTGAGGTCTTGGCGATCACCGCTGCCATGGCGAACAGCTCCGCGCCGATGTCCACGATGTGCCCCAGGAACACCTGCTGCTTCTCCAGCCCTGCCTGCCAGCGCGCCATGCCGGCGAAGGTCTGCCGGGCCAGCTTGCGGCTGGTGCGCTCGATGTAGCGCAGATGCTTGGCCAGCGGGCCGTGCTCCGAGTAGGTGCCGGGCAGGCTGCCGGCGCCGGCGACGAGCTTGGGTAGCCAGCGGGCGTAGAATCCGGAGGCCTCGCGCGCCGCGGCGGCCTTTTCCGCCAGCGTGGAGTCGGCCACCGCCAGCGCGCCGGCGGCCTGCAGGTGCGCGTCGACGGCTTCGCGGGCGATGAGCAGGTGCATGATCTCGGTGGAGCCCTCGAAGATGCGGTTGATGCGCAGATCGCGCAGCAGCTGCTCGACCGGGACCGCGCGCTCCCCGCGGGCGGCCTGGGAGGCGGCGGTCTCGTAGCCGCGCCCGCCGCGGATCTGCACGAGCTCGTCAGCGATCCGGCAGGAGACCTCGGAGGAATACAGCTTGGCCAGCGCCGCCTCGATGCGCACGTCCTTCATGCCCGCGTCCGCCAGCAGCGCGCTGACCTCGAACACCGCCTCCAGCGCGTAGGTGCTGGCGGCGATGTAGGCCAGCTTGGAGGAGACGGCCTGGTGCTCGCCGATCGGGTGGCCCCACTGCACGCGGGCGGCGGACCATTCGCGCGCGATCTTCGTCGCCCACTTGCCGGCGCCGGCGCACATCGCGGGGATGGACAGGCGCCCGGTGTTCAGGGTGCTCAGCGCGATTTTCAGGCCAGTGCCCTCGCGCGAGAGCCGGTTGGCGGCCGGGACGCGCACCTGCGCGAAGCGGGTCACGCCGTTCTCGATCCCGCGCAGGCCCATGAACGCGTTGCGGTTCTCCACGGTGATGCCCGGCGCGTCGGCCTCCACGATGAACGCGGTGATCCCGCCCTTGCCGGCCGGGACCTCGCCGCAGGCCTCGTGGGGTTCGACGGCGGCCATCACCACCAGCAGCTCGGCGACCACCCCGTTGGTGGTCCACAGCTTCGCGCCCTCCAGGGTGTAGTAGGCGCCGTCCGCGCTCAGCGTCGCGCGCGTGCCCAGCCGCGCGGGGTCCGAGCCCACGTCGTTCTCGGTGAGCAGGAAGGCGCTGATCGCCCCGGCGGCGCAGCGCGGCAGGTACTCGCGCTTCTGCGCCTCGGTGCCGAAGGACTTGACTGGCTCGGGCACGCCGATGGACTGGTGGGCGGAGAGCAGGGCGCCGATCGCGGGGCTGACCGAGCCCACCCGCATCAGTGCGCGGCCGTAGTCCAGCAGGCTCAGCCCCAGCCCGCCGTACTCGGTGGGGATCTTCATGCCGAACGCGCCCACCTCGCGCAGCTGGGCGATGTATTCGTCGGGCACCCGGGAATCCGCCTCGATGCGCCCGGGGTCGAACCCGTCCAGCACCGTCTCCAGCTCGGCGATGAAGGCCGCGCCGCGGGCGGCGGCTTCCGGATCGGGGGCGGGCAGCGGTTCGATGAGCGAGAAGTCGACCTCGCCCATGTAGATGCCCTTGGCGAAGCTCGGCCGCTGCCAGCCCTGTTCGCGGGATTCTTCGGCCAGTTCGCGGGCCTTGGCGGCGTTGATGTCCATGGCAGTACCCTTTCGAGACCGGGCGGCAGGCCACCGCCTGGAATGCCCAGCCTAGTCCGGGCAGGCGTGCACCGCTAGGGTGGCGCCCGCGCTAGGACAGCGCGCGCAGGTGACCGGGCATGCCCCGCGGCGCGGCGTCCCGCAGCCCCGGCAGCACCATGAAGGCGTGTCCGAAGGTCAGCTCGTGCAGGGTGCGGGCAGGCACCCCCAGGGTGTCGGCGATCCGCGCGGTATCCAGCCGGTCTTCGCCGCGCAGCGACGGGAACACCAGGGAGAACACCCGCGAGGCCAGCGGGGCGCGGCGCGGCGCCGGTTCCAGCGCCAGTTCCTGCACCAGCCAGCTGTAGCTGGCGTCGCCGAGCATGCCGCATTCGCGGGCGTGGGACAGGATGATCCGGGCCGGGACGCCGAACAGCTCCTGCAGGTCAAGCAGCTGCGGCAGTTGCAGGGTGTCGCCCATGCGCGCCTGCAGCGACAGCGCCGGCAGCAGCAGGCGCGCGGCGAACTGCTCCGCCTCCGCCTCGGCTTCGGCCGCCGCATGCCCGTCGGCTCCCAGCGCGCTGTGCAGCAGCAGGTGGCCCAGCTCGTGCGCCAGCTGGTGGCGCTGTTCGGCGCGGTCCCCGGCGGCCAGGAAGATGAACGCCTGCCCCTCTTCCCAGAAGCTGAAGCTGGTCCCGGAGGCTAGGCTGAGCACCCGCACGCCGCGCGATTCGAGCACGTAGATCAGGTCGGGCACCGGCCCGCAGCCCAGGTTCCAGTCCAGGCGCAACTGCGCGGCGGCGGCCTCCGGGTCGAACCCGGTGTAGTCGGGCACCTCGGTGTCCGGCAGCGTGTAGTCGGCGGTGATCAGGTTGTAGAGTTCGACCCCGGTGCGACCCAGCGCCGAGCAGGCGGTTTTCTGCGCCCGGCTGATGCGCCGCGGGGTGCGGAAGAAGATGCGTTCGACATCGATCCCGGCAGTCGGCGGGCGGTGGAAGTAGCCCGGGGCGCAGCCCAGCGCGCCGGCCAGCTGCCCGGCCAGGGCCTCGGGGGCGCCGCAGGTTTCGTAGCGGCGGACGGTGGATTCGCCGACCTGAACCAGGCGGGCGAGATCCAGGGTGCTATACCCCGCCGCGTGGCGGGCGAGCGTGATTCGGGTCGGTTCCAGCATGACGTTCCTGCTTCCATGGCTGCTTAATCCACACAGTAGTGTCACAGGCCACAAAGCACCAATCGGGCGCAGCCAGGTTACACCGGCCGCGCCCGAAGGGTGTGGAAACTAGATCTTGCTGGACGCCTCGGAGAGCACCGAGCGCAGGATCGACTCGATCTGGTCGAACTCGGGCTGGCCGATGGTGATCGGCGGCGCGAGCTGGATGACCGGGTCGCCGCGGTCGTCGGCGCGGCAGTACAGGCCTGCCTCCCACAGCGCCGGGGTGAGGTAGTCGCGCAGCAGCCGCTCGGATTCCTCGTCGTTGAAGGTTTCCTTGGTGGACTTGTCCTTCACCAGCTCGATGCCGTAGAAGTAGCCGGCGCCGCGCACGTCGCCCACGATGTCGATGTCCTTGAGCTTCTCCAAGGTGGACTTGAAGGCGTCGGCGTTGCGATGCACGTTGCCGTTCAGGTCCTCGCGTTCGAAGATGTCGAGGTTCGCCATCGCCACCGCCGCGGCCACCGGGTGACCGCCGAAGGTGTAGCCGTGGTAGAAGGTGGTGTCGCCCTTGGTGAACGGCTCGAACAGCTTCTCGGAGGCGATCATCACGCCCAGCGGGACGTAGCCGCTGGTCAGCGCCTTGGCGGAGGTGATGATGTCAGGGGTGTAGCCGAAGTCGTTGCAGGCGAACATGTCCCCGATGCGGCCGAAGGCGCAGATGGTCTCATCGGAGACCAGCAGCACGTCGTACTCGTCGCAGATCTCGCGCACCCGGTCGAAGTAGCCCGGGGGAGGCGGGAAGCAGCCGCCGGAGTTCTGCACCGGCTCCAGGAAGACCGCGGCGACCGAGTCGGCGCCCTCGAATTCGATGGCCTCGCGGATGCGCTCGGCGGCCCACAGCCCGAAGTCCTTCTCGTTCTCGGAGAACATCTCCGGCGCGCGGTAGAAGTTGGTGTTCGGCACGCGGAAGGTGCCGGGAACCAGCGGCTCAAACGGGGTCTTCATCCCCGGCAGCGAGGTGATCGCCAGCGCGCCTTGCGGGGTGCCGTGGTAGGCCAGCGCGCGGGAGATGACCTTGGTCTTGCCCGGCTGGCCCTTGAGCTTGAAGTACTGCTTGGCTAGCTTGAACGCGGATTCCACCGCCTCGCCGCCGCCGGTGGTGAAGAAGACGCGGTTCAAATCGCCCGGGGCGTAGCCTGCCAGGCGCTCGGCCAGGTCGATGGCCGGCTCGTGGGCGTAGGACCACAGCGGCATGAACGCCAGCTTCTCCGCCTGCTTGGCCATGACCTCGGCCAGCTCGGCGCGGCCGTGGCCCGCGTTGACGACGAACAGCCCTGCCAGGCCGTCGATGTAGCCGCGGCCGGCGTCGTCGTAGATCATGTGTCCCTCGCCGCGCGAAATGATCGGCACCTTGCCCCCGTTGTGCAGGCCGGAGTGCCGGGCCATGTGCATCCAGAGGTGGTCGCGGGCGGCTTGCTGGCGGTCGGTGCCAAGTGGAGTATTCATCGTGTTCCCCAGTTGTATTCCTGTTTTTTGAGTGAAAGGTAGGTGAAGGTGTTGGTGCTGAGCACACCCTCGATGCCGCGGATGGTGCTGATAACCCGCAGAAGGTCTTCGTCGCTGGAGCAGATCACCTCGGCCAGGATGTCCGCATTGCCGGCGGTGACCACGCAGTAGTCGACCTCGGGCAGTTCGGCGATCCTGTCGGCGGTGGAGCTGATGTCCGATGCGGCGACGATGCTGATCATCGCCTGCCGGGTGAAACCCAGCTCCAGCGGGTTGGTGACGGCCACGATCTGCATGATCTGGCTGTCGGCGAGCTTCTGCACACGCTGGCGGACGGCCGCCTCGCTCAGGCCCACCGCCTTGCCGATGGCGGCGTAGGAGCGGCGTCCGTCTTCCTGCAGCTGCTCGATGATCTCCTTGGAAATCTCGTCGATGCCGGCGCTCGCCGGTGGCGGCAGTGTCATGATCATCCTCGTCTCAACAGCGTTAGCCACGACACTACCGCCACCGAATCAGTTGCGAAAGGGGTTTATCAATAAAGTTTTCGACGCTATGGGGAGGATTTTAATGTGGAATCTTTTGCCGGAGTCTTGTCAGCGCCACCTCGACCTGACAGGATGTTCCTCAACACGAATCGTGTGATCGATCGCACATGCAGCGATGAGAAATGGGGGAGATGGTCCGATGTCGCACTCGCACAAGACGCCGCAGGATCCACAAATTCGAGCACTGGTCAACGCCATGAGCCAGCGCAGCCTCAGCCGCCGTTCGGTGCTCGGCGCCGCCGGCGCACTGGGCCTAGGCGGGCTGCTTGCCGCCTGCGGCACCGGTGGCGGCGGAGGTGCCACGGCGGGCCCTGCTCCGGCCGTGACCGACGTATCCGCATCGGATCCGACGCTGAACTGGGCCAACTGGACGCTCTATCTGGACTACGACGACAAATCCAAGACCTATCCGACGCTCGAAGCCTTCAGCAAGCAGAGCGGCATTACGGTGAACTACTCCGAGGACGTCGACGGCAACGACACCTACTACGGCAAGGTGCAGGCCCAGCTGAAGGCGGGGCAGGACATCGGCCAGGACATCTTCACGTTGACCGACTGGATGGCCGGGCGCGTGATCCGCCAGGGCTACACTCAGGCGCTGGATCTGGCGAACATCCCCAACAGCTCCAACCTGCTGCCGAGCCTGCAGGGCGTGGACTTCGATCCGGGCCGCGAGCACTCGCTGACCTGGCAGTCCGGCTACGCGGGCATCGCCTGGAACAAAGCGAAGTACCCCAAGGGACTGAAGAGCGTCTCGGATCTGTGGGATCCGGCGCTGAAAGGCCGGATCACGGTGCTCGACGAAATGCGCGACACCATGGGCCTGCTGATGCTGCAAGACGGCGTGGACATCTCCGGCCAGTGGGGCCAGGACGAGTTCCAGAAGGCGCTGGAGGTGCTGCGCGCGAACATCGACAGCGGCCAGATCCGACAGGTCAAGGGCAACTCCTACAAGGAGGACTTCATCTCAGGAGACGCCATCGCCGGCATCGTATGGTCAGGGGATCTGGTCCAGATGAACTTCGAGAACGACGACCAGTGGGAATTCGTGATCCCCGAGGCCGGCGGCACGCTGTGGAGCGACAACCTGATGGTTCCCGTCGGCTCCCCGCGCAAGGCGAACGCGGAGAAGCTGATGGACTACTACTTCCAGCCGGAGATCGCCGCCCAGGTGGCGGCCTATGTGAACTTCATCTGCCCGGTCACCGGGGCCAAGGAGGCGATGGAGAAGATCGATCCGTCGCTGATGAAGAACCCGCTCATCTTCCCGGCCGAGGAGGATCTGGCCAAGGCCCACGTCTTCCGGTCGCTGGAGGCGGACGAGGAATCGAGTTTCGCCGCAGATTTCCAAAGTGCCATCGGCGCATGATTCATAGGAGCATGGCATGACGCGCCAACGCGCTATCAATAACCAGCGCCGACGGCTGTTGCAGGGCATCGAGCAGGCGCAGGCTTCGCGCCGCTCGGTGTTGGCAGGAGCGGCGGGCCTGGCCCTGGCCGGGCTGCTGTCCGCCTGCGGGACCAAGGGCACCAGCTCGGGCAACGCCGCGGCGCTGGCCCCGGCCACCGACCTGTCGGACAGCGAAGCCGTGGTGAACTGGGCCAACTGGACCCTGTACCTTGACTACGACGAGAAGGCCAAGAACTACCCGACGCTGCAGCGCTTCATGAAGGAAAGCGGGCTGAAAGCAAAGTACGCGGAGGACATCGACTCGAACGACTCCTACTACGGCAAGGTGCAGGCCCAGCTGGCCGCCGGGCAGGACATCGGCCAGGACCTGATGGTCTTCAGCGACTGGATGACCGAACGCATCATCCGCCAGGGCTACGCCCAGGAGCTGGACCACAACAACATCCCGAACATCAAGAACCTGCTGCCGGCGCTGCAGGAGGTGCGCTTCGATCCGGGGCGCAAGAAGTCCCTGACCTGGCAGTCCGGCTACACCGGCCTGGTCTGGAACAAGGAGGCGTTCCCCAAGGGGCTGCGCAACGTCGAGGACCTGTGGGATCCGGAGCTCAAGGGACGCATCTTCATGCTCGACGAGATGCGCGACACGATGCCGATGCTGATGCTCGACGACGGCGTGGACATCGCCGGGTCCTGGGGACAGGTCGAGTTCGGCCGCAGCCTGGAAGTGCTTGACCGTAATATCCGGAACGGGCAGATCCGCCAGGTCAAGGGCAATGCCTACAAGCAGGATTTGATCAGCGGCGACGCGATCGCCGGCCTGGCCTATTCGGGGGACATCACGCAGCTGAACTTCGAGGAGGGCGGCAAGTGGGAGTTCGCGCTGTCCGAGCGCGGCGGCCTGCTGTGGAGCGACAACTTCCAGGTGCCCATGGGCTCGCCGCACAAGAAGAACGCGGAGAAGCTCATGGACTTCTACTACCAGCCCGACGTGGCCGCGGAGGTCGCCGCCTACGTGAACTACCTCTGCCCGGTTCTCGGCGCCCAAGAGGAGATGGAGAAGTTCGATCCCGAGCTCGTGGAGGATCCGCTGATCTTCCCGACCGAGGAATTCCTTTCCAACACCAGCTCCGAGCGCGAGCTGTCGGTGGAGGAAGAAACAGATTTCCAGAACCAATTCCAGGAAGTGATCGGGGTATGAACGCCAATCTTGCACCCACCCTGCCAGAAACCCGCACCTCGGGGGCGGACCTTGAGCTGCGCGGCATCACGAAGCGCTTCGCCGAGTTCGTCGCCGTCAAGGACCTGGACCTGCTGGTCCCCTCCGGCACGTTCTTCGCGCTGCTGGGCCCCTCGGGCTGCGGCAAGTCCACCACGCTGCGCATGATCGCCGGCCTGGAGGCACCCAGCGAGGGCAGCATCTCGATCGGCGGCGAGGACGTCACCTCGCTGCCCAGCCACAAGCGGCCGGTGAATACCGTCTTCCAGTCCTACGCGCTGTTCCCACACATGAGCGTGCTGGAGAACGTCGCGTTCGGGCTGAAGCGCAAGAAGGACCCCGAAGCGATGGCCAAGGCGCAGGCCGGGCTGGAAATGGTGGAGCTGGCGCATCTTGCCAACCGCAAGCCGGCCCAGCTCTCCGGCGGCCAGCAGCAGCGAGTGGCCCTCGCCCGCGCGCTGGTCAACCGCCCGCAGGTGCTGCTGCTCGACGAGCCGCTGGGCGCGCTGGACATGAAGCTGCGCCGGCAGATGCAGCTGGAGCTGAAGACCATCCAGACCGAGGTGGGCCTGACCTTCATCCACGTGACCCACGACCAGGAGGAGGCCATGACCATGGCCGACACCGTCGCGGTCATGAACGAGGGACGGATCGAGCAGATGGGCCCGCCGCGCGAGCTCTACGAGCTGCCGCGCACCGCGTTCGTCGCGAACTTCCTGGGCAAGTCGAACCTGATGCGCGGCGAGGTCACCGGCAAGCGCGCCGGGCTGCTGGAGGTCGACGTCGCCGGGCACAGCGTGCTGCTGCCCGAGGACCGCGCGGTGCAGACCAGCGGGCAGGTGGTCGTGGGCGTGCGCCCGGAGAAGATCACCATCGACCGCACCTCCTCCGGGGCGGCGCACAACGAGCTGTCGGGCACCGTGATCGACGTGTCCTTCACCGGCACCACCACCGAATACCTGGTGGACGTGCCGGGCATCGGGCGCATCGGCACCTTCTCGCAGAACCGCGGGCAGCAGCCGGCGGCCGTGGGGGACACCGTCTACCTGTACTGGGAGGCCGACTACTCGTTCGGCCTGGCCGGCGACGAGCGCATGGACGCGGGGGTGGAGCAATGACGCAGACCATCAGCAAGTCGGGCCTGAGCGACCTGCGCAGCAAGGACGAGATCCGCGCCGAGCGCCGCAAGGGCCGCACCGGCATCTATCTGGTGGCCCCGGGGCTGCTGGTGCTGGCGCTGTTCTTCGCGCTGCCGGTGGTGGTGCTGCTGGCGATGAGCCTGTACGTGAAGCCGCCGGGAGCTGAGATCGGCGAATTCGTGCCGGGCTTCGAGATCGGCAACTACATGACGGTGCTCTCGGCCTACTGGCCCGAGCTGCTGCGCTCCTTCTGGTTCGCGCTGATCGCCACCGTGCTGGCGCTGCTGATCGGCTTCCCGATGGCCTACCTGGTGGCGGTGCGGCTGCGCGAGAAGCCGCTGCTGCAGGGCATCCTGCTGGTGCTGCTGATCGCCCCGTTCTTCTCCAGCTTCATCCTGCGCACGCAGGCGTGGAAGCAGATCCTGGCCGACGAGGGCTTCATCGCCCAGGCGCTGAAGTTCGTGGCGATCCTGCCAGCCGACGGGCACCTGACCGCGACGCCCTTCGCCGTCGTCGCCGGACTGACCTACAACTTCCTGCCGTTCATGGTGCTGCCGATCTACGCGAACCTGGGCCGGTTGGACACCCGATTGCTGGAGGCCGCGGGCGACCTGTACGCCAGCCCGATGAACTCCTTCTTCAGGATCACGCTGCCGATGAGCGCCCCGGGCATCTTCGCCGGCACGCTGCTGACCTTCATCCCGGCGGCCGGCGACTACGTGAACTCCGCACTGCTGGGCAACAACCGCAATACGACGATGATCGGCCAGGTGATCGATTCCAGGTTCTTCAAGGTCATCGACTACCCCGGGGCGGCGGCGCTGAGCTTCGTGCTCATGGTCTCCATCCTGGTCCTGGTCACGATCTATATCCGGCGTTTCGGCACCAAGGAGCTGATGTAAATGAAATTGGGACGCTGGTTTGTTCCCGTCGTCGGAGGCCTGGCCTTCGTCTACCTGCTGGTGCCGATCGTCTACATCTTCGTGTTCTCGTTCAACGATGCGGGCCGCACCAACCTCGAATGGCGCGGTTTCACCTGGGATAATTGGGCGAACCCGTGCGGCGCCCCGGCGGTGTGCGAGTCGCTGGCCAACTCGCTGCAGGTCGGCATCGTCGCCACCCTGATCGCCACCGCGCTGGGCACCTGCATCGCGCTGGGCCTGGTGCGCTACAAGTTCCGCTTCCGCAAGCTGACCGACGTGCTGATCATCCTGCCGCTGGCCACCCCGGAAGTAGTGCTCGGCGCCTCGCTGCTGGCGCAGTTCCTGAACCTTGGATGGGAGCTGGGCTACTGGACCATCGTGATCGCGCATACCGTGTTCTGCATGTCCTTCGTGATCGTCACGGTCCGCGCCCGGGTGTCCTCGCTGGATCCGCGGCTTGAGGAAGCCGCCGCCGACCTCTACGCCTCGCCGCGGCTGGCGTTCTGGAAGGTGACCTTCCCGCTGCTGCTTCCGGGCATCGTGGCCGCCGCGCTGCTGAGCTTCGCGATGAGCTTCGACGACTTCATCATCACGAACTTCAACTCCGGCAACTTCCAGACCTTCCCGAAGTTCATCTACGTTTCGGCCACCCGCGGCATCCCCGCCCAGGCCAACGTGATCGGCTCGGCGATGTTCATCGTCGCCCTGCTGGTGGTGATCATCGGGCAGATCATCAGCTACCGCAAGAAGAAGCAACTGGAAAAGGTCTAAACACGCCTGCTACAGAGGGAACCTGGCACGCCCGGGTTCCCTCTGTGGCGTCCCGGCGAGAATCTGTCGTTGTTCTGCGCTGTCACCCGAAGAGAAATTCGCATACTATGGAGCCCTCAGCACCGTTCTTTCCAAGAGAGTGACAAAATGCTTCCCCCTTAGTGTGAGGTGCTTCGCATCCTTGGAATGTTGGAAGGGCTGCTGTGGGTCGCTGGCGGCCCGCAAATTAATACCGTCGCACCGCTGATGCTGCGGGAGCGATGCACGACCAAAGATGGGACAACTTCATGGGCGAGACGCCGGTTTGGCTTTCGGAGCAGGAGCGCGAAGCATGGCTGGGGCTGAATGCGGTGTTGACGCTGCTGCCTGCCGCCCTCGATTCGGACCTGCAGGTTCTGGATGGCATTACCCTTTTCGACTACCACATGCTCGCGATGCTCTCGGAGTCCACGGGGCGAAAGATGAGCATGACCAAGCTGGCATCGCGCACCAGCGCTTCGCTCTCGCGCTTGTCGCACGTGGTGAAGAAACTGGAGGTCCGCGGTTGGGTGGCACGCGAGCAGTCCGAAGAAGACGCCCGTGTGAAAATCGCCTCATTAACCGACGCTGGTTGGCAGGCTGTGGTGCGCATGGCACCCCACCATGTGGCAACTGTCCGTGCGCTGCTCTTCGAATCCCTGAGTGACAAGGACATTAACGATCTTCGACGAATTACCCGCAAGTTGACCGCGGGGATGGACCCGGAGCATTGGATCCTGCAGGACCCTTCCAAGGATTTGGAACCCTGAGAAATTCTCGATAAGCTTATCTGGCGTTAATCGCGCATGCCGTAATGCCATCTTTTGGGATCTTGGCATGCACGAATAGCCCGTAATACCGAATGTCGCAACCCACTGAGTACGGGGAAAATGCTCGATCGGCTGCGAAGTTCACCGTCTTACATACTTTAAGGCTCTTCGGTTGGTTCTCACCCAGCCTGGTTTCTTCCTAGTGTGCAGTAATAACGGTGTTTCACTGGTTGGCGGGACTCATAACGCAGATGTGCTGTCGATATTCACTTATGGGCAGCACGCGCGAGTACCGTCGAATTTTTACTACTAACTAACTGAGGAGTGATCATGGCAGCTGTTTGCCAGGTAACCGGTACTACTCCGGCCTTCGGACATAGCATCTCCCACTCGCACCGTCGCAACAAGCGTCGTTTCGATCCGAACATCCAGAAGAAGACCTACTACGTGCCTTCGCTGCGCCGTAAGGTGACCCTGACCCTGTCGGTCAAGGGCATCAAGGTCATCGATGCCCGCGGTATCGACGCTGTTGTTGCAGACCTGATTGCGAAGGGTGTGAAGCTCTAAAAATGGCAAAGAAGGATAAGGACGTACGTCCGATCATCAAGCTGAAGTCCACCGCCGGCACCGGTTTCACTTACGTAACCCGTAAGAACCGTCGTAACGACCCAGACCGCATGGTTCTGAAGAAGTACGACCCGGTAGTCCGCAAGCACGTAGAATTCCGAGAGGAGCGCTAAGACATGGCCAAGAAGTCCAAGATCGCAAAGAACGAACAGCGCAAGGTCATCGTCGAGCGTTACGCTGAAAAGCGCCTCGAACTGAAGAAGACCCTGATCGATCCAAACGCCACCGACGAGGCTCGCGAAGCAGCCCGCGTTGGCCTGCAGAAGCTGCCACGCAACGCTTCCCCAGTGCGCGTTCGCAACCGCGACGCCATTGACGGCCGCCCACGCGGTACCTTCCAGAAGTTCGGTATCTCCCGTGTTCGCTTCCGCGACATGGCACACCGTGGTGAGCTCCCGGGCATCACCAAGTCTTCCTGGTAAGACCTGCAAGTCTTCTGACTTAGCGAAAGCCGCACTCCTTCGGGAGGGCGGCTTTCGCCGTTAAGCCCGCTTCCTGCGTTGCCACCAGCGGCGCGTGGCCTGGTCGGGCTGTTCCTCATGGGCCGGGGCGGCGGCGCGACGTCGCTGCTGCCAGGCAAGGACCTCGGCGGTGGCATCGCGCAGGGCGGTGATCACCGGAGGGCCGCCCAGCAGCTGGCGCCGGGCCTCGATAACACGGTGGTTGAAGTCCTCGATATGTTCGCGCACCGCCGCCTCGGTAGGCAGCTGGTCCAGCGTCTGGTCCATATGCTCGTCCTCCACTCGTAGCGTCAGCGCCGGCGGGCCGAGACCGGAGATCTTCTCGCGGTGCATCATCGACTTCAGCCACCAGTCCGGATCGGTGGTGTTGGTGATGTGGTCGATATTCTTTCCCGCCAAGGCGAGGTTGTCGAAGTCGCCGCGAGCAAAGGCCTCGTCCAGCACGGAGTTCGCGACCTCCCAGGCCTCGTCCTCGGCGTAGAACTGCAGGGGAGTGCTCGGAGCCTTGGCCACCGGGGCCATGCCGGTGGCCTCGGCGTATTCGTCCACCGGCAACTGTTCGCCAGCCGATTGGCTCAACTTGTAACGGGCGGCGTTCAGTGCCGCATTCTCGTCAGGTTTCGGGGCACCCATGGCTCTATTTTCCCACCGTGCCACCGCGTGTTCAAGGATGACCCCTGCGCCGTGCGGGCGGGCATGGCGTATTCACAGCCGAACCGGCCCGAGCCTTCCGGAACCCGCAGCGGGCGCATAGTAGCGTGGAAGCCATGCAGCAAGCCACCGGTAGACATTCAGCACCCCAGTACACGCAACCGCTGGGCGACGTCCATGCAAACCGCGGCCGCTGGGCCGGCCTGGGCCGAGGCAGGACCGCGGTAGTCACCGGGGCCAACGCCGGGCTGGGCTTCTTCACCGCGCTGGCCCTGGCCGAGAGCGGGGCCACCGTGCTCATGGCCTGCCGCAACCAGGCGCGGGCCGAACACGCCGCCGCGCAGATCCGCCGACGCGTGCCGCAGGCGCAACTCGAATTCATGCAGTTCGACGCGGACTCCATGGCCTCCGCGGTGGGTCTGGCCGCCGAACTGCGCGGCCGCACCATCGACGTGCTGGTCGCCAACGCCGGCATCATCCACACCCCGCGCACGCGCCAGCCCGGGCTGCTCGGCTACGAGCAGGTGATGACGACCAACGTGCTCGGCCATGCGCGGCTCGTGGGGGAGCTCGCCGCAACTTTCGCGTCCCACCCGCTGCGCTTCATCGCGCTGGGCTCGATGTCCACCCTGATGCTGCAGGCCGACCCGCAGAACCTGAAACTCGAGCGGGACTACCACCCCTACCGGGCCTATGCGCAGTCCAAGGCCGTGCTGCAGGGGTTCGGCTTGGCTCTGGACCGGCGCCTGCGCCAGCTGTCCTGGCCGGCACGCTCCATCACCGTGCACCCAGGTTATTCGGTGTCCGGGCTGACTCCGCAGATCGCCGGCGTCAACGAGCCCGGCTACGCCAAACGCCTGCAGGGGCAGCTGCAGGCCGGTTTCGCGCAGGGCAAACACGAAGGCGCGGTCGCCATCGTCGAGGCGGCGCTGAACCCGGACCTCGGCTCCGCACCGACCGGCGTGTACCTGGGGCCCAAATACGTCTCGAAGGGCCCGATTACACTGGCCAGCCCCGCAAAGAGCACCCGCAGCAAGCAACTGCAGCAGCGCGCCTGGCAACTGTTCGCGGCGGCTAACGACGGATTCGACCCGTTCGCACACGGCTGATTTCGTGAACTTTCACACCTCGAATGGCAGGAGAAACTCCATGCAATCCGCGGATTGATGCAGGAATTGACGGTTATTGCTGGTAAGTTCATCTCTGATAAGTCCGTGCGACCGCGCGGCGTTCGAGGTCTGAACCGGGCCTTGGACCACTAGTCCAGGAGGACATACATTGGCTATGAACCGTAGCGAACTTGTTGCCGCTGTTGCAGCGAAGACCGAAAACTCCCAGGTTGCCGTCAACGGTGTTCTGGATGCTGTTTTCGACGTTTTCGTTGAGCAGATCTCGCAGGGCGAGAAGGTTTCGATCCCAGGCTGGCTGGCAGTGGAGCGCACCGACCGTGCAGCTCGCACCGGCCGCAACCCGCAGACCGGCGAAGCCATCGAGATTCCTGCCGGCCACTCGGTGAAGCTGACCGCTGGTTCGAAGCTGAAGGCCGCTGTCGCCAAGAAGTAGTACCCCGATCCTTCCCGCAGCCGCCCGCCGGAACGAAGCTCCGCTTCGGCCCGGCGGGCGGCTTCGTTAAGCGTTTTAACGCCGTTCGGGTCAAGAATTGCCGCCTTTGGGCCCAAAAATGGGCAATAGCTGAAAAAATCCCGGAGAATACGCTGTTTTCGGGCGTTTCTCTCCCTCAGGTTTGGTATGTTCTTGACTGATAAGTCCGTGCGACCGCGCGGCGTTCGAGGTCTGAACCGGGCCTTGGACCACTAGTCCAGGAGGACATACATTGGCTATGAACCGTAGCGAACTTGTTGCCGCTGTTGCAGCGAAGACCGAAAACTCCCAGGTTGCCGTCAACGGTGTTCTGGATGCTGTTTTCGACGTTTTCGTTGAGCAGATCTCGCAGGGCGAGAAGGTTTCGATCCCAGGCTGGCTGGCAGTGGAGCGCACCGACCGTGCAGCTCGCACCGGCCGCAACCCGCAGACCGGCGAAGCCATCGAGATTCCTGCCGGCCACTCGGTGAAGCTGACCGCTGGTTCGAAGCTGAAGGCCGCTGTCGCCAAGAAGTAAGCACCGCAAGCTTTCCTGAAGGCCCGGTTCCACGCGATGTCGCGGACCCGGGCCTTTGGCATGCCCCGGACTTTGAGGCAATCTTCTACTTCGCGTAGAATCAGCGGTGATCACCTACCCGTCGACGAACGGCTGAACCACGTGCCCAAGAACCCAGCGATCCGCGTTGTGCGCGGTTGGCTCGCGGCTTCAGTGTGCACCTGGACCGCGTTCGCCGCCCACGCGCACCAGGCACCGACCAAGATGTCGCTGATGGTAATGCTGCTGATCACCTGCGTCTCGGCCGTGATCGCCATGGCTATGCTGGGACGCAAATTCTCGCTGTGGGCCACCAGCCTGGTGGTTGTGCTCAGCCAAGGGCTGTTCCACTTGTCGCTGTCGGTGATGAGCCATGGCGAGACCGGGCCGCTGGCCGCAATGGAACACGCGGCCCATCACGGTCCCGTGGATCTCTCGGGCCAGATCGTCGAACAATACGCCCAGGTGCAGAGCGAATCGATGCTCTACGCCCACGTGCTGGCCGCCGCAACCAGCATCCTCGTGCTGAACGGCGCCGAGCGGTTGCTCGTTCCGCTGCGCGGGGTGCTTACCCTGGGATCAGCCCGACTGCTCCTGTCCTTGATCCGCATTCCGGTCCCGGAACTGCGCCCGATTCCCGGCTACTACCCGCTGCGTTTCCAACTCAAGCTTGCGCAGCTGGGCAGGTTGCCCGAACGGCGCGGACCGCCTTCCTTCGTATTGAGCGCCTGAACCCCATCAATACGTACTTCCCCGGACCCCGGGGACCTGGAAGGACCACTGTGAAACTGCGTAACAACATCTCCCGACTGATCGCCGGCGCGGCGGTCGCACTGCTGGCGGCCTTGGGAACCGTCGGGGCGGCCAACGCCCACGACTTCCTCACCGGCTCCAGCCCGGAGAACGGCGCGAGCGTGAAGAGCTCGCCGAAGGAAATTACGATGACCTTCTCCGCGGAACTGCAGCAGCTCTCGGGCACCGACTCGACCGTCGTCGCCTTGAGCCAAGCGGGCAAGAAGGTCGCGACCACCGCCAGCACCAAGGGCACCACCGTCACCGTGGTGCCGGACGCCGAGCTTGCCTCCGGCGAATACACCCTGGCCGTGCGGGTGATCTCCTCCGATGGGCACCCGGTGGAGGACTCCATCAACTTCACCGTCGACGCACCTGCCTCTGCCGTGCCGAGCGCAACCGCTTCGGAAAGCGCTCCAGCGTCGCCGAGCGCGGATCAGCCCACCGTGCAGCCGGTCCAGCCGGTGCAGGACCTGGGCGCCGGGATGAACCCGGTCGTCTGGATCATTGCTGGCGTCGTGGTGCTGGGCGGCGTCATCGCCGTACTGGTCAAGTTCATGCGCAACACCAAATAATCTTCCCCATTCCTAACCGGCGCGCCCGACGTGCCGTGATTGCGCACGCCGGAAAATCGTGCCGCCGGTTGCACACCGAAAGCTTGAGAAACCCATGAACACCAAGAACACCCTGAAGACCACCGCCGCCCTGCTCGGACTGGGACTGCTGCTCACCGGCTGCGCCCAGGACGGCGCGAACGCCACCGGGGCGGCGGCTTCCGAAAGCCCGGCCACCCAGGCATCCTCCCTGCAGGCCAGCGAAACCTGGGCCAAGGCAGCCCAGACGGGCATGACCGCCGCCTTCGGCGTGCTGCACAACGCCGGCAGCACCGACATCGAACTGGCCAAGGTCGAGGATCAGGCAGGCAACGTCATCCAGATCCACGAAACCACCGGTACCGGCACCGACGCGAAGATGTCGCAGCTGGACGGCGCGCTGAAGATCGAAGCCGGCAAGGACGCAGTCCTTGAGCCCGGCGGAACCCACCTGATGTACATGGACTTGAAGGCCCCGCTGGTCGCCTCGGAAACCGCGTCGCTGACCCTGAGCTTCAGCGACGGATCGAGTACCGAGGTGCCGTTCGAAGTCCGCAACTTCACGGGCGCCAAGGAGAGCTACGAGAATCACGGCGGCATGGACCACGGCTCCATGGATCATGAATCGATGAACCACGATGGCTAATGCACCAACCCGCCGGATGCTGCTGGGCACCTCGGCGGCCGCGGCGCTGGGCGGCGTGCTCGCCGGCTTCGGCACCTCGCAGGCCGTGGCCGGGCCAGCCACTGCCGCGGCGCCCGCGCAGCAGGGCCCGCAGTACCTCCCGTTCCACGGGAAGTACCAGTCCGGGATCCTGGACGCGCCGCAGGCCCACGCGGTCTTCGTCGGCTGGAACCTCAACTGGCGAGACGGAGGCAAGAAGGACCAGCTGCGCTCGCTGCTGAAGATGATCACCGACGACGCGCAGCGGCTGACCGCCGGGCGCGGAGTGCTGGCTGACACCGAGGCCGAAATGGCAGCCGGCCCCAGCGACCTGACCCTCACGGTCGGGGTCGGCCAGAGCCTGCTGGATGTCATGGGCGGCGCAAAGGTCGGCACGCTGCCGGGCTTCGCGGGGGACAAGCTGCACAAGCGGTACGGGCAGAGCGATCTGCTCATCCAGTTCTGCGGCCAGGACCCCACGGTGCTGGCTCACGCGGTGCGCGCGGTGTCCAAGAACCTGCGCGGGCTGGCGGACAAGCAGTTCATCCAGCGCGGATTCATGCACCAGCGCGGCTCCGGCAACACCTTCCGCAACCTGTTCGGACAGGTCGACGGGGTCAACAACCCCCAGGGGGAGACCCGCGAGCTGGCAGTGTTCGGCACGCCGGATCAGCCCAGCTGGATCGCCAATGGCACCACGCTGGCGCTGCGCCGGTTCGAGATGGACCTGGAAGGCTGGGACGAGGTCGCCACCTCGGGGCGCGACTTCGCGCTGGGGCGCCGGCAGTCCGACGGCTCGCCGTTGACCGGCAGCGTGCCGGAGGATCCGGTGGACCTGGATGCCGTGAACGAGGTGGGGCTGCCGGTGATCGGTGCGAACTCCCACGTGGCGCTCGCGATGCCGCGCAGCGCGCAGGAGGCGATCCACCGCCGCGGCTATAACTTCGTCGACGGCGAGGCCTCCGGGCTGCTGTTCGCCAGCTACCAGCGTGATCCGGCGACCAGCTTCATCCCGCTGCAGCGTCGGCTGGCCGAGGCGGACTTGCTGAACACCTGGCTGACCCCGAGAGGATCGGCGCTGTACGCGATCCTGCCGGGCATCGAGCCGGGCATGTACCTGGGCCAGCAGCTGCTGGGCTAGGCCGCTGCCGGCCGGCGGTGTGAGATGCACCGCCGACCGGCAGAAAACCGCCCAGCGGCCTCCGCTCCGGCGCGGGCAAGTGAGATGATGGAAAGGTTATGGCCATAGATACTGCACAGCGCGAGAGCGCGCCAAAAGTCACCCGCTTCATCCTGCCGGGGATCCTGGCGATGGCACTCACCTTCGTGGTGGCGGTGCTCCTCGCCGGAATCGCCGCGCCGAGCCTGCTGGGAGACCCCGGGCCGTTCGTGCGTTGGGCGCTGCCCGCCACCCGAGCCATCCACCACACCTCCATGGCGCTGGCCGTGGCGGCGCTGGTCTTCGCGGCGGCCATTGTGCCGCGCGCGGTGAAGACCAAACGCGCGGCCGCCGGCGAGGCCGAGGACCAGACCCACGACCACCCGGCCTTCACCCGCTGCATGAACATCGCCGCGGGCGCCGGCGTGGTGTGGACGCTGTCCGCCGCCGGGGTGCTGATGCTGACCTTCTGGGACCTGGCCGGCATCCCGATCAACCTGCGCCCGGAGTACTCCGTGGCGATGCTGGACTACATCATGGGCATCACCACCGGCCGCGCCTGGGCGTGGATGGTCGTGATTTCCGCGATCACCACCTCGCTGGCGCTGGCAGTGCGCTCCAAGACCGGGGTGGGGCTCGCCGCGGTCTTCTCGATGTCCGGCATCATCCCGCTGGCGTTCATCGGCCACGCCTCCGGGGGCGACGACCACTTCGCCGCGGTGAACTCCATCGGCCTGCACCTGCTGGCCGTGGTCCTGTGGTTCGGCGGCATCATGATGCTCGGCCTGCTTGCCCCTGCCATGGGTGGCGAAGCCCCGGGCCGGCAGCGCGGCCAGCTGCTGGCTGGCGTGGTGCTCAAGCGCTTCTCTGCGGTCGCCACCGGCGCGATCTTCCTGATGATCGGCTCCGGCGTGGCCTCCGCGGTCATCCGTGTGACCGAGGTCGGCCAGCTGTTTTCCACCTACGGCTACCTGCTGATGGGCAAGGCGCTGCTCACGCTGATGCTCGGCGCGCTGGGCCTGATGCACCGCAGCCGGGTGATCCCGAAGCTGCTGGCGGGCGACTACAGCGTCCTGAAGGCCGCCTGGAGCGTGATCGCCGCAGAGGTCGCCATCATGGCCGCGGTGATGTCACTGGCCACCGTGCTGGCCCGCACCGCGCCGCCGACCAGCGACGAGGCCCCACCGGTGGTGTCCCCGGCGCGGCTGCTGACCGGGTACGACCTGCCCGAGGCGCCGACCATGTCCAGCTGGTTCACCGTCTGGCGCATGGACTGGATCTGGGTGGCGGTGTGCCTGTTCGGCCTGGCCTTCTACCTCTGGGCGTTCATCACGCTGCGCCGCCGCGGCGACAAGCCGAGCATCCTGCGCCTGGTCAGCTGGATCGTCGGCCTGGCCGCGCTGTTCTACGTGACCAGCGGCGCCGTCGCGGTCTACGGCAAGGTGCAGTTCTCCACGCACATGATCGACCACATGTCGCTGACCATGATCGTGCCGATCTTCCTGGTGCTGGGCATGCCGGTGACGCTGCTGCTGCAGGCGCTCACCCCGCGCACCGACGGCACCCGCGGGCCGCGCGAATGGATCAACTACGTCATCCACTCGCGCTACTCGAAGGTGATCACCCACCCGATCTTCGCTGCGGTGAACTTCGCCGGGTCGATCGTGATCTTCTACTTCTCCCCGGTGCTGGAACCTGCCATGGTCTACCACGCAGGCCACGAGCTGATGAACCTGCACTTCCTGCTCACCGGCTACCTGTTCGCGCTCTCGCTGATCGATGCGGACCCGGTCCCGAAGCGCTACCCGTACCCGATCCGCTTGGTGGCGCTGCTGGCCACCGTCGCCTTCCACGCCTTCGTGGGCGTCGCGCTGATGAGCACCACCCAGTTGCTGGCCTCGGACTACTTCGGCAACATGGGCCGCACCTGGGGCGGCAGCGCCATCGCCGATCAGGAGCTGGGCGCCGGTTACATGTGGGCGATCGGCGAGGTCCCGACCCTGGTGCTTGCCATCATGGTCGCGGTCTCCTGGCTGCGCCAGGACAACAAGGACACCAAACGCTACGACCGCAAGGCCGACCGCGACGGCGATGCCGAGCTGGAAGCATACAACCAGATGTTCGAGCGCTACAAGAAGATCGATGAGAAGGAAACCCGTGGCTAAGAAGTTCACCGCACTGATGGCAGCGGGTTTGCTGCTCACCCTCAGCGCCTGCGCGGCCGAACCGGCCGAGATGCCGCAGGACCAGACGCACAAGATCGCCTCGGGGGAGTCGGCCACCCCGAGCCCGGAGGTGCCGGACCTGAGCACCGCCGAGGTCGCCGCCACCGCAGGCGCCGTGATCGCCGCCAAGCTGGGCTTCCCGAACTCCGCGAAGATCCAGGGCGAGGACCTCAAGGCGCTGGCCGAAAAGCCGACTGATACGCTCAAGGACATCGTGGTGCTGCCGGGCAGCTGCGCGGCCCCGGTCGACGACTTGAACTGGTCCCCGGTGCAGCTGGGCACCGAGGCGGCCCGCACCGACTTCACCAACGAGTCGCAGAACATCACCGGTTCCATCGAGGTCGCCAAGCTGGAGAACGACCAGGACCGCCAGGAGCTCAAGGAGCACTTCGCGAACGTGTCGGCCATCCTGGCTGACTGCCGGAGCGTGAAGATCAACGGGCTTGACTACTCCGAGACCCTGAAGTTCTCCGACCCGAAGGTGGACTCGGTGGATTCGGCGCTGTACTACACGCGCAACGGGAAGTACCCGCAGGATTCGCTGGTGCTGATCTCCGCCACCGGGAACTACGCCGGCATGGTCTCCTTCGTCTCCTCCCAGCCGCTGGACGACAAGACCTTCAACCAGGTGGCTACCAGCATCCTGGACACCACGATGACCCAGGTGCAGTAGCGCCGCAGGCGCGCGGGGAATACCGCCAGGCGCGCGCGGGTTGCACTGCGCAGGAGTCGAATCCGGCGCCTGCCGGGGCGGCACTCAACGTTGCTTAACACCTTTAGTCCCCACCGGTGCGGTGGCGGATAATTGAAGACAATCTGCCACACCCAGGCAACTGCGAAAGGATGCCCATGAGCGCCACTTCCGATTCGGTCCGAGCCAACTACAAGGTCCGCGCCAGCGAACTGCTGGGCCGCAACTGGCTGAATACCGGCGGCAAGCAGCTGGACCTCGAAGCCCTGCGCGGAAAGATCGTGATCCTGGACTTCTGGACCTTCTGCTGCATCAACTGCCTGCACGTGCTCGACGAGCTGCGACCGCTGGAGGCGCAGTACTCCGACGTGCTGGTCACCGTGGGTGTGCACTCCCCGAAGTTCGAGCACGAAGCCGACCCGGAGGCGCTGGCCGCCGCCGTCGAGCGCTACGAGATCCACCACCCGGTGCTGGACGACCCGGAGCTGGTGACCTGGCAGGCCTACGGCGCGCGCGCTTGGCCGACCCTGGTGGTGCTGGATCCCGAGGGCTACATCGTCGCGCACCTTTCCGGCGAGGGCCACGCCCAGGGCCTGGGCTCGCTGATCGAGGAACTGATCGCCGAGCACGAGGCCAAGGGCACCCTGCACCGCGGCGACGGACCCTACGTGGCGCCCGAGGCCCGCGAAGGCGACCTGCGCTTCCCGGGCAAGGCCATCGCGCTGGGCAACGGCAACTTCCTGGTGGGCGATTCGGGCCACCACCGCCTGGTGGAGCTGACCGCCGACCTGCAGCTGGTGCGCACCATCGGCGCCGGCGTGAAGGGCTACGCGGACGGCGACGCGGACACCGCGCAGTTCAACGAGCTGCAGGGGCTGACCGCGCTGCCGGCGGAGCTTGCCGCAGAAGTTGGCTACGACGTGATCGTCGCCGACACCGTCAACCACCGCCTGCGCTCGGTCAACCTGTCCACCGGCGCGGTGGGCACGCTGGCCGGCAACGGCGTGCAGCGCCTGCTGGATGCGGACACCGCGCGCAGCGCGCAGCAGCCCACGCAGCTGGGCACCGACGTGCTGAACATTTCGCTCTCCTCCCCGTGGGACGTGCTCTACCACCCATCGGGCCTGGTGGTCATCGCGATGGCCGGCACCCACCAGATCTTCGCCTTCGACCCGCGCACGTGCGCCGTGTCGGTCTTCGCCGGCAGCGGCCTGGAGGGCCTGGCCGACGGCGAGCCCACCGAGGCGTGGTTCGCCCAGCCTTCGGGCCTGGCCCTGGCAGGGGCGGACGTGTGGGTGGCCGACTCGGAGACCAGCGCGCTGCGCCGCATCGAGATTTCCGAAGGGCACGCCGTGGCCGTGCACACCGCGATCGGCGCGGGTCTGTTCGACTTCGGCTTCCGCGACGGCGCAGCCGAGCAGGCGCGCCTGCAGCACCCGCTGGGCGTGGCGGTGCTGCCGGACGGCTCGATCGCGATCGCCGACTCCTACAACGGCGCGGTGCGCCGCTTCGACCCGTCGACCAACACCGTCTCCACTCTGGCCAAAGGCTTGAAGGAGCCGGCCGACGTGCTGGTGGACGCTTCCGTGGACGGCGACCCGGTGCTGCTGGTGGTGGAGACCAACACCCACCAGCTGGTGCGCATCCCGATCCCCGCCGAGGCGCTGGTCATCGACGAGGGCGCCAGCCAGACCCAGCGCCCCAAGACCCGGGTGCAGGCAGGGGCCCACGCGATCCAGGTACGCTTCGCCGCGCCGAAGGGCCAGAAGCTCGATGACCGCTGGGGAGATCCGACCCAGTTGAAGATCTCCGCCAGCCCCGAGGAGCTGATCCTCGACGGCGCGGGCACCTCCACCGGCCTGACCCGCACGCTGAGCCTGAACCCGCAGGTTGCCGAGGGCGTCCTGCACATCACCGCCCGCGCGGCCGCCTGCGACGGCGAGCCCGGCGGCGAGATCCCGGACCACGCGGCCTGCCACCTGTACCAGCAGGACTGGGGCATCCCGGTGCTGCTGGACGCCGAGGGCGAGAACGAGCTGCAGCTTGACCTGCGCGGCGTGAACTAGCCTGCCGCCAGGCTCCCAGGCCCGTCCCGATGCCGGCCCCGCTCACCGCGAGCGGGGCCGGCATCGGGCATTAAACGGGGTCCCGGTGGTTGCCCCGCAAGCGCCCCGGAAGAGAAATATGAGGAAACCTCAGCAAGTCCGGCGCACGCATGGCTAGACTGGATGCGGGAGGCGCCGGAGGGATCCGGCAGATACTGATGGCATCGCAAATGTTCCGGGCTCTGGAAATACCCAACTACCGCAACTGGGTGGCGGGCGCGCTGGTCTCCAACATCGGCACCTGGATGCAGCGCGTGGCGCAGGACTGGCTGGTGCTCACGGTCCTCACCGACAACGACGGCACTGCCACCGGCATCACCACCGGCCTGCAGTTCCTGCCGATCCTGCTGCTCGGTCCCTATGCGGGGCTGGTCGCCGACCGCTTCAACAAGCGTCGGCTGCTGATCATGACCCAGGCGTTCATGGGCCTGTGCGCGATCGTGCTGGGCCTGCTGGTGGTCACCGAGACCGCGGCGCTGTGGCACGTGTACATCCTGGCCACCCTGCTGGGCATCGGTTCAGCGTTCGACGCCCCGGCCCGCCAGGCCTTCGTCTCCGAGATCGTCCCGGGCACCCATCTGGCCAACGCGGTGGCGCTGAACAGCGCGAACTTCAACCTGGCCCGGCTTGCCGGCCCCGGCGTGGCCGGCGCGGTGATCGCCACCTTCGGCACCGGCCCGGCGTTCTTAGTCAACGGCGCCTCGTTCCTGGCGGTGATCTCCTCGCTGGTGTTCATGCGCAAGGGCCAGCTGCACCCGGCCAAGCCGGTCAAGCGCGAGCGCGGGCAGGTGCGCGAGGGATTCCGCTACGTGAAGGGCCGGCGCGACCTGCTGCTGATCTTCGGGCTCGCGTTCGTGATCGGCACCTTCGGGCTGAACTTCCAGATGACCAACGCGATGATGGCCACCGAGGCCTTCGGGGTGGGCGCCGGCGAATTCGGCATCCTGGGCAGCATCATGGCGGTGGGCACCTTCGGCGGCGCGCTGCTGGCCGCCCGGCGCTCCAGCCCGCGCTGGCGCTACCTGATCGGCGGCGGCATCGCCTTCGGCATTTCCGCGCTGGCCAGCGCCTGGATGCCGAACTACGTGCTCTTCGGCATCATGCTGGTGCCGGTGGGGCTGGCGTCGCTGACCTTCCTGAACAGCTGCAACACCATGGTGCAGACCTCGGTGCCGGCCCAATACCGGGCGCGCGTGCTGGCGCTGTACCTGATGGTGGTCATGGGCGGCACCCCGATCGGCTCGCCGCTGATCGGCTGGCTGGCCGAGGAGCTGGGGGTGCGGGTGGCGGTGTCCATCGGTGCCGGGCTGTCGCTGGCCGCGAGCATCGCGGCGCTGGTTGCCTGGCAGAAGTTCCGCCACGACGCGGTGCCGCTGCGCGCGCAGATCCGCGAAATGCTGAACCTGCGCTAGCTGCCGCGCGCTGGCCGCCGGCCGGGCCGCAGGCTAGCGGGCGGCCTGCTCGCCGCCGGCCACCGGGGACACGGAGACCTCGGTGGTGCTGGTGGTCAGGTGCGCGGTGAAGGAGAACTTCTCGGTGACCTTCTTCGCTTCCTTGGCGCCGGTGCGCAGGTCCTGCTCCACCAGATTCACGCTGGCCTTGACCTCCAGCGGGGCCAGGATCCAGGCGCCGTTGTAGTAGCTGACGTCGATGGTCGGGTATTTGTCGATGGACCACTTGATCGAGGAGGAATCCACCCGGGCGGTGGTGTTGTAGGCGAACGGGCAGCCCGAGGGCATGAGCACCTGCTGCGTGGCGCAGCCGTCGAGGTACTTCTTGACCTTGGCGCTGATGGAGGCGATGAATTCCTTGGTCGGCTGGGTCTTCAGCGCGATCTGCACCGGCTGCTTGCCGACCCCGGTGACCACCACGCCGCGGGTGTCCGCCTCGAAGTTCTTGGTGCTGAAGCTGGCGTCGAGCACCGCCGGGTAGAACACCGGCAGCGTGCTGGTGCCGGCCTTCAGCGGGATGGCCTGCTGGTTGACGTTGACCTCGTTGACAGTGTTCGCCTTGATCTGCACCGTCGGCAGCGTGGATGGCTCGAAGGCCCAGGTGTCGAAGAACAGCCAGTTCTTGCCGGTGTGGCGCAGCATGTAGGTGGACTCCTTGTCCACCCCGGCGGCCTTGTAGTGCGCGGTGACCTGGCGCAGATCCGGATCCTGCTCGCTGGGCACGGCGGCGTCGACGGTGAAGTCGGTGATGCCTTCCTGGGTGCGCTTGAGCACCTCGCCGTCCAGCGCGACCGCGTCGCCCTGGGGCACCGTGGCCTGCATGAGGCCCAGCGCATGGGCGCCGTCGCCCGCGGCCAGGTACTGCTGCAGCGAGGCGACCTGCTTTTGCGGGGAGAAGAGCAGGCGGTTGGCGGCCAGCGCGCCGCCGACCAGCAGGGCTATGACGACAACGGCGGCAATGGCCCACCGCACGGCGATGCGCGAAGCGGTGACGGGCGCTGAGGTACGAGAATTCATCACGTCTCAGGCTATCGGTTTTCACCGCCGACCCTGAAACCGGGCTACTTATTGCGGTGTTTCACCGCCGTTTGCGCTTGCGGGTGCCGAACATGCCGCGCAGCACCTCGCGCCCGAGCATGTTCGCCGCATCCAACGCGAAATCCATCAGCTCGCTGGTCTGCGTGCGCTCGGCAGGGCGCCGCGAGGAGGTCGAGTCCTGCGGTGTCGAATCCTTGCGGCGGGAGCGCGGGGCAGGTTCGGGCTCCGGGCCCTGCTGGTAGTCCGGCATCGGGAAGTCGCTGGCCGGCACCGTGGTGGGTTTGCCCAGGATGGACTCGGCGATGCGCCGGGCTTCCTCGTCGATGTCAGCGCTGGTCGCCGGCCCGTCCTGCGAGCTCGCGGACGCCGGCTCCGGGGTGCCGGGCTGGTTGGCGGGCTGCGCGGCAGGCTGCGCTTGGGCCGGTTGGGCGGCAGCGGGCTGCCCGGTGAGCATTTCATGGGCCGAATCGCGGTCCAGCGCGGTGGAGTACCTGGCCGCCAGGGCGGAAGCGGCGATGATGCCGGAGACCACCGAGGCGTCGGCCGGGCCGATGCGCGAGCCCGGGGAAGACAGCCGCGTCCACGCGGCGGGGGTCGGCACGCCCTTCTCGCCGAGCACCGTGATCACGGCCTCGCCCACGCCTGCCTGGGTGAGCGCGGTCTTCAAATCCAGTTCGCCGGCTGGGAAGGTGCCCATGACCTTCTTGAGCGCCTCGGCGTCCTTGGGAGTGAACACGCGCACCGCGTGCTGCACCCGGGTACCCAGCTGCGCCAGCACCTCGTCGGGCAGGTCGGCGGGGGACTGCGAGATGAAGAACAGGCCCACGCCCTTGGAACGGATCAGCCGGACGGTGGAGATGATTGCCTCGGTGAAGGCCTTGGACGCTCCCTTGAACAGCAGGTGCGCCTCGTCCAGGAAGAACACCAGCTTGGGTTTATCCAGGTCCCCGGCTTCGGGCAGCTCGTCGAACAGGTCAGCGAGCAGCCACATGAGGAAGGTGGAGAACAGCAGCGGCTGGCGGTTAAGCGCGGGGAGCTCCAGCACGCTGATGATCCCGGTGCCCTCGCTGCGCAGCAGGTCTGCGGTGTCGAATTCGGGCTGCCCGAAAAACGGGTCCATGCCCTGGGCCTGCAGGATGGTCAGCCCGCGCAGGATCACCGAGGCGCTGGCTGGGGAGACCCCGCCCAGCGAGCGCAGGTCTTCCTTGCCTTCGGGACCGAGCAGGAATTCCAGCACCGACTTCAGGTCCTTGAGGTCATCCAGCGGCAGCTTGCGGGTGTCGGCGTAGTGGAACACCAGTTGCAGGACCTGCTCCTGGGTCTCGTTCAGCTCCAGCACGCGGGCCAGCAGGATGGGGCCGAAGGAGTCCACAGTGGCGCGCACCGGGATGCCGCCGGGGCCTTGGCCCAGGACCAGGAATTCGACCTTGTTGGACCGGGCGGTGAAGCGGTGCCCGATGCCGGCCAGGCGCTCGTCGAGCTTCGCGCTGGGTTCGGCCGGCTGGGCCAGGCCGCTGAGGTCGCCCTTGAGGTCGGCCAGGAACACCGGTACGCCGGCGACCGCCAGCTGCTCTGCCATCACCTGCAGGGTCACGGTCTTGCCGGTGCCGGTGGCTCCGGCGATCAGGCCGTGGCGGTTGAGCATCGACAGCGGCACGCGGACCTGTGCCTCGGGGCGCGCGGCCCCGTCGACGATCGCAGCGCCCAGCTCCAGGCAGTCGGTGGTGAAGGCGTACCCGTTGATCAGGTTTGTCAGCAGCGTGGATTCCATAGCCATAGCCTAATGCAGAAATTCCGCGGCTGGCATGGGAACCGGTGAGCCTCTAAAAGGGGTGCAGCAGACGCTGGACGAAGGCCTGGGTGCGCGGGTTCTGCGGCGCGGCGAGCACCTGGGAGGCGGGCCCGGTTTCCACCACGACCCCGCCGTCCATGAACACCACGGTGTCCGCGACGTCCCGGGCGAAGGTCAGCTCGTGGGTCACCAGCACCATCGACCAGCCTTCCTGGGCCAGCTCCTTGATGACCACCAGCACCTCGCCGACCAGCTCCGGGTCCAGCGCGCTGGTCGGCTCGTCGAAGAGCAGCAGATCCGGCTTGAGCATCAGCGCGCGCACGATGCCCACGCGCTGCTGCTGGCCGCCGGAGAGGGAATTCGGATAGGCCTGGGCCTTGTCCGCCAGCCCGACGCGGGCCAGCAGCGCCGTGGCTTGCTCCATGACCTCGGCGCGCGGGCGCTTCTGCACCTCCAGCGGGCCGACGGTTACGTTCTGCAGCACGCTCAGGTGCGGGAAGAGATGGTGGCCCTGGAAAACCATGGCCGAGCGCTGGCGCAGGATCTGCGCCTGCTTCGGCTTGAAGCCCGCGCTGAAGGCGACCTCGGGGCCGCCGGCGAAGGCGACGGTGCCGGCATCCGGGATCTCCAGTCCGTTCAGGCAGCGTAGCGCGGTGGTCTTGCCGGATCCCGAGGGCCCGATCAGCGCCACCACCTCGCCGGTGTGCACCGTGAAGTCGATGCCCTTGAGCACCTGGTTCGCCCCGAAGGACTTGTGCAGGCCGGTGACGGTTAGCAGGCTTGCGGCAGGGTTACTTGGCGACATGCTTTTCAAGCCTTCCTTCCAGTGAATTCTGCAGGGCGGAGAGCAGCAGGCAGATGACCCAGTAGATGCCGGCCGCGGTGCAGTACAGCAGCATGAATTCGAAGGTCACTGCGGTGATTTCCTGCGCCTTGCGGAACATCTCGCCGACCAGGATGATCGAGGCCAGCGAGGTGTCCTTGACCAGGGAGATGAACGAGTTGGATAGCGGCGGCACCGCGACCCGGGCGGCCTGGGGCAGGATGATGCGGTACAGCGTGCGGGTGCGTGACATGCCGACGGTGTAGCCTGCCTCCCACTGCCCGGCCGGGACCGAGAGGATTGCGGCGCGCAGGATCTCGGCGCAGTAGCCGCCGGTGTTCAGGCTGAACACGATGATGGCGCTGGGCCACGGGTCGATGGTCAGCCCGATCGAGGGCATGCCGTAGAAGATCACGAACAGCTGCACCAGCAGGGGAGTGCCGCGGATGATCGAGATGTAGACGCGGGCGACCGAGGAGAGCACCTTGCTGCCGCTGATCCGCATCAGCGCCATGAGCAGCGCCACGGCCAGGCCGATGGCGAAGCTGATGACGGCCAGCGGAATGCTGGCGGTGATCGCGGCCTGGGTCAGCGGCCAGAGCGAGTCGAGGAACAACTGCCAATTCGAGTCCATGGGTCACCTTTTGCGAAAAATGAAACCGGCTCCACGCGTGCTACGTGTGGAGCCAGTCTACTGGGAAGCCGGTCGCTACTTGCTGACGTCCTCGCCGAAGTATTTCTCGGAGATCTTCGCCAGTTCGCCGTCGGCGCGCAGGGAGTCCAGAGCCGTGTTGATGGCCTCCTGCAGGTCGGTGGCGTCCTTGCGCAGCGCGACGGCCGAATCGGTCTTGTCCTCGGCCTCGGCGGCGATCTTGATGCTGTCATCCGGGTGCGTCTTCTGCGCGTCCAGGAAGGTCAGCTTGTCGTTGACGGTGGCATCCACGCGGCCCTGCTTGAGCAGGGTGACCGCCTGGGCCCAGCCCTCCACCGGTTCCACGGTGGCGCCGGCGGCCTTCGCGGTCTCGTAGTAGTTGCTGGTCAGCGACTGCGCGGTCTTCTTGCCCTTGAGCGACTCGAAGGAGGTGATGTCCGTGTTGCCGCTCTTGGTGACGATCACGCCGGTGGAGACCGTGTAGGGCTCGGAGAACAGGTACTTGGCTTCGCGTTCGGGATTGATGGCGACCTGGTTGGCGATCACGTCGAAGCGCCCGGCGTCCAGCCCGGCGAAGATCGCATCCCACTGGGTCTGCTGGAACTTGACCTCGACACCCATCTTCTCGCCGACCGCCTTGATGACCTCCACGTCGTAGCCGGTCAGCTCGGAGCCCTCGTTGTAGGAGAAGGGGCGATAGGTGCCTTCGGTGCCCACGGTCAGCACGCCGGCGTCCTTGACCTTCTGCAGCGCGGAGGCGCCCGCTTCATCGGGGGTGCCGCCGCTGTCCGGGGATCCGCCGCAGGCGCTCAGCGTCAGGGCAAGGGCGGCGGCGGTGGCCAGCAGGGGAGCGATGCGTTTCACGATGACCTCACAAGGATGCTAGGGAACGGATAACCGTACACAACGGCCGGCGGCCGCGGGCTATTCCCCGATCATAGACCCGGGTGCCGGGTCTTTTCCGTACCCAAGTCATGTAAAGAAATACGACGGTTCAGATGCCCAGCAGCAGCGCCAGCGCCATCATCAGCGGGATGGCGCAGATGGTGGTCATCAGCACGGTGTCCTTGGCGATCACGACCCCGTGCTCGTAGCGCGAGGCGGTGACGAAGATGTTCTGCGCGGTGGGAAGCCCGGCCATGATGACCGAGGCGACCAGCAGCTCGCCGCGCAGGTCGAACAGGTAGTAGGCCAGCACCCAGGCCAGCAGCGGATGGACCACCAGCTTGGCGACCGAGCCGATGAGCACGTCGGCCCGGCGGCCGGAAGCTTTCTCCAGCGGCTTGGAGCCAACCAGCGAGATGCCGAAGGCCAGCAGCATGGCGGGGATCGAGGCGCCGGCGATCAGGTTGACCGGTTCGAGCACGATCTGCGGGACCTGGACACCGGTCAGCGCGACGACCAGGCCCAGCAGCGAGCCGATGATCATCGGGTTCTTCGCGGTGGCCAGGACCATGGCCATGGGGGTCGTGCGGTGCTTGGAGGTGGTGGCGTCGAGCATCGCCAGGTTCACCGGCTGGTACAGGGCCAGCTGGAACAGGATGATCGGCGCCGCGTAGGACATGTCGCCGAGCACGTACAGCGCGATGGGAAGCCCCAGATTGGCGGAGTTCACCGTGGAGGCGGCCATGGCCGCGACGATCCGTTCCGAGGCTGGGCGCTTGAGCCAGCGGGCGGTGGCCAGATGGTAGACGACGGCGGTGAGCACCGCGGACAGGCCTGCCACCCAGAGCAGCGGGCCGAGCACGGCGACGGGGTCGGAATCGGCCAGGGTGGTGAACAGCAGCGCCGGGCTGGCGACGAAAAACGTGACGCGGTTGAGCACGTAGCGGGCCTGCTCCCCGAGCACCCCGGTGCGCCCCACCAGGTAGCCCACGGCGATGACCACCCAGATGATCGAGAAGCCTTCAAGAACTCCGGTCATGAAACTCCTCGCGGTGGAACAGAAAATTGCCGGGGCACCCATGGGTGTCCCGGCAATCTGTGCGAGCGGGCGACGGGAATCGAACCCGCGTATCGAGCTTGGGAAGCTAGCGCTCTACCATTGAGCTACGCCCGCATGCTCCGAGCGGCCTAATGACGGCCCGGGCGAAAAACAGCATATCGCACGATCAGGCTCCGGAAAAATCCGGGTCCCGCTGCGGTGGATTGCTAGGCTTCGGGATCCTGCTTGAGCATCTGCTCCTTGAGGATGTCCACGCCCTCGGCGGGAATCTCGAAGCTCAGCTCGTCGCCGGGGTTCACTACGAAACCGGTGCCCTGCAGCGCGCGCACGATCGTCGCGCCCTGCACCTTCACGCCGTAGCCTGCCTGGTCGATGTAGCTGGAGGGGATGCGCTCGATGGAGGTGAACACGGCGACCATCGGAGCGCCGGCCGGGTTGGTCAGCAGCAGCGGCTGGGCGTTCTTGTTCTCGCCGGTGACCTCTTCGCGGGAGAGGAAGAAGACCTCCGCGCTCATGAACGCGCTGAGCACCGAACCGGAAAGCTCCGGTTTGTTAAGCCCTGCCTGCAGCATCATTTCGAAGTGGGTTTTCGGCCGGGCCTGTTCCTTGTCCATCGGGGTTTCGATGATCATATCCGGGCGCTCGTTAGGATCTTGTCCGTCCAGCGGGGCGGAGGTGTTCTCGGTGCTCATACCCCAAGCATGTCGCGATCACCGCCCGGGCGCAAACGCCGAATAAGCCAAATCCGGTTACAAGGCCTAAACTGGATAGCGAGCACCCACCATAGATTCAAGGAACGAGCATGCCTGAATTTCGTTATGAGGATCTTCTGCCCATCGGCGAAGACACCACCGAATATCGCAAGATTTCCACCGAGGGCGTCGAGGTTGTCGCCGGTCCCGATGGCAAGAACTTCCTGAAGGTCGCCCCCGAAGCACTGGAGCTTCTGGCAGAGACCGCCCTGCACGACATCTCGCACTACCTGCGCCCGGCACACCTGCAGCAGCTGCGCAACATCCTCGACGACGAGGACGCCAGCCCGAACGACAAGTTCGTGGCGCTGGACCTGCTGAAGAACGCGAACATCGCCGCCGGCGGCATCCTGCCGATGTGCCAGGACACCGGCACCGCGATCGTGATGGGCAAGCGCGGCCAGCGTGTGCTCACCGAGGAGCAGGACGAGATCTCGCTCTCCCGCGGCATCTATGACGCCTACACCCGCCTGAACCTGCGCTACTCGCAGCTGGCCCCGATCACCACCTGGGAAGAGAAGGCCACTGGAAACAACCTCCCGGCCCAGATCGACCTGTACGCCAACACCAAGCCGGGCGCGGACACCAGCTACAAGTTCCTGTTCATGGCCAAGGGCGGCGGATCGGCCAACAAGTCCTTCCTGTACCAGGAGACCAAGGCGATCCTGAACGAGAACGCCATGCTGACCTTCCTTGATGAGAAGCTGCGCTCGCTGGGCACCGCCGCGTGCCCTCCGTACCACCTGTCCATCGTCATTGGCGGCACCAGCGCCGAAATGGCGCTGAAGACCGCCAAGTACGGTTCCGCCAAGTACCTGGACTCGCTGCCGACCGAGGGCGCCATGACCGGCCGCGGCTTCCGCGACACCGATCTGGAAGAGAAGGTCCTCGAGCTGACCCGCCACTTCGGCATCGGCGCGCAGTTCGGCGGCAAGTACTTCTGCCACGATGTGCGCGTGGTGCGCCTGCCGCGCCACGGCGCCTCGCTGCCGGTGGCCATCGCCGTGTCCTGCTCGGCCGACCGCCAGATGCTGGCGAAGATTACCGAAGAAGGCCTGTTCGTCGAGCAGCTGGAAACCGATCCGGCGCGCTTCATGCCGGACGAGTCCCACCCGGCCATCGCCGCCCACGACGACGAGACCTCGGGCGTCTCCGGCACCGGCGGCTCCTCGGTGGTCAAGATCGACCTGAACAAGCCGATGGACGAGATCCTGGCCGAGCTGACCAAGTTCCCGGTCAAGACCCGCCTGTCGCTGACCGGCCCGCTGGTCGTGGCCCGCGATATCGCGCACGCCAAGATCAAGGAACGCCTGGACGCCGGCGAAGAGATGCCGCAGTACCTGAAGGACCACCCGGTCTACTACGCAGGTCCTGCCAAGACCCCTGAGGGCATGGCTTCGGGCTCCTTCGGCCCGACCACCGCAGGCCGCATGGACTCCTACGTGGACCAGTTCCAGGCAGCCGGCGGCTCCATGGTGATGCTGGCCAAGGGCAACCGCTCGCAGCAGGTCACCGATGCGTGCGACACCCACGGCGGCTTCTATCTGGGCTCCATCGGCGGCCCTGCCGCCCGCCTGGCGCTTGACTGCATTAAGAAGGTCGACGTCATCGAGTACGAAGAACTCGGCATGGAAGCCATCTGGAAGATCGAGGTTGAGGACTTCCCGGCCTTCATCGTCGTGGATGACAAGGGCAACGACTTCTTCGCCTCCACCATGAAGCCGACCTTCACCGGCATCCCGGTACGCTCCAAGTAGCCCCGGATAGCGCCGCTGACAGGCGCAAACACCTGCGCTCCGTCGCCGTTCCCCTCAGGGGAGCGGCGGCGGACAGCTTGTTTAAGCGCGGATTTTCACAGCTGATGCACACCGGCCGGGTGCGCGAAAAGCCCCGGAATTCCCAGGAGGCGGGGGTAGACTCGGAGCAACCGATACGCAGGCATCGCCTGTCGCCTGCGGTGCACAGCGCATCCGGGCACCGCTTGGAGGCAACCGCATGACTCGGCTTTTTGTCGTCAATGTCCTGCTTGGAATCCCCGGCATCATCTATTTCTGGATGCTGTACATGTACGTCAGCCAAGGGCCGATGATCTCCCTGGGCGCAGAGTCCCTCGCCCACAACGTGGAGGGCTACTTCTCGTCCAACCTCGTGCTCGGGCCGCCGCTGGCCATCGGAGCGATCGTCTGGATCCTGGTAAACGTGTATCTGGTGAGCCGCCGCAAGCGCAGCGGAGCCTGCCAGAACGCCACCGGCAAGACCGCGCACTGGCTCACAGCCTTGGGTTCGACCCTAGTGCCGCCGATGGTGCTGCTTTCGGTGGCGGCGATCTTCTAGCCGCTACTTGGTGAAGCCGAAGCTCCAGTCGCGGTAGGGCGGCAGGAAACGCAGCACCATGAGGTCGTCCTCGCGCAGCACGCCGGAGCCTTCGACCTTCTGGTTCTCCTTCTCGGTGGTTGGCTCAACGGGCGTGGACGGCACGGAGCCCGGTTCATCACTCGGCTTCGCCGCCGGGGTGGCTTGGGCCTGCATGGACGCGTCCTGCAGCATGTCGAAGTATTCCTCAAAGGTCTCGGCGCCGGATTCCTGCATGGCCTTGGCCTGCTCCTTGCCGATATAGCGCACATGCCACGGCTCGTACTTGTAGCCGGTGATCTCTTCCTTGCCCACCGGATAGCGCACGATCAGCCCGTAGTCGACCGCGTACTCGGCGATCCACTGGCCTGCCGGGGTCTGCCCGAAGGCTTCCTTCAACTCGGCGCGGCTGTTGGTATAGCCGAGATCGGCGGCCAAGCCCAGCTGGTGCTCGCTGGTTCCCGGACGGGCCGAGATGCGCTCGGCGTACTCGGTGCCGTACTGCGCCTGGTACTTGTTGAACAGGGCGGCTTGGCGCTGGTAGGAGCGGAAGGCACTGAGTACCTTGATGCTGTGGCCCGCGGCGCGGGCGTCTGCGACCAAGTCCTCCACCGCGTCGGCGGCCTGCTTGCGCAGCTGGAAGGAGGTCCCGGATAGGGTGACCAGGTCCTTCGGGGTGTAGTCCTCGGGGGAGAGCTTGGTGCTCGGGTTGATCAGCGCCAGCAGGCTCGACGCAGAAGCCAGCTCCGCGGCCTCGACGGCCGGAATATCCTCGGGCGCGGCAACGGCGGCCGTGCCGGAGAACACGAGCACTCCGACGAGTACGGAGCTGGTCAGGGCGGAAGCCAAGCGCATGAATGGAAATCCCTCGGTGGTGCGGTGGGGACACTGCGTCCCGCTCCCAGAATATCCGGATTTTCTGGACAGCACATGAGAATCCGCCCACTTCGAAACCTCCGGAAGCGCGAATCGCGCGTACATATAGGGGTGCGGTATTCACCGTTGCGCCGCAGACACGATAAATTTAAAGGCGTGTTGTATTCAGATGGTGATATTCGCAGAGAAATTGAGTCCGGAGAGATCGGCCTGGAGCCGTTTAATGCCGAGATGATCCAGCCCGCATCGGTGGACGTTCGAATCGACCGGTTCTTCCGGCTGTTCGACAACCACAAGTACGCGCACATCGACCCGGCCCAGGACCAGAGCGAATTGACCCGTCTGGTCGAGGTCGATCCCGAGGAACCGTTCATCCTGCATCCGGGAGAGTTCGTGCTCGGCTCCACCTATGAAGTGGTCACCCTGGGCAACTCCATCGCCGCGCGCCTGGAGGGCAAGAGCTCCCTGGGGCGCCTGGGCCTGCTGACCCACTCGACCGCCGGCTTCATCGACCCTGGCTTCTCCGGCCACGTAACCCTGGAGCTGTCGAACATGGCCACCTTGCCGATCAAGCTGTGGCCCGGCTCCAAGATCGGCCAGCTGTGCTTCTTCAAGCTGACCTCGGAAACCGAGAACCCCTACGGTTCGGGCCGCTACGGCAACCGCTACCAGGGCCAGCGCGGCCCGACGGCCTCACGCAGCCACCTGAACTTCCACCGCACCATCATCGAGAACTAGCACCCTCGCGAATCGCTTCGCCTCGTCCCGGCAGCCCGAACGGCTGCCGGGACGAGGCGCTTAAGCAGAGGCTTCGTTGGAGGACTTCTTCGGCGCGCGGATCGGAAGCAGCAGGGCCAAGCCGACCGCCAAGACCACCAGGATGCCCAGAATGCCGTAGCGCTGGGCCTCGCCGGCGGCCACCAACGGGGTGGCAATCGCAATCGCGGCGCCGAACAACGCCGGAGCCAGGAAGGACACCGCGCGGCCGGTGGTCGCGTACAGCCCGAACATCTCGCCCTCGCGGCCGGCGGGAATGAGCCGGGCCAGGTAGGACCGGGCGGCGGCCTGGGCCGGGCCGACGAATAGGCACAGCAGCAGGCCGAAGATCCAGAATCCGGTGGCGGCGGGGGAGAAGAACACCCCGGCCCCGGCCAGCAGCAGGCCGACCAGGGAGCCGGTGATCACGGCTTTGGGGCCGAGTACGTCGTCAAGCCGTCCGCCGATGATCGCGCCGACCGCAGCCACCACGTTGCCCACGATGGCGAAGATGATGACCTCGCTCAATGCGAACCCGAAGGTGCCGGCGGCGATGACGCCGCCGAAGGTGAAGATCGCCGCCAGGCCGTCGCGGAACACCGCGGAGGAGAGCAGGAAGAAGATCAGGTTCTTGTCCTCGCGCCACAGGCTTGCGATGCGCCGGAACAGCACCGCGTAGGAGCTACGCAGCGGGATCTTCTCGTTCATCGCGGCGCGGGATTCGGGGATGAGGAAGAACAGCGGCAGCGCGAACACCAGGCACCACAGCGCGGAGAACACCGCGACCAGCCGCAGGTTCAGCGAGTTCTCCGTGGAGGCTCCGGGCCATTGGAAGATCGGATCCACGAAGCCGAAGAGCACCAGGGCCAGCGCCAGGATGCCGCCCACGTAGCCCATGCCCCAGCCGAAGCCCGAGACCTTGCCGACCGTGGCGGGGGTGGAGATCTGGTTGAGCACCGCGTTGTAGTTCACCCCGGCGAACTCGCTGGCCACCGACATCGCCGCGATCAGCAGCGCGCCGAACCACAGGAAACCGGGATCGGGGTAGACGAAGAAGCCGGCGGCGCAGATGAGCACCAGCGCGATGGTGTTGACCATGATCCACAGCTTGCGGCGCCCGGCGGCGTCGGCTCGCATGCCGGTGACCGGTACCAGCAGGGCGATGAGTACCCCGCCGATGGCCAGCGCCTGCGAGAGCACGAGCGAAGCATGGTCCTTGTCGCCGAAAAGTTCGCTGGTCAGGTACACAGTGAACACGAAGGTGATCATCACCGCGTTGATCGCGGCCTGGCCCCAGTCCCAGCTGGCCCACGCCCAGGTGTACTTGGTCAGCCATTTCTCTGCTGGAGGAACCGGCTGCGTTCGCTGATTGAAACTCATGCTCGCATAGTACCCGTTTGCGGTAATCAGCAGATGAATTCGAGAGAAGCGGCGGAGGGCTGGCGTAGGGCCGGGCGCGATAGATGTGCCGTCCGAACCGCCGAGATGACGGCATGGAAACGCTCTGACATGAAGGAAGTCTGAGCCCAGACTGATAAAATTACAAGTGCCGGCTATTTTTGGTCGTCGAACTCTGCCCCATTTCCAGTCGACAGAGGAGACGCGTGCTCATCATTCTCAGTGCACTGTTTGCCACAGCACTGCTGTGCCCACTGCTTTTCCGGGTGCTGAAGCGCAACGCGTTCTACGTCGTCGCGACGGTTCCTGCCGCGGGATTCATCTGGCTGCTCACCAAGCTGCCCGCCGTGCTGGCCTCCGACCAGTCGCTGGCCTCCGGGGCCCCGAACGCCCCGCCCTCGATCCGCATCGACTGGATCCCCGGGCTGAACATCGGGCTGAACTTCCGCATGGACACCCTGTCCGCCACGATCCTGCTGCTGATCCTGGGCGTGGGCGCGCTGGTGCTGTTCTACTGCGCGCGCTACTTCAAGAACGACGACCCGCAGATCGGCGGCTTCGCAGCCAAGATGGTCGCGTTCGCCGGCGCCATGACCGGTTTGGTGACCGCAGATGACGTGATCATCATGTTCATCTTCTGGGAAATCACCAGCGTGCTGTCCTACC
The DNA here is from genome assembly GCF_046940185.1 of Arthrobacter sp. 'calajunan'. Lineage (NCBI taxonomy): Bacteria > Bacillati > Actinomycetota > Actinomycetes > Micrococcales > Micrococcaceae > Arthrobacter > Arthrobacter sp. 'calajunan'. The sequence continues at coordinate 78,018 of NZ_JBKZDY010000008.1, forward strand.
TGCTGATCGGCTTCAGCCAGGCCCTGATCACCGCGCGCCGCTCGGCCATGAACGCGCTGATCATTACGACCTTCGGCGGCCTGGTGATGCTCGCCGGCATCCTGATGCTGGGCACCCAGACCGGCAGCTACCAGCTCTCCGAGATCATCGCAGCCTCCGGCGAACTGGTCGCGCTGGGAACCTACACCGACGTGGCAGTGGCGCTGATCATCGTCGGCGCGCTGTCCAAGTCCGCACTGGTGCCCTTCCACTTCTGGCTTCCCGGGGCGATGGCGGCGCCCACCCCGGTCTCCGCCTACCTGCACGCCGCCGCGATGGTCAAGGCAGGCGTCTACCTGATCGCCCGACTGGCTCCCGGATTCGCCGAGACAGGCCTGTGGGTGCCGATGACCGTCGGCATCGGCCTGCTCACCATGCTCATCGGCGGGTTCCGCGCGCTGAAGCAGTACGACCTGAAGCTGATCCTGGCTTTCGGCACCGTCTCCCAGCTGGGTTTCATCATCGCCGTCTTCGGCCTGGGCACACCGGACGCCGCCTTCGCGGCGCTGGCGCTGACCCTGGCCCACGGCCTGTTCAAGGCCACCTTGTTCCTGTCGGTGGGCATCATCGACCACAACACCGGTACCCGCGACATCCGCAAGCTCACCGGGCTGCGCCATGCGATGCCGATCCTGACCACCGCGGCCGGCATCGCCGCGGCCTCCATGGCGGGGCTGCCACTGCTGCTCGGCTTCGTGGCCAAGGAAGCTGTCTACGAATCGGCGCTGCACCTGGACACCAGGTGGGGCCCGTACGCGCTGATCGGCATGGTGCTGGGCGCCGCGCTGACCATGGCCTACTCCTTGCGTTTCTTCTTCGGCGCGTTCGGCGTGAAGAAGTACAAGGTCGACCCGCTGGTCTGCAAGCCGCCGACGCTGATCTTCCTGACCCCGCTGCTGGTGCTGAGCACCCTGACCCTGGGGTTCGGGCTGTTCCCGTACCCGGTGGAGCTGCTCTCCAAGCATTGGTCCGCGCTGCAGGGCGGGGCCCCGGACATGCACCTGGCGGCCTTCGCCGGGTTCAACGCGGCCCTGGGCTTGAGCGCGATCTCGGTGGGGCTTGGCCTGTTCTTCTACTGGATCCGCCGGCGCACCGATACCGGCGCGCCGCTGCGCCGCATGGTCACCTCCGCCGAGGAGCTGTACCGCATGTCGGTGAACGTGCTGGACATGGCGGCCATCTGGATCACCGGCCGCACCCAGCGCGGTTCGCTGTCCTTCTACCTGGGTGTGATCCTGTCCGTGGTGCTGGTTCTGCCGCTGGGCATCGCGCTGGCGGTGGAAACCCCGTGGCCGACCAATTGGGTCATTGCCGACCATCCGGCGCAGCTGATCATCGGGGCGATCATCATCGCCGGCTGCGTGATCGCGATCGCCGCGCCCAAGCGCTTCATGGCGGTGCTGATGGTCTCGGTGACCGGCTACGGCATGGTCGCGATCTTCGCCCTGCAGGGCGCCCCGGACCTGGCGCTGACCCAGCTGCTGGTGGAAACCATCGTGCTGGTCTCTTTCGTGCTGGCGCTGCGCGCGCTGCCCAAGCGCCTGTGGGTTGGGCTGACCCGCATCAAGTGGGGCCGCGCGATCCTGGCGATCGCGCTGTCGATCATGGTCGTGTACATCGCGATCGCGATGATGGCAGCCCGCGGGCAGGCGCCGATCTCTCTGGAATGGCCGGAACTTGCCTATTACGAGGGCTTCGGCAAAAACGTCGTGAACGTGGCCCTGGTGGACATGCGCGTATGGGACACCTTCGGGGAAATCACCGTGCTGGCCGCTGCGGCCACCGGCGTGGCCTCGCTGATCTTCGCCGGCCGCGGCTTCGGCCGAAGGGTGCGCGCCCACCAGGTGGCCCCGGGCAGCATCGACTCCGGCTCCGAGGCCATGGGCTCCCAGGCGGAGAAGGAGGTCGAGCTGCGCATCGCCCGGCGCTTCGCCGCCAGCTCCAACCAGGACTGGCTGATGGCCGGCAACACCCTGGTGGCCGAACGCCGCTCGATCATCTTCGAAGTGGTCACCCGCCTGATGTTCCACTCGGTGCTGATCATGTCCGTGTACACGCTGCTGGCCGGGCACAACACCCCCGGCGGCGGGTTCGCCGGCGGCCTGATCGCCGGCCTGGCGCTGACCATCCGCTACCTGGCCGGCGGGCGCATCGAGCTGTCCGAGTCCATGCGCATCGCTCCGGGCATGCTGATCGGCGGCGGCATCGCGCTGGCGGGGCTGTCCGGGATCATGCCGCTGTTCGCGGGGGACGAGATCTTCACGACCTACGCGTGGGAGTTCTGGCTTCCGGTCTTCGGCGAGCACAAGTTCGTGACCTCCACGATCTTCGACATCGGCGTGTACCTGGTGGTGCTCGGCCTGGTGCAGGACGTGCTGCGCTCGCTGGGCAGCGAGATCGACCTGCTCTCCGAGGGCCGCAGCCCCATCGAACAGCATGACCCAATCCAAGCGTCGCAGACGGGAGTCGGCCGATGAGCGTGAACATCACTTTCCTGGTCATCACCGGGGTGCTGCTGGCCACCGGGTTCTACCTGGTGCTCGAACGCACCCTGACCCGCGTGCTGCTGGGCATCATGCTGCTGGGCAACGGGGTGAACCTGCTGATCCTGACGGCCGGCGGGCGCAAGGGCGCGGCGCCGCTGTTCAAGCCCGACCTGCCCGCCGATCAGTACTCCGACCCGCTGCCGCAGGCGCTGATCCTGACCGCGATCGTGATCACCTTCGCGGTGACCGCGTTCCTGCTCGCGATGATCTACCGCTCCTGGACGCTGACCAGCGCCGACGTGCTGGCCGACGACACCGAAGACATCAAGGTGTCGCAGTCCACCGCCTATGACGAAGAGGAAGATTCGCCGGTGGCCGAGGACACGACCGAGTTCGTTGACGAAGAAGGCCGACCGATTCGCGAGGGGGAAGAGTGAATTTCCTGGATCTTGCTCCGCTGGCGGTGGTACTGCCGATCTTCGGCGCCGGCGCCGCCTTCCTGGTCCGCCGCCGCATCAAGCTGCAGCGCCTGATCACCATCGGCATCCTGTGCGTGACCCTGCTCCTGGAAGCCGGCATGCTGGCCGCCGTGTGGGGCGGGGAGAGCTACGCGGTGCATATCGGCGGCTGGCAGTCGCCGTGGGGCATCTCGCTGATGGTCGACGGCTTCAGCGCCTTCATGCTGCTGATCTCCACCCTGGTGTCGCTGGCGGTGCTGTTCTACGCGACCAGCCAGGGCCTGGCCGACGGGGACGAACCCGGGCCGGTGTCGGTGTTCCACCCGGCCTACCTGATCCTGCTGGCCGGCGTGTCCAACGCGTTCCTGGCAGCTGACCTGTTCAACCTGTATGTCGGCTTCGAGATCCTGCTGACCGCCAGCTACGTGCTGCTGACCCTGGGCGCCACTGCCGAGCGCATCCGCGCGGGCACCACCTATGTGGTGGTCTCCGTGGTCTCCTCGGTGATCTTCCTGATGGGCATCGCGATGACCTACGCGGCGACCGGCACCGTGAACATGGCGGACCTGGCAGGGAAGCTGCCGCAGCTTGACCAGGGACCGCAGCTGATCCTGCATGTGCTGCTGCTGATCGCCTTCGGCATCAAGGCGGCGGTCTTCCCGCTGTCGCTGTGGCTTCCGGACTCCTATCCGACGGCCCCGGCCCCGGTGACCGCGGTGTTCGCCGGCCTGCTGACCAAGGTGGGGGTGTACGCGATCGTGCGCACCGAGACGCTGCTGTTCCCGGGAGGCGCGGTGAACGCCGGGCTGCTGGTGGTCGCGGCGCTGACCATGGTCATCGGTATCCTCGGCGCGATCGCGCAGACCGACTTCAAGCGTATGCTGTCCTTCACGCTGACCAGCCACATCGGCTACCTGATCTTCGGCGTGGCCGTGGGCGGCGAGCTGGCCATCGCGGCGACCATCTACTACGTCGGCCACCACATCATCGTGCAGACCTCGCTGTTCATGGTGGCGGGGCTGATCGAGCGCCGCGCCGGCAGCGCGAACGTGACCCGGCTGGGATCGCTGGCCAAGCTGTCCCCGGCGCTGTCGCTGCTGTTCTTCATCCCGGCCATCAACTTGGGCGGCATCCCGCCGTTCTCCGGCTTCCTGGGTAAGTTCGGGCTGCTGCATGCGGCCGCGCAGGATGCAGACGCGTTGACCTGGGTGGTCATCGCCGCCGGCCTGCTGACCAGCCTGCTGACCCTGCTGGCGATCATCCGCGTGTGGGCCCGCATGTTCTGGCGCCGCGCGGCGGACGCCGAGATCCCCAACCCGGACCTGGTGGACGAGGCGGCGAAGGTCGCGGACCAGACCGCCGCCGGCGGCGCCCAGGCGCCGCACCTGGGCCTGAAGCTGGCCCGCGAACTCGAATCCGAGGCGCTGCCCTGGGGCATGCGCTACGCCACCGGCTCGCTGGTGGTGGCGGGCATCGCGCTGACGGTGTTCGCCGGGCCGATCTTCGAGTTCTGCCAGCGAGTGGCGGCGCAGCTGATCGCCCACGAACCGTACATCAACGCCATCCTGAGTTACTGAGCGGAGGGACAACATGCCGAACAAGAACCTGGCCCCGCGCGACCAGCGCATCGACGACGCGCTGGACACCGCCGGCGTCCGCCACCGCGCCACGCTCAAGCAGGAGTGGCCGCTGCTGCTCCTGCTGGTTTTCGTCTGGGGAGCGCTCTGGCAGGACTTCTCCCCGGGCAACCTGATCTTTGGCGCCGTCATCGCGCTGGTCATCGTGAACCTGTTCCCGCTGCCGCCGGTGGTGCTCTCCGGGCGGCTGAACCTCTGGTACTGCGTCAAGCTGTTCGGATGGTTCCTGGGCCAGGTCGTCGCCGCCAGCGTCCACGTCGCCTGGCTGGCGGTGGTGCGCGGGAAGAAGACGCGCAGCTCGGTGATCGCGGTGCCGCTGCGCACCGACTCGGACCTGATCGTGATGACCGTGGGCCATGTGCTGACGCTGATTCCCGGGTCCTTCGTGCTCGACGTGGACCGCAGCTCCTCGACCCTGTATCTGCACTACATCGACGTCGACTCGGCCCAGGAGGTCGCGAAGGCGCGGGAGAACATCCGCGACATCGAACGCCGCCTGATCATGGCCATCGGCAGCCAGGACGAGTACGAAGCCATCAAGAACGAATGCAGCCCCCGCGTGAGAAGGACAAAGGAGAAGCCATGATCGAAGTTGTCGTCTGGATCTGCGGCAGCCTGCTCGGGCTGGGCGCCATCGCCTGCCTGGTCCGTGTGGCGAAAGGCCCCTCAATCCTCGACCGGGTGCTGGCCCTGGATGTCATGCTGCTGATCATCTCCGCGGCCCTGTGCCTGGAGATGGCGTTGAACAGGCACACCGACTACGTGCTGTTCGTGGTCGCCGCCTGCACCATCGGGTTCATCGGCTCGGTGACCGTCTCGCGCTATGTCTCGGATCAGAGGAACGCGTAATGGACCTTTTCCTCGACATCCTCGTCGCCGTGCTGCTGATTCTGGGCTGCCTGATGTCCCTGATTGCCGGCATCGGCCTGCTGACCTTTCCCGACATGCTCACCCGCATGCATGCGGCCACCAAACCCCAGGTGCTGGGCTTCCTGCTGATCTTCGCCGGACTGGCCATCCACCTGCGCAGCTGGACCGTCATCCCGGTCCTCGTCCTTGCCTGGGCGATGCAGCTGCTGACCGCCCCGGTGTCTGCGCACATGATCGGCCGCGCCGGCTACCGCACCAAGCACGCGGCCAAGGAGACCCTGTACTCCGACGAGCTGCGCCAGGTCGTGGAGAAGGTGACCTCCGCCCCGCACACCGGGACCGTGCCGGAAATTGATCCGCAGGAGACCGGGCCGGACGCGAAATAACTTCAACCAACAGCAGCGGGCCATTCCCTGAGCAGGCAATGCCCCGCTGCTGTTGCGCTGGAGTGCTACTTGGTGAACTTGGCGATGGCCTTGGTGGTGCCGCGATCAGCCAGCACTTGGATGACCGCTGCGACCACGGCGGAGAACACGGCGAAGCCCAGCGCCTGGCGCATGGAAGCCTCGGCGGCTTCCTCGCTGCCCTTGCGCGGGGCGGTGTTGCCGGTGAAACCCTTCCAGACCTGATCGACCAGCTTGCTGCCGAGGAAGCCCGCACCCAGGGAAATGCCGGTTGCGATGAGCTTTTGTACTGCGTTCATGTGGACCTCACGTTCAACGTTGTGACTTATCGTTCCGTTGCCAGCTTACCTGCGGTATGGTGGGTGGGCAGTAATTATTCCGACAGGGGAGCGTCAAGCCGTTCGCGGCGAAAGGCGCTGAGAGTGCGATAGATCGCAGACCCTCGAACCTGCTCCGGTTAGTACCGGCGAAGGAAGTCGAGCATCTCGGATGCGGACCGGCGCTGGACAGCGCCCCGATTCCGTTCATCCCCCCTCCTGATCAAGGAGGACACCTCATGAGCACAACCCGCACGACGCAGCGCAGCACCTGGCGCGTAGTCGATATCGTCATCGCCTCGGTCATCGCCGTCGCTTCCGGCGTGGTCTTCTGGGCCTGGTCCGCGAGCTACGGCCTGTTCTCGCTGGCCTTCACCGCCTTCCCACCCGGCACTGCCCTGCTTACCGGCCTGTGGCTGTTCCCGGCGGTGCTCGGCGCGCTGATCATCCGCAAGCCCGGCGCCGCACTGTTCTGCGAGGTGCTGGCCGCCGTGGTCGAGGCGCTGCTGGGCACGCACTGGGGCATGCCGGTGCTGATTTCCGGCCTGGTCCAGGGCCTGGGCGCCGAGCTGGTGTTCGCGCTGTTCCGCTACCGTCGCTGGAACCTGCCGGTGGCGTTGCTTGCAGGCCTGGGCTCGGGCCTGTTTGCCGGCCTCAGCGAAGCCTACGTCGTGGGCAGCGTGGCCGAATACACCGAGTTCATGAAGCTGTTCCACGTGGGAGCCACCGCCGTGTCTGGCCTGGTCGTCGCCGGCCTGCTGTCCTGGTGGATTACCCGGGCGCTGGCCCGCACCGGCGCGCTGAGCAACCTCGCCAGCCGCCGCGCGCACCTGGAACCGGCGCTTGCGGTGCGCAAATGAGCGCCGCCGCCAACGGGCGTACGGCCCCGCTGACCCGGCAGGGTGTGGAGATCAGCGCGCGCGGCTTCACCTGGCAGCATGCCGAGCGCGACCGCCCGGCCATCGCCGGACTTGACGTGCAGATCCCTGCAGGTCAGAAGGTGCTCCTGCTGGGCCCCTCGGGGGCCGGCAAATCCACCTTCTTGCATGCGCTGGCCGGCGTGCTCGAAGTCGACCAGGACGCCGGTCCCACCGGCGAGCTGCTGGTCGGCGGGCAGGACGCGTTCGCGCGCAGCTTCCCGGTGGGCCTGATGCAGCAGGATCCGGAAACCCAGGTGGTGCAGAGCCGGGTGGGTGACGACGTCGCCTTCGGCGCCGAGAACCTGGGCGTCGACCCGCAGGAGATCCGCGAGCGGATCCCGCAGGCGCTTGACGCCGTGGGGCTCGGCGCACTGGGCTACGAACATCGCACGCAGGAACTGTCCGGCGGGCAGAAGCAGCGCCTGGCCCTGGCCGGGATCCTGGCCATGCGCCCCGGGCTGATGCTGCTTGACGAGCCGACCGCGAATATCGACCCGGGCAGCATCCCGCCGTTGCGCGATGCAGTGATCGGCGCCGTGGAGTCCACCGGGGCGACGCTGATCGTGGTGGAGCACCGGCTGGAGGCGTGGGCCCGGCAGGTGGATCGGGTGCTGGTGCTGGCCCCCGGCGGGGGGATCGCCCACGACCTGCACCCCGAGGCGCTGGCCGGGGACGCGGCGGTGCGCGCCGAATTGGCGCAGGCAGGGGTCTGGATTCCGGGCTATGTTCCGCAGACCTCGCCGGCGCCGAGGGCCGGCGGCGCCCCGATGCTGCACGCCGAGGAGCTGGTTTGCGCGCGGGGCGAGCATGCTGTGCGCACCGCCCCGGCCAGCTTCGAGGTCACCGGCGGCAGGGCCCTGGTGATCCGCGGGGAGAACGGGGCAGGGAAGTCCACGCTGGCACTGACCCTGGGCGGGCTGCTGCAACCTGTGTCAGGCCAGTTCGCCGCCAGCCCCCAGCTGGCCGACGGGTTGCCGCCCTCGCCGTTCAGCTGGAAGGCCGGAGCGCTGGTCGCCCGCATCGGCTCGGTGTTCCAGGAACCCGAGCACCAGTTCGTCACCCAGTCCGTGCGCGAGGAGCTGGCTTTCGCGCCGCTGCGCGCCAGGCACGGCGCGGCCGAGGAGCAGAAGTACGATCCGCGGCAGGTCGAGGCCCGGGTGCAGGAGTTGCTGGAGCGGCTTGGCCTGCAGGACTTGGCCGAAGCCAACCCGTTCACGCTTTCCGGAGGGGAGAAGCGCCGGTTGTCGGTGGCCACAGTGCTGGCCGCCTCGCCGGACGTGGTGATCCTTGACGAGCCGACCTTCGGGCAGGACGCGAACACCTGGCGCGAGCTGGCGCAACTGCTCATCGAGGAACTCGCCGAATCCACCGCGATCATCGCGGTGACCCATGACGAGCATTTCGCCGCGGCGCTGGGGGCCGACGAGCTGGTGCTGGCGCCGGCCGAGGTGGCCGCCGCGAGGACCTCGTCGGGGCCGATGCTGGACGCCCCGGTGGGGGACAGCTGGCTGGCGAAGATCAATCCGCTGGCCAAGTTCGGCGCGATCGCCGGGGCCACTTTGCCGCTGATCAGCACGGTGGACTGGGTTTCGGCGGCGGTGGTCATCGCGGCCACGCTGCTGATGCTGCCGCTGGCGGGGCTGGGCATCGGCGGGTTCTTCCGCCGCGGCTGGCCGCTGCTGGCGGCCGGCGTCCTGGCGGCCTGGGGCATCGCCCTGGTGGGCCAGGATTCGGGACGGGTGCTGCTGGATCTGGGGATCTTCGACATCACCGAGGGCTCGGTGGCCGGAGGCGTCGCCACGGGGCTGCGCGCATTGGCCATGGCGGTGCCGATGGTGCTGCTGCTGTCCACCACGAACCCCAGCGACCTGGGCGGCGCGCTGTCCCAGCAGCTGAAGGTGCCGCACCGTTTTGTGCTCGGTGCCTTGGCGGGCATGCGCCTGCTGGGCTTGATGGTGGAGGAATTCACCACGCTGACCCTGGCGCGGCGGGCCCGCGGCATCGGCAACCTGGGCACCGTGCGCCAGCGCGTGGGTGCGAAGCTCGGCCAGCTACTGGCGCTGCTGGTGCAGGCGATCCGCCGGGCCGGGCGCCTGGCCACCACCATGGAGGCCAAGGGCTTCGGCACCGGGCAGCGCACCTGGATCCGCACCGCCACCTTCACCCGGAGCGACGGTGCGGTGCTGGCCGCCGGCGTCCTGCTGGGCGCCGCGGCCATCGCGGCCGCTATCTGGGCCGGGACCTACAACCTGATCTGGTAGCCGGGGCTAGCGGATCGAATCCGCCAGGGCGGACAGCTGTTCGTGCAGCTCGGCGTCCATCCGGATCGGCTTGGCATCCAGGGTGCGCACCGGGGTGAGCAGGCGGACCGAGGACACCAGCCACACGCCGTCGGCCTGGTACAGGTCCTCCGGGCGCAGCGGGCCGTAGCCCAGCTCCCAGCCGTCCTGCTGCGCGGCGTCGAAGATGGCGCTCTGGGTGGTGCCGGGCAGGATGCCGGTTTCCAGCATCGGGGTCAGCAGGCGGCGAGTTTCCCCGTCGCGCTGGGCCAGCAGCACGGTGGCGGTGGGTGCTTCGAGCACTACGCCGTCGGCGGAGGTGAAGATGACCTCGTGGGCGCCGTGCTTGCGGGCGTAGCGCAGCGCCGCCATGTTCACCGCGTAGGACAGGGTCTTGGCGCCCATCAGCAGCCACGGTGCGCGTTCGGCGAGCTTCGAATCGTAGCCGCGGTCCAGGAAGAGCACATCCACGCCGGTTTCCCGCTGCTCCATGCCCACGCGCGGGGCGGGGGTGACGGTCACCCAGCACACGGCCGGGTCCTGGTCCAGTTCGCCGCGCATGGCCACCAGCTTGACTACTGCTTCCTCGGCGCCGCCGGTGGCGTCGAAGTCGGCGACAGCGGTGTCGACCGCTGCACGCCAGCTGCGCTCGTCCGGGATCGGCAGGTCGGAGGCCTCGGCGGAGACCGCCAGGCGAGCCAGGTGTGCCTCGATCTTGCGGACTGCCTGCTGGGTGTACAGCATCGACTCGAAGACCCCGTCGCCGCGGTTCACGCCCTGCAAGGTGACCGGGAGCTGGGGCGCGTTGATGTCGGCAAGGCGTCCGGCGGGATAGGCCGGATCGAGGAATACAAGAGAACTCATTCTCCAAGGTTATCGAATTTCCCGCCAAGCCCGCGCGCGAAGCCCCTGCGGAGGCTCATCTTGGACTGCATTCCGAGAAGAGGCAGGGGATTCGATAGGCTAGGCAAAGATGTTTTTCCCGCTTCTCTAACTGCGGGATGCGGCGCACACGCCGCAGACGCCCACGGGCGCTGACGTGAGGGGGTGCCGCGATGTGGCCGAGTAACGAAGTGATGCTGCAGATCGGCGGCGTTGTGTGGAGCATCCTTGTCGCGGCCGAGCTGGTGGTGCGCTACTTCATGATCGGCATCGTCCCCGGAAACCGGCGTCCCACCACGGCCATGGCCTGGCTGCTGGCCATCTTCTTCCTCCCGGTGGTCGGCCTGGTCGCCTACTGGCTGTTCGCCAACCCGAGGCTCTCGCGCCGCCGGCTGGAGAAGCAGAAGCGGGCGCACGACGAGATCATGCGCGGCACGGCCCACATGCAGCTGCCCGAGGAATTCCACTCCACGGAGGAATGGGTCGAATCGGCGGTCATCCTCAACCGCAACCTCGGCGCCATGCCGCTGGAAGGCGGGAACACCGTGCAGGTGCTCTCCGACTACCGCGGCTCGCTGGAAGCCATGCGCGAGGAGATCGACAAGGCCAAGCGCTACGTGCACATCCAGTTCTACATCATGGGCGACGACCCGGACTACGTGGATCCGGTGCTGGATTCCCTGGAAGCGGCCGTGCAGCGCGGGGTCAATGTGCGCCTGCTCTTCGACCATCTGGGCACGCTGCGCGTGAAAGGCTACCGCAACTTCAAGAAGCGCCTGAAAAGCTCCGGCATCATCTGGCGCCCAATGCTGCCCATCGACCTGATCGGCCGGCGCTGGCGCCGCCCGGACCTGCGCAACCACCGCAAGATCCTGGTGGTCGACGGCGAAGTCGCGTTCACCGGAAGCCAGAACCTCATCGAGCCCGGCTACAAGCGCGAATCCGCGCACAAGGTGGGGCGCGAATGGGTGGAGATGATGCTCCGCGTGGAAGGCCCGCTGGTGCGCAGCCTGGATGTCACCTTCGCCACCGACTGGTGGCAGGAGGATGACGGCCAAGAGGTGCTGATGGACATCACCGAGGCCAGGCACCCGCTGCCCTACGACGACCGGCCCGGCAGCACGCTGGCCCAGCTGCTGCCCAGCGGCCCCGGTTTCGGCGGGGAGAACAACCTGCGCCTGTTCAACACCCTGATCTATTCCGCCTCCGAACGGCTGATGATCACCAGCCCCTACTTCGTGCCGGACGACTCGTTGCTCTACGCCATCACCACCGCCGCCCAACGCGGGGTGGAAGTGCACCTGTTCGTCTGCGAGGAGGGGGACCAGTTCCTGGTGCACCACGCGCAGCAGTCCTACTACCAGCAGCTGCTGGAAGCCGGGGTGCGGATCCACCGCTACCCGGCGCCGATGGTGCTGCACACCAAGTGCTTCACCGTGGACAACGAGGTCGCGGTGGTCGGATCCTCCAACATGGACATGCGCTCGTTCAGCCTGAACATGGAAATCTCGGTCATGCTGCTTGGGCAAGAAATGGTCGATGCAGTGAACAAGGTGCAGAACGACTACCTGGAGATCTCCTCGGAGATCACTCTGGCCCAGTGGCGACGCCGTCCGCGCATGCAGCGCTGGATCGACAACGTGGCACGTCTGACCGCCACGCTGCAATAGCAATGGCTCCGGCGCACCATGCCTGGGCGCTCTGGATGCTGGATGTCTTTTCCTTGATTCCCTCGCCCGCCTTTCGTGCACCCATTGGCCGGGCTCACCATAGGAGCCTCCCGCGATGACCGCGGGAGGCTCCAGCGCGAGTGGTGATGAGCTGCAAACACGCTTGATCGGCTCTGGGATGGGATTGGCCATCGCATGGGTTCCGAGATGGCCCGATGCGCGCCGGCCCTCAAGCAGGCTGCCAGAAATTACCGCTGGCCATATCCATGCAGCAAGCCAGATGCGGCTGTCATGGACGGCATCGCGGACGCCAAAGCACTGGCGAGCCACCTTAGCTTACTGCGTCGGTGCTCTGTGCGCGAAGCAGGATTTCGGGGTTGACAACCGTATGGGCGGTAGAACCGGAAGCCCGGTTCCACCGCCCATACTCTTCGGCCTATTTGCTACTCAGCTTCGTGGAAGTGCGCCTGGAAGCGGTGGCACCACCGGAGGCAGCTGGCGTTCCGGAGCGGCCTTGCGGCGTTGGCTGTTCAGGTCCTCCAATTTTTCGGTGAACGGTTGCGCGTCTCCGGTGCAGAGCGTTCCGGTGGCAGGCAACTGCACGGTGAGCAGGTAGCGGTCCATGGCATTGGTGACACACTTCGAGGTACCGTACGCAGTGTGGCCCCAACTGTTGCTGCTCAGAAGCCGGGCCTTGGGCATCAACTTCGAGACTTTTTGGGCCCCGGCGTAGTTCGTGGCCGGGTCATAGAAGTTTCCAACCACCAGCATCGGGTTCACGGTTCGTTTGGTGAACGGTCCCCTGTAGGTGTCCTCGTCCTTGGCCTTCCAAGTGGTGCTGGCGCACGGAGCTGAGCTCCAGGTCCACAGCTGACCGAATCCCGGAGCGCTCCTGCCTGCGTTCTCCGCGTAGCGGGCCCAGTTTTCGGCCTTGGCCGGGTTGCGCGAGTCGGTGCACAGCACGGCCTGGAAAGCCTCGAAGGAATTGTCATACGGGAAGGCGAAACCGGTGGCTGCGGCCTTGCCGGCGATGTCCTTCGCCGCGGCATTTTGCTCGGCCTCGATCGCACGCAGGCTTTGGGCCAGCGCCTTATGGGCCACCTTCATCTTGGCCTTGGTCGGAGCCTTGGCCTTGCCAGCCGACGTCGGGAACGTGGTTCCGTTCGAGGCGGCACGGTCCTGAAGCGCCAGCAAGGTATAGGTCAGCTCGGAGTCCACCATGGAGGATCCCTGCGGGTCATACAGGTAGTCAAGCAGGATCGACCACATCATCGCCGCGGTAACGGAATAGTCGAAGTCAGGGTACTCGGGATCTGAGAACACCAAGGGGGAGCGCTTCAACTCGGCCATGATCTCGCGATAGAGCTTCTGCGGATCCCCTTGTTCAGCCAGCATGCAGTACTCCGGACCGGCGGTCTTACAGCGGCTCAGAATGCCGCGCATGGCCTTTTCGGCGCCTTCGCCTGATTTGATGCGTTGGGTCTGCGGCATCCACATGTTGGCTAAGGTTCCGGCCCAGGCCACCGGATCGAGTACTCCGTCGATGGCCACCGCGCGGACCCGGTCGGGGAACATGTTTGCATAGACAGTGCCAAGGTAGCTGCCATAAGAGAAACCCAGGTAGCTCAGCTGCTTGTCGCCTACCATGCGACGCAAGACATCCATGTCACGTGCGACCTCCGCGGTGGACATCGACGTGGAGAGGGGTTTGCCGGTCGTGGAGCAAGCCTTGCCGAAGGCCTTGGAGGAATTCACATAGGCACGTATTTCCTTGGATGTGACCGGATAGGGGACGTACATTGCTTCCAAGGCTTCGCTCTGGGCGCCGAAATTCTTCCAGCAACGCACGTTGTCGCTGAAGTTCGTGCCGCGTGGATCAAACCCGACGATGTCGAAACGCTCAAGGACACTTGGAGAAAGGAACTCAGGGGCCGCTGCGGCAATCTGAATCCCTGAACCACCCGGTCCGCCGGGATTCACAAACAGGGTTCCAATGCGCTTCGACTGGTTTGTCGCCTTGATACGCAGCAACGCGACCTCGGTGGTGGCCCCGCGCGGCTTGTCATAATCCAAGGGCAAGTTCACCGTCGTGCATTGGGCGCCAAAAGCCAGCTCCTTGCAGTTGAACCATTTCGGTCGCGGTGTCTTGATCCCGTCGACACGTTTGCGTTCGGCCTTGCTCGTTTGGTCGTAGGTGTTCTTCGCAGCCATTTGCATCGTAGATGCGCCTAATGTGGCATTTTCCCTGGTTTGCGGAGGTGCTGAATTGGCAGGAGAGGCTAAGCCCAGTCCTGCCGAGAGTCCCACCGCCATCGCCATGCCCAGGGCACGACCCCATCGTTTGTTTGTCATGTCAGTTCCTTCCCAAGTAGGTACTCTGCATGGCGTCTTGGACGGTCGGTCACCTGGCCATTATTGAATTATCTTGGCCCGGATGGATAAATCAAGCGTTTGAATTCTAACGATTTGGAGAAGACTGTTCCAAACACTGGAAAAAAGGGAGCAACTTCGGGGGTCCTTCGGCTGATGCTTCAAGTTCCCGTGCACTGCTTCCACGCTCCGGCTAGGTGAATTCACGTTGTGGCGCAGGCTTCCCCGCACGATGCCGCATCCCGCGTGAGCAGAGTTGCACCGACAGTCCCTGAATGCAGGTACGGTGCTTGTGTTACGTCGTTTCCACCGCACGTTGCGGATCGGGAAGTGTCGTCTGCCCCATGAGGGCCTCGCTGGGCTACAGCGAAGCCGCACTTACCGCGGTCGACCTTTTCATGCCAGCATGCCCACGACGAATTCCCCACCTGTGGTTTTCGATATTTCGGGTCATTACGAGGCCGGCGTCCGGGCTATGCTGCTCGTCATGGACCAGAGATGTGCGCCGAACCGGGAACATGCTCAGACGCGGGCAGCGCCGTCATGGTCTTTCAGAGCAGCCACGCGCGCATTGCACGCTCGGAGGATGGCCGCCGTCGAGCCGTGGCGAACGACTGGGGCACTGAGTGCTTCTAGCGCCGCTGTTTGCCGGCGGTGACGGCAGGGTGCGGGAACTTCGAGCCCAACGCGGAGAGCACGCCCACGGACTTGGTAATGACCTCGTCCCATTCATCCTGCGCCACCGAATCGGCGGTGATCGCACCGCCCAGACCCAGGCACAGCTTCCATCCGCCGTCCGGGGTGCGGTCGCAGACCAAAGTGCGGATGACCACCGAAAAATCGGCGGACCCGTCTGCGCCCAGATAGCCCACGGCTCCGGAATACAGTCCGCGCTCACGCCGGTCTTCCAGCTCGTCCAGGATCTGCATGGTCGACAGCTTGGGCGCGCCGGTCATGGAGCCCGGAGGGAATGCCTCGCGCAGCGCCTGCGCCGACAATGCCGGATCGCGAAGCTGCGCGTCGATGGTGGAGACCATCTGATGCACGGTGGCGTAGCTTTCCACCGCGCACAGTCGGGCCACGCGCACCGAGCCGGGGACCGCATGGTGCGAGAGGTCGTTGCGCAGCAGGTCGACGATCATGATGTTTTCCGCGCGGTCCTTGGGGCTGGTGGCCAAATCCTGCTTCAGCGCCTGGTCCTCCTGCACGCTGGTCCCGCGCGGGCGAGTGCCCTTGATCGGTTCGGCGCGCAGCACCCCGGTGGCCCCGAGGCTCAGGAAGCGTTCGGGGGAAATGCTGGCGACTTCGGTGCCGCCCATACGCAGGTAGTGGGCGAACGGTGCCGGGCTGGAGGTGCGCATTCGGCAGTAGGCCTCGAAGGGGCTGTACTGCGCGGCGGTTGCGGTCAGCTCGGTGGTCAGGCAGACCTCGTAGGTGTTGCCTTCGTAGATCTGGCGCTGGGCGCGGGCGATCTTGTCCTTGTAGCCCTGCTCGGTGTCGGCGCAAACGAATTCCACCGGCGGCAGGTCCAGCGCGGTGCGGTGCTGAACGCCGGCTTCGGCCAGATGCTCGGTGATCCATTGGCGCAGGCGCGCGGGCGCGTGGATTGCCATCTGACCGGTGCGGTGGTTGATGACCAGCACGATATTAGGGGAGAAGAACCCCGCATCGGGGCGCGCTGCCTCGGCTCCGGATGCGGTTCCGGCTGAGACCTCCCGCTTGAGCTCGTAGCCCAGGTAGCCGACCCAGGCAGGCAGCGGGTAGTTGTCCGGCTCGGTCCCGGCCGCGGGCCACAAGCCCTGCAAGGATTCGAAGAATCCTGGCTGCAGGCGCAGGCTGGCCCCGCCGCGCTGCACGGTGGCGCCGGAAGCGCTTGCCTGCAACAGGGGATAGGCATCGCCGACGGCCAGGGCGATCAGCGAGTACTTGTTCCGATCCAGCGGGTCGGTGAGGTGGTGGCTGGTGGACTCCAGCAGGGCTGCATGCTCCAGGCCTTCGGCCAGCGCTTCGAACAAGGTGGCGGCATCCGCGGGGGCTGCATGGTGTCCGGCCAGCGGCGGCGCGGCAGAGGCAGGCGTGGTCGCCGGCAGCAGGCCGCGCAGGCCAGCTGGCAGGAAAGCGCTGAGCCCCAGCAGCTGCTCGAGCGGCGAGCGCTGGCTGTCGGCGTCGAGGACCACGTCCGCGGCGCGGGGCACGTCGTCTCTGGACAGGTACGCGTCTTCCTGGGCGGCCCAGCGCTCCCAGTGCGGGGCGTAGGTCTGGCCGTCGCGCTGCAGGGCGCGCTGCTTGCGGACCCCGGCTGGAGCTTGGAGCCAGATGCTCAGATCGAGCAGGCCGCGGACCTGGCGGTGCGCGGCGCCCACGCCCTCCACGATGACGACCTGCGCCGGGTCGAGGCTGGCGGTGTCGCCTGGCGCATCGGCGTCCCAGTCCCACAGCGGCCAGCTGGCGGTGCGGCCGTGGGCGAGCTGTTCGAGCAGAGCGGAATAGAGGTCCTGGGCGGCCTGCAGCCCGTCCCAGCCGTGGTAGAGATCTTCCAGACGCAGGACAGCCACCGAGGCGGTTTTCGACAACTGGTTCGCTAGCAACGCTGCGAGGCTGCTCTTTCCCGAGCCGGAGCGTCCATCGAGAGCAATGAGGTAGGGTCTAGCGGTTTCCACGAGAGGCTATATTACTCCGGACGTAGTCAACGAGCGCAGGCAGGGCTGCGGAGACGAGCTTCCAGGTTTCGCGGAAATCTCCTGCGTCACCGTACCAGGGATCGTAGACACCCTGGCGGTCGTGCGGCTCGCTGGCGGCGACGGGGTCGAAGGACCTGAACATGCGCAGCATGGGGCGCTCGCTGGGATCGATCTCCGTGAGTGCAGGAACGAGGTCTTCGAAATGATCGGTGTCCATGGCCAGCACCAGGTCCATGGAACCCAGTTCGTCGGCATGAACCTGCGTTGCGACGTGGTCCGAGGCGTCCAGTCCGTGGGCGCGCAGGGCACTTGCGGCGCGCGGGTCGATCCCGTTGCCGACTTCGCCGTAGCTGATGGCCCGGGAGCAGACCTCGACTTCGGTGACGTCTGCCTCACGCAAGGCGTTTTTCAGCATGTACTCGGCCATAGGTGAGCGGCATATATTTCCCGTGCACACGATCATTATCCGGAACATGGCATCAGTCTATGGCCACATCACATTTCGATCGAGAGCTACGCGCAAGATAATCAGCAACAATACGGCAACGATTTAGAGCAACTCCAAAATCACGGGGTGATTAGTGGATTAGGAGCATCATTGCGGCGACGAGAATGAACAGGACGCCGAAGACGATATTGAGCAGCTTGGCCCCGCGTACGGTGGTGGTGAAGCGCTGGAAGCTGCGCGCGGTGCCTGCGAAGAAGAAGAACATCACCAGTACGTCGACTGCGACGATGGTGCCGATATAGATCAGGTATTGCGGCAACAGCGGCTGGTCGGTGCGGATGAACTGCGGGGTGAATGCCAGGAAGAAGACAATCGCCTTCGGGTTCAGCAGATTGACCAGGATGCCGCGGCGCAGCATGGCGCCACGGGTGAGCGTGCCGCCGGTGCTGGTTCCGTCCGAGGCGACATCCGGTTTGGACAGCATCATCCGGATGCCCAGGTAGACCAGATAGGCGGCGCCGGCATAGCGGATGCCCGCGAAGAGCAGCGGGGAGCTGGAGACCAGCAGGCCCACTCCGGCGGCGACGATGACCACGTGGATCAGCAGGGCGATCTGCTGGCCGATCACTCCCCAGATGGAAGCGCCCCAGCCTTGGCGCATCGAGTTGTTCATCGTGTTGATGGCCCCGGCGCCCGGGGTGAAGCTGATGACGATGGTTGCGCCGAGAAGTGAAAGCCAGAGAGAAAGTGCCACCTGTCTAGGGTAGTGGCACTGCAGGAGTTCTCTTGACTCGAAGACTGGTCATGACGGGGCGTTCGGCAGGAGGCTTAGTTCGGCGGCGCGAGGACTTCCAGCCGGGCTTCATCCACGCCGGCGACGGCCCGGGCCATGAAGTCGCTGAGCAGTGCGACCTGCTGCTCGTCGTAGGAGGAGATCAGCTCCATCATTTTCGCTCCGAGCGGTCGGAACATCTCCCGCGCCTCGGCCATTGCCTTCTCGGTCAGGGCGATGTGCACGCTGCGGCGGTCCTGCTCGCTTCGCTGGCGGATGATGTAGCCCAGCCGGTCCAGCCGGTCGAGCATGGCCGTGGTGGCGGGGGAGCTGAGCTGCAGTTCCCTGCTCAAGTCCCGGGGCGAGGGCGAGGTTCCGGCGCGCTGGTATTTCATGATCACTGTCAGGCCGTTCATGTCGGTCCGGTGCGTGCCGTAGTGCCCGCCGGTGGATTCCACGTAGCGGTCCGAGGCCTGTCCGAAATCCTGCAGCAGCTGCAGCAGCCGGTGGTGTGTGCTCGCGTCCATGACACAATTATAAACTAAGTAAACATTTCCATCATCAAACTAAATGTTGGTACGCTGTAGCGGTAGGCCACAGCGGTCGCAACTATTCGAATCAACGTGAGGACAGCCCCATGTCGCACATAGCGAAAGTCGATGAGCCCGCCGACCCCGCCGCGCGCTCAGTCAGCGGAAAGGGCATCGCCATCCGGGCGGTGGTGTATTCCCTGCTGATCGTGCTCTGGATCGGCATCGCGGGGGTCGGCGGACCAACCTTCGGCAAACTCTCGGACGTGCAGACCAACGACCAGACAGCTTTCCTCCCGGCCAGCGCGGAAGCGACGCAGGCCCTTGAATGGCAGAACAAGTTCCGCACGAGCGACGCAATTCCCGCGGTGGTGCTGGTGACCTCCGAAAGCGGCGTCGACCAGAAGCAGGCCGCCGCGCTCGCCGAGAAGCTTTCCGATTTCGAGTTCCTCGACGGGCAGGTGACGGGGCCGTTTTTGGCCGAGGATGGCAAGGCTGCCGAATTCATCATGCCGATCTCCTCGACCGTCAAGGCCGATGAGGGCGTGACCGCACTGCGCACCCTGCTGGCAGACATCCAGTCGGAGGGCATGAGCAGCTATGTCACCGGTCCCGCCGGGTTCTCCGCGGACCTGATCGAGGCATTCGGCGGCATCGACGGGGTGCTGCTAGGTGTCGCGCTGGTCGCGGTGCTGGTGATCCTGCTGCTGGTCTACCGTTCGCTGCTGCTTCCGCTGACCGTGCTGATGACCTCCATGGTGGCGCTGTGCGCCGCCATCCTGGTGGTCTACTTCATGGCCAAGGAGGGGATCATCCGGCTGGACGGCCAGGCCCAGGGCATTCTCTCGATCCTGGTGATCGGTGCGGCCACCGACTACTCGCTGCTGTTCGTTGCCCGCCACAAGGAAGCCCTGTCCACGGGGCTGAACCGCTGGCAGGCAGTGGCCAAGGCCTGGAAGCGCTCGCTGGAGCCGATCATCGCCTCCGGCGGCACCGTGACCGTGGGCCTGCTGTGCCTGCTCTTCTCCGACCTGAACTCCAACAAGGCGCTGGGCCCGATCGGCGCGGCGGGCATCGTCTTCTCGATCATTGCCGCCCTCTCCTTCCTGCCGGCCGTGCTCGGACTGCTGGGCCGGGCCGCCTACTGGCCGTTCATGCCCAAAACGCAGGACGCGGAAACGCAGGCGGCGGCCAAGCCTGGACTGTGGGCCCGCATCGCCGCCTTCGTCGCTTCCCACCCCCGCCCGATCTGGATGGTGACGGCACTGGTGCTGGCCGTCGGCGCGGCGTTCTCGCTGCAGCTCAAGGCCAGCGGCGTGCCGCAAAGCGAACTGGTGATCGGCGGCTCCGAGGCCCGCGACGGGCAGGTGGCGCTCGGCGAGCACTTCCCGGGCGGCAGCGGCTCGCCGGCCACCGTGATCGTCAACGAGGCCGAGGCGAACACCACCCTGGACGCGGTCCTTGACGTGCCCGGTGTCGACTCCGCCTACCTGCAGGCCGAAGACGGCGGTCCGGCCATGGCCCAGCGCGGCGCCCCGGCGTACACCGTCGAAGGACGGAACCTGATTTCCGTCACCCTGAGCGATGCGGCGGACTCGGATGCGGCCGCGAACACTGTCACGCAGCTGCGCGAGACGGTGCACGAGATCGATGCGACGACCCTGGTCGGCGGAACCACCGCGACCCAGATGGACAAGAACTCCACCGCCGAGGCCGACCTGTTCAAGATCATTCCGATCACCCTGGTCGCGATCCTGGTCATCCTGATGCTTCTGCTGCGCTCGATCCTGGCTCCGGTCCTGCTGATTCTGACCACGGTGCTCTCTTACGGCACGGCGATGGGCGTCAGCGCGCTGGTGTTCAACCACGTCCTGGACTACGTGGGCGCCGACCCCTCGGTGCCGCTGTTCGGATTCGTGTTCCTGGTGGCCCTTGGCGTGGACTACAACATCTTCCTGATGACCCGGGTGCGCGAGGAGACGCTGCTGCACGGCACGCGGGACGGGATGCGCCGCGGCCTGACCGTCACCGGCGGCGTGATCACCTCTGCCGGCATCGTGCTGGCGGCGACCTTCGCAGCGCTGGGGGTCGTGCCGATCATGTTCCTGGGGCAGCTGGGCTTCATCGTGGCCTTCGGCGTGCTGCTCGATACCTTTATCGTGCGAAGCCTGCTGGTGCCGGCGCTGGTCGAGGACATCGGCCCTGCGGTGTGGTGGCCCTCGAAATTGGCGCAGGAAAAGATGTCGGCGGGTGTGCACCGGGCCTGAGCGCCAGGCTTCAGACGTGGCGGAAATCTCCTGTGATTCGCCCCGTTGGCAGGCTCCGGGACTGCTAAGTCCCGGAGCCTGCCTGTAGAATTGAAATCTGTACGCATCGATGGTTCAACGCCTGGAACACCCGGCCCGCCTCGGTGCGTAGTCGTCGACAGACTTGATTTCCTTCGAGCGGAAACTCCCGGATTCCCGGTGTTTTCGCGCGGGCGTCGGGCACTTTTCTTGCCGCCCCGCATCGGACTTCCTCCTGGATCGGCGAACCCGAGCGTCGAAAACGACGCGCGAATTCAGAGAGAAAGTTTGAGCATTGACTTCTACTTTTAGCGCCCTTGGCGTGCCCGCAAACCTGGTTGACGTGCTGACCGAGCGCGGCATCGACACCCCGTTCCCGATCCAGGAAGCAACCCTTCCCTCCACCCTTGCCGGCGGAGACGTGCTGGGGCGCGGCCAGACCGGCTCGGGCAAGACCCTGGCCTTCTCGCTGCCGCTGGTGGCCCGCCTGAGCGAGCGCCCGCAGCGCCGCAAGGCCCGTTTCCCGCGCGCACTGATCATGGCGCCGACCCGCGAACTGGCGACCCAGATCGCCAAGACCGTTGATCCGCTGGCCGCCGCCTCCGGCCTGCGCACCACCGTGATCTACGGCGGCGTCGCGCAGAGTCGACAGGAAAAGGCCATGAACGAGGGCGTCGACATCGTCATCGCCTGCCCCGGCCGCCTGGACGACCTGATCAAGCAGAAGATCGTTGACCTGTCGCAGCTTGAGATCTCGGTGCTGGATGAAGCCGACCACATGGCAGACATGGGTTTCCTCCCGGTCGTGCGCCGCATCATGGACCGCATGCCGACCGGCATCCAGCACATGCTGTTCTCCGCCACCCTGGACAACGGCGTGGACAAGGTCGTCAAGCGCTACCTGAGCAGCCCGACCATCCATTCGGTGGATGCGCCCGAGGCCGCAGTGAACACCATGGAGCACCACGTCTTCGTGGTCAGCAACGACGACAAGAAGGACCTGGTCCGTGTGCTGGCGCAGGGCACCTCGCGCCGCATCATGTTCATGCGCACCAAGCACCACGCCAAGAAGATGGCTGTAGTGCTGTCCAAGGCCGGCGTGCCAACCGTTGACCTGCACGGCAACCTGTCGCAGAACGCCCGCGACCGCAACCTGGCCGCCTTCGCCTCGGGCGAGGCAAAGGTCCTGGTCGCCACCGACGTAGCAGCCCGCGGCGTGCACGTCGACGGCGTGGAACTGGTGGTCCACATCGATCCGCCGGCAGAGCACAAGGCCTACACCCACCGGTCAGGCCGCACGGCCCGCGCCGGCTCCAGCGGAACCGTGGTGACCATCTGCACCCCGGACCAGCAGGGCGACGTCGCGACCCTGATGAAGCAGGCAGGCCTGAAGAAGGTCCCATTCGAAAAGGTCTCCTTGGACTCGCAGGTCGTCAAGGACGTCGTGGGCGAAGTGGCCGAACTGGTGCCGTACACCGCCCCGGTGAAGCAGCAGAGCAACCCTGCCAAGCGCAAGCCTGCCGGCGAATCCGGCGGTTCGCGCGGCGGGCGCGGCCAACGCGGTTCACGCGGCGGCCGTTCGGCCGGCGAGGGCCAGAACCAGCAGCTCAGCGAGTCGGGCCGCCGCAATGAACGCAGTCCGAAGGCCTCGGGCGAGCGTCCAGCACGCGCTGGCCGCGGCGCAGGATCCGAGCGTCCGGCCGGTGCAGGCCGTGGTGCGAACTCGGAACGCCCATCGGGTGCAGGCCGCGGCTCGCGCCAGGGTGGCCGCGCCGCCCAAGGCGCCTCGACCGGGGGCCGCTCGCGTGGTCCGCGCCGCGCCACCAGCCCTGCCACCCGCAGCCGCTAGGCATTTCGGGCCAGCCGGAACAACGGCTGCCAACCTAGGAATCCTCCGCTCGTACGCCGAGCGGAGGATTTCTTTTGCCACCCTGCGCCCGGTGAGCGTCGAGCGCACTGACTAGACCGAAAGTTTAGCCCCGGCGGATGACCGGTCGGTGAAGTCCTCCAACCTAGTCTTGAAGTAGAGGAAATATCTATTTCGCCTAGCCAGGAGCACCTGACCATGATTGAATCACTGCAGAATTTTGTCGCTGCTTGCCCCGAGCCGCTGCAGTGGCTGGCGGTCGCGCTGGTTTCGGCTATTCCCTTCGTCGAGTCCTACTTCGGGTCCGTCATCGGAGTGCTGATGGGTCTGCCGCCGGCGGTCGGGATTCTTGTTGCGGTGCTCGGCAACGGCATTTCCATGCTCTTGTTCGTCAACAGCGCCCATGCCGTACGCTCCAAGGTGCGCCAAGGCAAGGAGAGCAAGAAGCCGAAATACGAAAAGATCCGCAGGGCTTTCGACAAGTTCGGCATTGCAGGGGTCAGCCTGGTTGGCCAGACCATGCTTCCCTCGCAGATCACCTCGGCGGCGCTGGTGTCCTTCGGCGCATCGAAGCAGAAAGTGATTTTCTGGCAGGTCATTTCCATCATCTTGTGGGGAGTGATCTTCGGAGTCCTGGCAGGGCTCGGCATGCCGCTGCTGACCAAATAATTCGTTCCCCTCGGCACGCTGCAAAGCAAAGCCGGAAGGAGCCCGCGCACCAGTAGTGCGTGGGCTCCTTCCGGCTTGTGCCATCTTGGAGGCGGAGATTAGTCCTGCGGCTTCTTGCGGCCGAACCTGAAATAGCTCAGCGGACCGAGAATGTTGATGAAGCACAACCCCACCCACAATCCCTTGCTTCCGTGAATCTGCTCGGGCCTGCGTCGGTAGATGTCGATCTGCGCGGCGGCGAATAAGGCAACCTCGATCACGCCCGCAACGATGGCAGCTGCCCGTGCAATGGGGGACAGCTCGGAGAATTTCTTTTTGGTTCGTGCCATTCTTCCGCCTTTGATCTGTAGTTTTCGCTTCGTGACCGGACTGTCAGGAGTGGTCTGAAAAAGTTTTCGGTTGATGGGAATTATTCTGCCACCCCACCCGTTGAATAAGACAGAGCGCAAAGTTGAGTCGAGTTCACTCAAGTTAATTTGACAGTCGAAACCGGCTGAGTAAACTTGAGTCCGAAGCGCTCAATGGGGGCCCAAGCCCCCAGCGTTGGGATTTTTTTCAGACAAGGCAAAGGAGAGCCATTATGTCGCGTGCCGTAGGTATTGACCTTGGAACCACCAACTCTGTCGTATCCGTGCTCGAAGGTGGTGAGCCAACCGTCATCGCTAACGCGGAAGGCAACCGCACGACCCCGTCCATCGTTGCTTTCTCGAAGGGCGGCGAAGTCCTGGTCGGCGATATCGCCAAGCGTCAGGCAGTCAACAACATCGATCGCACCATCGCATCGGTCAAGCGCCACATGGGCACCGACTGGTCCGTTGCCATCGATGACAAGAAGTACACCGCCCAGGAAATCTCGGCGCGTACCCTGATGAAGCTGAAGAACGACGCTGAGTCGTACCTGGGCGAGAAGGTCACCGACGCGGTGATCACCGTTCCTGCATACTTCAACGACGCCGAGCGCCAGGCCACCAAGGAGGCCGGCGAGATCGCGGGCCTGAACGTGCTGCGCATCGTCAACGAGCCAACTGCTGCTGCTCTGGCCTACGGCCTGGAGAAGGGCAACGAGGACGAGCTCATCCTGGTCTTCGACCTCGGTGGCGGTACCTTCGACGTCTCCCTGCTGGAAGTTGGCAAGGATGACGACGGCTTCTCGACCATCCAGGTCCGCGCGACCGCCGGTGACAACCGTCTGGGCGGCGACGACTGGGATCAGCGTGTTGTCGACTGGCTGCTGGCCCAGGCCAAGGCCAAGGGCGCAGACCTGTCCAAGGACAAGATCGCACTGCAGCGCCTGAAGGAAGCCGCAGAGCAGGCCAAGAAGGAACTGTCCTCGGCTACCAGCACCAACATCTCGCTGCAGTACCTGTCGGTCACCCCTGAGGGCCCGGTACACCTGGACGAGCACCTCTCGCGTGCGAAGTTCCAGGAACTGACCGCAGATCTGCTGGAGCGCACCAAGAAGCCATTCAAGGACGTCATCGCCGAAGCCGGCGTGAAGATCTCCGACATCGCCCACGTGATCCTCGTTGGCGGTTCGACCCGTATGCCAGCCGTTGCCGAACTGGTCAAGGACCTGGCCGGCAAGGAAGCCAACAAGGGCGTGAACCCGGATGAGGTTGTCGCCGTAGGCGCAGCCCTGCAGGCCGGCGTGCTGAAGGGCGAGCGCAAGGACGTGCTGCTGATCGACGTCACCCCACTGTCCCTGGGCATTGAGACCAAGGGCGGCGTGATGACCAAGCTGATCGAGCGCAACACCGCGATCCCGACCAAGCGTTCGGAGACCTTCACCACCGCCGAGGACAACCAGCCTTCGGTATCGATCCAGGTCTTCCAGGGCGAGCGCGAGTTCACCCGCGACAATAAGGCACTGGGCACCTTCGAGCTGACCGGCATCGCTCCGGCTCCTCGCGGCATCCCGCAGGTCGAGGTCACCTTCGACATCGATGCCAACGGCATCGTGCACGTGTCCGCCAAGGACAAGGGCACCGGCACCGAGCAGTCGATGACCATCACCGGCGGCTCCTCGCTGTCGAAGGAAGACATCGAGCGCATGGTGCAGGAAGCCGAAGCGCATGCGGAAGAGGACAAGGCACGCCGCGAGGCAGCCGAGACCCGCAACGCTGCCGAGCAGGCCGCCTACTCGGTGGACAAGCTGATCAAGGACAACGAGGACAAGCTGCCTGAAGAGGTCAAGTCCGAGGTCCAGGCCGACGTCGACGCCTTGAAGGCCGCCTTGGAGAAGCAGGACAACGACGACGAGGTCAAGGCCGCGTTCGAGAAGCTGCAGGCTTCGCAGTCCAAGCTGGGCGAGGCAATCTACGCCAACACCCAGGCCGAAGGCGCGGCTGCCGGCGAGCAGGATGCGCCGAACGCTGATGAAGACATCGTCGACGCCGAGGTCATCGACGAAGACGAAGCCGACAAGAAGTAGGGAGTTTAGGAATATGTCCGAGGCAAACAACCAGAACGAAAACTCCGGCCAGGAGCCGGAGAACCAGCCAGAGGCCGCTGACCAGCAGCCAACTGCTGACGCTTTGGGCCAGGCCGAGGCGATCCTGAACGAGGCCGGCGACTCCGTGGACGCGGAGCAGGACGAGGTCAGCGAGGTCGTCACCGAGCTGCGCAACGACCTGCTGCGCCTCCAGGCCGAGTACGTCAACTACCGCAAGCGCGTGGAGCGCGACCGTGCAGTGGCGCGTGAAAACGCCGTGCAGGGCATGCTTTCCACCTTGTTGCCCGTGCTTGACGACATCGACGCGGCACGCGCCCACGGCGACTTGGCCGATGGCCCCTTCGCATCGATCGCCAACAAGCTGGACTCGATCCTGGCCCAGCATGGCTTGGAGCGCATCAACGAGGCGGGGGTCGAATTCGACCCGAACGTCCACGAAGCGCTGCTGCGCCAGGCGGTGCCGGAGGTCCCGGCCGATCATGTGGGACAGGTGCTGCGTACCGGCTACCGCAAGGGAAGCAACATCCTGCGCGCTGCCCAGGTACTGGTCGCCACCGGCGAATAGCAACTAGCTAGCACAACTGAAACTGCCCACTGTCGAGTATTCGCCAGTGGGCAGTTTCGAATTGTCATAGAAAGGATGAGGCCCTGATGGCAAGTCAGGACTGGATAGACAAAGATTTTTACGCGATCCTCGGCGTCTCCAAGGACGCCTCGGACGCGGATATCAAGAAGGCGTACCGCAAGCTTGCGCGCAAGTACCACCCTGACACCAACGCCGGTGATGCAACCGCCGAACAGAAGTTCAAGGACATTACCGAAGCCAACTCGGTCCTCTCCGACAAGGAAGAGCGCGAGCAGTACGACGCCATCCGTGCCATGGGCTCGGGAGCACGTTTCTCAGCAGGAGGTCCGGGCGGAGCTCCGGGCGGCGGCGCAGGGTTCGAGGACATCTTCTCCAACCTGTTCGGCGGGGGAGGCGGGGCACGCCAGCGTGGCGGGCAGCCGGACTTCTCCGACCTGTTCGGGGGAGCGGGCGGCTTCGGCGGTTTCGGCGGCCAGGCCGCTCCGCCGCGCAAGGGCGCTGACCGCACCGCGAACACCTCGATCTCCTTCGCCGGCTCGATCAACGGCACGAAGATCGGGCTGCGCGAGCCGAGCGGCGAGGTCATCGACGTGCGCATCCCGGCCGGCATCAAGGACGGCCAGTCGGTGCGCGTGCGCGGACGCGGCCAAGCCGGCGCCGCCGGCAACGGAGACCTGATCGTCAAGGTCAAGGTCGCTGAGCACCCATTCTTCAAGCGCGAGGACAACAACATCCGCGTGCACGTCCCGGTGACCTTCGACGAGGCCGCACTGGGCGCGAAGATCCACGTCCCGACCCTCGACGGGGAACAGGTCGCGGTGAAGGTTCCGGCAGGTTCCAACTCGGGCCGCACGCTGCGCCTGAAGGGCCGCGGCGTGAAGACTTCCAAGGCCACCGGCGACCTGCTGATCGTGCTCGACGTGGTCATTCCGCAGAACCTCTCGGATGCCGCGAAGAAGGCGGTTGAGGACTTCGCCGCAGCCACCGAGGGCGAGGACCCGCGGGCGGACCTGGCCTCGAAGGCCAAGCTCTAGGATCGGCACCCGCCGATCACCCGTCGCCGGCGCCGGAGGAGCCAACATCCTCCGGCCCCGTCGATAGACTCAAGATACAACCAAGGCAGAAAGGTGGTTGAAGTACCGTGAACGGGGAGTACCTGCGACCTGTCTTCGTCATTTCCGTCGCCGCACAGCTTGCCGACATGCACCCCCAGACGCTGCGCCAGTACGACCGCATCGGCCTGGTTTCGCCCAGCCGGCAGTCGGGCAAGCAGCGCCGCTATTCCCAGCACGACGTGTCCCTGCTGCGCCAGGTTCAGGCGCTGAGCAAGGATGGCGTGTCGCTGGAAGGCATCAAGCGGATCCTTGAGTTGGAAAACCAAGTGGCTAGCCTTAAGGGCCAAGTGAACCAGTTGCGCGCGGAACTGGACTACGTGCGCCAAGGCCAATCGCGCATCTTCGCCGCCGGCACCGTCGCAGGCGACGTGGTGTCGCTGGCCCGCGGCATGCGCCCCTCGCGGCCCGAACCGACGGTATCGCTGTTCCCGGTGCGCCGCGCTATCGGCAGGTAGGCCTGCCGCCTGAAAGACATTAGAAATCCAGCCCGCCAGATCCCGGCGCGGCTGGATTTTCTGTCTCTATCCGAGCCGGCCGTGGCGGCGCAGCCGGGCTTCCAGCTGGGTGCGCACCGCCGGCCATTCGTGGGGCAGGATCGAGAAGACGACGGTGTCTCGCAGGGTTCCGGTCGCCGGATCGTACTTGTGGTTGCGCAGCACGCCGTCTTGCTTGGCGCCCAGCCGCGCAATGGCGGCGC
Source organism: Arthrobacter sp. 'calajunan' (assembly GCF_046940185.1). Taxonomy (NCBI): domain Bacteria; kingdom Bacillati; phylum Actinomycetota; class Actinomycetes; order Micrococcales; family Micrococcaceae; genus Arthrobacter; species Arthrobacter sp. 'calajunan'. The sequence goes on from NZ_JBKZDY010000008.1 coordinate 106,452, forward strand.
GGGAAGCCTCATTGTGCCAATGCGTGCAAAACGCGACCGAGTAGCATCCGAGCACTTCGAATGCCCTGCGCAGCAGCAGGTATTTCGCTGCCGGATTGATGCCGGTGCCCTGCGCCGCAACGGCCAGGAAGGTCGATCCGATCTCCACCCGGCGGTTTGCGGCATCGATGTTCAGGTAGGCGGTGGCGCCGACGGCTTTGCCGGCGGAGGTGTCGATGATGGCGAAGGGGGCCATGGTTCCGGCTGCCTGGGAGTCCAGCCGCTGGGCGATATTGGCTTCCACCTGCTGTGCAGGGGGAGTTGTCGCGAACCAGTCCTCGTCGAGGCGTCCGGCGGCCACTACCTCGGCCAAGTCCGGCGCGTGCGAGGCGGCGAGCTGTTCCAGCCTCACCCCGGCGAATTCCATGGCGGGCGCGGTGGAGAACTCGGAGGCCGGGATTAATGACGAATGGCTCATGGCCACCAGTTTAGGGTGGACATGAGCCATTGCCGGACTTTATGTCAGGTCGTGCACTAGCCGACGCGAGTGTACGCCAAGTCGAAGACCAATCGGCCTGCCTTCAGCGCCTTGCCCTCGAAGCTGGTCAGGATGCGGCGTTCGAAGCGCGGGGCCCAGCCGCCGAGCTCGTCGGTGAACTCTGGTTCCTTCTCGAAGCCTTCCATGCCCTCGCGGCGGACCTTGGTCAGGTTGCTTTCCTCGCCGGCAAGGTTGCCCGGGAACTGGTTCTCGAAATCCGGGTGGGCGGTGAGCGCGTCACGCATCTGCTCGGCGTAGTTGGACCAGTCGGTGGCCAGGCGCAGGGTTCCGCCGGGCTTGAGCACCCGGGAAACCTTGTCCAGGAACGATGCCTTGATCAGGCGGCGCTTGTGGTGGCGCGGTTTGTGCCAGGGGTCGGAGAAGAAGATCCAGATTTCGTCGGCGCTGTTCTCTTCGAGCATCACGTCCAGCACCTCGGGGGCATTGGCCTGGACGGCGCGGACATTCTCGATACCGAAGGACTCGACCTTGAGCATCAGCTGGGCCAGCCCGGGGCGGTAGACCTCCACGGCGAGGTAGTTGCGCTCGGGGTCGTCCTTGGCGGCGTTGGCGATGCATTCGCCCAATCCGGTGCCGATCTCCACGATCAGCGGCGCCACGCGGCCGAATGCCTGGTCCGGGTCGAGGGTGAAATCATCGGCTACCGAGGTGTCGGCGATCTTGCGGGGAGGCTCGATGACGTACTGCTCGGCATTGCGCTCCCAGGCGCTGGCTCGGCGGCCCTGCAGGCGGTTGCCGCGGCGGACAAAGGAGACCGGTTCGGCCCGGAAAAGTGCTGGGTCTTTGGGGGTCGGGGCCGCGGCCTGACGCTGTTCTTCGCTCGAATCGCTCATGATCATTAATCCTAGCCGAGCGCACCGCATCGATTCTTCCCGGGAGAGTAGGGGATTGGCCACGGTTTCAGGGGAAAATCCGGGCTGTCACCCATGGCGCCCGGGGGAGTCGATGGGGAAGACTGGATCCATGACTGATCTATTGCGGGGAATCCTGAATATCATCTGGCTGCTCTTCGGCGGCCTGTGGCTGGCACTGGGGTATGTCCTGGCTGGCATCATCTGCTGCCTGCTGATCGTGACCATTCCGTTCGGCATCGCTTCATTCCGCATCGCGGGTTACGCGCTGTGGCCCTTCGGCCGCACCGTCGTGGATCGCGGCGCTGTGGGAGCCTTCTCCACGCTGGGTAACGTGATCTGGCTGGTTTTTGCCGGCATCTGGATCGCCATCGGCCACGTGCTTACCGCCATCCCGATGTTCGTGTCGATCATCGGCATCCCGCTGGGCATCGCGAACCTGAAGATGATCCCGGTGTCCCTGATGCCGCTGGGCAAGGTGGTGGTCGCTTCGGACTACTACATCGGGACCATGCGCCGCTAGCGCCTGCCGTTCGGCTCGCACGGATTAAAGGGACCGGGGCTGCCCTTCCACGTGGAAGGGCAGCCCCGGTCCGTATTGGCGGTAGATGCCGTTGCTAGCTCTTGAGGTACTCGTCGTGCTGGCGGTGCGCCTCGGTGATTTCGTCGCGGATCTTGTCGATGTCCTTGACCTTGTCGCGGTACTTCTTGTCCATGGACTTCACGTAGGCTTCCTCTTCCAGCAGCTCGGTGTAGATCCGCTCGCGCTCGGCCTGGTCCGCGGTGTAGGAGAGGTCGGTGTAGTTGTTCGCATGGCGGCGTACGTTGTTCACGGCGGTCTGCGCCTTGCCGGCCTTGCTGAACAGGGAGGCGAGGACCGTGACTACCAGGACGCCGATGATCACGCTCAGCGACAGGCCGGTGGTGATCTCGATGACCGACACGTGCTCGCCGCCGTTGATGAACGGCAGGTTGTTCTCATGCAGCGCGTGCAGGATCAGCTTGACGCCGATGAACGCCAGGATCGCAGCCAGGCCGTAGGACAGGTAGATCAGTCGATCCAGCAGGCCGTCAAGCAGGAAGTACAGCTGGCGCAGACCCATCAGGGAGAATGCGGTCGCGGTGAAGACGATGAAGACGTTCTGGGTCAGGCCGAAGATTGCCGGGATCGAGTCCAGGGCGAAGAGGATGTCGGTACCGCCGATGGCCACCATGACCAGCAGCATCGGGGTCAAGACCTTCTTGCCGTCGATCTTGGTGAACAGCTTATCGCCGTCGTACTCGTCGGTGGTGTGGAACAGTTTCTTGGCCAGACGGATGATGAAGTTGTTCGCCTCGTCGGACTCGTCGTCCTTCTTGAGCAGGTTGCCTGCGGTCAGCAGCAGGATCAGGCCGAAGATGTAGAAGACCCAGGCGAACTGGTTGATCAGCGCCGCACCGACGAAGATGAATGCGGTACGGGCAATCAGCGAGAACACGATGCCGAACAGCAGCACCTTCTGCTGGTCCTCGCGTGGCACCTTGAAGCTGGCCATGATGATCAGGAAGACAAACAGGTTGTCGACCGAGAGGGCCTTTTCGGTGATGTAGCCGGCGAAGTATTCGGCGCCCATGTCCACGCCGCCGAAAATGAATACGACGATGCCGAAGATTAAAGCGAGGCCGACGTAGATGCTCGACCAGATGGCCGCTTCACGCAACGACGGAACGTGCGCCTTGCGGATGTGGAAGAAGTAGTCGAATGCCAAAAGTGCGAGGATCACGACAATCGTGATGCCCCAGATCAAAGGAGAAACTCCCATGGGGATTCCTGCTTTCGTAAGTTGGGTACAAGCCATCCAAGTAAGTCTCTTCGCCAACGGAAAATGGTTGGCCGCAGAACCCGGCAAGACTCCTGTGTCTTACGTACTGACGGATCAAACGCTTGTGAATACTCCCTTACGTGGGATCAACTCTATCTTGAGTTTTGCCCTCAGGGAAAGTTCAGGCATGTGCGGTGCGTTGACCGGCGGTGGTTGTTCGACCGGTGGAGCCGCCCATCGCCGGGCCTAGGGAGAGGCATTTCGCGCGGCCAGGACTTGTTCGCGCAGGATGTCCGCGTGTCCGCAGTGCTGCGCCAGTTCACGCAGCATGTGAAGCTGGATCCAGCGCAGGGGCAGCGGCCCCCGCTTGTTCCCGGGGAAGACCGTTGCGCCGGTCGTCCCCTCCAGGACCTGGTGGGTGTGCGCTATTTCTTCGCGATACTCGGCAATGACGGTGGCAATGTTGTCGCCCTCTTCGAGCTTGAACGACTCATCGGGATTCGGGGCGATACCCAAGATGGAGCGGGAACTGCTGGTGGGAGCCTCCCGGAACCAGACCTTCTCGACGAATGTTCCGTGCTTGACCAGCCCGAGCAGCGTGGTGCGCGACGGCACGAGCTGCACTCTGGCCTCCTCTTCGGTGAGGCCGTCAAGGCAATCGAGCAGCATCGCCCGATGCTGGTCGATGAAGGCCTTGACCTGCTCATCGTGTTCGGCGAAGAAAAGCTCTGGTGAGTTCGGGTTAGCCATAGCTCCATTGTTCGCAGGTCGGCTCGGTGAATACAAGGAAAAACTTTTTTGAAATTGTTCGGCGGAAACGGAATAACCCCTGTCAAACAAGAGTTGAGTTAAGTACACTCAAGTTTAAAGGTTCACCCACAAACGAAAGGAAGCGCGTGGACACCAAACTCACTACCAAGAGCCAAGAGGCTCTCTCGGCCTCCGGGATGAACGCATCGACCGCAGGCAATCCCCAGATTGAACCTGCGCACCTGCTCAAGGCGCTGCTGGACCAGCGTGACTCGGTTGCGGTGGCACTGCTGAAGACTGCAGGGTTGGATGTCGACGCGCTTTCGGTGAAGGCGAGCTCGCTGATCAAGGCGCTGCCTTCCAGCTCCGGTTCCTCGGTGGCCCAGGCCCAGTTCTCCCGCCAGCTGTTGCAGGTGGTGAACAACGCCCAGGAGACTGCGACGGAAATGGGTGACACCTACGTCTCCACCGAGCACCTGCTGATCGCACTGGCCAGCGACCAGACCAAGACCGGCGAGGCGCTGCGCGAGATGGGAGTTACCCGCGACCTGCTGGTGGGAACCCTGCCCACCATCCGCGGCGACCGCAAGGTCGACAACCCGAACCCTGAGGCGACCTTCCAGTCCCTGGAGAAGTTCGGCACCGACATGACGGCGCTGGCCCGTGCGGGCAAGCTGGACCCCGTCATCGGACGCGACCGTGAAATCCGCCGTGTGGTGCAGGTGCTTTCGCGCCGCACCAAGAACAACCCGGTGCTGATCGGCGAGCCCGGTGTCGGCAAGACTGCCGTGGTCGAGGGCCTGGCCCAGCGCATGATTGCCGGGGACGTCCCGGAATCGCTGCGCGGCAAGACCCTGATCTCCCTTGACCTGGGTGCCATGGTTGCCGGTGCCAAGTATCGCGGCGAATTCGAGGAGCGCCTGAAGGCGGTTCTGGAAGAGATCAAGTCCTCTGACGGGCAGATCGTCACGTTCATCGACGAGATCCACACCGTGGTCGGTGCTGGCGCCTCCGAAGGCGCCATGGATGCCGGCAACATGCTCAAGCCGATGCTTGCCCGCGGCGAGTTGCGCCTGATCGGTGCTACCACCCTGGACGAGTACCGCGAGAACATCGAGAAAGACCCGGCGCTGGAGCGCCGCTTCGCCCAGGTGTACGTGGGGGAGCCGAGCGTGGATGACACCATTGCCATCCTGCGCGGCCTGAAGGAACGCTATGAAGCGCACCACAAGGTGTCCATCGCGGACTCCGCGCTGGTTGCCGCCGCCGCGCTGTCCAATCGGTACATCTCCGGGCGCCAGCTGCCGGACAAGGCCATCGACCTGGTCGACGAGGCAGCCAGCCGCCTGCGCATGGAGATCGACTCCGCCCCGGAGGAGATCGACGAGCTGCGCCGCGAAGTCGACCGGCTCACCATGGAGGAGCTGGCGCTGAGCGATGAAACCGATCCCGCATCGGTGGAACGCCTGGAGGCCCTGCGCAAGGACATGGCCGACAAGAAGGAGAAGCTCGACGCCCTGAACTCGCAGTGGGAAGCCGAAAAGGCAGGCCTGAACCGGGTGGGCGACCTGAAGGTCAAGCTGGATGAGCTGCGCTCCGAGGCAGAGAAGTACCAGCGCGAAGGCGACCTGGAGAAGGCCTCGCGCCTGCTCTACGGCGAGATCCCGACGCTCCAGCAGGAGCTGGACGCCGCCGCGGCCGCCGAAGCGCATGGCGCCAAGGAGCACACCATGGTGGCCGACGAGGTCACCGCGGATGACATTGCCGAGGTGATCTCCGCCTGGACCGGCATCCCTGCCGGGCGCATGCTGCAGGGCGAAAGCCAGAAGCTGCTGGACATGGAGGAGATCATCGGACAGCGCCTGATGGGCCAGAAGCAGGCAGTGGCTGCGGTCTCGGATGCGGTGCGCCGCACCCGTGCAGGCATCGCCGACCCGAACCGTCCGACCGGCTCCTTCCTGTTCCTCGGCCCCACCGGCGTGGGCAAGACGGAGCTGGCCAAGTCCCTGGCCGACTTCCTCTTCGACGACCCGCGCGCCATGGTGCGCATCGACATGTCCGAGTACTCGGAGAAGCACGCGGTCTCGCGACTGGTCGGTGCCCCTCCGGGCTACGTGGGCTACGAAGAGGGCGGCCAGCTGACCGAAGCGGTGCGCCGCCGGCCGTACTCGGTGATCCTGCTCGACGAAGTCGAGAAGGCCCACCCCGAGGTCTTCGACATCCTGCTGCAGGTGCTCGACGACGGACGGCTGACCGATGGGCAGGGACGTACGGTGGACTTCAGGAACACCATCCTGATCCTGACCTCCAACCTGGGCTCCCAGTTCCTGGTGGACCAGACCCTGGATGCCGAGACCAAGAAGGCGGCGGTGATGAACGTGGTCAACGCTTCGTTCAAGCCGGAGTTCCTGAACCGCCTGGACGAGGTCATCATGTTCGACCCGCTGAGCATCGACGAGCTGGGCAACATCGTCAAGCTGCAGATCGACCAGCTCTCCGAGCGCCTGTCCGAACGGCGACTGACCCTTGACGTGGATCCGGCCGCCAGCGAATGGCTCGCCTTGACCGGGTACGACCCGGCCTTCGGTGCCCGCCCGCTGCGCCGTCTGGTGCAGCGTGAGATTGGCGACCGGCTGGCCAAGGAAATCCTTGCCGGCGAGGTCCAGGACGGGGACACCGTTTCGGTCACGCTGGACGAGGGCAAGGACCGGCTGACCGTAGGACGCGCCGACAGCTAGCCTTCACGGGCCGTGAACAAAAGGGATGCGGTGTGAAGACCTCGTGGTCTTCACACCGCATTCCGGTATCCTGCGGCATCGGCCCAGCAGCGCCGAGAGCCGACTTAGGCGTTGGCGTTTTCCGTTTCCCTGGTCTTGTCCTCGGACGGGTTCGAAGCGGAGCTTCCCGGCTCATCCGAGGCAGGCAGCAGCGAACTGCGCACGTTGCCGTCGGTCAGGCTCAGGAAGCAGGAGACCAACCGGTCACCCTTTTCCCACGTGGCCTTCGACGGCCGCGAGAAGTGGTAAGTCCAGGTGGAGTCGATTCCCGCGCTTGGGTCCAAGGAGACCGACTTGCACAGGTCCTCGGACTGGGTCAGCAGCTCGTCCGCGCCGGGGTAGGGTGCCTCGGGGGCGCCCTCAAGCTCGAAGGTGCCGATCAGCTGCGCGTTATGGGAGGAATCGCAGGTTACTACGGTCTGCGGATCCAGCGGCGTGGTGAAACCCCGTAAGCAGTCGCCGAGCACCAGCTGCTCCGGCGGCATGCCCTCGGCGATGACGCCGTCCAGGCCGGGTGCCTCATTGCGCTGCACGTTGTTCGCCTCTGGCGAAGGCGGCGGATCAATGATTCTGAGCACTACGAAAACCACGGCAGCTGCTAAGGCGATGACGGCTGCGGCCAGCAGGAACCACTGCCCGATCTGACGCTTGGGTTTCTCCGGTTCCGGGCGCAACGGCGGCAGTGCGGCCTGCGGCTCCGGGAGATTCTTATCCACCACCTGATGAGCTCCTTTGTCAGCGGATCGGGCGAGAACTGCGACTAGTCATAAAATAGTCGTTGGACTAATCGCCAGTCTAGCGGTTCTGACCGGTGTTGCGTTCAGCGCTCGCCGTGGAATCGTGTTAACCTTTAATTACGAAAGAACTGATCACATATTCGGGGGCCTCCATCTATTAGGTGGACCACCTCCCGACTCTACTGAAAAGAGGGGGTCACGCCATGGGGCGCGGCCGTCAAAAGGCTAAAGCACAGCGTCAAGCGCGAGATATCAAGTACTACTCGCCCTCGACGGACCTTTCGGCACTCCAACGCGAGTTGGGTGTGCCCTCCGATCGTCATGCTCAGGATACTGGGCGTAATGATTCATCGTATGACGACGATTATTCGGATTACGACGAGTTGACTAAGAAGTATTCGGGAGAAGGCGAAGACGACTAAGGTCGTCGACGTTTACCGGGATACTTTTAGCTCGGGGTGCCACACCTGTGCAGTAAGTGGTACAGCTCTTCAATACATTTTTACGATAAGCCGCAGCGAATAAGCTAAATTAGCTTTGAGGTCGCTGCGGCCTTTGTCGTACCCGGAACGGTGAAAGGTCGAACATGAGCACGCCCGAGGAACTCTCGATCCAGATGGCGCACCACTCGGCGATCCGCTCCATGCAGCGCATCGTGGAACAGCAGGCCGAGGCATCACCCGAGGCCGAAGCCCGCGACGGGGTGCAATCCATGCTGGACGAGGGCAAGGTTCTGGTGGTCACCGGGGCCGGCGTCTCCACCGATTCGGGCATCCCGGACTACCGCGGTCCCAACGGCTCGCTGCAACGGCACCGGCCGATGACCTTCCAGGAGTTCCGCTACCGCCCCGAGGCCCGCCAGCGCTACTGGGCGCGCGGCTACGTGGGCTGGCGGCACATGGGCAATGCCGAACCAAACGACATCCATCGGCGTCTGGTCCAGTGGGAGCGCGAGGGTCGGATCAACGGGATCATCACCCAGAACGTCGACGGGCTGCACCAGCAGGCCGGATCCCGGCGCGTGATCCCGGTGCACGGCGACCTGTCGATCGTGCGCTGCCTGGACTGCGGCCACACCGAGGACCGGCTGCACTTTGAAGCGCGCCTGCAGGCGGCCAACACAGGATACCTGGAAGCGGTGGAAATCGACCCCGAAGCGGTCAATCCGGACGGGGACGTGGAACTGCCGCAGTACCTGGTGGACCAGTTCGCCATGGTCGCCTGCGAGAACTGCGGTTCGCTGGTTCTCAAGCCTGACGTGGTCTACTTCGGCGAAAGCGTGCCGCCGGCCCGCAAGGAAGCCATGGCGCAGCTGCAGGCGGAATCCACCTCGCTGCTGGTGCTCGGTTCCTCGCTGGCCGTGATGAGCGGCTACCGCATCCTGCTGGACTTCGTGAAGCTGGGGCTTCCGGTCGCGCTGATTACCAACGGGCACGTGCGCGGCGAACAGAAGGCGACCTGGCGTTGGCGGGTTCCGTTGGGGCAGGCGCTGGACCAGCTCTCCTAGCCTCGCTAGGCAAGGTGGTGGGCGAAGGTCCAGGCGGCCGCCGCGGTGCGCGACCCCACATCGAGCTTGGCGAAGATGTTGCTCAGGTGCCGGGCCACGGTCTTTTCGCTGAGATACAGCTGCGCGGCGATGTCCCGGTTGCTGCGCCCGGCGGCCACCAGCTGCAGTACCTGCACCTCCCGCTCGGTGAGCCCGACGGGATACCGGCCCGGTAGCGGAACCGGCAGCTGGTTTTGGGCCTCCCTCGCCTCGGGCAGTGCGCCCAAGCGCCGGAACGTGTCTGCGGCGGCCTGTAATTCAGCGTGGGCTGACCCCTGGTCGCCCAGCTGGCGCAGTGCACACCCCGGCACGAGCCTCGACCGGGCGGCCCGGTAGGGGCAACCGACCCGGTCCCAGCCCTGGATCGCCTTGCGTGCGTAGAGCAGTACCGCCGGCGCATCGCCGCGGGCCAGCTCCAGGCAGGCATAAGCATGGGCGGCCGCGGCCAGCGCACTCTCGCACCCCGGCTGCTGGGCCAGCGGCTCCAGCTCGGCAGCCAGCGCGCCCGCGCGTTCGGTGTCGCCCGCCATCAGGAACACGTCGTTTGCCTGGGGCAGCAGCCGGTTCCGTTGCGCGGGAACGGTGCGCACGCGCAGGCAGCGTTCGACCGCGGCCACCGCGGCCTGGGTGTCGCCCCTCCCGGCCCACAACCGCGCCAGCCCCGGCTGCGGGTCGCCGCCGTGCTCGGCCGAGACCTGGTAGGCCTGCTCCGCGGCGGCCAGTTCGCCGCAGATGAGCATCAAGTCCCCGCGTTCGCGTTCGGCCGCCCCCGCCGCCTAGATTTGGGAGTTGCTCTCGAAGCGCCGGCCGGCAGCGGAGAATTCCTCCATGGCTTCGTCCCACGCACCGCGCAGCGCCAGGAGCTGCCCGGTGTACAGCGCGCATTCACCTCCGAACGCGGTCATGCCCGGGTTGCTGCGTCGCCACTGGTCCAGGGTGTGTTTCGGCTTTTTGGAACTAGGCCATTAAGGCGGCGAGGCCAGGCCATTTCAGTGGCCTAAAGTAGACCATTTCGGCGCATGGGTTACCACCATGGTCATGCTCAACTACCTGACTGCTTTCAGCGGGGGTCAACCTTGCTTCGGGGATTGCTACTTCTGGGAGGGCTGCTTTACTGTCTCTTGCGGCTCGATGACTATGATCATGCGTTGCCCCTTTGTGTGACTAGGGCGTTCTTCACATGATGTTCCAACGGCCTCGGGGCACCATGGATTTCTACAGGTGCTGTCACTCTGCTCCGGAGTGCTGTTGATGAGTTGAGAGCTACTGGAAATGAGGATCCTGAGCCGGTGACTTAGCATTTATGAATCTCATAGTCAGGAGGATTTGTTGGGGTGGGATGAAATGGCCTAAGTTCGCGCTGAATTGGCCCACTGTCTTAGCGCTTTAATGGCCTAGTTCTAGAAGCCGAAACACATCCAGGGCCGCGGTCCATTCGCCGACCCGTTCGAAGGCCCCGATCTTTTGGCAAGCCTCGATGGCGGCGCACCAGATCAGCCCGTTGGGGATGGGGGCCCTATGTATTTTGTCAAGCAACTTCCGGCACCGGGGCATCGTAAAGCGACCCGTCGCGGATCATTGCGAACATGACCGTTAGCCTCCGGTGGGCCAGCGCGAGGAGCGCCTGGTTGTGGCGTTTGCCCAGAGCCCGTTTCCGGTCATAGTAGGCGTGGCTGGCCGAGTCGAAACGGATGGACGCGAACGCCGAGAGGAACAACGCTCGTTTCAGGCGTCTGTTGTCTGAATGGCTGACCCATCCGGACTTATTCGAGGTGCCCGACTGACGGGAGGTTGGCGCCAGCCCGGCATAGGAGGCCAGTGCTGCGGCACTGTCGAAGGTCTTGCCGGAGGTCTAGGCGATGAAGATCGCAGTGGCCCTGACGGCGACCCCTGGCATGGAAGTCAGGACCGGGTAAAGAGGGTGCGCCCGACCCATGGCTTCAAGATGCGTGGCCACGTCGGTCCGCTGGGCATGCAAGGCGATCAGCTGCCGGGCCAGGTGAGGAATGACCAAACCGGCGGCCTCGGTGCCAACCACGACTGCTGTCTGCTCATCCACGGCGTCCAAGATGGTGTTGGCCCACGCGGTGTGCCGGCGGGCTCCGTGCTTTGTGAGCTTCGCGTCGATCCTGGCCTGGCTGGCATGCTGTCGATCTTGGCCTGGCTGGCATGCTTTAGCTGGGCCGGGGCGGGCTGGCGGTCGGCGGGAAGTCCCCGGACCGTTCACGCAGTCCACGCTACGGGCGGCGCAGGATCCGCGCGTTGGGCGGATCACCCATCATGCGGAGGAGGCCATGGGTCAACTTACCCAGACGCTGGCAAGGCCCGAGGCGAGGGCATTTCGCGTCGCGGCCAGCCTTGCCGCACCGGCCCGGGCAGAAGCTCATCGGGCACCGGCTGCCGACGTCAGTCACCTGCATAATTGATGCATGTGCCAAACCGTGCTCTGGGCGATCAACGCCCACTCGTTTACTGAGCGATTCGTCGCAGAAACCGCATCGCGGCTGGGCGTCGCCCCGCAGGACACCGAGCTGCGGATCAAGTCTTCACGCGTCCGCAGCAGCTCCAGGCACTTTGAACTGGTGCCGAACATGTGCAACTGCGGGAGCCTGGTGGGGCTCGGCCCCGGGAAAAAGCCCAGCGACGGACTCGACCCACAGACCCTGATCGCCTGGCTGCACGTACTGCCAAGCATCGCCGAGCACGTGTCGCGAATCGCCATCCTCAATTGCTGGAGCCCGGCGGAAGCGGAGATTGTTCCGCGCCGTGCCTCGGGGATCCAAGTCTCGCAGCTTGCGGAGCAGTCGTTGCGATCGCTGCCGGGGGACTCGCTGCTGACCATCGACTACCGCTGAATCGATTCCTGTACGCCGGCCACGCGGAACCCATCCGGTTAATCATGCGTGTCGGGAAACGCAAAACCCCCTGCATGCCGGCCTTCCGGCCGGTATGCAGGGGGTTGAAGCGTTAGCCCTACTTGGCGTAGCTGCCGGTCAGCAGCACTGCGCCGCCGTCCACGCCCTTGGCGCCCTGGACGAAGTCCAGGCCTGCGGCGGAAGCCGACGGATCCAGGTTCTCGACCTCGCCCATGACCCAGGCGCCCATGCCCGCGGCGTTGAGCAGTTCGACGGCGCGGTCGGCCACGGCAGGATCCACGACGGCGACCATGCCCACACCCAGGTTCAGGGTGCGTTCAAGGTCGGCCTGCGGCACGTTGCCCAGCTGCGCGATGGTGGAGAAGACCGCAGGCAGCGACCAGGTCGAGCGGTCCACGCGGGCCATCAGGCCCTGCGGGAGCACGCGGGCCAGGTTGGCGGCCAGGCCGCCGCCAGTGACGTGGCTGAAGCCGTGCACGCCGAAGTTCTCTCCGTCGTTCAGGGCGCCGACCAGATCCAGGCAGGCGCTGGTGTAGATGCGGGTCGGAACCAGCAGTTCCTCGCCCAGGGTGCGGCCGAACTCGGCGACCTCCCGGTCGAGCTCCCACTTGGCGTGGGCGATGACGCGGCGCACCAGCGAGTAGCCGTTGGAGTGGATGCCGGAGGAGGCCATGCCGATGACCACGTCGCCGGCCTTCACGCGTTCCGGGCCCAGCAGCTGGTCTGCCTCGATGACGCCGGTGGCGGCGCCTGCCACGTCGTACTCGTCCTCGGCCAGCAGCCCCGGGTGCTCGGCGGTTTCGCCGCCGACCAGCGCGGTGCCTGCCAGCTTGCAGCCCTCGGCGATGCCGCGCACGATGTCGGCGATGCGCTCCGGAACGACCTTGCCGGTGGCGATGTAGTCGGTCATGAACAGCGGCTTGGCGCCGACCACAACGATGTCGTCCACGACCATGCCGACCAGGTCCTGGCCGATGGTGTCGTGGATGTCCAGCTTCTGGGCGATGGCGACCTTGGTGCCCACGCCGTCGGTGGAGGTGGCCAGGTACGGCTTCTTGTAGCCGGTCAGGAAGGAGACGTCGAAGAGTCCTGCGAAGCCGCCGACCCCGCCGACAACGCCGGAGGTGTGGGTCGCCTTGATCGCGCCCTTCATCAGCTCGACCGCGCGGTCGCCGGCTTCGACGTCTACACCTGCGCCGGCGTACGTGATGGACGTGGGCTGATCTTGCGTGCCGCTCATGGCAGGGGGTTCCTATCTGTCGTGGACACCGCAGCTGTGCTGAGGTGCGCTTGCAACGAGGTGGGTTACGTGGGTGGGCGTGGGCTAGAGGGTGACTTCGAGCTCGGAGTCCGGGCCCGGCTCGCAGCCGGCCTGGTTGGCGGCTTCCAGCAGGTTCTTGCCGCGGCGGGTGGCATCCGGCAGGGCGATCGGGTAGTCGCCGGTGAAGCAGGCGGTGCACAGGCGCTCGCGCGGCTGGCGGGTGGCCTCGATCATGCCGTCCTCGGAGATGTAGGCCAGCGAGTCCGCGCCAATCGACTTGCCGATTTCCTCCACGGCGGCGCCGTTGGCGATCAGCTCCGCGCGGGTGGCGAAGTCGATGCCGTAGAAGCAGGGCCACTTCACCGGAGGGGAGGAGATCTTCACATGAACCTCGGCCGCGCCGGCCTCGCGCAGCATGCGCACCACGGCGCGCTGGGTGTTGCCGCGCACGATCGAGTCGTCCACCACTACCACGCGCTTGCCGCGCAGCACGGTCTCCAGGGCGTTGAGCTTGAGCTTGATGCCCAGCTGGCGCAGGGTCTGCGACGGCTGGATGAAGGTGCGGCCCACGTAGGCGTTCTTCACGAAGCCGTGGGTGAACGGGATGCCGGATTCCTCGGCGTAGCCGATGGCCGCCGGGGTGCCGGATTCCGGAACCGGGATCACGATGTCAGCCTCGGCGGAGTTCTCGCGGGCCAGCTGGCGGCCCATCTCCACCCGCGATTCGTAGACCGAACGGCCGGCGATGGTGGCATCCGGGCGGGCCAGGTACACGTACTCGAAGACGCAGCCCTTGGGGGTGGCTTCTGCGAAGCGGGTGGAGCGCACGCCGTTCTCGTCGATGGCGATCATTTCGCCCGGCTCGATCTCGCGGATGAACGAGGCGCCCACGGTGGCCAGGGCGGGCTGCTCGGAGGCGACAACCCAGCCGCGGTCCAGACGGCCGAGCACCAGCGGGCGGATGCCGTGCGGGTCGCGGGCTGCGTAGAGGGTGTCCTCGTCCATGAAGACGAAGCAGAAGGCGCCTTCGATCTTCGGCAGCAGCTCCAGGGCGGTGTCTTCCAGGCTCTGGCCTTCGGAACCGGCCAGCAGCGCGGTGACCAGCGCGGTGTCGGTGGTGTTGCCCTGGGCGAGCTCGCCGCGGACCTTGCCGCCTTCGGCGAGCTGCTTGGCGCGGACCATGTCCGCCAGATCTGCCGAGTTGGTGAGGTTGCCGTTGTGGGCCAGGGCCACGGTGCCAGTGGTGGTCGGGCCCAGGGTCGGCTGCGCGTTGGCCCAGTGGCTGGAGCCGGTGGTGGAGTAGCGGCAGTGGCCGATGGCCAGCTGGCCGGTCATGGAGTTCAGGGTGTTCTCGTCGAAGACCTGGGAGACGAGGCCCATGTCCTTGTAGACGTTGATGCGTGCACCATCAGAGGTTGCGATGCCAGCGGATTCCTGGCCTCGGTGCTGCAGTGCATAAAGACCGTAATAGGTCAGCTTCGCGACTTCTTCACCCGGAGCCCAGACGCCGAAGACGCCGCATTCATCCTGCGGCCCCTTCTCGCCCGGAAGGAGGTCGTGATTTAGAAATCCATCGCCACGCGCCATGTAATTATTCTCTCATGTTTCTCAGAGGTCGACACCGACCAAATATGTGGTGGGTGGCGGCCAGGTGCGCGGCCGCCTGCCTTCCTGGGAAGGGGAAGGGAGCCCTAGCCTTGTGGTCCGCTGGAGTCGGTGTCCTCGGCCAGGGGAACCGCCAGATGATTGCTGGATTTGCGCATGGTCACGCGATCAACGATCACGTAGACCACGGCGCCGATACCGACGCCCAAGCCGCCGCAGAACATGGCAAAGAACCCGGAGGCCGATGCACGTGAATATTCCTCGGACGGCTCCCCAACCAGGCCGACAATCAGTCCAACCAACGCGCCTATGACGAGGAACGTCAAGACGAAAGGCCAGAACTTCGGTGATGCGTGAACCTGGACTTCGATGGGCTGATCGGCAGACGACGGGGTGGCGGGGTGTTGCTCCATACCTTTAAGGGTACTCAATCAGGGGAAGATGTGCCGACAAGTCTGCCCTAAGTCCAGAGGCGTGCAATTGCCCACTTTGCAGGGCCTGCGCCCAGACGAGCTTCCCTGTTGCCAGGCGAAGCCATAGATCGGCTGGCATTTCGACCACATTCGGAGGGGTCCCGCGGGTGTGCCGGGGCCCGGGTATGCACTGAGTCACACCGAAGGGCGGCACCCTGACTTCCACCGAGTTGCCCTCGGCCCGCGAGGCGAGCTCCTCTAGGGTGAAACGCACCGCGGTGGCCAGCACCGGGCGGGGCAAGGAAGCTTCGGCTTGCAACGAATTAACCCATTCCCTGAGCGCGGAGCGCCCGTCGGTGTCGTTGATGCGCCGTTTGATGGCCATGTGCCAGGCCCCTTCGCTTGATGACGGTGAGGCGTCATGATTCAGTTTCCGGAGAAATCCCTACCCGCCAACTCTAGTCCAGCCGCGCGCGCCCCGGGTGTCGAGGCGGCCGGCGCCAGCGCTGCGCGAAGCTGCCGGTGCTCCTCCTTGCCCAGTGCTCCGGCGGAGGCCAGCAGGTCCAGTGCCAGCAGGTCGGTGCCGCGCGAGGAACCGTCGAGCATTTTCAGCGCCACGCTGTATCCGCCCGGGGTTCCCATGGCCAGCACGCCCTCGGCGCCGAGCTTGGCGATGATGCCGGTGCGCTCGATCACCAGGGTGTTGGCCGACCCTTCGCCGCGGATGGCCCACGGATTCTCGCGGATTGACTGCACCACCTGCTCGGCCTGGGGGTCCGTGGAAGAAACGAGCCGGCCGAATCCCCGGGCCAGGGACAACAGCGACATTTGCGGGGCCGGAGCGCCGCAGCCGTCGATCCCGACGAAGCTGATCGGTCCGCAGAATTCCTCCATGGCATCCAGCGCCGCGCGCTGCACCGGGTGGCCGGGGGAGAGATATGAGCCGGTTGGTTCGCCGGCGTGAACCGCGGCATTCAGGAAGGCAGCATGCTTGCCCGAGCAGTTGAATGCCAGCCTGCCAGGCCCCAGGCCTTGGCGATTCATTGCATCCCGGGTCGCGGAGTCGCCCGGCCAGGAACTGGGGCACTGCAGGTCGGTTGTGCCCAGCCCCGCGGCTTCCAGCGTCTGCTCGGCGATGCGCTGGTGCCGGAAGGTGCCCAGGTGGCTGGCGCAGGCTAAAGCGGTACCCTGGGATGAGAGTTGCGCACCGGCGCGCAGCGAGCCGATGGCCTGGAAGGGCTTGAGCGCGGAGCGCGGGAAGATCCGTGCCTGCGGCTTGCCCAGCACGGCCGCCACCTGCCCGGAGGGGTCCAGCACCACGGCTACCCCGAGATGGCGGGATTCAACCACTTTATTGCGGGTGATGCGCACCAATTCGGCGCAGTCGGACAACTCAAGGCCAAGTTCCATGCCTGCCAGTCTAGGCCCCGGACCCGCCGCTGGGGATGTGTGGCATCGCGCGGTCACACACGCCTGGGGGAGCGGGGATCTCCGGTAAACTTTGGCATGTGAAGGTACTGGTTATTGGCCCAGGCGGCCGCGAACATGCAATTGTCCGAGCACTGAGTGCAGACCCCTACGTCAACGAGGTCCATTGCGCGCCCGGCAACGCCGGCATGGCGCAGGACGTCACCACCCACGCGATCGACGCCCAGGATCCGGCAGCAGTGCTCGCCCTGGCCCGCGAACTGGCCAGCGACCTGGTGGTAGTCGGCCCGGAAGCCCCGCTGGCAGCCGGTGTGGCCGACGAGCTGATCGCCGCGGGCATCCCGGTCTTCGGTCCGACCAAGGCCGCGGCGCAGCTGGAAGCTTCCAAGGCCTTCGCCAAGGACGTCATGGCCGCCGCCCAGGTGCCGACCGCCATGGCGCACGTCGCCACGAACACCGATGAAGCCGCCCGCGCGCTGGACGAGTTCGGCGCGCCCTACGTCGTCAAGGACGACGGGCTGGCGGCCGGCAAGGGCGTGGTAGTCACCTCCGACCGCGCCGAAGCGCTGGCCCACGCCGAGGCCTGCTTCGCGGCCGGAGGCACCGTGGTCATCGAGGAATTCCTGGACGGCCCGGAAGTGTCCCTGTTCGTCATCTGCGACGGGCTGCACGCGGTGCCGCTGTCTCCGGCCCAGGACTTCAAGCGCATCTTCGACAATGACGAAGGTCCGAACACCGGTGGCATGGGCGCGTACTCGCCGCTCGAATGGCTGCCGGAAGGCTTCGTGGACGAGGTCATGGAACGCGTGGCCTACCCGACCCTGCGCGAGATGGAAAAGCGCGGCACCCCGTTCACCGGCGTGCTCTACTGCGGCCTGGCCATCACCAAGCGCGGCATCCGCGTCATCGAGTTCAACGCCCGCTTCGGCGACCCGGAGACCCAGGCAGTGCTGGCCCGCCTGAAGACCCCGCTGGGCGGCGTACTGCTGGCCGCGGCCCGAGGCAAGCTGGATGACACCGAGCAGCTGGTGTGGTCCAAGCAGACCGCGGTGGACGTGGTCATCGCCGCGGAGAACTACCCGGACACCCCGGTCAAGGGTGCGGTAATCGCCGGCCTGGACGCGGCCAACGCCATCGACAACGTGCATGTCATGCACGCAGGCACCGCCAGCGACGAGCAGGGCAACATCACCGTGGCCGGCGGCCGTGTGCTGGCGGTGGTCGGCCTGGGCGAAGACCTGTCGGCGGCCCGTGCTGCGGCGTATGCCGGCGTGGCGGAAATCAGCTGGCCCGGTGCCCAGTCGCGCAGCGACATCGCACTGAAGGCAGAACGCGGCGAGATCGTCGTGGCAAACGAAAGCAAGTAGAGGACTACAGATTCATGGCAGGATTCCAGACCGACGTGCTCGCCCTTGAGGGTTGGGACCACTTCTACTCGGGCAAGGTGCGCGACCTCTACGTTCCGGCGGGCGTCAGCTTCCAGGACACCGACCGCGTGCTGGTGGTGGCCTCCGACCGCATCAGCGCCTACGATTTCGTGCTGACCAGCGAAATCCCGGACAAGGGCAAGGTGCTCACGCAGCTGAGCCTGTGGTGGTTCGAGCAGCTGGGCGACTTCGCCAACCACGTGATCTCCACCGAGGTCCCGGCCGAGGTGGCGGGGCGCGCAATGGTCTGCAAGAAGCTGGAGATGTACCCGATCGAGTGCATCGCCCGCGGCTACCTGACCGGTTCCGGCCTGGCCGAGTACAAGGTGTCCTCGACCGTCTGCGAGCTGCCGCTACCGGCAGGCCTGGTGGATGGCTCGCGCCTTGAGCCGGCGCTGTTCACCCCCTCGGCCAAGGCCGAAGTGGGTGAGCATGACGAGAACATCTCGTTCGAGCAGACCGTGGACCGCGTAGGCACCCAGGTGGCCGAGGCGCTGCGCGAGAAGACCGTGGCGCTCTACGAGCAGGCCGAGAAGATCGCGCGCGAGCGCGGCATCATCCTGGCCGACACCAAGGTAGAGTTCGGCGCGGATCCGGCCACCGGCCAGATCACCTTGGGCGACGAGGTGCTGACCCCGGATTCCTCGCGCTTCTGGGACGCGCAGTCCTACGCGCCGGGCCAGGCCCAGGCAAGCTTCGACAAGCAGTTCGTCCGCGACTGGCTGACCTCGCAGGCTTCGGGCTGGGACAAGACCTCGGGCCAGCAGCCTCCGGCGCTTCCCGCTGAAATCATCGAGAAGACCCGCGCGCGCTACATCGAGGCGTACGAGCGGCTGACCGGGCGCACCTTCACCGCCTAGTTTGCCCAGACGCCTTACGGGAGAACCCCGCACACTTCGGTGTGCGGGGTTCTCCCATTCCAGCAGGCCGTCGTTGCGTCCTGCTATACCAGCGAGTCCAGCCAGGCCTTGTGCAGGGCCGCGAAGCGGCCCTCGGCGGTGATCAGTTCCTCCGGGCTGCCGTCCTCCACGATCTTTCCGTCGTGCACCACCAGCACCCGGTCGGCGATCTGCACGGTGGACAGCCGGTGGGCGATGATCAGCGCCGTGCGGTTGCCCAGCAAGGTCTGCAGACCATGCTGCACCGCGCGTTCGGAGGGGATGTCCAGCGAGCTGGTGGCCTCGTCGAGGATCAGCACCGCCGGGTCGGCCAGGAACGCCCGGGCGAAGGAGAGCAGCTGCCGCTGTCCGGCCGAGACGCGGCCGCCGCGCTTGTTCACGTCGGTGTCGTAGCCGTCGGGCAGGTCCAGGATGAACTCGTGCGCTCCCACGGCCCGCGCCGCGTCGTGGATTTCCTCCAGCGAAGCGCCCGGACGCCCCAGCGCGATGTTCTCAGCCACGGTGCCGGAGAACAAGAACGCCTCCTGGGTCACCATCACCACATGCCGGCGCAGCTCCTCGTTGGACAGCTCGCTGATCGGCACCGAATCCAGCTCCAGGCTACCGGAGCGTAAGTCGTAGAAGCGGGCGATCAGCTTGGCCAGCGTCGACTTGCCGGCACCGGTCTGGCCGACCACTGCCACGGTCTGCCCGGCTTCGATCGCCAGGTCGAAGCGGTCCATGACCACCGGCCCGTCGCCGTAGCCGAACACCGCGTCCCGGAAGACCAGTTCGCCGCGGACGCGTTCGATGCTGCGAGGGGAGCGCGGCTCGCGGACCGTGGGCTCCTCTTCGAGCAGGCCGGAGACCTTCTCCAGAGCCGCGGTGGCGGACTGCAGCGAGGAGTAGAACATGGCGATCTCGTCCATGGGCTGGAAGACGCGCTTGGCGGCCAACAGGATCGCGACCAAGACGCCCACGGCCAAGGTTCCGTCGATGATGCGGAATCCTCCATAGGCAAGCAGCGCGGCAACCGTCAGGTTGCCGATCAGCACCAGCCCCGGCTGCAGCACGCCGAAGAGGTTGAAGGAACGCACGTTGTTGTCCCGGTACGCCCCGGCGATATCCGCGTAGTTCGCGTCGTTGGCGCGTTCGCGGCGGAAGGCCTTGACCGCGCGGATGCCGGTCATGGTTTCCACGAAGGTGGAGATCACCTTGGCGGAGACCACGCGGGATTCGCGGTAGAGCACCTCGGAGCGGCTCTGGTACCAGTGGAACAGGACGGCCACCGGCACCGCCGCGATGCAGACCACCACGCCCGAGCGCCAGTCCAGCGCGAAGATGGAGATCAGCGTGAAGATGATGAACACGCAGGAGGAGGCCAGCTCGGAGACACCCTGGTCCAGCAGCTCGCGCAGGGTCTCCAGGTCGGAGGTCTGGCGGGAGATGATGCGCCCGGAGGTGTAGCTCTCGTGGAATTCCAGGCTCAGGCGCTGGGTGTGGCGGAAGACCTTCTGGCGCAGGTCCAGCAGCATGGCCTGGGAGATCCTCGCGGCGCACTTGATGTACCAGGACAGCAGCACGCCGGCTAGGATGGCGCAGAGGATATAGGCCCCGCCGGTGACCCCCAGCGAGGCCCAGTTGCCCTGGCGCACCTGCGGCAGCGTCCAGTCGATGGCCAGCGCGATGAGCACCGGCAGCAGCACGCGGGCCGCATTGGTGAACAGCACCAGCACGATGGTCAGGATGAATAGCTTCTTCTGCGGCAGCGCCAGCGTGGCGAGCAGGCGGAAGGAACGCCGGCGCACGTCCTTGCGCTCGGCGCCGGTGAGCTTGACGGTGTCTTCGTTGGCGACGCCCAGGGGCCTGCTCATCGGACGACCTCCGATCGGATCTCGGGCTCGTTCTCGTCCAGGCTGGCGATGACGTAGCGGTAGTGTTCGTTGGTGCTCAGCAGGTTCGCGTGGCTTCCCACCGCGTCGATGCGCCCGTCGCGCAGCAGCGCCACGCGGTCGGCCAGCATCACGGTGGAGGGACGGTGCGCCACCACCAGCGTGGTGGTTCCGGACAGGACGCTGCGCAGCCGTGCGGTGACAGCTTCCTCGGTGCGTACATCCAGCGCCGAGAGCGGGTCGTCGAGTACCAGCACCCGCGGGCGGGCCGCGATGGCGCGGGCCAGGGCGATGCGCTGGCGCTGCCCGCCGGAAAGGGACAGGCCCTCCTCGCCGATCAGCGTGTCCACCCCGTCGGCCAGCTGGTAGGCGAACTGCGCCTGCGCGACATCCAGGGCTTCGGCCAGCAGCGCTTCGCGCTGTTCGGCCGTCAGGTCGCCGGGCGCGCCCATGAGCACGTTGTCCCGGATGGTGGTGGAGAACAGCGTGGTGTCCTCGAAGGCCACCGCGACCTCGGTACGCAGCTCGTCAAGGTCCCAGTCGCGCACGTCGACCCCGTGCACTTTCACCGTGCCGGCGGTCGCGTCGCGCAGCCGGGGGACAAGGTTCAGCAGCGTGGACTTGCCCGAGCCGGTGATGCCCACCAGCGCCATGGTTTCCCCGGGGCGGATCTCGAGGTTGATCTCCGCCAGAATCGGACGGGCGCGGCCCGCGTCGTCTGGGTAGGCGAAGCGGACGTGCTCCAGCTGCACCGCACCGGAGTATTGCGCCGGCCGCACCGGCGCTTCAGGGGAAGTGATGTCGTTGACCGAATCCATGACCTCGAAATGACGTTCCAGGGCCGTTTTGGTGCTCAGCGTCATGCCCAGCAGCATGCCCATGGCTTCCACCGGAATGGCGATGACCGCGGCGATGGCAAAGAAGGCGACCAGCGAGCCCACGCTCAGCGTGCCGCCGGCCACCTGGGCGATGCCGATGATCAGCCCGATGCCGAGAATGGTTTCCGGGATGGCGACCACGGTGAGCAGGAAGCTGGCCAGCGTCCTGGCTTTGGACAGCTCGGTTTCCTGCAGCGACTTGGCCTGCTCGTTGAATCCCTCGTAGATGTCGCCCCCGCGGCCGAAGGCCTTGATCACGCGGATGCCGTGCACGGATTCCTCCACGGCGGTGGCCAGGTCGCCGGCCTGGTCCTGGCTGAGCCTGCTGGCGGCGCGGAAGTCGTTGCGGAAGCGGTAGGCCTTGATGGCGATCGGGATGGAACCGAGCAGGAACAGCAGGCCA
Organism: Arthrobacter sp. 'calajunan'; assembly: GCF_046940185.1. Classification (NCBI taxonomy): domain Bacteria; kingdom Bacillati; phylum Actinomycetota; class Actinomycetes; order Micrococcales; family Micrococcaceae; genus Arthrobacter; species Arthrobacter sp. 'calajunan'. The sequence goes on from NZ_JBKZDY010000008.1 coordinate 128,514, forward strand.
AGGATCCAGGAGTGGGTGAACATCAGCACCAGGCCGGTGATCACGGTGACGGTGTCCACGATCAGCATCATGGCGCCGAAGGCGATCCAGCGGCGCAGCAGCGACAGGTCCGACATGCTGCGCGAGAGCAGCTGCCCGGAGCCCCAGCGTTCGTGGAAGGCGACCGGCAGGCGCTGCAGGTGCTGGTAGAAGCCCACACGCATGTTCATTTCAACGCCTGCGGCGGGGTTGAGCACGAACTGGCGGCGCAGGAAGATCAGCAGCGCTTCGACGAAGCCGAGCAGGGTGATGATGCCGACGGCAAACCAGACCTGCCCGGAGGCGCCGTCGACCGCGAGGACGTCGTTGACCAGCTTGGCCAGGACCTGCGGAATGGCCAGCGCCACGATACCCGCGCCCAGCGCGCAAAAGAATCCGCCGATGAGCCGGGGCAGTACCGGTTTGACGAAGGGTGCGAGTCTTTTCAATGTTTTTGACAGCGGAACGACCTCGGCGGTTCCACCGTTCTTGCCCTGCGCCACGATTCCCCGCATTCACCCAGATTTTCGACAGAGCTACAGACTACAGTCACTAGTTGGGAGAATTCAATCATTCACGGGATTGAGAAGTGAATGTTTCACATAGGACGAAAAAATGGCTTCGCGCCTGTCGCGCAACAATGCGGCAGGCACGAAGCCATCAGGATTAGAGGAGGTCAGTCTCGGGCGGTCAGCGTTACCAGCACGGCTTCCGGCGGGCAGGCGATGCGGATCGGGGCGAAGCGGGAATGCCCCAGGCCGGCCGAGACATTCAACGGCACGCTATTGCCTGCGTGCTCCCAGTAGGTCAGGCCGCGGGCGCGCCAGGTCGGCAGGTCGCAGTTGGACACCAGAGCCCCATAGCCCGGGATGCAGACCTGGCCGCCATGGGTGTGGCCGGCGAAGATGACGTCGGCGTTTGCCGCGGTGAACTGGTCCAAGACCCGCTGGTACGGGGCGTGGGTCAGGGCGATGCGAACATGCGGCGCCTCGTTGCTGGTGGAGGAGCCGCGGGTCCAGCCGGCGAAATGGTCGCGCGCGATGTGCGGGTCGTCCACGCCGGTCAGGTCCAGACGGATGCCCTTCAGCACGGTCGAGTAGGCCTGGTTGGACATGTTGATCCATCCGGCCGCTCCGAAAGCCCGGTGCATCTTCTCGAAGGGCAACGCGTCGCGTTCCGAAGGGTTCGGGGTGCCGGTGTGCCGGATCAGGTAGCGCAGCGGGTTCTTCGGCCGGGGAGCGAAATAGCAGTTGGAGCCTGGAACGAAGGCGCCGGGCACATGCATCAGCGGCTCCAGCGCGTGCAGCAGGTCGGGCACGCCGTCCAGGTGGCTGAGGTTGTCGCCGGTGTTGATGATGTAATCGGGGTTCAGCCTGGCAAGGTTCCGGATCCATCGGGTCTTCAGGTGCTGTCCAGGAATCATGTGGATGTCGGACAGATGCAGGATGCGGATGTCGGCGGAGCCTCGGGGGAGCACCTTCAAGGTCTCGCGGCGGACCCCGAACTTCTGGGTCTCGTACATGCCGTAACCGATGAGGGCTCCGCCTGCAGCCAGCGCTCCGGCGGCCAGCAGGGCCGCGGTGCCGGCAGCATGGCCCAATGCCGATGCAAAGTTTTTCTGTTCCGCCATGACCTGTCCGTCATCGTCCTTTCAATACGGCTTTCCACAAAGCCTTCAATAAGCCAATCTAAACCGAAGGGCCGCGTTCAACCAAAGTTGAACGCGGCCTTCTCAGCTACAAGCTAGTCATCAGATTTTGATTCTTTCTCGGAATCGGACTTGGATTCCTTGGACTCCGACTTGGACTCCTTCTTGGATTCCTTTTCATCCGACTTCGACTCCGAGCTCGATTCCTTCTTGGAATCGGACTTCGAGTCTTCCTTCGAATCAGACTTCGAGTCTTCCGTGGAATCCTCGGCAGGCTCCTTCTTCTTCACAACCGGGGCCTTGCGTGCCGAGCCGAGGGATTCGTGCGGGTAGTCGTAAACGGCTTCCTGCATGAAGTCCAGCCACAGCGGTGCGGCATAGGTCGAGGAGTCAACCATGGATGGTGCACGCTGGTCGTTGATCATGGCGCCGTGCATCAAGTTTTCCTCGCGGTCCTCGCCCTGGCCCTTCAGTCGGCCGACCCACGAAGCGGTGGAAATGCCGCTGGTGTAGCCGACGAACCAGGTGGAGGTCGCGCCGTTGTTCGTACCGGTCTTGCCGGCGATCGGGACGTCGATGCTTCCCTTGGCCACACGGGTCTTGGCGATCCGCGAAAGGGTGCCGTTCAGGTCGCTGACGTGCTGCTCCTCAACGGCTTGGCTGCAGGTGGTCTTCTTGACCTTGTACGAGTTGCCGTCGCGGTCGGTGACCGAGGTCAGTGCACGCGGTTCGCAGAACTCGCCCTTGTTGGCGAATGCCGCGAAGGCTGCGGCCTGGCTCAGCGGGGTGATCTTCTCGGAACCGATGATGAACGACGGGTTGGACGGGGTGAAGTCGGCCGGGGTGCCGTTCTCGCCCGCGTCCTGGGCTTTCACACCCAGCGCGTTGATGTAGTCGGTGATGTTGCACAGGTCGAGCTTGGCAGCTTCCTGCACGGTCGCGGAGTTGATCGACCAGTACAGGCCGTAGTCGACCTTCATCGAGCGGTAGAAGCCACGCGAAGCGTTCTTAGGTTCCCACGGGGCGCCGACGGTGGTGGTTCCTCCGGGAAGGCAGGATGCCTTGAACTTGTAACCAACAGGGAAAGTCTGCTTGCGGGCATTGATCGTGTCCCACATGTTGTGGCCTTCCTTGAGCCACGCGAGCGTGGTGTAAGGCTTCATGGTGGAACCGCCCTGGAAGCCGCCGGCGCCGCCGAGCGAACGTTCCACGGCGAAGTTGATCACGGTGTTTCCCATGCCGCCGGATGGGTCGTACGTGGTGTTCTGCGCCATGGTCAGGATGTTGCCGGTTCCCGGCTCAACCGAAACGATCGAGGAGAAAACGTCCTTGTTCGACTTGGCCTTCGGATCGATGGCCTTGCGTGCGTCCTTGGCAGCCTTCTTGTTCAGCTTGCTGTTCAGCGTGGTCTTGATGGTCAAACCGCCGCGGTACAGCAGGTTTTCGCGGTCCTGCTTGGTCTCGCCGTAGGCGTCGTCGGTGAGGATCAAGTTGGTGACGTAGTCGCAGAAGTAGGCGTTGTCAGCCGCGGCGATGCAGCCCGAAGGGGAGCGGCTCGGATCCAGCTCCAGATCGCTCTTGACGGCCTTGTCGTATTCGGCCTTGGTGATCGCGCCGGCGCGCAGCATATTGCCCAGCACCTTGTTGCGGCGATCCAGCGAACGCTCCGGATTGTTGATCGGGTTGTAGACGTTGGGCAGCTGCACCATGCCGGCGAGCATTGCCGACTGCTGGAGGTTCAGGTCCTTGGCGTCAACGGAGTAGAAGTACTGTGCGGCAGCCTGCACCCCATACTCGCGGCCCGAGAACAGCACCAGATTCAGGTAGCCCTCGAGGATCTCGTCCTTGGACATTTCCTTCTCGATGGACACGGCGTACTTCAGCTCGCGGATCTTGTCCGCGTAGTCCTTCTGGCCGCTGATGGTGCTTTCCTCGGAACCTGTCAGTTCCTGGTTGTTCACCAGCAGGTTGTTCACGTACTGCTGGGTCAGGGTCGAAGCACCCGAGCGCGAGGAACCCGTGAGGTTGCCGACCACTGCACGGGCGATGCCCTGCGGGTCGATGCCCTTGTGCTCGTAGAAACGTTCGTCCTCCACCGAGACGATTGCCTTGCGCATGAAGGGCGAAATGTCATCAAGTTTCACCGGCTGGCGGTTCTGCTCGTAGAACTTCGCGATTTCCTTGCCCTCGGCATCCACGATCGTCGAAGGCTCCGAAATCGGGAGTGCCTCGAACGAGCTTGGAAGCGCGCTCACAATGTTGTTACCGGTGGTCAAGCCGGATTTTGCGATAGCTGCCACGGGCACAATCATGCCGGCGGCGAGCACACCACACAGAGCACTGATTCCGAAGAATGCGACGATTTTGCCCAGAGTGGTAGCTGTATCAAAAAAGGGTGACTTCTTAGCTGCCATACCCACTAGTTTACAAGGACACGCTAACGTATCGAGTATGACTAAATGGGAATACGCCACATTACCTCTGCTGATCCACGCGACGAAGCAGATTCTCGACCAGTGGGGAGACGACGGATGGGAACTGGTAACCGTTGTTCCAGGCCCTAACGGCACCTCTCCGGTGGCTTACCTCAAGCGCCCGAAGCAGTAATAACCAAACCTCGAAAAAAGGAGTAAAACCCCATGCAAGAAGCCACTTCCTCGCGTGTCGAAGCTCGCCTGTCCGAGCTTGGACTCACCCTTCCCGCCGTCGCCAAGCCGGTCGCCGCCTACCTGCCTGCCGTCACCACCGGCAACTACGTTTACACCTCAGGCCAGTTGCCGCTGATTAATGGTGAACTCTCAGCCGTGGGAAAGGTCGGCGCAGAGGTCTCCGCCGAGACTGCCAAGGGCATGGCCCAGACTGCGGCGTTGAACGCGTTGGCGGCCATCAAGGCCGAAATCGGTGATCTGGATCGCATCAAACGCATCATGAAGGTTGTCGGCTTCGTGGCCTCGGCACCTGAGTTCACCGGCCAGCCGGGCGTCATCAACGGTGCCTCCGAGTTCTTCGGCGAGGTGCTCGGCGACGCAGGCCTGCATGCCCGTTCGGCTGTCGGCGTGGCAGTCCTGCCGCTGGATGCTCCGGTTGAGGTTGAGGTCATCGCGGAATTTGAGTAGTCCACGACGCGATTCCGTAGCGCGGTCTCGGCGGGCATTCCCGTCGGGACCGCGCCACGGCGTGGTGCGACGGCTCTTCGACGTGCCGCCGCATGAAGTCTCCGCGGCGGAAAACTGGTTCGCCTTCGGCACGCGCACCCCGCGCGCCGCCCGCAAGGCCTCCTCGGTGAGCCTGGTGCGCGACACCTCCCAGGGTGTGGAGACCTATCTGACCTACCGGCCCGGGGGATCCCCCCTGGGCAACGTGGCATTCCCCGGAGGCAGCCACGAAGCCAGCGACAGGGCCACCTACAAGTGGTTCGGCCCGAGCTTGTCGCAGTGGTCCAAGCGCATGGACGTGCTGGACCAGCAACTGGTGCAGGCGCATATCGTCTGCGCCATTCGAGAACTTTTCGAGGAAACCGGCATCCTGTTGGCCGGCACCGACGAGCAGTCGGTGGTGGAAATGAGTGATCCCGAGGAATGGATGACCGCCCGGGAAACGATTGCGGGTCAGGACTTGGGCTTCGATGAATTCCTCAAACGCCGCGGGTTGGGGCTGCGCACCGACCTGCTGCGCCCGGTGGCCCATTGGCTCAGCCCGAACTTCGCATTCAGGCGCTTCGACACCTGGTACTTCGCCGCGACCGTCCCGCTGCGGCAGGAGCCGACGCTGCTGCGCGGCAAGGGCAAATGGGGGCGCTGGTGCGTTGCCAGCCAGGTAGTGGCCAAACGCAACAGCAGCACGCTAGGGGACATGGTCGGCCAGCCGAACACCGTCGGCATGAGCCTGTCGCAGATCACCTACCCGGCGGTGGAAATCATGCTCGAACGAATGACCGATGCCAATGGCGTGGTGGCCTACCTGTCCCGGGTGCGCTCCTTCGACCTGCAGCATCCTGATCTTCTGGTGCGCGACGGCACCTACTATCTTGAGGTCATCGGAACGCAGAAGGCCGACTCGGCCAGCTCGTGGCAGGCCACGGCCGGCCACTGAGCCGGCGGCTGTGAGCCGGTGCGAAAACAGCGAGGGCCGAATACCTGTGACAGGTATTCGGCCCTCGCTGTTTTCGCTGGTGCGGCTTAGCGCGAACGCTGGCGCAGACGCTGGATATCCAGAATCACGACGGCGCGTGCTTCCAGACGCAGCCATCCGCGCTGCACGAACTCGGCCAGGGCCTTGTTCACGGTTTCGCGCGAGGCGCCGACAAGCTGTGCCAGCTCTTCCTGGGTCAGCTCGTGAGCGACCAGGATGCCGTCGGTGGCCGGGCGACCGAAGCGGTCAGCCAGATCCAACAGGGCCTTGGCCACACGGCCAGGGACGTCGGAGAACACCAGGTCGGCAAGCGACTCGTTGGTGCGACGCAGACGGGCAGCCAGAGCCTGCAGCAGCTGGATCGAAACCTCAGGAGAGTTCAGGATCGCCTTGCGCATGTTCTCGTGGCTCAGACCGGCCAGTCGGGTTTCCGACACAGCGGTCGCCGTTGCGTTGCGCGGGTGTGGATCGAAAAGAGCCATTTCGCCGAACAGCTCGCCTGGGCCGAGAACGGCAATCAGGTTTTCGCGTCCGTCCGACGAAGTGCGGCCAAGCTTAATCTTGCCCGAGACGATGAAGTAGAGGCGGTCGCCCTGATCGCCTTCACGGAACACCGATGCACCACGGGACAGATCGACCTCGGTCAGTTCTTCGGTTAGCGTGGCGAATACTTCATCACCGAGCGACGCGAAAAGTGGCGCACGACGCAGTACCTCGATATCCATTAAATCTCCTGTCAACAGTAGTAGGCGCTTACTTCATTGTGCCGTATTCGGTAACAATGTGACAGTTTCCACACGTGGTTTACCCAAGAAAATGTTGAAAATCACGCAGTTTCGAACAAAACTCGCGAATATGCTCGCAGAAATCCATCAGCTTCTAAGGGTACCTTGGATTAATACCGTTTAGATGAATGAAGTGGAGTCTCGGTGCTCGAAGTTTTCGGCTGGCTGGACGCGGTCATTTGTGTTGTTCTGCTGACCTTTTTCATTATCGGGCTCCGCCGCGGCTTCCTCCTGACGGTCGGGGACATGCTCGGACTGGTCGTCGGCGGCGTGGCAGCCTTCTTCGCCATTCCGCTGGTTTCGACGCTGGCCAGCAACCCGTGGTGGAGGGTGGGCCTGATGGTCGCCACCGCCGCGGTGCTGATCATCATGGGGCAGGCCCTGGGCCGTTTCATCGCCACCAAGATCCGCCATTGGATGAACGTCGATTTCCTGCGTGCCGCGGACCGGCTGGCCGGTGGCGCGCTCTCGATCCTGATTACCGCCACCATCATCGGCGCACTGGCCTTCTCCGCCTCCAGCATGGGTATTCCGCGTCTGTCCGCCGAAATCGCCAAGTCCAAGATGATCGAAACGATCCGCGGCCTGACCCCGGACTTCGTCACCTCCGCCATTTCCACTGCCCGTTCCGCAGTGATGGCCCAGACAATTCCCGCGCTGATCGAGCCCTTCGCCCCGCCGGTCGCGCCGGTCGAGGACACCGATTGGAAGCCCAACGACCTGCAGCTGGCCTCGGCGAAGTCCGTGGCCAAGATCTCGGGCACCGCGGTTGAATGCGGCGTGAACCTGACCGGGTCCGGCTTCGTCATCGACGACGACCTGGTGATGACCAACGCCCACGTGGTCGCCGGCTTGAGCGCCGCCACCGTGGAAACCGGCAAGGGCCAGCTGAACCGCGGCAAGGTGGTGTACTTCGACCCGGAGGCGGATATCGCGCTGCTTTACGTGGAGGGGCTTGCCGCCGAGCCGATCGACCTGGCCACCGAGGACATGGTCCGCGGGAATTCCGCGGCATTCGTCGGGTATCCCGCCGGCGGCCCGCAGCAGGTGCGCGGCGCCGTGGTCGCTTCCAAGGCCACCGTGTCCATCGCGAACATCTATGGCGAAGACCCCTCGCAGCTGTCGGTCTACCAGCTCACCGCCGAGGTGGCCCAGGGCAACTCCGGCGGCCCGCTGCTGGATGAGTCCGGCGACGCCGTGGGGCTGATCTTCGCCAAGTCGCGCAGCGACGACGAGGTGGGCTTCGCCCTGAGCCTGGCGGAAATGCGCGAGGCGCTGAACGCCGGCGGGCATAAGACCACCTCGATCAAGACCGGCGCCTGCATCAGCGACTAGCGCCCGTGGCGGCAACCGCCCACGGGCCCTGCCGCGCTACTTGCCCAGCAGGTGGGCCATCTGCTCCACGGCCAGGCGGTAGCCGTTGACCCCGGCGCCGATGATGATGGAGCTGGCCACGGGGGAGATGTACGAGTGGTGGCGGAACGCCTCTCGCTTGTGCACGTTCGAGATATGCACCTCGATGGCAGGCAGTTCCACGCCGCTGATGGCATCAGCCAGCGCAATCGAGGTATGGGTGAAGGCCCCTGGGTTGATCACGATTCCCGCAGCGGTGGTGCGCGCCTCGTGTATGGCGTCCAGCAGCACGCCCTCGTGGTTTGACTGCACCGCGGTGAGCTCGAAGCCCAGGGACTGCGCCGTGCTGCGGGCCAGGGCCTCGACATCGGCCAGCGTCTCGCGGCCGTAGATCTCGGGTTCGCGGGTGCCCAGCAGATTCAGATTGGGTCCGTTGAGCAGCAGGATGGTGCGTGAGGCGTTTTCAGTCATGAAGTCAATCTAGTACAGCCACGCACTCCGTCGACGTTCCATGACGAACTAATCCCTAGGCGAAGAACCCGTCGCCTCCCTGCCGTCACCTGGCCGTTCGGAATACCGGAACCTGTTTCCCCTGGGTATATTCGATGGAGGAAAACAGGGAATCACCGGGAGGTTCGTGTGAACAGGAACGCCAAGCGCATTGTCGGCAACATTTCGGTCGGCGCGTTCCTGGCCGGGGTTGTCGCGATTCTGGCGGTGAACCACGTCGACCCTGACTTCCTGACAAATGATGCGGAGCTCACCGCCGAAGCCAACGCCGGCACCCCGATCGTCCAGGGCCCCATCGTGCCCCTGGAACTCCCCACCGCCAAGGCGACCACTCCGGCGCAGGTCGAGAACGCACGCCAGATCGCTCTGGACATGGGGCGCTCGGAAGCGACCTGGGACAAGAACTGCGTCGCCTGGAATCCCGCCGAGTCCGGGGGAGCGCGGCAGCAGTGGGCCAATCGGGTGGCCGCGTCGTGGCTGGAGTCCGCGGGGGCAGGGTGCCCCGATGCCATGACCTGGCCGTATTACTATGTTGAATCATTCGACTCGACCGCGCCCGGGCAGCTGCGCATCACCATGGAGCAGGCAGTAGCCTCCGACCCGCAGATCTTCACCGACGCACCCGGAGACCTCGAATTCATCGCCGAGGAAGTCATCGACGCGACGCACCAGAAGTTCACTGACCTGGAGACGGTCCACGTGGTGGTCGAGGGCCACAGCTCCACGTCCTCGGTCGGTGTCGCTGGACGCCTAGAGTCCGCGCGCTAGAGCCTGCTGACGCCGGGCACGACACAGGCCGCCGCCCGGATGAGCTCCTCCTACTGGGAAGCACGACCGGACGGCGGCCTGGTGCGCCGCGTGGCGGCTACTTCTTCATCGACTGCGCGATCTGTGACATGACGGTGTTGTCTGCCAGCGTGGTGGCGTCGCCGACCTCGCGGCCCTCGGCCACGTCCTTGAGCAGGCGGCGCATGATCTTGCCCGAGCGGGTCTTCGGCAGCTCGGGGACCACCAGCACGTGCTTCGGCTTGGCGATCGGCCCGATGTCCTTGCCTACGTGGTTGCGCAGGGTCGCCACGACATCCTCGTCCTCGGCCGGTTCGGCCTGCAGGATCACGAACGCGACAACTGCCTCGCCGGTGGTCTCGTCCTTCGCACCGACCACGGCGGCCTCGGCCACGTACGGGTGGGCGACCAGGGAGGACTCGATCTCGGTGGTGGACAGGCGGTGCCCCGAGACGTTCATGACGTCGTCCACGCGGCCCAGCAGCCAGATATCCCCATCGTCGTCCTTCTTCGCGCCGTCGCCGGCGAAGTACATGTTCTCGAAGCGGGACCAGTAGGTGTCCTTGTAGCGGTCCATGTCGCCCCAGATGCCGCGCAGCATCGCAGGCCACGGGTCGCGGATGACCAGGAAGCCGCCCTCGCCGTCGGCGACCGAGTTGCCGGCCTCGTCGACCACGTCGATGCTGATGCCCGGCACGGCGACCTGGGCGGAGCCCGGCTTGGTCTTGGTGACGCCCGGCAATGGCGCGATCATGTGGGCGCCGGTTTCGGTCTGCCACCAGGTGTCGACGATCGGGGTCGGGTTGTCCTTCTTCTCGCCGTTGGCGCCGTTGTTGGAGCCGATGACCTCGCGGTACCACATCCAGGCTTCCGGGTTAATCGGTTCGCCCACGGAGCCGAGCACACGCAGGGAGGACAGGTCGTAGCCGTCCGGGATCTGCCGTCCCCACTTCATGAAGGTGCGGATGGCGGTCGGGGCGGTGTACAGGATGCTCACGCCGTACTTCTGCACGATCTCCCACCAGCGGCCCTGGTGCGGGGTGTCCGGGGTGCCTTCGTAGATGACCTGGGTGCCGCCGTTGACCAGCGGCGCGTAGGTGACGTAGGAGTGGCCGGTGACCCAGCCGATGTCGGCGGTGCACCAGTAGACGTCCGACTCCGGATGCAGGTCGAAGGTGTCGCGGTGGGTGACGGCGGTCTGGGTGAGGAAGCCGCCGGTGGTGTGCACGATGCCCTTGGGCTTGCCGGTGGTGCCGGAGGTGTACAGCACGAACAGCGGGTGCTCGGAATCGTGGCCCACGGCGGTGTGCTCGGTGCTGGCAGAATCCACCACATCGTGCCACCACGAATCCAGCGGGCCGAACTCGGTGGGCTCGCCGTTGCGCTTGACGACCACAACGTTCTGCACGGTGTGGCCAGGGGCGGACAGCGCCTCGTCGACCGCTGGCTTCAGCGGGCTCGGCTTGCCGCGGCGCCAGGTGCCGTCGGCGGTGACCACGAGCTTGGCGTCCGCGTCGTCGATGCGGCTGCGCAGCGCGTCGGCGGAGAAGCCGCCGAAGACCACCGAGTGGATGGCACCGATGCGGGCGCAGGCCAGCATGGTGATGACCGCTTCCGGGATCATCGGCAGGTAGACGGCCACGCGGTCGCCCTTTTCGATGCCCAGGGACTCGAAGGCGTTCGCGGCCTTCTTGACCTCGTCGGTCAGCTGTGCGTAGGTGTAGGTGCGGGTGTCGCCCGGCTCGCCCTCGAAGTAGATGGCCACGCGGTCGCCCAGGCCGTTCTCGACGTGGCGGTCCAGTGCGTTGTAGGCCGCGTTGACCTTGCCGCCGACAAACCACTTGGCGACCGGCGCTTCGGACCAGTCCAGGGTTTCGGTGAAGTCCGTGTCCCAGGTGAGGACCTGCCGCGCCTGGTCGGCCCAGTAGCCCAACCGGTCGGCCGCCGCGGCGTCATAGCGGGCCTGGGTGGCAACGGCGTTGTCGCTGAATTCCTTGCTCGGTGCGAATGACCGGGTTTCGTTCGACAGGTTATCCAAGGTCTTGGACTCGCTCACGGTAGGTTGGTCCTTCCAGTTAGACACGTTTAACTCTGTGATCAAAGTTACACGCTTCAGGGCCCGTCTGTGTGGTTTGTGTCACGGATTGGCGCGGGAGTGGGTGAATTCTGCGCCAAGCGGTCGAAGCGCGCGCTGAACTGCATGCCAGCCGTTGCGCGAATGCGCCGCAGAACTGGGATTGGATTAGTGAAAACCGCTGCGGTCCGTGGCAGTATCGAAGCGTGGCTGTGAATGTGAAAATTGAAACGGAGCTGGGGCTCAAGCGCCGGGCACGCAAGATGAACCGTCTGCTGGCAGAGGCCTACCCCTATGCGGTGCCGGAACTGGATTTCGAGAATCCCTTCGAACTGCTCGTCGCGACGGTGCTCTCCGCACAGACCACCGATGTCCGCGTCAACGCGATCACCCCCGCGTTGTTCGCCCGCTTTCCGGACGCCCACGCCATGAGCCAGGCCGACCGCGGCGAACTGGAGGAACTGATCCGGGCCACCGGCTTCTTCCGCGCCAAAACCGAATCGCTGCTCGGGCTCTCAGCCGCCCTGGTCGAGCGCTTCGACGGCGAGGTCCCGCCCAAGCTCGACGAGCTGGTCAAGCTGCCGGGCGTGGGGCGCAAGACCGCCAATGTGGTGCTGGGCAATGCCTTCGGCGTTCCGGGCATTACCGTGGACACGCACTTCGGACGCCTGGCCAACCGCTTCGGGTGGACCGATGAGACCGACCCGGTGAAGGTCGAGCACGCCGTCGGCAAGCTGTTCGAGAAGCGCGACTGGACCATGCTCAGCCACCGTGTGGTGTTCCACGGCCGCCGGGTCTGCCACTCCCGCAAACCCGCGTGCGGGGCCTGCGTGCTGGCCAAGCTGTGCCCTTCCTACGGCATCGGCGAGGAAATACCGGCCAAGGCAAAAGCGTTGCTTAAGTACGAACTCGCTCCGGGGCGTGAAGAGCTGCTGGACAAGATGCTCGCCGGAGCCACCCGCCGTGAACTGCGGGCCGAGGGATTTGGATTGGACGCATGAGCGCACTGAAGGACTTGAAGCAGGTTGTCGCCGAGCATTCGCACACGGTGGGTGCGACGCAAAAACTCCCGGATTCCTGGGCATTCAAGCAGCTTGACGCCAACAGCGTGCGCCGCGCCGCGATCCTGATGCTCTTCGGCTCGGCCGACGGCCGGGGACTGACCCAGAACGCGGATCCCGCCGACCTGGACCTCCTGTTCGTCGAGCGCGCCGAGACCCTGCGCTCCCATGCCGGGCAGATTTCATTCCCCGGCGGCGGGATCGATCCCGAGGACGCCTCGGAAACCGACGCCGCGCTGCGCGAAGCCTGGGAGGAAACCGGCGTGCAGACCTCGGGCATCGAGGTGCTGGGTCAGCTGGCAGCGACCGAGCTGCCGGTCTCCAACTTCATCGTCACCCCGGTGCTTGGATGGTGGCACACCGAATCCGCGGTGTTCCCCGTCGATCCCGGCGAGAGCGCGGGAGTCTTCCGCGCACCCGTCGCCCACCTGCTGGACCCGCGCAACCGGGTGCTGGGCGTGGTGCAGCGCGGAGGGCGCAAGTTCAGTGCTCCCGCCTTCGAATACGAGGGCCGGGTGATCTGGGGCTTCACCGCGATGCTGGCGGACAAGCTGTTCAACGAGTTGGGCTGGACCAGGCCGTGGTCGCCCAAGCGCGAAATCCGCATGCTCTAGGCAGGCCTGCCAAACCTGTTTCCTGCTATTTCGCCTCGGCGTAGTTCTGGGTGATCGCCACGCTGACCGGGAAGCTCACCGACTGCTCCCCGAACAGCGTGCGCCCGGCGAGCGCGGCCGCATGCCTGATGATCTCGGCCAGCTGCGGAGCCAGCCCGGTGGGGCATTCGAAGACGATTTCGTCGTGGACGAAGAAGACCTGGCGGCACTCTTGGCTCCAGCCGGCCTGGTGGATCAGATGGCGGGCGTGGCCCATCCAGATCAAGGCCCATTCGGCGGCGGTCGACTGCACCACGAAATTGCGGGTGAACCGGCCGCGGGAACGGGCCGCCAAGTCGGCGGCGCGCTGGGAGGCTTCGTCGCGGGTGCCGCGCTGCGCCTGCATCCAGCGTTCATCCGCCGGCGGGCACCCGCGGCCCAGGTAGCTGCTCACCCCGTCGCCGCGTTCGCCGGCGCGGGCTGCCGAATCGACGAAATCCATGGCTGCGGGGAAGTTCTTCTTCAACGCGGCCCCCACGGCCTGCGCGCCCCCGGAAGTGCCGCCGTAGATGACCGACAGCATGCCCAGCTTGGCTTCGTTGCGGTCCTTGACCAACCCTGCGTCGATGAGCCACTGGTAGAGGTCGTCCTGCAGACCCGCCTGCTGGAGATTGCGGTCCCGGGACATGGCGGCGAGGATCCGCGGTTCCAGTTGGCGCCCGTCTGCCACCACGAAGGTCCGGCCTTCCGGGGTCCGCACGACCTGGCGGATGGAATGCGGCAGCTGCAGCGCCCCGCCACCCGAGGCTGCCCAACGTCCGGAGGCGACGGTGCCCAGGACATAGTGGGGATGGAATCGTCCGTGGGCGACCCACGCGTCCAGCCAGGCATCCCCGTGGGTGCTGGCAAGCCGCGACAGCTTCTTGTATTCGAGCACCTGGGTGATGGCGGGGTGCGTGATCTGCTCCAGTTCCCAGGCCCTGATCGACTGCACCGCGAATCCCGCCCGGTGCAGGGCGCGCAGCAGCTCCTGCGGGGAGTCGGGGTTCAGCCCCGGGGACTGCAGGTTCTGCCCCAGCTGCTGGGCCAGGGCGGCGAGCTTCGGCGGGCGCACGGAGTCCGGGACGCGCTCGCCGAGCATCCGGCGCAGCAGTTGCCGGTGCCCGTGCTCGTCCCAGGACAGCCCCGCGCTCTCCATCTCCGCGGCGATCAGCGCACCCACGGATTCGGCATGGATCAGCAGCTGCAGCCGCTTGAAGGCCGCGGGGTCCGAGGGCATGGCCTGCAGCTGGGCGGCGAACATGTTCACCAGTTCCTGCAGTGACTCCCCGCTGACCGGGGCGGAGAACAACGCGCCTTGGTCTCCCGTGTCCCGGGACGAGGGCGGGTTCTCCAGATCAATATCCGGAAGCCGCACCGCGGCCAGCGGGCTGCGGTGCAGGATGCGCTGGGCCAGCGAGAGCACATGCGCCTTGGCGAGGTGGACATCTACGGAGGTCAGCAGCTCCAGCCACGGGGAGGTGCGCAGCATCACCCAGCGCGGGGAGCGCGACTGCTCGATCTCGCCGACGACCTGGCAGAGCTCTTCCCGTGAGGCGGTCCGGGCCGGGGTGAGCGGTTCGCCGCTGGCGGCATCGCGTAGCTGCAGCAGGGCGAATCCCTCGGGATCCGCTGCGAGAAAGGCCAGAACGCCAGATTGTCCACGGGGCATGCTTCCATTGTGCCGTGGCCAGGGGCGATATCCCCAGTTCGCGGGCGCCGGGAACCGACCGGAACCGGGGGATGGCAACTTCGACCCATGAACTGGTTACCCTTTCGCCCGCACGACCCCGGGCCCGGAGTCGATTCTCGGTTCGTCCCGCTGTCCTTGGACTCCGCGCTCCGGGAGGCGCCGCCGCTCCGCGTCCAGCCCCGGGAAGTCCAACGGGCCGAGCCCGGGGGACCTGCCTGCGTGCTGGTGAGCGACGACGAAAACCTGGTGGCGCAGTGCGCGTTGATTTCCCTGGGCGCCGCGGTCCGGATTTCCCGGTGTTCCAGCTCCTCGCCGATGATCCATGACGCCGAGGGGCCGGTGCTGTGGGGCGCGGATGCGCTAGGCGAGGCCTTGGCCGGCTCCGCCCGGTGCGATGTGCTGGTGGGGCACGACGAGCAAGCGCAGACCTTGTGGGAAGCGGCCAGCCGGCTGCCCCTGTCGAGGGTTGCGATCCTTCCCGGCGCGAGCCAATGGCTGGGCGAGTACCTGGGGCTGTGGTGCATGAGATCGGGGCATGGGCATACCGTGGCCTTGGGCTCACGGGCCGGAGGGGTGGGCACCAGCACCCTTGCGGTGTTGCTCGCCCACGCCGGAACGCTGAGCGGTCTGCACAGCCTCGTGGTGGACCTGGATCCCCACTCCTGCGGGTTGTGGCCGCGGATCTGCGCCAGGCCTCCCACCGGCATCAGATGGGACGAATTGGCGGGCTCGGGCGGGGCGCTGGCCTCGCATCAGTTGGTCGAGACGCTTCCTACGGTGCGGGGGACTGCGGTGCTCACCTGGTCCGGAACTCCACCTCGTGCAGCGGTGGACGGAGCATTGACAGCCAGGCTGTTGACGGCTGCGCGGCAGGGATTCGACCTGCTGGTACTGGATACCGGGCGGACACCGCATCCGGGGTCGGAGGCGATAGGCCATTTCACCGACCGGCAGATCACGGTGTGCGATGCCTCGAGCATTCCGCCGCGCGGGGACTACGTGCTGCGCGCGGATCACAGAATGCCGACGGCGGCAATGGAGAGCCGCTCCCTGCTGGGCAAGCTGTCCCATACAACCTCGATAGAACGGGCCGTTGACCGCGGCGACCTGCTCGATGCCCTGAGATCCCGAAGGCTCAGGCAGCAGCTGGCGGACCTGCGCCTGCTCCCGGTGGCAGAGGACGCGGGATCGCGGGGCGCACCATGAGCCCCGGGCGCCATTCGCCATCAGCGCAGAAATTCGCCAGCACTCACGAACTGGATTCGCGCATCCTGCAATCGGTCCGGGACCGCGCCCTGGCCAGCGGAGGAGAACTCGACGCCATCTCCCTGGCGAGCGCCGTCCACGAGTCGGGAGCCGCCCTCGGCTCGCGCGGCGCGACCGAATCGCTGAAGGCCTTGCAGGACGAAGTCGCCGGTCTGTCGATCCTTGAGCGTTTCGCCCAGGGACCCGGGATCACGGATGTGCTTGTGGACGGCCAAGGCCAGGTGTGGACCGATTCGCCCCGCGGACTGGAACTCACGGGGTTCCGCTTTTCTTCACCTGAACAGGTGCGCTCGCTGGCCGTGCATCTGGCGACCCTGGCAGGACGGCGATTGGACGCTTCCAGCCCTTTCATGGACATGAGCGTCAAGAACTACCGGGTGCACGCGGTGCTCCCGCCCATTGCCACCGAAGGACCGCTGATTTCCATCCGCGTGAAAACCGAACAGCTGCTCTCCCTGGAGACCGTCCTCGCCCAAGCACCGGAATTCTGGCACACGGTGCTGAGCGAAGTGATGGGACGCCAGTTGAATTTCCTGGTGACCGGCGGCACCGGCAGCGGTAAAACGACCCTGCTCCAGGCCATGCTGGCACAGGCCAGCGGCAAGCAACGACTGGTGATCATCGAGGACTCCCATGAGCTCAACGTCGACCACCGCCACGTGGTGAGCCTGCAGACACGCACCGCGAACGTTGAATCCGCAGGCCAGATAGAGCTCAAGGACCTGGTCGCCCAAGCACTGCGCATGAGACCCGACCGGCTGGTCATAGGCGAGTGCCGCGGGGCGGAGATCCGGGATTTCCTTGCGGCCATGAACACCGGCCACCAGGGAGCAGCCGGCACTCTGCACGCCAATAACCCAGAATCCGTCCCGGCCCGCCTGGCCGCATTGGGCGCCCTGGCCGGGTGGGGCCTGCAAGCCACCTCGCTGCAGGCAGCCAGCGCCTTTGACCTGATCATCCATATGCGTCGGCAGCCCTCCGGGGTGCGCTCGCCGGTGGCGTTGGGAAGCCTGTCCACCGATTCGAACGACCGCTTGGACGTGCGCATGCTGATTGACACGGGAACACCGAACTGCCCGGATGCCGGTAGCCTGAGACTGCTGCACGAGAAACTCGGTGCGCAGGCCTCTGCCGAGGTCGCCCAGTGGCATGCCAACCGTGCACGGCAGGGGGAGTGATGACTGCGGTACTCCTATTGCTGCTCGCCGGGTGGTGGCTGTGGCACCCTGGGCGGCAGTTGTCCGGCGGGACAAGGCAAATCAGCATCCTGGGCAGCGGAAAATTTCCTGCCCCACGAGCCGGCGCACAGCAGCAGGCACTGGCCCTGGACGCCCAGATCATTCGCGAGCTGGCCGCGCTGATGCGCAGCGGCTTGATGTTCCCGCAGGCCATCGAAGCCCTATTGCAGGTACGTACCGAACAAAGCCCGGTACTGGCCGCCTTGCGCCGGCTGAAAGCCCAGGCCGCGTTCCGTGGCGCGCAGGCCGAAGCAATGGAGCACACCGGGGAACACGAGGACGGTGGGCCGGTCCAAAGGCTCTCCTGGTGCCTGGATCTTTCATCGCAGACCGGCGCCCCGCTGGCCGGGGTGCTGGACCAGCTGGCCGAGGACCTGGAAGCGGAATTGCTCGCCCGGCAGTCGTTCGACGCCGCCATGGCAGGTCCCAGGGCGACCACACGGCTGTTGACCTGGTTGCCGGTGGTGGGGCTCGGTGCGGGGTTCATCCTCGGCATCGACGTCGGAACCACCTTGCTGACCTCATGGCCCGCGCAGCTGAGCCTCGCCGTGGGAGCAGGGCTGTGGGCGCTGAACAGGATCTGGTGCCGGCGGCTGCTCGCGGCAACAACTGCGCAGGCCCTGCAATGACTGCGGTGGCGTTGCTCTGCCTGGTGTCCGCAGTCCTGCTGTGGAATCCCCGCAGGCCTGCGTGGACCCGCGAACGGGGGGTCAATCCGCCGGCCGTCCGGGTCCGGGACAAGTCTTCGGTGCAAGGAAGTGAACCCATTGACCTGGTCCTGGACCTCGGGGCCAGCCTCATGGATTCCGGGCTGCCCATGACCACGCTGCTTGAATCGATGGGGCGCTGCATTCCGCAGTGCTCGGCGTTGCGGACCGTGGCCCGATGCCTGGAGATGAACATGGAGTGGGACAAAGCCTGGGAACCCGCCCCGGCGTGGCTCGCCCCGCTGCAACGGTCCCTGGGCTTTGCCCAGGCTACCGGAGCGCCGGCGTCCGCGCTGCTGAGGAATACCGCCCAGCTGCAACGCCGGCAACGGGTCCAGCACGTCGCCCGCTGCGGCGCGCAGTTCGCCACCAAACTGGTGCTGCCGCTGGGAGCCTGCGCCCTTCCTGCCTTCATCGCCCTGGGCGTGGTGCCGCTGATCATCGCGTTGTTCCCGCACTTCGGCTGACCCCGGCGGGTTATGCCCACCTTGCAGCCAACCCCAACCGCGGCAGCGGAATCAGTGCGAGCCTGAAAACACCATCGCCTCCCCACCCGGGAAGGAAACGATGCCACCCGAGCGAAAGGAACGGACATGACTACCACCCTGAACAGGCTGCGCGAACGGCTCGACGAGGAACAAGGCTCTACCACCGCGGAATTCGCCATGGTCACCCTCGCGGCCGTAGCCTTCGCCGGCCTGCTGATCAGCATCCTGTCCAGCGGCGACGTGCGGGGCATGCTGATGGGCCTCATCAGCAAGGCCTTGAGCCTGTAACCATGGACCGCATGGATGACCGCGGCAGCAGCACGGCGGAATTCGCCGTGCTGCTGCCGGCCATCGCGGTCATGCTGTCGCTGCTGCTGTGCCTCGGGGTCCTGGGGATGCGGCAGATCCAGGTCCAGCAGGCGGCCGGGGCGATGGCCAGGGAGCTGGCCCGTGGCGAGGACACCGACGCGGCCCGGGCGCGGGGCATTCAGTTGGCCGGGACCTCGGCCCGTTACACGGTCGGCAACGGGGGAGGATACGCCACGGTCACGGTGGCCAAATCGGTAGACCTGCCGGTGGTGGGAGCGGTCGAGGTCCGAGGCACCGCACGCGTGGCGAACGAAAAATGAGCTGCGCGGAATTCAGCTCGCAACGGGGGAGCAGCACCGTCGCGGCCACGGCACTGGTGATCGCCGCACTGCTGCTCGCCGCGGGCATTCTCGTCTGGTCCGCGGTGACCCGAGCGGCGATGCAGGCCGCCTCAGCGGCGGACCTCGCCGCCTTGGCTGCGGCTGATACGGCCCGGGGACTGCGCGCCGGGGATCCGTGCGCCGCCGCCGGGCTGCTGGCCTCGGCCAACGAGGCACGGCTGGAATCCTGCGTCATCGAGGCGGACGGAACCACAGTCCGCGTGCAGGTTTCGGTGGCGATCACGTTTTCCGCGCTGGGAATCGAGTTCCCGGCGGCCTCCGCCCAAGCCCGGGCGGGCGCTCCGCCGCTGACCCGGCACTAGCTGAACCAGTTAGAAATGGTGCCGCGGCTGGACATCCTCCAGCACGGCGCTGAGCAGCAGCACCGCCCCGGCCTTGTCCAGCGGATTGTTCCGATTGCCGCATTTGGGAGACTGCACGCAGCTGGGGCAGCCGCTTCGGCACTCGCACGCTTCGATGGCATCCCGGGTGGCCCGCACCCAGGTGGAGAACTTCTCGAAGCCGCGCTCGGCGAATCCGGCCCCTCCCGGCTGCGCGTCATACACGAAAATCGTTGGATGGCCGGTGTCCATGTGCAGCGCGGTGGACACCCCGCCGATATCCCAGCGGTCGCTGGTGGCCACCAGCGGCAGCAACCCGATCATCGCATGCTCGGCCGCGTGCAGCGCGCCGGGGAACTGGTCCACGGTCAGCCCCGCGCGCAGCAGCCGCTGCTCGGGCAAGGTGAACCAGACGGACTTGGTGTGCAGGTCCCGCGCTTCGAGGTCCAGCGGCTCCTCGGAGAGTACCTCGTTGGAGGCGATGGACTTGCGCTGGTACGAGACCACCTGGGTGGTCACGATGACATCGCCGAAGTAGATCTCCAGCTCGCGGTGCGTGCTGGTGCGCTCCTGGGCCTCGATGGCCACCGTGGTCAGGTCGCGGGCGGTGGTGTAGTAGTCGGGGTTCACCCGTGTCACGATCACCACGTGGTTCTGCTCGTCCAGTTCTTCCACGTGGTAGCTGGCGCCCTGGTGCACGTAGATGGCGCCCGGGTGGGCCTGGTAGTGGCTCTGCGGCGAGTCCATGGTCCCCAGCAGCGCGCCGGTCTCGGCATCGATGATGTCCACCGGCCCGCCCCCATCGGCCCGGATGGAGAACATCCCGGCCGCATGCTGGGGATGGGTCCAGAACCATCCGGCAGGCCGCCGCCGCAGATACCCGCGCTGCACCAGGGACTCAAGCAGCGCCTCGGTGTGCGGGCCGAAGATCTCCAGCTCCTCGGGGCGCAGCGGATTCTCCTGGGCTGCCGCGCACAGATGCCCGCTGAGGACATACTTGTTCTGCGGGTCGAAGACGGTAGCTTCCACGCCGAGGTCGAAGATCGCCTCCGGGTGGCTGACCAGGTAGGTGTCCAGCGGGTCCTCGGCGGCCACGAACAGCGCCAAGGCGTCCTGGCCGGAGCGCCCCGCCCGGCCGATCTGCTGGAAGAAGGATGCGCGGGTTCCGGGCCAGCCGGCGACCACCACGGCATCCAGCCCCGAGATATCGATTCCCAATTCCAGCGCTGAGGTGGAGGTGACGCCGAGCAGCTCGCCGGAACGCAGCTTGCGTTCAACCTCGCGCCGCTCTCTTGGCAGATAGCCCGACCGGTAGGCGGCCAGCCTGACGGACAGCTCGGGCGCGAAATTCTCCAAATGCTTGCGCGTGAGGGTGGCGATGGTCTCAGCCCCTCGCCGGGATTTGATGAAGACGATGGTTCGCACGTGGTCCGCCATCAGGTCGGTGAGAATCGACGCGCTCTCGGCGATGGCGGTGCGGCGCAGCGGGGCGCCGTTTTCCCCGGTGCGCTCGGACAGGGGCGGTTCCCACAGCCCGATCACCAGTTCGCCGGAGGCCGAGAAATCGCGCGTCACCGCCGACACCTCGGCTCCGATGAGCCGGCCGAAGGATTCCTCGGGATCGGAGCTGGTGGCCGAGGCACCGATGAACACCGGATGATTGCCGTAGTGCGCGCAGATCCGGCGCAGCCGCCGCATCAGGTTCGCCACATGGGCCCCGAAGACCCCGCGGTAGGAGTGGGCCTCGTCGATGACCACGTACTTCAGCCGCTTGAAGAAACGGGACCAGGCCGGATGGTTCGGCAGGATGCCGCGGTGCAGCATGTCGGGGTTGGTGAAAACGAAGTTCCCGTGCTGCCGCACCCAGGCGCGCGTGCCCTGGTCGGTGTCGCCGTCATAGGCTGCCGCTCGGACTCCGGGGACCTTGAGCGCTTCAACAGACGAGAGCTGGTCGGCGGCCAGGGCCTTGGTAGGGCAGATATACAGCACGGAGGCCTGTGCGCTGGCGTCGTTGGCGGCAGTGTCCTTGGTGCGGAAAAGCGCATCGATGGACGGCATGAGGTAGGCCAGGGATTTGCCCGAAGCGGTTCCGGTGGAGATGATCGTGTGCTTCCCTGCATGGATCAGGTCCGCGGCCTGCACCTGGTGCAGCCATGGTTCATTGATGCCCAGCCCTTGGAACGTCGCTTTAACTTCCTCGGCCAGCCAGCCGGGCCACGGTGCGGTGATCTGGTCCTTGGCCGGGACGCTGCGCCGGTGCATCACGGCTTCCGGATCGTTGCTCCGATCGTAGGGATCAAGCAGGGCGCGCACAGACTTCACGAAACACAGCCTTTCGACGCCGGAACGGTGGGATGCGCCGCGGTGGAGTCCGCGGTGTTAAAAGACTAGCGCCGTCGCAGCCGGGAACGGCTGCAACGGCGAGAGCAAAGAATTGTACTTTAGGCTTTGAAGTTGACGACCTTGCCCAGGGAAGTCCATCCCAGGGAGGCGTAGAGCTTCTGGCCGTCCACCGAAGCGATCAGCAGGCCCTCGTCCACGTCGTGCTCCTGGGCCAGCGAGGCCAGTGCACGCATCACCAGGGTGCCAAGACCCTTGCGTCGGAAGTCCGGTCCGGTGATGATGCGGTCGAAAATGGCGTAGCCTTCGACTGCGGAAACGTGGCCGGACGCGGCGACGATTTCCTGGTTGTCCTCGGGGTGCAGGGAGACGTATGCATGGGTGCCGTCGCGCTCGATCTGGAATATGAAGCCTTCGGCAGGCAGCGGGACCTCGACGTCGTGCACTGCCAGCTCCGTGACCATCAATACTTCATCGTCGGCGGCGACCTGCAGGCCAACCTCGGACGCGGTGGCCAGCAGCTGCTCGACGGAATCGTCGAATGCGGTCAAACGGCGGTTCGGGTGCTTCTTCAGGGTTTCGGCGACAGCGGCGAGCTCTTCCTTCGAAGGGCCGTAGATCACGTATTCCCAGTCTTCGGTGGTGTCGTGACGCAACGCTGCATGGACGCGTCCCTCATTACGGGTCTCGTAACCGCGGGCTCCCGCCCAGCCGGCGACCCAGGTGCCAATCAGTTCATCGCTTGCGTTTGATGCCATGTCTTGACCCTACCTTGTCTTTCCTAGGAATTAGCTGACATTGCGCCAATCGTTGCCTAGTTGAAACGAAAGAATCCTCCCGGCCCCCGGAATAGCGCGCCGGAGAATGTGATTTTGCTCGTTCACCCGGCGTTTCATGCCGTTCAACCACTAAACTTGGGGTGTGGCCATTGAACGCATTGTCTTGTATTACGCATTTACTCCGCTCCCCGATCCGGAGGCTGTCCGCCTGTGGCAGCGCTCGCTGCTGGAACGCTGGGGACTGCGCGGACGCATCATCATCTCCAAGGACGGGATTAACGGAACCGTCGGCGGCGAACTTTCAGCCGTCAAGAAGTACGTGAAAGCGACCCGCGAATTGCCTGCCTTCAAGAAGATGGACATCAAGTGGTCCGAGGGCTCCGCGGCGGACTTCCCGCGCATCTCGGTGAAGGTCCGCGACGAGATCGTCACCTTCGGAGCCCCGGGCGAACTCGAGGTCGACGAGAACGGGGTCGTGGGCGGCGGAACGCACCTGCGTCCCGAGGAGCTGCACGAATTGGTGGAGGCCAAGGAGCAGTCGGGTTCCAAGGTGCACTTCTTCGACGGCCGCAACGCCTTCGAAGCCCAGATCGGCAAGTTCAAGGACGCCATCGTCCCCGACGTGGACACCACCCGGGACTTCGTCGCGGAACTGGATTCGGGCAAGTACGACCACCTGAAGGACCAGCCGGTGGTCACCTACTGCACCGGCGGCATCCGCTGCGAGGTGCTCTCCGCACTCATGGTCAAGCGCGGCTTCCAAGAGGTCTACCAGATGCAGGGCGGCATCGTCCGCTACGGCGAGAAGTACGGCGACGCAGGTCTCTGGGAAGGTTCGCTGTATGTCTTCGACAAGCGCATGCACACCGAGTTCACCGAGGATGCGGTGACCATCGGCGAATGCGTGGGCTGCCAGGGTCCGACGAATAAGTTCGAGAACTGCTCGAATCCTTCCTGCCGGAACCTGCGCTTGTTCTGCGAGGACTGCGCCCAGGACGAGAAGCTGCGCACCTGCCCGGACTGCAGCATGGCAGCCGTCTAGGACCCATCGTATTAAATGGCGGCAGGCCACCGGAAAACCGGTGGCCTGCCGCCCTTTTTTCGTGCCCGGAAGGGGACAGGCTTCTTTGAAGCTAGCCCGCGTGGACGCTGGTTTCCGGCCACAGTCCGATCGAGGCGTCCTTGACGTCGGTTTCCTCGGTTTCTTGCTTGTAGACCTTCAAGCCGCGGGCCTCGTAGTTCGGCAGCGCGGCCGGACCGTCCAGCGAGCAGGTGTGCAGCCAGACGCGGCTGACCGGAGGCAGCCCGGCGGTGCGCGAATCCACGGCCCAAGCCTGGCGCAGCACCTCTGTCAGCAGCAGGCCGCCCAAGCCCTGTCCAATGGCCTGCGGGAAGAGCCCGAAATAGAAGACCTCGACTTCGCTGCGTCCGTCGACCACTTCGGTCACCAGCTCCACGTAGCCTTGCGGCGCGCCGCGGCGGTACAGCACCCAGGTTTCCGAACCGTCCTGGCGCAGGACGGCGTCCCATTCTTCACGGGTCGAATTCAGCCGGTCGGCCCAGTTCAGGTCGCTGCCCACGCTGCGGTAGAGAAACTTTGAATACTCGGGCGAGATGTCCTGCACCAGCTCGATGCGCACATCTTGGGGCGCGGGACGTGAGGAAGGCTTGATTTCCTCGGGGGCGAGCAATTGCAGGTAGGTAATGGTGACGTTGGTCATGACCTATATTTTAGGCAAGCCGGGCGGGGAAATGCTCATCGGATCCTCTGTGTGCACTCGGTAGACTGGTTGGCGTGAATGCCGCCGAATTTTCAGCCCTTGAAGACGCCCCGCAGAGTTCAGATCTGCAGCTGCTCGAACGACTCGCCGAAGACCTGACCGCTATCGGGTTCAGCTACGACGAGGTTTCGCAGATGCTGGGCGAAGAAGCCTCCGCAGCGCTGGCCCGCGACCAGATCCTGCCGGCCCTGCGCGTGATCGAGCGCGACGCCGCCGACACGGAACTGGCCTGCGCCTTCCGGATCTTCCAGCTGGGCCGGACCGAGGAGGCCGCGGCGCTGAACAAGGCGTTCCCGAGCCTGAAGGTCGACGGGCTGCTGAAGCTCGGCCTGATCGAGCCGTGGGCCTCGGGGTACCGGGCCACCGTTGCGCTGACCTTGCATTCCTCGGACGCCGATGGCGAGCTGTGGGTTGCCCACGACCTCGGTGCGCACCAGCGCCCCGGGGTACTGCGCACCGACCACGTGCTGGGCATCGGGCAGGCCTCGCTGACCCTGGCCCAGATCACCCTGCGCGAAAAGGTCGACCGCGCGCTGGATCTGGGGACCGGCTGCGGCATCCAGCTCTTCCACCTGCTGGGCCACGCCAACCACGTCACCGCCACCGATCTGTCGGCTAGGGCGCTGGCATTCACCCGGTTCAACCTGCTGCTGAACCACAAGGTGCTGAAGCTGGATCCGCGCAATCTCCAGGACCGTGTCAGCCTGCTGCGCGGAAGCCTCTTCGAGCCGGTCGCCGGTCAGAAGTTCGACTTGATCGCCTCCAACCCGCCGTTCGTGATCACCCCGCGCCGCGCCACCGAGCGTGAAAAGGACCGCTTCACCTACCGTGACGGCGGCATGTCAGGGGACCGTCTGGTCAGCACGCTGATCGCCCAGGCGGGGGACTACCTGAACCCGGGCGCATCCATGCAGATGCTCTCGAACTGGGAGATTCATCGTCTGGATGACGATTCGAATGAGCCATGGGACCGCCGGGTCAAGAGCTGGTTCCCCGAGGACCTTGACGTGTGGGTCATCGAGCGCGAGCAGACCACCCCGAGCGTCTACGCCGAAACCTGGCTGCGCGACGCCTCGCAGACCGAGGACAGCTCCTCGTACGCCGCCGCCTACAACGCCTACCTGGATGATTTCGAATCACGCGGGGTCGGGGCCATCGGCTTCGGGCTGGTGTATTTCCGCAAGGCCGCTACCGGCGCGGCAACCCTCCGCCGCTTCGAGCAGATCACCCATCCCATCGAGCAGCCGGTGGCCGGGACGTTGCAGCGCGACATCGCGATGGCCGACGAACTGGCCGCGGCCGGCGAGGCTTTCCGCGACTGGCACCTGCTCGTGGCCGATGACGTCACCGAAGAACGCCACCAGCGTCCGGGGGCCGAGCATCCCGGAGTGATCCTGCTGCGCCAGGGTGCGGGGCTGCGCCGCACCGAGCTGCTGGACACTGCGCAGGCGGGTTTCGCCTCGGCCTGCGACGGCGATTTGTCGGTCGCGCAGCTGGTCAATGCCCTTGATTCGTTGATCGGGGAAGGGGAGGAAGACTTCACCGAACGGCTTTATGAAGCGGTGTCACGACTATTGCGACATGGCTTGCTTCGAAAAATGTGAAACAAGCGCTAAAGTTTTTCGGTATGACAGGGAACACACACCAGGAGCACGCTTTGGCGACGCAGGACGGCAACGGCACCGTGCCGCACGTCGTCTCCATAACCGATCCGCAGGCGATCCGGGCCCTGGCTCACGATGCACGTCTGATCGTGCTTGACGAACTTTTCGCTTCACAGACCACGCGCACCGCCACGGAGCTGGCGTCGCTGTGCGATCTGACACCCAGCGCCATGAGCTACCACCTGCGCGCGCTGGAGAAATACGGCTACGTCATCCGTGCCGCCAGCGAGGGCGACGCCCGGGAGCGCCGCTGGCGCGCCGCGGGCGAGCGCCTGGAGCTGAACACCCAGATCGACTCGGCCAACGCCAAGACCGCCTACCTGAATGTGCAGTTGAACGCATTCAGGACGCGCTTGAATGACGAGGTGCAGCGCCGCGAGGCGGAAGCGAAGGCGGGCATCGCCCCGTCTCCGGACAGGCCGCCCATGCTGACAAGCGGATTGGTCTTCCTTTCCGAGGAAAAACAGCTTCAATTCAACCGCCGCCTGCTGGACCTGGTCTACGAGTATGAAGCCATGGCCACAGCCGAGGAACGCAGCATCGACTCACAGCGTATGTTCTACTTAATCTCGTTGCTTCCCGAGTACCCGAGCGTCGGGGAGGCCAAGTCCTAGAAATATGTCTGGCGCAGGATCTTTTGATTTTCGGTGTAATATCATCGGGAATTGGGCCTGGCACTGCAGGCTCAATGAGTCAAAGCTGCGCTGGCGGCATGAGGGGCACCCCGCAAGGGGCTCCGGCATGCCGCGTTGTCTGAAGGAGAGCCGTGCCCGCCAAGGCCAAGGAAAAGACCGGTAAGAAACTCGTCATCGTCGAGTCTCCTGCCAAGGTGAAGTCGATCGCCAAGTATTTGGGTGAGGGCTTCGATGTGGACGCCTCGGTGGGCCACATCCGTGATCTTCCGCAGCCCTCGGAGCTTCCAACCGAGCTAAAAAAGACCTCGGTCGGCAAGTTCGCCGTGGACCTGGACAACGACTTCGAGCCGTATTATGTCGTCTACCCGGACAAGAAGAAGCGCGTCTCCGAGCTGAAGGCAAAGCTCAAGGAAGCCGACGAACTCTACCTCGCAACCGATGCGGACCGCGAAGGCGAAGCCATCGCGTGGCACCTGCTGCAGGTCCTGAAGCCCAAGGTTCCGGTACGCCGCCTGGCGTTCACCGAAATCACCAAGGAAGGCATCGCCCGCGCACTGGAGAACATGCGCGAGCTGGACACCGACCTGGTCGACGCGCAGGAAACCCGCCGCGTGCTGGACCGCCTCTACGGCTACGAGATCTCCCCGGTGCTCTGGCGCAAGGTCGCCCGCGGCCTGTCCGCCGGCCGTGTGCAGTCCGTGGCCACCCGTCTGGTCGTGGAGCGCGAGCGCGAGCGCATGGCGTTCATCTCCGCCGGCTACTGGGACATCAAGGGCACCTTCGCCACCTCCAACGGCGAATCCTTCGCCGCCAAGCTCTCGGCAGTGGACGGCGCCCGCGTTGCCTCCGGCCGCGACTTCGACGACCGCGGCCAGCTCAGGACCGCCCGCACCAAGCTGGCGCATCTGGACCAGGCCTCGGCCGAGTCCCTGGTGGCGAACCTGGCCAACACCGACTTCGCCGTCACCTCGGTCGAGGACAAGCCGTACACCCGCCGTCCGGCGGCCCCGTTCACCACCTCCACGCTGCAGCAGGAAGCCAGCCGCAAGCTGCGCTGGAGCTCCAAGGTGACCATGCAGATCGCCCAGCGCCTGTATGAAAACGGCTACATCACCTACATGCGTACCGACTCGGTGTTCCTGTCCAACGAGGCAGTCACCGCGGCGCGCAAGCAGGCCACCGAGCTCTACGGCGCGGAATCCGTGCCGGACAAACCGCGTGTCTACAAGGCCAAGTCCGACGCCGCCCAGGAAGCCCACGAAGCCATCCGCCCGGCCGGCGACATGTTCCGCCGCCCTACCGACGTGCGCTCCTCGCTGTCCAAGGACGAATACACCCTCTACGAGCTGATCTGGAAGCGAACCGTCGCCTCCCAGATGGCCGACGCCAAGGGTTTCACCGCCACCATCAAGCTCGCCGGCACCGCCAGCGACTCCCGTGTGGCCGAATTCTCCGCCTCCGGCACCGTGATCACCTTCCGCGGCTTCCTGTCCGCCTACGAAGAGGGCAAGGACCAGGAGCGCTCGGAGAACGCGGAGTCCGAGAACGCCGAAGCCCGCCTGCCGCAGCTGGCTACCGGCCAGCAGCTGGCCGGCGACGAGCTGACCGCGCTGGGCCACGAAACCACCCCGCCGGCCCGCTACACCGAGGCCTCGATCGTGGCCGAGCTGGAAAAGCGCGAGATCGGCCGCCCGTCGACCTACGCGCCGACCATCTCCACCATCATGGACCGCGGCTACGTCACCAAGCGCGGCGGCGCCCTGGTCCCGAGCTGGATCGCGTTCTCCGTGATCCGCCTGCTCGAAGAGCACTTCGCCCAGTACGTTGACTACGACTTCACCGCCCGCCTGGAAGACGACCTGGACGAGATCGCCAAGGGCCAGCGCGCCCGCACCGACTGGCTGAACCTGTTCTACTTCGGCAAGGACAACTCCAAGGGCCTGAAGCACGTGGTGGAGAACCTGGGCGACATCGATGCCCGAGCCATCAACTCCATCAAGATCACCGACGACATCACGCTGCGCGTGGGCAAGTTCGGACCGTACCTTGAACGCGCCCTGCCCGAGGGCGCCGAGGAAGGCACCGAGCCGCAGCGCGCCAACGTGCCCGAAGACCTGGCGCCGGACGAACTGACCGCGGAAAAGGCCGAGGAGCTGTTCGCCAATTCCAAGGTCTCGGAGAAGGAACTGGGTGTGGACCCGGAAACCGGCCGCAAGATCGTGGCCAAGGACGGACGCTACGGCGCCTACGTCACCGAGGTCATCCCGGAGCTGACCGAAGCGGAAATCGCGGCCCTGCCGGTCGAATACTACAAGAACGGCAAGCCCAAGCCCCCGAAGAAGCCGGCCAAGGTCAAGCCGCGCACCGGCAGCCTGTTCAAGTCCATGTCCGTTGAGACCGTGACGCTGGAGGACGCGCTGAAGCTGCTGAGCCTGCCGCGCGTGCTGGGCACCGACGCCGAGGGCGAAGAGATCACCGTGCAGAACGGCCGCTTCGGCCCGTACCTGAAGAAGGGCAGCGACTCGCGCTCCATCGAGAGCGAGGAGCAGATCTTCACCATCACCCTGGACGAGGCCCTGGCCATCTATGCGCAGCCCAAGCAGCGCGGCCGCCGCGCCGCGGTGCCGCCACTGGCGGAATTCGGCGTGGACCCGACCAGCGAGAAGAACATCGTGGTGAAGGACGGCCGCTTCGGCCCGTACATCACCGACGGCGTCACCAACATCACCGTTCCGCGCGGCACGTCTCTGGAGGAGCTGACCCGCGAGCAGGCCATCGAGCTGCTGGCGGATAAGCGCGCCCGCGGCCCGGTGAAGCGCACCGCGGCTAAGAAGGCGCCTGCCAAGAAGGCTCCGGCCAAGAAGCCGGCAGCCAAGAAGGCTCCGGCCAAGAAGCCCGCCGCGAAGAGCACCGAGAAGTAGACCGAGCACCACCCTGTTGAGGAGCGCACCATGAGACTAGGCGTACTGGATATCGGGTCCAATACCGTGCACCTGCTGCTGGTCGATGCGTACCCCGGCGCCCGTCCGGTGCCCTATGCCTCGCACAAGCGTCCGCTGTCGCTGGTGCGCTACCTCAACGAATACGGCGCGATCACCGAAGAAGGGCAGAACGAGCTGATCTCGTTCATCTCGGAGGCCGCCGAGTTCGCCCGCAGCCACCAGGTGGAAGACTTCATGGCCTTCTGCACCTCCGCCATCCGCGAGTCCTCCAACGGCCACGCGGTGCTGGAACGGGTCAAGAACGACACCGGGGTCACCCTGATGGAACTGTCCGGCGAGGAAGAAGCCGGGATGACGTTCTACGCGGTGCGCCGCTGGTTCGGCTGGTCCTCGGAATCCATCCTCAACCTGGACATGGGCGGCGGCTCCCTGGAGCTGGCCCTGGGCACCGACGAGTTCCCGCAGGTGGCCTTCTCGGTGCCGCTGGGCGCCGGACGGCTGACCCGCGAATGGCTGCCCAACGACCTGCCCGGCATCAAGGAAGTCCGGGAGCTGCGCAACTACGTGCGCGACGTGCTCACCGACCCGACCACCGAGCTGCGCCAGTACGGCAAGCCCACCCTGGCCACCGCCACCTCCAAGACCTTCCGGTCGCTGGCCCGCATCACCGGTGCCGCGCCGAGCACCGAGGGACCCTACGTCAAGCGGGTGCTGCACCGCGACGCGCTGAAGATCTGGACCAATCGCCTGACCGCCATGAGCTGGGCCGAACGTTCCGAGCTGCCTGGTGTGTCCGAGATCCGCGCGCCCCAGCTGCTGGCCGGCGCGATCGTGGCGCACGAGGCCATGAGCGCGTTGAAGCTCAAGACCGTGCGCATCTGCCCGTGGGCCCTGCGCGAAGGTTTGATGCTCCGGCGTTTTGATCACGTGATGTTCGACTCTACGACACCGCTCAGTAGTAGCGTGGGGGTAGGGGAAGTTGCCTTGGGTTCCGCCATCCCACAGACGGCGGCGACGCAACACTAGGTATCCTCGGATATAAGCGACCGGCGTCAGTCGGTTCGGTTAGGAGGGCATGACCATGGAAGCACATTCACCAGCGAAGGTCCCGGTGACGCTTTCAAGTGCCTCGGTCTATCCGCTGACGGTCCACGATGCCTTTGCCATCGCGAAAGACGTCGGTTATGACGGCTTGGAGGTGCTGATCACCGGCAACGCGGCCAGCCAGTCGGCCACCGCTCTGCGGGCGCTGATGGACAAGTACCAGCTGCCCATCATGGCGATCCACGCGCCGACCCTGCTGCTGACCCAGCAGGTGTGGGGATCGGCCTGGGCCAAGATCGAGCGTTCGGTCATCCTCGCGCAGGCCGTGGGGGCCAGCGTCGTGGTGGCGCACCCGCCGTTCCGCTGGCAGGGCAGCTACGCGGAGGAATTCGCCGAAGGCGTGCACCGCATCACCGAGAGCACCGGCATGAAGATCGCGGTCGAGAACATGTACCCATGGCGGGCCCGCGGCCGCGAGGCCAAGATGTACCTGCCGCACTGGAACCCCGTTCCGCAGCCCTACCAACACGTCACCTGGGACTTCTCCCACGCGGCCATCGCCAACATGGACTCGCGCCAGGCCATGGAGGACCTGGGCGCCCGGCTGGCCCACGTGCACTTGTGCGACGGCCTGGACAACGGCAAGGACGAGCATCTGGTCCCCGGCCTGGGAACCCAGCGGGTCTCGGAATCCCTGCAGTACCTGCATGAGAGCGACTGGGAAGGCGTGATCGCCGTGGAAGTCTCCACGCGCAAGGCCAAGAACGCCGGCCAGAAGGA
The DNA here is from genome assembly GCF_046940185.1 of Arthrobacter sp. 'calajunan'. NCBI lineage: Bacteria > Bacillati > Actinomycetota > Actinomycetes > Micrococcales > Micrococcaceae > Arthrobacter > Arthrobacter sp. 'calajunan'. Next base: position 159,899 of record NZ_JBKZDY010000008.1, read on the forward strand.
AGAATGGCTGGGCAACACCTTGCAATTCGCCCGGGATCACTTCAACGTCAGCAAAGATCCCAAGCCAGTGGCAAAATAGCCATATGAGCGAAGCAACCAGCAATCTGAAACTGTCCTTCCTTGGCGCCGGTTCCATGAACGGCGCCATCCTGCGCGGCATCCTGGCCTCGGGCCACGACCCGAAACTGGTCACGGCCACCGTGCGCAGCGAGAACCGCGTGGACGAGCTGCGCGAACTGGGCATTGCCGTGCTGGTCAATTCACAGGACGAGGAGGCGAACCGGAGCGCCGCCGCGGACGCCGACGTGGTCTTCCTGGGTGTGAAGCCGGTGGGCATCACCGCGCTGTGCGAGGAGATCGCCCCGGCCCTGAAGCCGGGCACCGTGGTGGTTTCGGTCGCTGCAGCCATCACCCTGGCCTCCATGCAGGACAAGCTGCCCGCAGGCCAGCCGGTCATCCGCTCCATGCCGAATACCCCGCTGATGGTGGGCGCCGGCGTAGTGGGAATCTCCCCGGCAAGCACCGTCAGCCACGCGCAGGTCCAGTCCGTGACCGACCTGCTCTCCGGCTCGGGGGACGTGCACGTGATCGACGAGGAGCAGCAGAACGCGCTCTCAGCGATTTCCGGCTCCGGCCCTGCCTACGCCTTCTACCTGGCCGAAGCCATGGCCAAGGCCGGCATCGCCCTGGGGCTGGACGCCGAGCTGTCCACCAGCATCGCCCGGGCCACCGTGGCAGGCGCCGGCAAGATGCTGTCCAATCCGGATGCCGACCCGGCGGCACTGCGCAAGGCAGTCACCAGCCCGAACGGCACCACCGAGCGGGCCATCGCCGCCTTCGACGAGGGAGGCATCCGTGCCGTCATCGAGGCCGGCGCCCGCGCGGCCTCCGAACGCGCCGCGCAGCTGAGCCGGGAACTGGGCTAGCCGCTTGGCACCCTGCCTGCGCCCGGCGGAAGCAGGCGGCCATCGCCTTGGAAAGTCCTTCCTGAAGGCGTCTGGCAGGCAGTAGCTTCCAGTCAAGGAAGAAGACGCCGAGGAGGCATCATGGCCCATAGCGCAGTCGTCGTGGGCGGCGGAATTGCAGGACTTGCGGCGGCGATTTCCCTGGCCGGACAGGGATGGCAGGTCACGGTCCTGGAACGCTGCGGGGAGCTTGGCGAAGTCGGCGCAGGCGTGGCGATGTCCCGCAATGCGGTGGCCGCTTTCCTGGGTCTGGGCTTCGAGCCAGAGCAGGCCCGGGCGCTCGGCTTCCCGACCGTTGCCGAAGGTACCTGGACGGCCAAGGGCACACCTATCCTCGCGATTCCCGAGGACCCGGTGGTTCGTGAAGCGGTAGCGGTGACCGGCGTGCACCGGCGTCGCCTGCACCAAGCACTTCACCGCCGGGCGGAGGCCCAGGGTGTTTCAATCCTGACCGGTGTTCAAGTGGCCCAGCTGTAGCCCGGCGACCCCGAGGGGGCGCTGGCGCAGGTGGCCGGGCACGAGGCGGACTTGGTGGTGGCAGCCGACGGCATGCGCAGCACGATCCGTGAAAAGCTTTTTCCATCCAGCACCTTGGCCTACAGCGGATTCTCCAACTGGCGGGCGGTGATTCCCGGTATTTCGAACGGCCGCACGCTGCGCCAGTATTGGGGTGCGGAAGCAGAGTTCGGTTTCATGCCGGTAGACGCCGAGCAGACCTATTGGTACGGATACGTCTCGATGCCCGAGCTCACCGTGATCGAGGACGAGCTCGCCGCCGCCCGCGAGCGTTTCGCAGGTTGGGCGGACCCCGTGCAACGGCTTCTCGCCGCCACGGACCCGGGAGCGCTCTTGCGCCATGATGTCTACCATCTGCCGGGCGGGGTGCCGCGCTATGCGCTGGGCCGGGTGGTCATGATCGGCGACGCCGCGCACGGCTTCCTGCCGACCATGGGCCAGGGTGTGGCAACGGCGTTGGAGGACGGCCTGTGCGTGGGGCTGCTCGTGGGCCATCCAGTAGCCGCCGGCGGTTCGCTCAGCGCGGCGCTTGAAGGCTTCGACCAAGCCCGCCGGCCGCGGTGCAGCGCGCTATCCAGGGCCGCCGGGCTGTCGGCCCGGTTCGGCGCGCACCTTGGCCGCGGCTGGCGCCAGCCGATGCGCAATGCCCTGATGAGACTCACGCCCCCGGCCCTGCTCACCCGCGGCGCTGATGCTGCGATGGGGTGGATACCGCCGGAGCCCGCGCAACCGGTGCACTGAGAGCCGGCAGGGCTACGGACGCGCCGCGAAGCGTTCGAGCAAATCCACGTGCCCGGAGACGATCAGCATGTCGCGCCGGGTGACCATGGTGTCGGGCACCGCGTAGGTGAAGTCCTCGCCCGGGGACTTCACCCCGACAATGGTGACGCCGTATTTGGAGCGAACCTGGGACTCGCCGAGGGTGAAGCCCTGGGTCTCCTTCGGCGGGTACATCTTCACGATCGCGAAGCCGTCGTCGAATTCGATGAAGTCGAGCATGCGACCGCCCACCAGGTGCGCGGCGCGCACCCCGGCATCCGCCTCGGGGTAGATCACGTGGTTCGCGCCGATGCGGGTGAGGATCTTGCCGTGGGACGGGGTGATGGCCTTGACCCACAGGTGCTCGATGCCCAGGTCCACCAGGTTCACCGTGATCAGCACGGAGGATTCGATGGAGGTGCCCACGCCGACCACCGCGGAGGAGAATTCCTGCGCGCCGAGCTGGCGCAGCGCGTCGATGTTGGTCGCGTCCGCGGCGACCACGTGGGTCAGCGTGCTGGCCCACTGCTGGACCAGTTCCGGGCTGCGTTCAATGGCCAGGACCTCGCGCCCCTGCTTGACCAGGGTTTCGGCGACGGACGCGCCGAAGCGGCCCAGCCCGATCACCAGTACCGGGGCGTTGTGGTCAATGTTCTTGTCAGCCAATGATCGGCCTTTCTTCCGGGAGCTTGTACAGCGTATCGCGATGTCTCATGGTCAGGGCGCTGGCCAGGGTGATGCTGCCGATGCGGCCTGCGAACATGAGGGCGCTGAGCACGTACTTGCCGGCCGGAGGCATCTCCTGGGAGACGCCGGTGCTCAACCCCACCGTGGCGAAGGCGGAGATGGACTCGAACAGCGCCCGCGAAATGCCCACCTCTTCATCGATGGTCACCAGCAGGCCCGTGGCCAGCGCGACCAGCGAGGCGCCCAGGGCGACCACCGAGATGGCCACGCGCATGGTTTCCTCCGGGATGCGGCGGCCGAAGGCGCGGGTCTCGCTGTCGCCGCGCACCTCGGCCATGATAGCCAGGAACATCACGGCGATGGTGGTGACCTTGATGCCGCCGGCCGTGGAGGCCGAGCCGCCGCCGGCGAACATCATCGCGTCGGTGATCAGCATGGTAACTTCGTGGATGTCGTTCTGGTCCACCAGGTTCATGCCGCCCGAACGCATCATGACGGAGGAGAACAAGGCATGGATCAGCTTGTCCGACATGCTCAGCGTGCCGATGGTCTTGGGATTGTTCCATTCGGCCAGCAGCCACAGCAGCGCGCCGGAAACCAGCAGGATGGTGGTCACCAGTAGCGTCAGCTTGGTGTGCAGGTTCCACTTCTTGGTATTGAAGCGGTTGGCCAGCAGCACCATGATCACCGGGAAGCCCAGCGAACCGACGAACACGCCGGCCATCAGCGGCCCGAGGATCCACAGGTCGGTCTCGTAGGGCACCAGCCCGTCGGAGTGGGGCGTGAAGCCTGCGTTGTTGAACGCGGAGACCGCATAGAACACGCCGTGCCAGATGGAGGAGAGCAGGCTCTCGCCGAGGATGTAGAAGCGCGGGATCAGCAGCAGCGCGATCAGCGCCTGCAGGCTGATGGCCGTCAGGATCACGATGCGCAGCAGCGAGCCGACCTCGCCCAGCGCGGAAGCTCCAGAGGTGTTCATGGAGTTCTGCGCCATGAGCTTCGCACGCACGCCGAGCTTGCGGGAGACCGCCAGGGACATGATCGAGGCGAGAGTCAGGATGCCCAAGCCACCGACGAAGGTGCCCACGATCATCACCAGCTGTCCAGCGAAGGACCAGTGCTCTGCGGTCGAGACCGTGGTCAGCCCGGTCACGCAGACCGAGGACACGGCGGTGAACAGCGCATCGTGCAGTGGCGTGGGCTTGCCGGTCGCGGAAGCGAACGGCGCGGCCAGCAGCGAGGTGAACAGGGTGATGACGATCAGGAAGGAGCTCAAGGCCAGACGGGCGGGAGAGCGGATGGTGAAGTTGGCGATCAACGTGCGCAACGCCAGCCACCTGCGGCGCGCCTCGCCGCGCGATTCGCCGGGCTGCCTTCCGGCGCCCGGACCGCTCAAGCTGCTCATTGGAATAGGCTCGGTCTTTCCCTAGGAGATCAATGTCTGGAAACCCTACTCCATGTAATTTACGCGGTTGACGGCGACTTCGCCCGTCCAACGGCCATGTCCTCAGGCTCCGGAGCAATCAGGACGCCACAAATGCATGAGTTGCATCACGATCAGGTAGCCTGAAATTGTGTTAGAGCCCCAGCATGCCCCACGACCAACGATGGTGATGTGGGACGAGAAGTACCTGAAATACAAATTTAGCGACTGGCACCCGATGCATCCGGCCCGACTGGAACTGACCTATCGGCTCAGCGAACAGCTCAATGTCCTGGGTGCGCCGAATATCAGCATCGAGCCCCCGGCGGTGGCGGAAGACTCCGTGATCGCCACGGTTCATGACCAGTCATTTATCGACCAGGTACGCAAGGTCAGCCTTGATCCGAGCATTGTCGCCGAGGATTTCGGGCTGGGCACCGAGGACGATCCGGTATTCGCCGGGATGCACGAGGCTGCGGCCCGCATCGTGGGCGGCTCGGTCATCGCGGCAGACGCGATCATGGACGAAACCACCGTGCGCGCCGTCAACTTCGCCGGCGGCATGCACCACGCCGCGCGCAGCAAGGCCAGCGGCTTCTGCATCTACAACGATGCCGCCGCCGCCATCCACCGCATGCTCGAGCGCGGGGCGCAGCGCGTGGTGTACATCGACGTGGATGCGCATCACGGCGACGGCACCGAATCGATCTTCTGGGACGACGAGCGCGTGTTGACCATCTCCATCCACGAATCGGGCCTGAGCCTGTTCCCGGGCACCGGCTTCGCCAACGAGATCGGCGGGCCCAAGGCCGAGGGCAGTGCCGTGAACATCGCGGTGCCGGCCATGACCTCGGATGCCGGGTGGATGCGCGCCTTCCATGCGGTCGTTCCGCAGCTGGTGCGCGCCTTCAAGCCGGAGGTGATCGTCTCCCAGCACGGATGCGACGCGCACCGCGATGACGACATGACCAACCTGAAGCTTTCGGTGGATGCCCAGCGCCAGGTGGCCATGGACATCTCCCAGCTTGCCGACGAACTGTGCGAAGGCCGCTGGTTGGCGACCGGTGGGGGCGGCTACAACGTCACCGCCGTCGTGCCGCGCACCTGGACGCACCTGACGGCAATCGTCGCCGGCAAGCCGGTTCCGCTGCGCACCTACGTTCCGGAGGAATTCCGCCGCTACGTGCTGGAAACCTACGGCCGGGCGATGCCTTATCTCATGGGAGACGACGCCCAGCTGTGGTGGCGCAACTGGGAAGTGGGCTACGACCCGGCTGACCCGGTGGACCGCTCCATCATCGCCACCCGCAAGGAAGTGTTCCCGCTGTTCGGGCTGGACCCCTGGTTCGATTAGCGGCCGGCGTTTCGTCCAGCGCTGCGGGGCGGGACGCGGCAAATCCTGCAAGGCTGTTGCCATTCGCAGACATATGCCTACGTTGCAGATCGGTCATATGCCGCTAGGGTTATGTCTGTGGCTATAGACGAAGTTTTTTCTGCGTTGGCTGAGCCGACGCGGCGCAGGATCATTGAAGCATTGAAATCCGAACCCAAGGCAGTGGGTTCGCTGGTAACCGAGCTGGAAATTTCCCAGCCGACGGTTTCCAAGCACCTGAAGGTGCTGCGCGAGGCCAACCTGGTCAGCATGACGGCGGCCGGGCAGCGGCGCATCTACAGCATCGATACCGAAGCGGTCGAGGTGCTGCTTGGCTGGTGCGCCGATATCCTGCCGGTTCCGGATTCCCCGGCGCAGCTGGAAGAGGTGGCGCGCAACGAGGTCCAGGACGACCTCGCCGGCACCGCGCCCGCTGCGCAGCATTTGGGTCGAAGTGTAGGCCGCGGGCTTGAACAAGTCACGGGCCGAGCCCAGGAATTTTTCGACAAGCTACCGCGTTTCGGGCGCCGCCGGTAGACATTTGACCAGTGGATCGCGCGCTGGGTCGACAAAATGGCCAAAAATTTACGTTACGCGGACATTCCTGTTTTGTAACGTGAAATTTTCGTTCAGATCGCCTTGCATGGCATTCTCGTGTCTGGGGCAGTGACGCCGGGTATTTTGTGGCCCCGTCACGGCCCGTGCCTGCCCCAAGTGATGAGGAGAGAAACTTGGATAAGCACTTAGCGACGATTCGCGACGAAGTCTTCCGCCGCAATCCCGGCGAAGCAGAGTTCCACCAGGCAGTCACCGAGGTTTTTGAAAGCCTTGAAGCGGTATCGCTGAAGCACCCTGAATACGCCGAAGCCGCCATTCTGCAGCGTCTGTGTGAACCTGAACGCCAGATCATTTTCCGCGTTCCCTGGGTCGACGACGACGGCAAGGTCCAGATCAACCGCGGCTTCCGCGTTGAATTCAACTCTGCGCTGGGCCCTTACAAGGGCGGCCTGCGCTTCCATCCATCCGTCTATCTGGGCATCGTCAAGTTCCTTGGTTTCGAGCAGATCTTCAAGAACTCCCTGACCGGCATGCCAATCGGCGGCGGCAAGGGCGGCTCTGACTTCGACCCGCGCGGCAAGTCCGACGGCGAAGTCATGCGCTTCTGCCAGTCCTTCATGACCGAGCTGTACCGCCACATCGGCGAATACACCGACGTGCCTGCAGGCGACATCGGCGTCGGTGGCCGCGAAATCGGCTACCTGTTCGGCCAGTACAAGCGCATCACCAACCGCTACGAGTCCGGCGTCCTCACCGGCAAGGGCCTGTCCTGGGGCGGCTCGCTGGTCCGTCCGGAGGCTACCGGCTACGGCGCCGTCATCTTCACCGAGGAAATGCTCAAGACCCGCGGCCTGTCCTTCGACGGCCAGCGCGTCATCGTCTCCGGCTCCGGCAACGTGGCCCTGCACGCCATCGAAAAGGCTCAGTCCCTGGGCGCCAATGTCGTTACCGCCTCCGACTCGGGCGGATTCATCGTGGACGAGGGCGGCATCGACCTGGACCTGCTGCGCCAGATCAAGGAAGTCGAGCGCGGCCGCATCTCCGAGTACGCCGAACGCCGCGGCAGCAAGAAGGTCAAGTACGTCGAAAGCGGCAACGTCTGGGACGTGCCGGGTACCGTGGCCCTGCCATGCGCCACCCAGAACGAATTGGGCGCGGCCTCGGCCAAGAAGATGGTTGCCGCAGGCACCATCGCCGTCGCCGAAGGCGCCAACATGCCGACCACCGCGGAAGCGACCTCGGTCTTCCAGGACGCTGGGGTGCTCTTCGGCCCCGGCAAGGCCGCCAACGCCGGCGGCGTGGCCACCTCTGCGTTGGAAATGCAACAGAACGCCAGCCGCGACTCGTGGTCCTTCAACCACACCGAACGCCGCCTGAGCGAAATCATGGTTGGCATCCACGACCGTTGCGCAGCCACTGCGGACGAGTACGGCATGCCGGGCAACTACGTGGCCGGCGCCAACATTGCGGGCTTCGTCAAGGTCGCTGACGCAATGCTGGCCCAGGGCCTTATCTAGCGCCTAGTAGCAGCCGGAGTACCTGTAGCCCAGAGTATGTGAAGTGGAAAACACTTCAGATACTCTGGGCTGCTGTCGTTGCCCGGTAAAAAGTCGGATTGTCCGTGACACGTGTGTGTTTCGTGATGCGAAAGTTATGAAAGTGCGACTAGACTGGTACAAAGCAAACGTGAATCCGATCGCCGGTGTTGATCCAAAGTCGTGTAAGTTCACGTGTGCTAGTCACGCGACGAACAAAGAGATCAGCGTCAGGAGAATATCCCGCATGCAGGATAAACAGAATTTTGCAGGAGCCCGTTTCATGACGGTGGCCGAGGTGGCCGACATGATGCGCGTTTCCAAAATGACGGTTTATCGTCTGATCCATGCGGGCGATCTGCCTGCGGTTCAGTTTGGTCGCTCCTATCGCGTTCCGGAAAACGCCGTAGAAACCTATCTGCAGTCTGCGGCAATCGATCCGCAACGCGGCACGGGTTCCCTCGGTCGATAAGCCAAGCGGTGGTCAGAGCATGGCCGAAAAGCGGGTAATCTATTAAGGAACGTTTAACGTCCGGTCAACCTTGCCGTGTGCTTCGGCGCAGGGGGAGCATCGAGGTTGGCGCATTTTAATTAGTTTGTGAGGAACCAATATGGGCTCTGTTATCAAGAAGCGCCGCAAGCGTATGTCGAAGAAGAAGCACCGCAAATTGCTTCGTAAGACCCGCCACCAGCGTCGCAATAAGAAGTAAATTTACTTCGAGCAGCTTGCCGCTTGGCATTCATCGCCACCGCATCAGGATTCTGTCCTGGACGGTGGCGATTGCTTTACCCGCAGAAAGCCGCAGGGGCCCTGCTAGCGGCCGCTGCGGTCCTTGAGAGACCGCTTGGCGGCCCAGATGAATCCGATGACGCCAGCGGCTTTCAGGCTGAACTTGGCGGCGCGCTGTCCTGTGCGGAAGTCGTAGACCTGCCAGCCGCGGCGCTTGGCATAGGCGCGCAGCCGGGCATCTGGATTGATGCAGACCGGATGCCCCACCGCTTCGAGCAGCGGGACGTCGTTGTAGGAGTCCGAGTAGGCCCAGGACTTGGACAGCTTGATCCCGCGTTCCTTGGCCAGGGCGCGGACTGCCTGCGCCTTCTCCGCGGCGTGGAGAATGGGGCTTGCCAGCGCTCCGGTATAGACCCCGTCCACGCTCTCCACCACGGTGCCCAGCGCGCCGGACAGCTTCAACCGGTCGGAGATGACGTTGGCCACTTCAAGGGGAGTGGCCGTGACGAGCCAGACTTCGCGGCCCACCGTCAGATGCTGGTGGGCGATGGCCACGGTTCCGCGCCACAGCTTGGGCTCGATGTACTCGTCGAAGATCTCGTTGCCGATCTCCTCGATTTCGGAAACCTTGATGCCCTTCGCCATGAGCAGGGCGCGGTCGCGGATCTGGTGGATATCACCCAGGTGCTCGCCGCGGGCCGCGAAGCGCAGCTGCTTGAGCGCGAACCACAGGATCTCGCGCATGCGGAAGAACCGGTGTTCATGCAATTTGCGGGCCAAGAGATAGAGCGAGGCGCCGCGAACCAGGGTGTTGTCGACGTCGAAAAATGCGGCGACGATTTCGGGACGCTGCTCGGGCTCGGGCGCGGAGGCTGAATCGATGGAAGGCATTTGCTCCAGTTTATTTCATTGCGAAGTTTAAGACCCGTCGGGGCTCATGAGAATATGAAGGAGTGAAGACAATGCATGAAATTCAGTTGCTGGTACGCCAAGGATGCCACCTTTGCGAGGCCGCACGGGCGACCGTCAGCGAGGTCACCAACCGACTGGAGATGCAGTTCACCGAGCTGGACATCGACGGCGACCCGAAGCTGCTCGAGCGACATCATGAAGAAGTCCCGGTGCTGATGATCGACGGGCAGGTCAGGGATTTCTGGACCATCGACCCGGTCCGGCTTGAACGTCTGCTCAGCAGCTAATGAACACGACCGCGCGCTACCAGCGTGCCTTGGGGAATCAAACCGATGGGGGGACGCGGCATGTCCGAGCTTGAGGCAAAGGTGCTTCCTGAAGCCACGGTTGCACGCCTGACCCAGTACCTACGGGCGCTGAATGCCCTTGAATCACGGGGAATGGAACGCACCAGCTCCGGGGTGCTGGCCAAGGAATCCGGCGTGAATCCAGCGATCCTGCGCAAGGACTTGTCGTGGTTGGGTTCCTACGGCACCCGCGGCGTGGGCTATGTCGTACGTGAGCTCTCGGAGCACATCAACAACACGCTGGGCCTGAACCGGGACTGGCGCGTGCTGATCCTCGGCGCCGGCAACCTGGGCCGAGCGCTCAGCGGCTATGCAGGCTTCACCACCCGCGGCTTCAAGGTCAGGGCTATCCTCGACGTCTCGCCCGACCTGGTAGGCACGGACGTCGGGAACCTGCATGTCGAGTCGCGCAACGACCTGGCCGAGGTGGTACGCCGCGAAGAGATCAATATCGCGGTGCTGGCGGTCCCCGGCGATGCCGCCCAGGACCTAATCTATGAGCTGGGGGAGCTGGGCGTGAATTCCGTGCTGTCCTTTGCGCCCAAACCACTGGTTGTTCCGCGCGGCATGAACCTGCGCCGGGTGGACCTGTCCACCGAGCTTCAGATCTTGGCGTATCTGGCCGTTCAGCCATAACAATTTTTTGGGCAAACGCAGAGGCGGCCTGAACCCTTCCGGGTTCAGGCCGCCTTTCTATAATAAAAAACTCACCCCCACCCCGCCCAGAAAAATCCTGTTGGGGAGTCCGGTATTGTAAATATTCGTGTT
>NZ_JBKZDY010000009.1:0-162751 GCF_046940185.1 Arthrobacter sp. 'calajunan'
CGCCCCGCCGGTGACCGGGTACCGGCACCGGCAGTTCCCGGACCTGCTCACCCAGTCCAAATGGGTGCGCGGGAAACCCTGGACCCGGGAGGAACTCGAAGACCCCCTCGAAGACCCCGACCCGTAGGCTATCGCTGCAGAAGCTCTTCGAGGACCACTGCCAAACCGTCGTCATCTACGCCGTCGGTAATCGCGTCCGCGACATCCTTGACCTCGTCCGGGGCCTGGCCCATGGCAACGCCGAGCCCTGCCCACTGGAGCATCTCGATGTCGTTGCGCCCGTCGCCCACGGCCAGAGTGTCGGCCGTGTCGAATTTCAGGATCGCGCGCAGGCGTTCCAGGCCGCTGGCCTTGGTGGTTCCCTCGGCGGCGATATCCAGCCACGCGGTCCAGCCCACCGAGTAGGTGACGCCGGAGAGGCCAAGCCCCTGCACCGCCTGGCCGAAGTCCTCGGCGGTGGCGTCCGTGGAAAACACCACCACGCGCACTGCCTTGCTGTTGACCAGCTCCTCGAAGTCCACGACCTGGGATTCGGCGCCGAAGCTTGCGTCCGTGAAAACATCGCTGGACAGGAATTCTCCGCGTTCGTTCTCCAGCGCGTATTTGGCGTTGGGCAGCGAACGCCATAAGGCGGCCAACGCCAGCGACGGATCAAAAACTTCTCGATGGAAGACGTCGACGTCCTCGCCGGTGATTTTCGCCAGGACGCCGCCGTTGCTGGCGACGACAAATCCGTGGTCGATGCCCAGTTCGCGGACGATCGGAAGGGCCGCGCCCAGCGAGCGTCCGGTGGAAATGACGACCTCGTGGCCGCGCTCGACGACGTCGCGGGCGGAACGGCGTACCCGCTCACTCATCTGTCCCCGGTGGTTGACGATGGTTCCGTCCACATCGAGGCAAATCATCAATTTTCGTGTATTCAACCGGTCATCGTTGCCGGTTCTAGTTAAAACTGTCATGTCCCCAGTGAACCATCACCTGCGAAATATTGCGATGATCCGTGGCACAGGCACAGGTGAACTTCGGGTGAAGCGCGTTGTTCCTTGAACAAGTAAACCGGCCCGAAGGCCGGTTTGCTTGTGGTTTTACTTGAGGACTTCGAGTCCGCCGAGGTACGGCTGCAACGCCTTGGGCACATTCACGGTGCCGTCCTCGTTCTGGTGGGTTTCCAGGATGGCGACGATCCAGCGGGTGGTGGCCAGCGTGCCGTTCAAGGTGGCGACCGCACGGGTCTTGCCCGGCTTGCCGTCGACGATCTCGCGTTCGCGGATGTTCAGGCGGCGCGCCTGGAAGGTGGTGCAGTTGGAGGTCGAGGTCAGCTCGCGGAAGGTCTCCTGCGTCGGCACCCAGGCCTCGCAGTCGAACTTGCGGGCCGCGCTCATGCCCAGGTCGCCGGCGGCGGTGTCGATCACGCGGTAGGCCAGCTCCATGCGGCCGAGCATGTCCTCTTCCATGGCCAGCAGCTTCTCGTGCTCAGCCTCGGCGTTCTCCACGCTGGTGTAAATGAACATCTCCAGCTTGTTGAACTGGTGCACGCGGATGATGCCGCGGGTGTCCTTGCCAGCCGAACCTGCCTCGCGACGGTAGCAGGAGGACCAGCCGGCGTATCGCAGCGGGCCCTCGGACAGGTCCATGATCTCGTTCGCGTGGTACCCCGCCAGCGCCACTTCGGAGGTGCCGACCAGGTACAGGTCGTCGCGCTCGAGCTTGTAGATCTCGTCGTCGTGCTCGACGTCGAAGCCGGTGCCCTGCATGGTTTCCGGGCGGACCAGGGTCGGTGTGATCATCGGAGTAAAGCCGTGGTCCATGGCCACGTCAAGGGCCATGTTCATCATGGCGATTTCAAGGCGTGCGCCGATGCCCTTGAGGAAGTAGAAGCGGGAGCCGGAGACTTTGGCGCCGCGCTCCATGTCGATGGCGTCGAGCTTCTCGGCGATCTGCAAGTGGTCCAGCGGCTCGAAGCCCTCTGCCTTGAAATCGCGCGGGGTGCCCACGTGCTTGATGACGGTGAAGTCGTCCTCGCCGCCGGCGGGGATGCCGTCGATGATCAGGTTCGGGATGGAACGCTGCAGCGCCACGGAAGCGGCCGCCGCGGCGTCGGCCTCGGCCTGCGCTGACTTCACGGAGGCGGCCAGTTCCTTGACCTCGGCCAGCAGCGCGGCGCGCTCCTCGCCCTTGGCTTGGCCGACCTTCTTGGAGAACGCATTCTGCTCTGCGCGCAGGCGTTCGAAGGTGGCGATGGTCTCGCGACGGGCTGCATCAGCTTCAATGAGCTGATCGATCAGCGACTCGTCGGCACCGCGGGCACGTTGCGAAGCGCGGTACAAATCCGGATTTTCGGTGAGCATTTTCAGGTCGATCACGCATTAAGCGTAGCAACCATGAGTACGATGAGAGCACTATGCAGACAAATAGGGCGATCATTCTCTCTGCCGCGGCCGCAGCAGCTGCCGCCGCGGCAACCAGCTGGTACTCGGTGCGCAAACTTTCGCAGTCAAGCAAGCCGCTGAGCAGGCCTGCCGAGGAGGTGGCCCAGACAGAGCCGTCCAAGGTTGCGTTGATCGTCAATCCCTCCAAGTCAGGAGGGGGTGACGCGGAAGAGGCGGTGGCCCGGGTCTGTGCCGAAGCGGGCATGGAGGCGCCGCTGGTTTTCCATACGACCCCGGAGAACGCCGGGCAGGATGCGGCCCGCAAGGCGCTGGACGCCGGATGCGACACGATTGTCGCCGCGGGCGGCGACGGCACCATCCGCGCCGCGGCCGAGGTGCTCGAAGGCACCGAATCGACGCTGGGCATCATCCCACTGGGCACCGGAAACCTGCTGGCGCGCAACGTGGAGGTCCCGCTGGAGGACCTGCACACCGCCGCGCTGGTGGCAGTGCGCGGCACGGTGCGGCGCATCGACGTGGGGCACATGAAGCTGAACCTGCTGGACGGCACCACCGCGGACCATGCGTTCCTCGTGATCGCCGGCGTGGGCACCGACGCCGACCTGTTCGACGACACCGACGAGGAGATGAAGTCCAAGGTCGGCTGGCTGGCCTACTCGCAGGCTGGCCTGCGCCAGCTGCCGGGCCGCCGCAAGCGCGTGCACTTCAAGCTCTCGGGCGATTCCAACTGGCAGACCCGCAACGTCCGCTCGGTGCTGTTCGCCAACGTGGGCAAGCTGCAGGGGCTGGACTTCGTGCCTGACGCGAAGCTGGATGACGGCGTGCTGGATGCCGTGGTGCTCTCCCCGCGCTCGGCCGCGGGCTGGACCTGGATCCTGCTGAAGACCGCGTTCCGCGCGAAAAACAAGATCCCGGTGATGAGCTTCTACCAGACCAGCGGGATCTCCCTGCGCTGCGCCGAACCCATGAACACGCAGATCGACGGGGATCCCACCGGCCAGGTCAACGAACTCGAAGTCTCGGTGAACGCCGGTTCGCTGCGCCTGCGCACCCCCTAGAGGCGTGCGCGCACGGCGTCGACCCACGCGCGCGCTTCGATGAACGCGTCGTCGGAGTTGTGCGTGTCGACGAACGGGGCGGCGCCCTGGGCGGCCGGGTAGGACCCCAGGAAGCTCAGCTCCGGGCACAGCCGGTGCAGGCCCGACAGCGCCGCGGCGACCCGCTCCTGCGCCACGTGGCCTTCCACGTCGACCGAGAAGAAGTACTTGCCCAGGCCCTCGCCGGTGGGGCGCGACTCGATGCGCGAGAGGTTGACCCCGCGCGCGGTGAACTGCTCCAGGATGCCCATCAGCGCGCCCGGGCGGTCCTCCGCCAGCGGCAGGATCAGCGTGGACTTGTCCACGCCGGTGGGCTGCGGGATGCGTCCCGGGCGGGTGACCACGATGAACCGGGTGACCGCGCCGAGGTTGTCCTCCACGCCGCGCACCAGCACGTGGAGGCCGCGCTCCTCGGCGACCAGCGGGCTGCAGATGGCGGCGTCGTGGTGCTGCTCGGGATCCTGCAGGCCCAGCGCGCCGGCCGCTGTGGAGGACGCCGGGGCAAAGACCGCCGCCGGGATGTTCGCCTCGGCCCACAGCCGGCACTGCGCCCACGCGTGCCCGTGCGTCGATACCTGCCTGATCTGGCCCAGCTCGGTGATGCCCTCGCGCACCGCGAGCACAAACGTGATCGGCACCAGGATTTCGGCCACGATCTGCAGCGAGTCGCCGGTGGCGATGGAATCCAGCGTGGCCGACACCCCGCCTTCCACCGAATTCTCGATGGGCACGACGGCGGCGTCGACGTCGCCCTCGCGCACCATGGACAGGGCGGCGTTCACGTTGGCTGCGGGGATGCGTTCCGAGTCGCGCGCGCCGTCAAGCTGCAGCAGCGCGGATTCGGTGAAAGTTCCCGAGGGGCCCAGATAGGCGTATTTCATCGAACGGTCGGCTCCTGACCGTTTTCGGATTCCATTGGCAGCTTGGCCTCGATCCAGGCGTCGGATCCGCCGGCGATGTTGAAGGCGGTGTAGCCCATGCCGGTCAGCCAGGCGGCGGCCTGCGCCGAGCGCCCGCCGGTGCGGCAGATGACGTAGGTGTCCACGTCCGGGTCCAGCTCGGAAACGCGCTCCGGCAGGGTGCCCAGCGCGACGTGGGTGGCGCCCGCGGCGTGGCCGGCTTCCCACTCGAAGTCCTCGCGCACGTCCAGGATGAAGGCGTCCTTGGGTACGTTGGTGACCGTGACGGTCTCGAAGTCGCTCATGGCTGGAATTCCTCTCAGATTGGGTGTTTGCTTAAAAGACTAGTCATTCCTCCGTCGAAAGCCGACATGTTGCCCCTTAGCGCCGTGAAATTGCGCGACCAGCTGGCCGCCGGAGAAATCTCCAGCCGCGAGGCCACCGCCCACCACCTGCAGCGGATCGACGAGCAGCGCTCCTTGGGCGCTTTCGTCCACGTTTCCGAGGCCGCGCTGGATGCCGCGGCCCGGGCCGACGAGGCCTTCGTGAAAAACCGCGGGCAGCTGGGCCGGATGCACGGGATGCCCACCGCGTTCAAGGACCTGGGGGACGTAGCGGGCATGCCGACCACGCATGGCTCGGCCGCCGTGGAACACCCGGTCGCGACCCGGGATTCGGCGCTGGCCGCCCGGCTGCGCGCCGAGGGCGTCATCGTGCTGGGCAAGACCCAGGTGCCCGAGTTCGGATTGAGCAGCTATTCGGAGAACCTGATCGCCGCGCCCTCGCGCAACCCCCTCGCCCCGCAGCGCTCCTCCGGCGGTTCCTCCGGGGGGCAGGCCGCCGCGGTGGCCGCCGGGATGATTCCGGTGGGCCCGGGCTCGGACGGCGGCGGCTCGGTGCGCATCCCGGCGGCCGCCTGCGGCCTGGTGGGCCTCAAGCCCTCGCTGGGTCGGATCCCCAGCGACGTGCTGGAAGGCTACAGCGACGGCTTCGGCGCCCCCAAGCTCACGGTCTCCGGGCCGCTGGCCCACGACGCGCTGGATGCGGCCCTGCTGATGGATGCGATGCGCGGAACCGACCACTACCTGCCGCTGCTGCGCGGGCGCTACCCGGAAGAGCTGGCGAACCTGCGCATCGGCTACAGCACCCACTCGCCGTTCCAGAGCGTCTACGAGATCACCGTCTCCCCCGACGCCCAGCAGGTGTTCAGCGCCGGGCTGAAGCTGCTGGCGCAGCGCCACCAGGTCGAGCTGGCCAAACTGGCCTATGCGGAGGACTACCCCGAGGCCTTCGGCGCGGTGTGGACCAACGGGCTGAAGGACATCCCGCTGCAGGACGAATCGAGGCTTGGGGCCCTCGCGCGGGAATTCCGGCGCCGTTCGCAGCAGCGCAGCCTGCAGGCCGCAACCCAGGCGGCCACCCGGATCCGGCAGATCGCGGCGGACTTCATCCGGCAGTGGTCGGCCTACGACGTGATCGCCACCCCGGCGCTGTCAGGTGTCCCGCCGATGGTGGGGCACTATACCCAAGGATCGGCGGAGCGCGATTATATGTTGCAGTGCCAGTACTCCCCGTACAGCTCCATGGTCAACGTCTCTTCCGCGGCCGCGATCACCGTACCTACGGGTACCAGCAAAGAAGGCCTCCCACTGGGAATCCAGCTGATTTCACCGCGTTCGGACGAGGGGATGCTCCTAGCTTTAGCGTTGCAGATCTCAGTGTGAGCTTTCCGACAGAAGTAGGTACTCGCCTGTCGAAAAGCGAAAAATATTACGTATGTCTACTGCAACACCGAGCACTCAACGCCCGGCCAAGACGTTCTTTGGCCACCCGGGCGCGCTCGCAAACCTGTTCAGCGTCGAGATGTGGGAGCGATTCTCCTTCTACGGCATGCAGGCTTTGCTGGCCTACTACATGTACTTCACGGTCGCCGACGGCGGCCTGGGACTGGACCAGGGACTGGCGCTGTCGCTGGTCGGCGCCTACGGCGGCGCAGTCTACCTGAGCACCATCCTCGGCGCCTGGATCGCCGATCGACTGTGGGGTTCGGAACGCGTGCTGTTCGTCTCCGCCCTGATCATCATGGCAGGCCACCTTGCCCTGGCATTCCTGCCGGGGGTCATCGGCCTGGCCATCGGCTTGGTCCTGGTCGCCATCGGCTCCGGCGGCCTGAAGGCCAATGCCACCGCGCTGGTCGGCTCGCTCTACGCCAAGGACGACCCGAAGTCCGACGCCGGCTTCTCCATCTTCTACATGGGCGTGAACATCGGCGGCCTGGTCGGCCCGCTGCTGACCGGCCTGCTGCACCAGAACTTCGGCTTCCACGTGGGCTTCGGCGCCGCGGCCGTGGGCATGGGCGCCGGCCTGCTGATCTACACGTTCGGCCGCAAGAACCTGCCCGACTCGGTGCGCGAGGTCCCCAACCCGCTGCCGAAGAACGAGCGCACCCGCTACGTGGTCATCTTCCTGGCAGTCATCGTGGCGATCATCGCCGCCTTCGCGACCAAGATCGTCACCCCTGACAACCTGGCCTCGACCATCGCCTACGTGGTGATCGCCGCCAGCATCGTGTACTTCGTGCTGATCCTGCGCAGCCCGCGCGTCACCGACCGCGAGCGCAAGAACGTGTACGCGTTCATTCCGTTCTACATCGCTTCGGCGGCCTTCTGGGCGCTGTTCCAGCAGCAGTTCACCTTCGTCGCCGCCTACTCGGCCGAGCGCCTTGACCGCCACCTGTTCGGCTGGGAGATGCCCGCCAGCTGGGTCCAGTCGATCAACCCGGTCTTCATCGTGCTGCTGGCCGGCGTGTTCGCCTCCATGTGGACCAAGCTGGACAAGCGCCAGCCGCGCACCAGCACCAAGTTCGGCCTTTCGCTGGTCGTGGTGGGCGCGGCCTTCCTGTGCTTCATCCCGCTGAACTCGCTGGAGATGACGCCGCTGCCGGCCATGATCGGCATCCTGCTGCTGTGCACCATCGCCGAGCTGCTGCTCTCCCCGACCGGCCAGGCCGTGACCACCAAGCTGGCTCCTGCCGCCTTCGGCACCCAGATGATCGCGCTGTTCTTCCTGTCGATCTCGCTGGGCACCACGCTGTCGGGTGTGCTGGCAGGCTTCTACACCCCTGGCAACGAGGTTGCCTACTTCATCGCCATGGGCGGCACCGCCGTCGTCCTGGGCATCGCCATGCTGGCGGCCACCCCGGCGCTGAAGAAGCTCATGGGTTCGGTGCACTAAAGCCCCGATCGCCTAAGCAGCTGCGGCGCGGATCCCCCAGGGGATCCGCGCCGCAGGTGTTTAATGGAGGACCAGTAGCTCGCCGATCTCGCAGTCCAGGGCCTGGCAGATGGCCACCAGGGTGCTGAAGCGGATGGCCTTGGCCCGGTCGTTCTTCAGCACCGACAGGTTCACCACCGAGACGTCGACCAGCTCGCTGAGCTGGACCAGGGTCATAGCGCGCTCGGCCAGCAATTCGGTCAGCCTGCAGTGCACCGTGCGCAGCTCCACGGATCAGACCAGCCCATCGGTCTCGGCCCGCAGCCGCTCGTTCTGCCGCGCCATCGCCATGCCGGCATTAACCAGCTCAACCACCACCAGGATGGCCAAGGCCATGAGGAACGGCGCGAAGTCGTAGTCGATGGAGAAGGCCGGGACCGGCCACGGGGAGAAACCCGGAAATTCCTGGTCTCCCGTGCTGGTGTAGCCGTCCACCCGCAGCGTTTCCTCGCCCGCCCGGTAGGCGCCGATGCCGGTGAGCGTCTGGCCGACCAGCGTCCCCAGGGCCAGCGCCGAGGCGGCGATCCGTCCGGCGCGGCGCAGCGAATCGCTGAACGGCTTGCCGGCCAGCAGCTTGCTGCACAGAACGATGACCGCAGCCAGCACCGCGATGGCTGCCAGGCTCGAGAATGCCGAACCGGCGGCGAGCAAGCCGCGGGTGGCCATGCTGAGGTTAGAGGCAGTGACGGAAACTGTGGTGATTTCGCTGCGCACGGCATCGCCGTGGTCGGGGGTCACGTCGCTGACATTGGTGAATTGCGGCCAGTACGGTTCGACCGGTACCTCAACGGTGACGGCTCCAGGCGCCAGCGGGAAAACGACGCCGGCCACCATGGCCATTCCGGTCATCGCCACGCCGATCCATGCGGCAACCCGGGTCACGGAGGCTACCGTTCCCACGCGTCGGCCTGAGCCTTTGCGGCGCATCGAAGACTCGTTGATCCAGAGGATCAGCGCGGAGAGCAACAACATGACCAGCAGTATGGGGAGCAGCGAGATCATGGCGATCCTATCGATAGTCGTTAATAACGATTATCGTTAATGTAGCATCGTCTAGGTCGCTGGCCTAGGTGTAATCCAGGTCGTTGTAGGCGTAGTCGGTGTAGTCGTAGATGGCCCCGGGCATCCAGAGGACCAGCCAGATCACGAAAGCATAAACCAAAGCCGCGATCACCAGCGCGATCCAGGAGGTGATCAGCCCGGCCAGCGACAGCGCCCGCGAGTTCGGTTCGCGCCGATAGCCGAGGTGTCCGGTGATGACTCCGGCCAGCGGAACTAGAATGATTATGGCGAAGCCCAGCATCGAGAGGATGCCGAGCACCAGCGAGGCCACCGACAGCCCGGTCGATTCCGGCGGGCGCTGGTAGGGGTTTTGCGGGTATGGGTAGTAGCTCATCACTATCCATTGTCTACGACCCCGCGGACATCGCACCAACTAGGAGATACACGCAGTGGCACACGAACGAGCCGGCCAGCCGGCGCAGGAAACCGACCTGATCGACCTCAAGGCGGTCCTCGACGCCTACACGGGCATCGTGCCCTCCAGCGCGAACCCCGACCAGGCGGTCGTCTTCGGCACCTCCGGCCACCGCGGCAGCTCGCTGAACGGCACCTTCAACGAAGCGCACATCGCCGCGATCACCCAGGCCGTCGTGGACTACCGCACCGCCGCCGGCATCACCGGCCCGATGTACGTGGGCAAGGACAGCCATGCGCTCTCCGAACCGGCCTACCGCACCGCACTGGAGGTGCTGGCGGGCAACGGCGTCACGGTGCTGGCCGAGGACGGGCTGACCCCCACCCCGGCGCTGAGCCACGCCATCCTGGTGCACAACGCGCGCGGCGGCGCGCAGGCGGACGGGCTGATCATCACCCCCTCGCACAATCCCCCGGCCGACGGCGGCATCAAGTACAACCCGCCGCACGGCGGCCCGGCCGAATCCGAGATCACCGGCCCCATCGCCGCCCGCGCCAACGAGCTGCTGGCCGGTGGCGGGCAGATCAAGCGCGGCACCCCGGACGCGCAGCGATTCGACTTCCGCGAGCTGTACATCGCGGACCTGGCGCAGGTCATCGACTTCAAGGCCATCGCGGACTCCGGCATCTCGATCGGCGCCGATCCGCTGGGCGGCGCCTCGGCGCACTACTGGGGCGAGATCGGACGGCGCTACGGGCTGAACCTGAGCGTCGTGAACGAGACCGTGGATCCGCGCTTCGGCTTCATGACGCTGGACAAGGACGGCAAGATCCGCATGGACTGCTCCTCCGCCCACGCCATGGCCTCGCTGGTGGCCAACCGCGAGAAGTACGACATCTCCACCGGCAACGACGCTGACGCGGACCGCCACGGCATCGTCACCCCGGACGCCGGGCTGATGAACCCGAACCACTTCCTGGCAGTGGCCATCGACTACCTGCTCACCCACCGCCCGCAATGGCCCGCCGACGCAAAGGTCGGCAAGACGCTGGTCTCCTCGGTGCTGATCGACCGCGTGGTCGCCGCCCACGGGCGCGAGCTGCTGGAGGTCCCGGTGGGCTTCAAGTACTTCGTGGAGCCGCTGGCCTCCGGCCAGGTGGGCTTCTGCGGCGAGGAGTCGGCAGGCGCCAGCTTCCTTGACTTCGCAGGCCGTGCCTTCAGCACCGACAAGGACGGGCTGATGCTGGCTCTGCTGGCCAGCGAGATCCGCGCGGTGACAGGCAAGAGCCCCAGCCAGATCCACGCCGAGCTGGTCGCCCGCCACGGCGGCAGCTTCTACGACCGCTTCGACGCCCCGGCCGGCCGCGAGCAGAAGGCGGTGCTGGGCAAGCTGAACCCGGGTATGGTCAGCGCCACCGAGCTGGCCGGCGACCCGATCACCGCCAAGGCCACGCAGGCCTCCGGCTTCGCGATCGGCGGGCTGAAGGTCTCCAGCGAGCACGCCTGGTTCGCGGCGCGCCCGTCGGGCACCGAGGATATCTACAAGATCTACGCGGAATCGACAAAATCACCCGAGCATCTGCAGCAGGTGCTGGCAGAGGCCCGGGTGATCGTGGATGCGGCGCTGAACGCCTAGTGCAGCTTTGCGGTCCAGGGGTCGATCTTCACGGCTGGCTGCTTGCGGGTAGCCAGCCAGTGGCCCAGCCACAGCAGCAGGAAGATCGGCAGGCCGATGTAGGAGGAGACCACCTGCAGCAGGTTGCCCTCGATGACCGCCTGGTAGTTCTGGCCGGCGATGACCACGATGAGGATCACGAACGCCAGGATCGGGCCCAGCGGGAACAGCGGCGCCTTGTAGGGCAGCTTGGCCAGGTCCTGGCCGCTGGCGATGTACTGCTTGCGGAACTGGTAGTGGCAGACCGCGATGCCCACCCAGGCGATGAATCCCGACAGGCCTGAGACGTTCAGCAGCCAGGTGTAGGCTGCGCCCTGCCCGATGATGGCCGTCAGGAAGCCGAACAGGCCCACCGAAGCGGTCAGCAGCATGGCGGGCATCGGCACGCCGCGGCGGTTCAGCCGCCCGAAGATCTTCGGCGCCTTGCCGTCCAGCGCCATCGAATAAAGCATGCGCGCAGAGGCATATAGCCCTGAGTTGCCCGCGGACAGGATGGCGGAGAGGATCACTGCGTTCATCAGCGCCGCGGCGAAAGCGATGCCGGCGCGCTCGAAGACCAGGGTGAACGGCGAGGTCGCAATGTCGGATGCCTCGGAGGAGAGCAGCGAGGGATCCAGGTACGGGATCAGCATGCCGATCACGAAGATCGCGCCGATGTAGAACAGCATGATGCGCCAGAAGATCGCCTTGATGGCCTTCGGGATGTCGCGCTTGGGGTTCTCCGCCTCGCCGGCTGCCACGCCGATCAGCTCGGTGCCCTGGAAGGAGAAGCCGGCGATCATGAAGACCGAGACGATGGACAGCCAGCCGCCGACGATCGGCGCCTCGCCTTCGGTCCAGTTGCTGAAGCCGGGCGAGGTTCCGCCGATGATGCCGAAGATCATCGCCACACCACAGATCAGGAACACGATCACGGTGACGACCTTGATCATCGCCAGCCAGTACTCGCCCTCGCCAAAGGCCTTGGCGGACAGGGCGTTCAGGCCGGTGAGCAGCGCCAGGAAGAGCGCCGCCCAGATCCAGCTCGGGGAATTGGGGAACCAGTAGGACATGATGATGCCCGCGGCGACCAGCTCGGCGGCGACGGTGATCGCCCAGTTGAACCAGTAGTTCCAACCAATGGCAAAGCCGAAATGCCGGTTCACGAAGACAGTGGCATAGGTCTGGAAGGAGCCGGCGACCGGGAGCCGCGCGCTCATTTCGCCCAGCGACTGCATCAGCAGCAGCACCATGAGGCCGATCAGGCCGTAGGCAATGAGCGCTCCCCCGGGGCCCGCGTCGGCGATGGCTCCGCCGGAGGCGACGAACAGTCCGGTTCCGATCGATCCGCCAATTGCAATCATCTGCAGGTGACGGGCCTTGAGACCACGCTTCAGACCGTCTTGGGACGGTGCGGGCTCACTCATGCGTTACAGCTCCTGGTGCATAGAAAAATCCAACCTTTCAATCCAAGCACCCCGGCGAGTTCAAAAGCTATGAACCGCGCTACAGTAAGCGATCAATAATCTTTCGCTTAGCCCAAGAATATGGAGGATATATCGCGCTCAGAGTATCGACCACCGTAGTTTTGCTCAGTTCCGAGCGCATTTGCGAAAGACGGTCGAAGCCGTGCTTGCCGTGGTAGGAGCCCATTCCGCTGGCCCCGACGCCGCCGAACGGCAGGGACGGAACGATCATCTGGGCCAGCGGCGCGTTGTGCACGATCGCGCCGGCACGCACCCGGTCGGAGAAGATCGACTGCAGCCGCGGGCTTTCGCTCATCAGGTAGGCGGCCAGCGGGGTGGGCCGCGCAGCGATGAATTCCAGGGCCTCCTCGAAGGTGGCCACTTCGATCACCGGCAGGATCGGGCCGAAGATCTCCTCCTGCATCAGCGTGCCTTCGAGGTCGACATTGCGCATGATGGTCGGCGTGATGCGCAGGGTCTGCTCGTCGTACTGCCCGCCGTGCACCACCTCGCCCTGCTCGAACATGTCCAGCAGGCGCTGGAAATGGCGGTGGCTGGCGATGCGCCCGAAGTCCGGGTGCGTCAACGGGTCCTTGCCGTAGAAGCTGTGGATGGTCTGGCCCAGGCGCTCGATCAGCGGCGCCGAGTCGCCGATGGTCAGCACGTAGTCCGGGGCCACGCAGGTCTGGCCCGCGTTCATGAACTTCGCGTAGGCCAGGCGCTTGGCGGTGGCCGGCAGCTGGTTGTCGACCACTGCCGGGGACTTGCCGCCCAGCTCCAGGGTCGTGGGGGTCAGGTGCTTGGCGGCTGCGGCGGCGACCACCTTGGCGACCTTCTCGCCTCCGGTGAAGAAGATGTGGTCCCAGCGCGCGGCCAGCAGCTCGGTGGCAGTGTCCACACCGCCCTCGATGACGGCGAACACGCGGTTGTCCAGGTACAGCGGCAGGAACTTGGCCAGCGCCCCGGAGGTCGCCGGGGCGATCTCCGAAGGCTTCAGCACCGCGGCATTGCCGGCGGCGATGGCGGCGACCAGCGGGGCGAGCATGAGCTGCAGCGGGTAATTCCACGGGCCGATGATCAGCACCAGGCCCAGCGGGCGGGGCTCGACCTTGGCCATGGCCGGCTGCAGCGCCAGCGGCACCTTGACGTTGGTGTGGTCCATCCATTCGGCCAAGTGGCGCAGAGCGAAGTCGATCTCCGCGCGGACCACGTCCACCTCGGAGAACTTCGCTTCGGTGGCGCCCTTGCCTAGGTCCTCGTTCAGCGCGGCGAGGAAGTCGTCCAGGTGCTCTTCGAGCATCTTCTCCAGCGCGCGCAGCTGCTGGACGCGGAAACGGCGCGGGTGGGTGATGCGGGTATCGGCGGAGTGGCGCAGGTTCGCCAGCGTGGCGGCGATTTTCGACGGATGCTCATCCACGGGCGGCGCGAAGTCGCCGACGGGATCGGGCAGCGGAGTGGAAGTAAACAGACCCATGAGTCGAGACTACGTCAACGGGCTGGACTTGACCTGATTGCGACCACCTTTATTTTGTATCAACTAGTTGGTACATTCTTTTCGAAAGGCGGGACCAATGAATAATTCGTTGACTTCACAGTTCGACAGCTTCGCGATTGCGGCCTTGGTCATCTACGTGATCCTGCGCAACCTCGCGTCCAAGGAGGGCGGAGACCGGCTGGCTCTGGCCCGCCGGCACGCCTTCTGGTGCGCGCTCATCGGATTTTTCGCCAGCACGTCGGCCGACTGGTTCAGCACCCTCGCGGCAATCCCGTACTACGACGAATCGCCGCTTCGCATTCCCGAGGCCATCGGGGCGGCCGCGACCCCGGCGCTGTGGGTCGCCTTCATCTACATCGCAGGGCAGTTCACCTGGCCCCACAAGCTCCGGCCGAAGCGCACGGCCTCGCTGCAGCCTCGGACCTTGTCCGGGCTGGTGCCCAAGTCCCTGGTCGGAATCATGGCGGCAACCTTCGCCGCCGGCATGCTGGCGATTTACAGCGTCCGCGACGTCACGGGCTTCGCCCCCACGCCGGAGGTCATCGAGGACGACGGCGACGGCTACTACATGACCGCCGATGCCCAGGACGGGTTGCGTTCGGCCGCAGAGGTCCTGCCCTATCTGGCACTGAGCCTGGTCCTCCTGCTGGTCGCCGCCTTCGCCGCCACCATCCTCATCCTGCGGCGCAAGCCGCTGGACGGCATCAGCGAGCACGACAACCGGCTGCTGCGCATCACCTGGCTCAATCGCCTCTACCGCACGGTGACGGTGCTCCTGGCCGGCCTCGCCGGCGAAGCCCTGCACTTCAAGGCACGGTGGATCTCCGATGACGCCGACAAATCCATGGGTGGCGAAGGCATCGAGTACTGGGAACGGATGAACGACCTCGCGGGCCGGTGGGACCAGACCGCCAACTACATCGCCCTGGCCATCACCGTCGTCATGTTCTTCTGGCGCCCGCCGGTGAACTTCGAATCCCTGCGGCCGGCCGTCTCCAGCGCCTTCACCCGGCTGCGCGAGCAGCTGTTCGCGGTGCAGTATCTGAGCGCCATGGCTGCCATCCTGCTGGTCGCCGTCGGATGGCCAATGCTGCCGAGCTCCGAGACGCAGGAGATGCCGACCGCCGAACGCGCCACCGCCATCCTGGCCCTCCTCGCGGGCGCGACGCTGTTCTACCTACTGGTCAACGCCGCCTACCTGGCGTACATGGCGATCAAGACCCGCGCGGCCGCGCGAATGCCCAAACCCGCCGCACGGCTGCCGCTGTGGACCTATGTCGTTGCCGGACTCCTGATGGCGGCCGGCCTGTACTTCCTGCTCTTCCCTCCGCTGGATCTGCTGTGGGGATTTGTCGCGCCGAACCGGTGGATCATTGCCGGGCTGGCCGCGGCACTGCTTGCCGCGCATGCAGGATTCGTCCTGCTCGTCCGCTCCGTGGCGATCCCCTGGCAGGTGGGAGCAGAGGTGGAAATCTGGTATCGGCAGGTGCTTGAATTCCGCTCGCTGCGCGTAGTCGCCGGCGCGTTCGTGGCCATGCCAATGATGGGATACCAGTTGTTCGCCGACTTCTCCCTGTTCGGTCTGCTGGTCTTCTGTGCGCCGGCGGTGCTGGCGCTTCCGCGCCCGCAAGGTTCGATGCGGCCGGAGACCAGTGACGCGGGCCGCCGATGAGCGCCCAGATCACCGTTGACCTGGACTCGGCGCTGCCGCCCTATGAACAGATCCGCGCCCAGGTGGCTTCGCTGATTTCGCTGGGCGAACTGGCCGCCGGGAGCAGGCTGCCCACGGTGCGCGCGCTGGCCGCCGATCTGGGTGTGGCCGCCGGCACCGTGGCCCGCGCCTACAAGGAACTGGAGGCCGAAGGACTGATCTCCTCGCGTCGCCGGGCGGGCACCGTGGTCAATGAGCTGCCAGGGCAGCCAGCGCTGGACGAGCACCTGGTCGAGGCAGTGGACAGGGTCTGGGCACTGGCCGCGGAGCTGGGGGTGGACGCGGCGACGGTCAAGGCGCTGGTTGCGCGGAGGACGCGATAGCTCGGTAACCCTGTCACCACCGCATCATTTCCCGAGCAACCGGGATTCGGTTGACGGTGTCCGCCCCTCTTTGTAGGCTCAGCCTAAGCTCACCGCAATGCTTGGAATGGATAACCTGTGGATCCGGTTTCGATTTTGATCGTCTGCGTTTTGGTCATACTTTGCGCGCTGCCGTTTGCCATAGGCGCCATGCGCAGTCTCGACCGACGAGCCGACGACCTCGAAGGATCTGACCCGGAAATCTCCAGGGCACTTCGGGAAGCGCGGAAGAATATCGATCGCGGCAGGGGCTACGAAGATCCGAGGCTCTAGCGGCCGGCATGGGCCGGCCGACTTCCAACGGCGTTAAGGATTTGTCCTTGCGCAGATATCTGCGTACCCTCGGGATCAGTGACACGGGGTGTCGGAGAAGCCGACTGAGATGAGACCCGTTGAACCTGAACTAGGTCAAGCTAGCGGAGGGATGTCGCATGACTCTGCCTATTGTTGCCCGCAATTACCGGGAACAATCCCCCTTGGTGTTCTGCCTGACAAACACCGTGGTTACCAACTTCACCGCCAATGTACTGCTGGCTTCCGGCGCGGCCCCGGCCATGACTGACCTGCCCGGGGAAGCCAGGCCGTTCGCCGCGGCCGCCTCGGCCGTGCTGGTCAACCTGGGCACGCCCACCACCGAGCAGCTGCGCGCCATGGAAGAAGCTGTCGAGTCGGCGAGCGCCGCAGGCACCCCCTGGGTGCTGGATCCGGTGGCCGTCGGAGCGTTGCCGGTCCGCACGGAATTCGCCCGGCGCATCGTCGCCCGCCGCCCCACGCTGATCCGCGGCAACGCCTCGGAAATCATGGCGCTGGCCGGCTGGGAGTCCTCCGGCCGAGGTGTGGATTCGCTGGACAGCGTGCAGGAAGCCACCGCCGCCGGGCGTGAGCTGGCAGTGAAATACGGTTCGGTGGTCGCGATCTCCGGCGAGGCGGACGCCATCATCGACGCGCAGCGCACCGTGCTGGTGCACACCAACGGCATCGGCCTGACCCGCATCACCGGCGGAGGCTGCGCCCTGGGTGCGGTGTGCGCGGGCATGCTCGCGGTGCATGAGGACCCGTTCGAAGCCGCCGTGGCGGCCCATGGTTACTACGGCCTGGCCGCCGAAAAGGCGCTGGCCGCCAGCTCCGGGCCGGGCAGTTTTGCCGTGGCCTTCCTCGATTCCCTGGCGGCCGTTGAGCCCGCCGCACTTGAGACCCTGAACTGTGAGGAAAAGACCTATGCGTGATCTCGGAGCCTACCTGGTGGCCAACACCGCCAGCTGCAGCCCGCATAGCACCCTTGAGGTGATCGAGGCAGCCGTGGCCGGCGGGATCCAGTGGATCCAGCTGCGCGCCAAGGAGGAAAGCGCCCGCGAGTTCTTCGAGCTGACGCTTGCGGCCGCAAAGCTGACCGAGGGCAAGGCGCAGCTGCTGGTCAACGACCGCATCGACGTATTCCTGGCGGCCCGCGCCGCCGGGGCCGCGGTGGCCGGCATCCACATCGGGCAGAAGGACGTGCCGGTGTCCCTGGCCCGCCAGCTGATCGGCGAGGGCATCATCGGGCTCAGCGCCTCCACGCGGGAGCAGATCGCCCAGGCCAACCTGGATGCCGAGTTCATCGACTACCTGGGTGTTGGCGCGGTGCGCGCCACCCCGACCAAGAAGGACCACCCCACCCCGCTGGGCCTGGACGGCTTCGCGGAACGCACCGGCTGGACCGCGCTGCCCTGCGTGGCCATCGGCGCGGTGACCGCCGATGACGCCGCGGCCATCCGCGCCGGCGGCGGCGCCGGGATGGCCGTGGTGCGCCCAGTCTGCCAGGCAGATGATCCGCGCAGCGCCAGCGCCCAGCTGGTTTCCGCCTGGGAGGCGGCCAAGTGAACATCCTTTCCATCGCGGGCTCCGACCCGTCCGGCGGCGCCGGCATCCAGGCCGATCTGAAGGCCATTGCCGCCAACGGCGGCTACGGCATGGCAGTGATCACGGCGCTGACCGCGCAGAACACCCGCGGGGTCAGCGGAGTGCAGGCCATCGACGGGGATTTCGTCACCGCGCAGCTTGAAACGCTCAGCGCGGATGTGCGCATCGACGCGGTGAAGATCGGCATGCTGGCAAACCAGGAGATCATCGGCGCTGTCGCCGCCTGGCTGGATACCGTCAACGCCCCGGTGGTGCTGGACCCGGTCATGGTGGCCACCAGCGGCGATGCCCTGCTGGAGGACGCCGCCGCGCTGCACCCGCTGCTGGCCCGCGCCACCGTGATCACCCCGAACACCGCCGAGCTCGGCGCGCTGCTCGGCGAAGCCGCCGCGCAGGACTGGGAGCTCGTGCTGGAGCAGGCCCGGCGTCTGGCCTCCGCCCACGACGTGCTGGTGCTGGCCAAGGGCGGGCACCTGGCCGGGGCGCAGTGCCCCGATGCGCTGGTCTCCGCCGCCGGGGTGCTGGCCGAGTTCAGCTCCCCGCGCCTGGCTACCAAAAACACCCATGGCACCGGCTGCACCCTGTCCAGCGCGCTGGCCACCCGCTTCGCCGCCACCGGCGACTGGGCGACCGCGCTGGAACAGGCCAAGGGCTACCTGTTGCGCGCCATCGGCGCCGCTGACGAGCTGCAGGTGGGCTCCGGGCACGGGCCGGTGCACCACTTCGTCGACTTCTTCGGCGCCGCGGATCCGATGGCCGCCTGGTGGGAGGACATCGCACCGCTGCGCGCGGGCATTGACGAGCTGGAGTTCATCGTGCAGCTGGCCGACGGCAGCCTGGAGCGCGAGAAGTTCGAATACTACCTGGCGCAGGACGCCCTGTACCTGCAGCGCTACGCGCAGGTGCTGGCGCAGGCCAGCGCGCTGGCCCCTGAGCTGGATTCCCAGCGCTTCTGGGCCAAGGGCGCCGGGGAAATCCTGGAGGGCGAGCTGCAGCTGCACCGCAGCCACCTGGTGGAAGGACTGGCGAACCCGTCGGCCACCACGCTGAACTACGTGAACCACCTGTCCTCCTGCAATTCCAGCTACCCGGAGCTGATCGCCGCGATCCTGCCGTGCTACTGGCTGTACCAGGACATCGGCAAGCGGCTTGCGGCGGCCAACTACGAAGGCCACCCCTACGGCGACTGGCTTCAGACCTACGCCTCGGAGGAGTTCGACGAATCCACCGCGCAGGCCATCGGGATGGTGCGCGCCGCATGGAAACTGGCGGACCCGGCGCAGCGCGAGCGGATGCGCCAGGCGTTCCTGCGTTCCAGCGAGCACGAGCTGGCCTTTTTCGCGCAGGCCCATGCCGAGAGCGTAGAATTCTCTACGGCCTAAAACGCGTTGGGGCCGCAGAGTCTGGAGGACTGCATGAGTTGGAGCATTCACGGCAACGGCAAGACCATCACCCCCGGTGAGGTTGTTGCCCCGGATGAGCGGCTGCATTGGCCGCAGACGATCTCCATCGGCACGCAGCACATCCTGGCCATGTTCGGCTCCAGCATCCTGGTTCCCACGATCACCGGGTTCCCGGTCACCACGACCCTGCTCTTCACGGGCGTGGCGACCATCCTCTTCCTGCTGATCACCAGGAACAAGGTGCCCAGCTACCTGGGCTCCTCCTTCGCGCTGATCGCCCCGGTGGTCGCGACCACCAAGGCCCACGACATGTCCGCGGCGCTGGGCGGCATCGTGATGACCGGCGCGCTGCTGTTCCTGGTGGGCCTGGTGGTACAGAAGACCGGCACCGGCTGGATCCACGCGCTGATGCCGCCGGTGGTCATGGGCACCATCGTCGCGCTGATCGGCCTGAACCTGGCCGGCGCCACCTTGGAACCCATGCAGAAGTTCCCGGCCACCACGTTCCTGACAGTGATCGCCACGGTGCTGGCCACCGTTGTGTTCAAGGGCCTGCTGGGGCGCCTGTCCATCCTGGTGGGGCTGGTCGCCGGCTACCTGATCGCGCTGGCCCAGGGACAGGTGAACTTCGCCAAGGTCGGCGAAGCCGCGTGGTTCGGCCTGCCCGAATTCAACACCCCGAGCTTCCACCTGGACACCGCGCTGATGTTCCTGCCGGCGGTATTCGTGCTGATCGCGGAGAACATCGGCCACGTGCGCACCGTGGGCGTGATGACCGGCCACGACCTGACCGCGTTCAACGGCCGCGCGCTGATGGCCGACGGCGCCGCCAGCATGGTGGCGGGCTTCGGCGGCGGCTCGGCCACCACCACCTACGCGGAGAACATCGGCGTGATGGCTGCCTCCCGCGTGTACTCCACCGCCGCCTACTGGGTGGCAGCGATCGCCGCGATGGCGCTGGCGTTCATGCCGAAGGTGGGCGCGCTGATCGGCACCATCCCCGAGGGCGTGATCGGCGGGCTGGGCATCGTGCTCTACGGCATGATCGGCATCGTGGGCGCGCGCCTGTGGATCGAGTCGAAGGTTGACTTCGGCAACCCGATCAACCTGATGACCGCCGGCACCGGCCTGATCATCGCGATCGCGGTGACCAGCGAAATCGCCTTCGGCCAGTTCAAGCTGGGCGGCATCGCCCTGGGCACCATTGCCACCCTGGTGGTCTTCCACCTGATGAGCGCCGCGGCGAAGCTGCGCGGCAACGACCTGTCCCAGACCGGAGCCTAGGTCCGCTCTTCTCCACCGCTGCGGCGGCCGGAATCCCCCATCGGGTTCCGGCCGCCGTTCCCGCTTAAGCCGCTGAGCTGAGCTTATAGTAAGGGTACTTTCCAAAAAGTGACGGGGGCCCGTAATTCCGCTACGATGAGCAACTATGACTGCGACCACATCTGATGGAAAGATCTCTGCACGCCTGATCTTCGTCGCCCTCGGGGCGGCGCTGGGCGGTTTCGTGTTCGGCTACGACTCGTCGATCGTCAACGGCACGGTCGACGCCGTGGAACATGAATTCTCGCTGAACGCGGTAGCCGTCGGCTTCACCGTGTCCTGCGCGCTGCTCGGCGCGGCACTGGGCGCCTGGGTGGCCGGCGTAGTCTCCGAACGCGTAGGCCGCGTGCGCACCATGCTCATCGCCTCGATCCTGCTGCTCGTCTCCGCGATCGGCTGCGGGCTCTGCTTCAGCGCCGTGGACCTGGTCATCTGGCGCATCGTCGGCGGCATCGGCGTGGGCTTCGCCTCGGTGATCGCCCCGGCCTACATCGCCGAGATCTCCCCGGCGGCGCACCGCGGCCGGCTGGGCTCCATGCAGCAGATGGCCATCGTGCTGGGCATCTTCGTGGCCTTCCTGGTCAGCGCGCTGCTGGTGTTCGTGATGGGCTCGGCGGACGCGGTGGGGCTGTTCGGCCTGGCCGCCTGGCGCTGGATGTACCTGTCGCTGGCCGTTCCCGCTGTGCTCTACGGCCTGATGGCGCTGCGCCTGCCCGAATCCCCGCGCTATCTGGTGGAGCGCGGGCGCTATGTCGAGGCCGCCTCGGTGCTCACCGGCGATATGGGCCTGGAACCCGGCAAGCCGACCGAGGACAAAATCGAGGAAATCCGCGCCACCGTGCATGTGGAGCGACGCCAGCAGTTCAAGGACCTGCTGGGCCGCTTCGGCTTCCACCCGCTGGTCTGGGTGGGCATCCTGCTCTCGGTCTTCCAGCAGTTCGTTGGCATCAACGTCATCTTCTACTACTCGACCACGCTATGGAAGTCGGTGGGCTTCGCCGAATCCGATTCCTTCACCATTTCTCTGATCACCTCGGTGATCAACGTGCTGGCAACGATCGTGGCGGTGCTGCTGATCGACGTGCTGGGCCGCAAGCTGCTACTGATGATCGGCTCCGGCATCATGACGCTCTCCTTGGGCGCGATGAGCCTGGCCTTCGCGCAGGCGGTCACCGTGGACGGCGCGGTCTCGCTGCCCGGCTCCTGGGGCATGGTCGCGCTGGTCGCGGCGAACCTGTTCGTGATCGGCTTCGGCGCCACCTGGGGCCCGGCGGTATGGGTGCTGCTGGGCGAGATCTTCCCGAACTCCATCCGCGCCATGGCCTTGGGCGTGGCGGCCTCCGCGCAGTGGATCGCCAACTTCGTCGTATCCACGACCTTCCCGGCGCTGGCCGAGGCGGGCCTGGCCCTGGCCTACGGCATCTACGCGTTCTTCGCGCTGCTGTCCCTGGTGTTCGTAGCCTTCCTGATCCGCGAGACCAAGGGGCGCACACTGGAGGACATGACGCTGTAGCGGCCGGCATCACGGCGCAGGCAAGGAGGCGGGAACCCAGCACAGTTCCCGCCTCCTTGGGTCGTTAAAACCTACTGCGCCGTGTAGCCGCCATCCACGGCCCAGACCGCGCCGGTGACCAAGCTCGCCTCAGGCGAAGCGAGAAACCCGATGACGTTCGCGACTTCCTGAGGGGTGCCGAGCCTGCCCAGCGGCTGCCGGCTGGTCATCCGGGAACGCACTTCCGGCGGCAGCCTCCGCAGAAGTTCGGTGTCCACGTAGCCCGGGGCTACGGCATTGACCCGGACCCCTTGCGCGGCGTAGGTCAATGCCGTGGATCGCACCAAATTCACCACCCCGGCCTTCGCCGCCGAGTAAGCGGCGGAATTCGCCTGGCCGACCAGCCCGAGGATCGATGAGATGGCCACGATGGAGCCGGATCCCTGCGGAACCATATGGCGCAGCGCATGCTTCATGCTCAGCGCGGTACCACCGAGGTTGATGTCCAGCACCCGGTTCCAGGAGGAACTGTCCAGCTCATGCAGCGGCCCCTTGGTTTCGGCGATGCCGGCGTTGGCGACCAGTACATGCAACGGGCCGATGTCCCGTGCCGAGGCGAAGAGCCCGGCCACTGAATCTTCGTCGGAGACATCGCAGCAGACCGCCAGCGCGTGGTGTCCTTCGGCCCGGATCCCGGCAGCGACATCCTCAGCCCGGGCATCGACATCCCCGATGACCACCCGATACCCGCGCGAGGCGAGCAGCCGCGCGGTGGCGGCCCCGATGCCGGTTGCCGCCCCGGTGACCACTGCGGCATCGGGGCTCACCGCTGGCGCACCTCGCGGGTTTCACCGACCAGCTCGAGGATGTCACGCCCCAGCCGGTAGCCGAACACCAGCGCGGGGCCGATGTGCGAGCCGTAGCCCGGGTAGCCTCCCCCGAACACCGACACCGCGGCGGCGCCCACCGAGTACAGGCCGTCAATGCGGCTTCCGTCCTCGCGGATAACCCGCGACCGGTCGTCCACGTCAATGCCGGCAAAGGTGCCGATGTCCCCCATCTGCACCTTCGCGGCATAGAACGGGCCCTTGGCCAGCGGGGCGAGGTTCGGGTTGGGCTTGTGCTCCATGTCCCCGCGGAAGTGGTTGTAGGCGGTGGAGCCGCGGCCGAATTCGGTATCCTTCCCGGCGAGCG
The DNA here is from genome assembly GCF_046940185.1 of Arthrobacter sp. 'calajunan'. Lineage (NCBI taxonomy): Bacteria > Bacillati > Actinomycetota > Actinomycetes > Micrococcales > Micrococcaceae > Arthrobacter > Arthrobacter sp. 'calajunan'. The sequence continues at coordinate 23,076 of NZ_JBKZDY010000009.1, forward strand.
CATCGCGGTTGAAGCGCTCGATGGTCTGCTCCAGGCCCTGGGGGTCCACACCGATCTTCGCCGCGAGGTCCGCGATGCTGCGTCCCTTGTGCAGGTAGCCGATCCGATGGAAGAAGCCGCGCGGCACCGGCCACGGCTTGGCGTAGCCGATGCCGTACTTGTCCATAAGCCGCTTGTCGCCGATGATCCAGGCGTAGACGTCCTGCTCGTTGGCGTGGTGGTCCAGCATCTGCCGGCCGAAGTCGTGGTAGCTCAGTGCCTCGTTGCCGAAGCGCTTGCCGTCGCGGTCAACGGTGATCATGCCCGGCAGGCCGATCTGCCGCAGGTGCGGGAAAAGCCGCTGCGCGCCGCCGCGCAGGTACTTGAAGACCGTGACCGGAGCCCAGGAGGCCACCGAGGAGACGTTGTCGTTGATCCGGCCGCCGGCGGCCATGGCCATGCGGGCCGAGGAGCCGTCATGCCCCTGGGTAGGGGTGAAGTGCTGGCCGCCGAGGGTGTCATGGGCGAAGTACTTCTGGCGCAGCTCGTCGTCGGCCGAGAACCCTCCGCCGGCCAGGACCACACCCAGTTTGGCGTTGACCAGACCGGCGTGCTTGCCGCCGAGCACCGCGCCGGTCACGGAACCGTCCGCAGCGGTGCGCAGCTGCTGCACCGGGGTGCCGGTCCAGACCCGCACCCCGGCATCCAGCGCGGAGCGGACCATGCGCACCATCAGCGCCGAGCCGTTGGTGCGCTTGATCGGCTGGCCGTGCAATGCGATGTCCTTCCAGGTCTTCAGCAGCTTGGCGGCCACGTAGGTGAAGGACTTAGGGGACTGGTTGGCGTGCAGGAACTGGGTCAGGTCCGGCCCGACCTGCGGCATGTAGCCGAAGACCGTGTAGGAGCTGAGGTAGGGCTGGATTTCCTTGCGCCGGTCGCCCAGCATGCGCACATCGGCGTCGGAGGGCAGGATCGCCCGGCCCCCCAGCTTCGCCCCGGGCAGGTCCATCTGGTAGTCCGGCGCCTTCTCCGGGTAGGAGAAGACCACGTCGGTGTCGTTCTCGAAGAAGTCGATGGCCTCCGGCACGGTATCCAGAAATCCTGCGACACCCTTGGCGTTGTAGCTGTCCGGGGCCAGCGCCCTGAGGTATTCCTCCGCTTCGGCGCGGGTGTCGCCGGTGGCGGCGGCTCCCTTGCGGTTGCCCGGAACCCAGGACCAGCCGGCAGAGAGGGCGGTGGTGCCGCCGAAGTGCGGGGACTTCTCCGCGACGATCACGTTCAGCCCGTCGTGGGCGGCGCGGATGGCGGCGGCCAGGCCGGCCACTCCGGATCCGACAATCAGCAAGTCGCAGTTGTAGGTGGTAGTCATGTGCTGGTCCTATCGTTTGGAGGCGACGGCCCGCAGGTAGGGCTCGCCGAGCTCGGCAATGTTCGTGTGGGCGGTTTCGCGGGCGGAAAAGGCTGCAATGGCGGCCAGCAGGGCACAGACGCTGCCGAAGACCGCGACCGGAACCCAGCCGAATTCGCCTTCGGTGAGCAGCAGTCCGCCGATCATGGGGCCGAAGCCCGCCACCAGCAGGCCCAGCTGGTTGCCCATGGCCATGCCGGTGTAGCGCACCGGGGTGGCGAACAGCTCGGCGAAGAACGACGGCCAGATCCCGTTGAATCCGGAGTAGAACACCGTCATGAACAAGAAGCTCGCGGCGAAGACCAGCCAGATGTTCCCGGTGCCCAGCGCCAGGAAGTACAGGTAGAGGCTCACGGTGCTGCCAATCATTGCGGTCAGCATCAGCGGGCGGCGCCCGATCCGGTCCGAGAGCCGGCCGCACAGCGGCATCGCCACCATGGACAGTCCGATGGCCACCGCGTTGACGGCCAGGATGGAAGTGCGCTCGATCCCGCCGTGCTGCACCGCGTAGGACAGGCCGAAAACGGTGAAGATGGTTTGCATGACCGAGAAGATCGACATCAGCAGCACACGCAGCACGTCGGAACGCTGATAGCGCAGCACCTCGCGTGAGGGGAGCTTGCGCGGCTGGTCCTCGGCGACCTGCTCCTCGAAGGCAGGGGTTTCATCCAGCCGGGTCCGGACCCAGAAGGCCAGCGCCAGCACGAGCACCGAAAGCAGGAACGGGATGCGCCAGCCCCAGCTCATCAGCTGCTCCTGGGGCAGCGCAGTAACCGGGATGAACACCAGCGTAGAGAGCACCATGCCGGAGGCGTACCCGGTCATCACGAACGAGGTGAAGAAACCGCGGCGGCCCTCCGGAGAATGCTCAAGGGTCAAGGAGGAAGCGCCGGCCGATTCGGCACCGGCGGAGAAGCCCTGGGCCAGGCGGGCGATCACCAGCAGCACGGTGGCCCACACCCCGATCTGCTCATAGGTCGGCAGCAGGCCGATGCCCAGCGAAGCCAGGCCCATCAGCATCAGCGTGAAGAGCAGGACGTTCTTGCGTCCCAGCTTGTCGCCGAAGTGCCCCATGACCAGTCCGCCCAGCGGACGGGCGACATAGGCGACGCCGAAGGTGGCGAAGGCCGCGATGGTGGCGATGGCCGGATTGCCCGCCGGAAAAAACAGCTGCGGGAAAACCAGGGCGGCGGCGGTGCCGTAGATGAAGAAGTCGTAGTACTCCAGGGTCGATCCCAGGAAAGAGGCCAGCGCGGCCTTGACCGGGGTGCGCCGTGGCACGGATCCGCCGTGCTCGGTGGGCGACTGCGGCGCCACGTCGGGTGAGGTGCTCATGGTGCGTCCTTAGCTGTGCGAGGGGAGAAGCGAGGAATCCAGCTCGAAATCGACGTAAGCCAGGTCCAGCACATTCGGCAGGGACAGCGGCTTGATCGCTTCGTGCAGCGGGTGGGTGTTGTAGACGGCGATGTCGCCGGCACTGCGGAAGTCCGCGACGATCACGTGGTCCCAGGAGCGGTCGGTCTTCATGACATCCGGCCCGTGGACCAGATCCAGCATGCCGGGGATGTTGCCCTTCATGGCTTCCAGGCCGGCGATCCAGCGTTCGCGGATCTGCGGGGTGAATCCCTCGGAGAAGCGGAACATCACGATGTGGCGGATCATCGGGCCACCGCGCTCAAGTTCTGCGCCGAGTACTCGGACGGCTGGCCGGCGATGGCCCGTCCAGCCAGGTAGGCGAGGGTCATCAGCGGCCCGAGGGTCGCTCCGGCGCCAGGGTATCCGGCGGAGTAGGCGCTTTCGGCGGTATTGCCGGCGGCGTACAGTCCTTCAATCGGGATCCCGTCAACATCCAGCACCTGGCCGCGGCCGTCGGTGCCGATGCCGCCGCAGGTGCCGAAGGCGCCGTTGAGTACCTCCATCGCGTAGTACGGTCCGTACTGCAACGGGCCGAGCGAGGGGTTGGGCCACTGGTTCCCGGCATCGCCCCAGTAGCGGTCGTAGGCCGAGGAACCGCGGCCGAAGTCCGGGTCCTCGCCGCGCACCGCGTGCTGGTTGAAACGCTCGACGGTGGCCGCCAGGTTCCCGGCGGGGACGCCGATCTTGACTGCCAGCTCTTCCAGGGTGTCGGCCTGGACCAGGTAGTCAGGGGTCGGCTTGCCAGCGCGGTGGTCCAAGATGCCGTAGCGCTGCAGGTACGACTCGTCGAAGACGACGTGGGCAGGGGTGTTCAGCGTCTGGTTGTTCGGCGAGTCCCAGGACTGCAGCACGCGGGCCAGGTCGTTGTAGTTCTGCGCCTCGTTGGCGAAGCGCTGTCCGTGGCGGTTGACCATGATGGATCCCGGGCCCTGGCGCTCGAAGCGCAGCAGGGATCCCACCGGCTCGCCGTCGCGCAGCGTTCCGGTGACCGACATCGGGGCCCACCAGGCTTCGCGGGTGCCGCGGGTCATGGCGCCGATGCGCTGGGCCATCTTCAGCCCGTCGCCGGTGTTCGTGGGCGGGGAGCACATGGTGTACAGGCGGGAGGCCAGCAGCGAGTCGGCCAACGGCTTGTCCCATTCGAAGCCGCCGGTTCCCAGCATCACGCCGTGGGCGGCCTCGATGCGGGTGCCGTCCTGCAGGCGCACGCCGGATACGCGGCCTTCGCTGGTTTCAAGTCCGGCCACGGAGGCCTCGACGGCCAGGGTGACCCCGTTGTCCAGGCAGGCCTTGAGCAACATGGAAACCAGCGCGTGGCCCTTGGCGGCGACGCCGGCATCCTGCCGGGCGGTCAGTTCCTCCCAAGGGAACTTGGTGAAGGCGCCCCAGTCCTCGTATTCCTGCATGGTGTAGGGGTGGCGGCCGTCGGTGCGCACATGCGCGGCCAGCTTGCCGAGCGCTTCGCGGAAGTTGAACAGCTCCGGTTCGACGGTGCGTCCGCCGGACACCGCGCCGGGCAGGTCCTGGCGGTAGTCGGGGAAGTTGTCCAGGAAGATGAATTTCACGCCGAGTTCTGTTTCGGCGAATCGCAACATCGCATCTCCGTAGTCCAGCGCCGCATCCAGCAATTCGGCGCGCCCGCGGCCGCGGGCTACGGCCTGCACGTACTCGCGTCCGGCCTGCTTGGAATCCTCGATCCCCGCTTCGCGGGCATGGTGGTTGTCGACCACCCAGAGCATGCCCCCGGAAACCGCCGAGGTGCCGCCGAGCAGCTCGCTCTTTTCCAGGACGATGACCGAGCGGCCGGCCTTCGCGGCGGTGGCTGCGGTGGTCAGCGCGCCGGCTCCGGAGCCTACGACGACGACGTCGTAGCCGGGCAGCGGCTGCCGGGATTGCGGGTTCAGGATGCGCATGGAAATGATCCCCTTCGATCAGGTGCATTGCTGGGATGCAGAAGATCATGACATGGGTCACACCACGGGCTGGGCGGGGTGTTTCATTCAACGGAGCACCGCGCTCCGTTGAATGAAACACCTAGAACGCAGCAGGCGTACTGCGGCGCTGGATCTCGCGCCCGGAGGGCTCATAGCCCAGCCGGCGGGTGATGGCGCTGGAGGCGATTTTCAGGTGCGGAACAATCAGGTTCAGCGACTCCTCGCCGCGCGGCACGATGGCCGACAAGGTGGCCACCGCATGGTTCTTCTCCGTGAAGATCGGCACCGAGATGCCGCTGGATTCAGGGACGATGATGCCGCGCATGCTCACGTAGCCACGGCCGCGGATCTCGGCCAGGATGGCACGCAGCTTCTCCGGCTCGGTGACGGTGTCTTCGGTCAGCTTTTCCAGCCGCCGGGACAGGAACATCTCCTGGACCACCTCCTGCGCATAGGCCATGAACACCAGTCCGGCCGAGCAGCCGTGCACCGGCAACCGCCCCGCGATCTTGGTGATGTTCACGGTGGCGTCGTCCGCCGCCAGGCGCTCGATGTAGAGCACGTCGTTGCCCTCCAGGACGCCCAACGAGACGTGGCTGAACCCGTGGTTGATCAGGTCTTCCATGGGCGGCAGGGCAGCTTCGCGCAAAGAGGACGCCCGGGATCCGCGGGAGGCCAGCTCCCACAGCCGGTGCCCGTGGCGCAGCCGGCCCGCGGTATCGCGCACCAGCAGCCCTTCCAGCTCCAGCTCGCTGACCAGCCGGTAGACCGTGGATACCGGCAGGTCGACCGAGCGGGCGAGCTCCCGGAGGCCCAGGGCGGGGGAATCCTCGCCGAAGGCGGACAGGATCCGCACCACGCGGTGGATTACCGATTCTCCAGATGGCGAGTTCGCCATGACGCACCTGCCTCTCTGCCTGCGATCCTCAAGAATATACCGTTGAACGGAACATCGGGTTCTGCTGGCCGCACCGGCTCATAGCCTGAGTCGCATGAATGCACAGATTTCCGCCGGCCGCGCAGCCGGCAAAGTAGTCCTCATTTCGGGAGCCGCCCAAGGCATGGGTGCATCGCACGCCCGGGTGCTGGCAAGCCATGGCGCGAGCGTCGTGATCGGCGACCTGCAGGAGCAGGCCGGGCGCGAGCTTGCCGCGTCGATCAACAAGGAGACCGGGCGCCAGGCGGCGGTCTTCGCGCCGTTGAACGTCACCAGCTTGGAGGACTGGGAACTGGCGGTGCGCACCGCGGTGGAAACTTTCGGACGCCTCGACGTGCTGGTGAACAACGCGGGCATCTACACCCCCGGCTCGGTGGAAAGCGCCAGCCTCGACGACTGGCACCGCACCCTTGACATCGACCTGAACGGCACCTTCTACGGCATGCGCTCGGCGGTACCCGAACTGCGCAAGCAGGACACCTCGTCCATCATCAACATCTCGTCGATCGCCGGCCTGACCGGATTCAAGAACCGGGCGGCGTACTCGGCCTCCAAATGGGCGGTACAGGGGCTGACCAAGACCTCGGCGCTGGACTTCGGCCCGGACGGCATCCGCGTGAACTCGATCCACCCGGGCAGCGTGCAGACGCCGCTGACCGCCGGGCTCCAACGCGGTTTCGGCCAGGTGCCGGCCGGGCGTGCGGCGCAGGTCGAGGAGATCAGCTCCCTGGTGCTGTACCTGGCCAGCGACGAGTCCCGGTTCGTCTCCGGTTCCTCGATCGCCATCGATGGCGGCGAGACCGCGGGCAACAACCTGCGCCAGGATTCCTGAGTCCCGGCTACCAGGGTTTGATCGGCACCTCGGCTCCGGCCTCGGCCTGCAGCGAGAGTACGTGGTCCAAGGTTGGACGCCCCTCGCGCAACGGTCCCTGGTCGTCTAGCGGCACCGTGACGGTTTCGTCCACCGGCAGATCCAGCTGCTCGCCGCGCACCCAGACCGGACGCGAATGCGGCCCGCGCAGCGTGAAGTCGATGGACCGCTGGCGCAGCGTGATGTAGATGCGAGTGCCGTGCCAAGCCAGGCTGAAGCTCATGGAATTCCACTCCTGCGGCAGCCGGGGATCGAAGCAGAGCCTGTCGTCGTCGTCCCGCAGTCCGGCGAAGCCGTACACCAGTGCGGCCCAAACCCCGCCGGTGGAGGCGACATGGACCCCGTCGGCCGTATTGCCGTGCAGGTTCTCCAAGTCCACGTTCAGCGCATGCTCGAAGTATTCCCACGCCAAATCGCGGTATCCCACCTCGGCGGCGAGGATCGACTGCACCGTGGCAGAGAGGGTCGAGTCGCCCGTGGTGAGCGGGTCGTAGTAGTTGAAATCGGCGAGCTTCTGCTCCGCGGTGAAATCGCTGGAGCGCAGCCACAGGGCGAGCACTGTATCGGCCTGCTTGATGACCTGGAAGCGGTAGATCACCAAGGGATGGTAGTGCAGCAGTAGCGGACGCTTGTCGGCGCCGGTGTTCTCCAGATCCCATACCTCGCGGTTCAAGAAATGCTCGTCCTGCGGGTGGATCCCCACCCTTTCCGAATACGGAATATGTATGCATGAAGCTGCATGTTCCCAAGTGGAGAGCTCCTCTGGGTGCAGATTCAGACGCTTGGACAAATCTTTGAAAGCCTTGGGATGGCGCTGCGCGAACTCTCCGAGCAACTGGGCGCTGCGACGCAGGTTGAAGCGCGCCATGACATTGGTATAGAGGTTGTCGTTGACCACGGCGGTATATTCATCCGGGCCGGTCACCCCATGGATGTGGAAGCGTTCGTTCTCCCCGCTGCCACGCCAGAAGCCCAACGAAGACCACATGCGTGCGGTGCCCACCAGGATCTCCGCGCCACCGCCGATCAGGAATTCGTCGTCCTCCATCGCCGTCAGGTACCGGTTCATCGAATACACCACGTCCGCATTGATGTGGTATTGCGCGGTGCCGGCCGGGTAGTAGGCGCTGGCTTCCTCGCCGTTGATGGTGCGCCACGGGAAAAGCAACCCGTCCTCGTTCATGATCCGCGCACGGCGTTTGGCCGCCGGGATCATCGCCACACGCGCGCGCAGCGTGTTCCGGGCCCATTGCTGGTTGGTGTACGTCAGGAACGGCAGGACGTAGATCTCGGTGTCCCAGAAGTAGTGCCCCGAGTAGCCGTTGCCGCTGACCCCCTTGGCGCTGATTCCCATGCCGTCCGCGCGGGCCGAAGCCTGGGCCAGCTGGAACAGGTTCCAGCGGATTTTGCGCTGCAGGGACTTGTCCTTGCTGTCCACCACGACATCGCTGCGCTCCCAGTAGGCTGCCATGAAATCGCGCTGGGCCCGGAAGTGCGCATCAATGCCGCGCGGCACCAGGTGGTTCAGCGCGCGGTTGGCGCGCTGCAGCATCTCTTCGGCGGGGTGGCGCCGAGAGCAGTGGAAGACCGCGAACTTCGCCACGCGCACCCCCTGGCCGGCATCCAGCCGGGCGGTGGCCACCTCTTCGGCGCGTTCCTCGTTCACCGTGCGGGTGAGGTCCACCAGTGGTGCCCCGCCCCCGGTGGTGGTGACCTGGTGCTCGACCATGGCGGCTACCGACATGCCGGATCCGGCCACGTCATAGGAAATGCCCATGCGGGCCCCGTCGCGGCGGTGCCCTGCCGAGCTCAGCGGATTCACGCTGGCCTCGTCCGCGCGGCGCGGGTCGAAGGCCGGCCCCGAGGCGTCCAGCTCGCCTGGCGAGGCCACCGCACGCTGGGAGCGGTAGCCGATCAAGGAAGACTGCACGATCACGTTGGCCGGGGCGTCCAGCAGGCGCACATGCAGGTCCTGCAGGGCCAGGTGCCGGTCGGAGAAGGAGATCATGGTGCGCGCGGTGACCGCGACGCGGTGCCCCTCGGCGGTGCGCCAGAGGCTGGTGGCCACCAGCGTGCCGTCCCGGAAGTCCAGCCGCAGGTCGTCGCGCAGCATTTCGGTGCGCCCGATTTCCAGCGCCTCGTCGTTGATGAACACGCGCAGGGTGCGGAAGTCCGGGGCGCTGATCATGGTCTGTCCGGTCTCGGCCAGACCGAAGGCGCCCTCCGCGTGGCGGATCTGCCAGGTCTCGTGCAGCCCGTTGATGAAGGTCCCGCCGACCTGCTCGCCCAGCCCGATCTGCGCGGAGCGGCAGCCCAGGAAGCCGTTGCCCAGCGAGAAGACGGTGTCCTGGGCCCCGTTCTCGTCGCGCCCGGCGTCGCGGGTGATGGACCACGGGTCGTATTCCCAGGCGTCGGCCGCCTGCTCGGAGACCAGCTCGGACAAGTCGCCGACCACGAAGTGCGCGCCGGAGGCCATCAGGTCGGCCTCGTTGTCCTCGCGGGCCACGCCGACCACCATGAAGCCGCCGCGCCGGGCCGCACTGACCCCGCTGGAGGCGTCCTCGATGACCACGCATTCCTCCGGGCGCCAGCCCAAGTCGCGGGCGGTGGCCAGGAAGGTGTCGGGCTCGGGTTTCCCGGCCAGCTGGCGGGAGGCGGCCTCGGTGCCTCCCATGACCGTGGGGATCAGTTCGCCCAGGCCGGATCCTGCCAGCACTGCCTTGGCGTTGCGCGAGGAGGAAACCACCGCGACGTCCAGGCCCGCGGCCAGCACCTGCCGCAGGTAGGCCAGCGACCCGGCATAGGGTTCGATGCCGTCGCGCTCCAGCACGGCGGTGAACACGCTGTTCTTCATGTTGCCCAGGGCGCAGACACTGCCGTAGCCCGGCGCGTCGTCCGGGGTTCCCCAGGGCAGCTCGATGCCGCGCGAACCGAGCAGCGCCGCGACCCCGTCGTAGCGGGGGCGCCCGTCCAGCAGGCGGAAGTAGTCGGACTCGGTATAGGGGTCCAGCTCGGGGTGCTCGGCCGCGAGGTAGCCGGAGAAGAGCTCGTGCCAGGCCGAGCGGTGCAGCAGCGCGGTCGGCGTCAGGACGCCGTCCAGGTCGAACAGGACGGCCTTGTAGTCACGGTGCCGGTAGCTGGGGCGAAAATCGTTCACGATCGAAATCCTTCGACAGAGGGGGCGAATTGCTGGCCGTGATTCCTACGGTAGCAACTCATTGCGCACTTGACCCGGCATACTACGATTAAGAACGTGGCTCAGTGGATAGATGTGTGGAATAGCGAAGACTGGCGTGAAGCTGCCGCCGAATGGATCGACCAGGCGTGCAGCGCCTACAACATTTCGCGGGTTGGCGGCCCGGACTTCTGGCCTGCCAGCCTGCACCAGATCTCGGCGCTGGTGCAGACCGACGCGGCCGACCTGATCTTCAGCGCCAACGCGCCGGGGCTGGCCGCCGAGGCGGCGGCGACCGTGAAGGCCGGTGAACTGCTGCCGGACCGCGTGGTCATGCCGCTGGCGATCGACCGCATGGCCGGGTACATGCTCAGCCCCGACTTCGGGCACACCCTGATCGAGCTGGGCAATTCGGTGGAGAACTGGGAGCTGGCGTTGGCCTCGCTCGGCTCCTTCCAGGTGGCGCTCATGGGCCACGAGGAGGATTTCTTCAACGCCGGGGTGACCGTGGTGGATCCGCAGTTCCTGCCCGAGCAGTTCGAGCAGGCGCTGATGCTGCACGTCTCGCTGGACCCCGCCCACCCGCTGTACCTGGATCCCGCCCGCGCCGATGCGCTGGTCGCCCACGTCGACGCGCTCTCCCGCGCGGCCCAGGCCCTGCATGCCGGTCCGGTGCCGTTGAGCCTGGAGCACGGCGGCTTCGATTTGGCGCAGGTCGTGGTCCCGGCCGAGCCGGGCGAGCACGGACGCATCCTGAACCTGGGCGCGGCCCATTGGGCGCACCCGTTCTCCTCGCTGGCAGCCCCGCTGGCGGCAATGAGCGAGGCGTGGAACTGCAGCCTGGAGGACGAGCGGGTCATGCGCGCGCTGGCGGCCTACCTGAACGAGTTCTCCGCCTACGGCAGCGCGGACGACCTCTACGACCTGGTGGCCCCGGCCTGCCTGGTAGCTCCGCTGTCGCAGCATGAAACCTGGCTGCGCCTGCTGCTGGACGCCGGGGACGAGCAGCTCAAGGAGAATGCCGCGCTGGTGCTGGATACGCTCGCGCTGGCCTAGGCCTGCGCGCCGAGCACCTTCACCAGCAGCGCCGCGTCGTCGCTCATGATGGCGTCGACGCCGCGGGCGGCCAGCAGCCGCATGGTCGGCTCGTCGTTGACGACCCACACGTGCACCTGCGCCCCGGCGCGCTGCACCGCGCGCACGAAGCGGGATGTGGCCACCGGGATGGCGCCCTGTTTCAGCGGGACCTGCACGGCCCAGAAATCCCTGACCAGCCGGCGCGGAACACGCCCGAACAGGTGCGCGCACAGCCAGATCAGCACCATCTGGCGCCGCCCCGGCGAGCGCCTCACCGGCTTGGAGAGCAACGCGGCGACCGCGGCGCTGCGCCGGGTGTCGAAGGACGCCAGCGCAATGGAGCCGTGCGCCCGGCGCCGCTCGATGAGCTGTGCCAGTGGGCCGATGACGTGATCGTCCTTGACGTCCAGGTTCAGCAGGGCGTGCGGGAAGGCGTCCAGCAGCGTCTCGAGGGTGCACAGCGGCTGGCCCCCGGCGCGCACCTGAGCCAGCTGCGCATCCGAGTGGTCGTTGAAGCGCCCGGCGGCGTCGGTGACCCGGTCCAGGGTCTGATCGTGGAACAGGTAGACGGTGCCGTCCGCGGAGGCATGCACGTCGGATTCCAGGTGGTCGATTCCCAGCTCCACCGCCCGCTGGAAGGCAATCAGGGTGTTCTCCTCCAGCCCGGTGCGCACCCCGCGGTGGGTGAAGGCGCGGGTCATGGCAGCAGGCCCTCGATGACCTGGGCGACGCCGTCCTCTTCCAGCGGCGGGGCCACGTGGCGGGCCGAGGCCAGGGTGAGCGGGTGCCCGGAGGCCATGGCGTAGCCGTGGCCGGCGAACTGCAGCATCTCGATGTCGTTGGGCATGTCCCCGAAGGCCATCACCTCGTGGGCGCCGATGCCCAGCCGGCGGCAGTATTCGTCCAGCGTGGTGGCCTTGTGGATGTCCACGTGCGCCATCTCCAGCAGCGAGACGTCGAAGGCGGAGTGGGTCACCGAGAGCAGGCTGCCCAGCTGCGGGGCGACCGCGGCGTAGAAGTCGTCCATCGCCATGCGCGGGGAGCGGGCCAGGAACTTCACGATGCCCTCGGCCTCGATCTCGTCGCTGGACAGGTCCAGCGGAGCCTGCACGCCGAAGTTGTGGTGGCGGTCGGCGAAGCCCTCGCCCAGGTGCAGCCCCTTGGTGGTTTCCGCCGCGAACGCCGCGTGGGGCTCGTGGTCGAGGATGATGCGCGCGGCCTGCCTGGCGGTTTCCACCGGCAGCGTGCGCGACCAGATGACCTGGTCGTGCTCCAGGTCGTAGAGCAGCGCCCCGTTGGAGCAGATGACGGTTCCCATCTCCCCGAAGGACTCGATCACCGGGGTCAGCCAGCGGAACGGGCGCCCGGTGACGAACACGATCTGGATGCCAGCGTCCCTGGCGGCGAGGAACGCCTGCCGGGTGCGGCCGCTGATCGTTCCGTCGTGGTTGACGATGGTTCCGTCCAGGTCCGAGGCAATCAGCTTGATCATCTACAGCTCCTCGCGGCGCGGCGGGTTGGCGCCTGCGCGCTGCACCGTCACCGAAGCGGCGCGCGAGGCGAAGTCCAGCGCCTGGGCCAGCTGGCCGACCTGCAGGTCCGCCAGCTTGGCGCGGTTTGCCGCGCCGAGCGTGCCGTGCTCGGCCAGCCAGCACAGCAGCGCCGCGGTGAACGTGTCGCCGGCGCCCACGGTGTCCGCGACCTCCACGGCCGAGGATTCATGGGCGGTGTCGCCGGCGCGCACCACGCCCCAGGAGCCGCGCGAGCCGGAGGTCGCCACGATCAGCGCCGGTCCCAGCGCCAGCCAGGCGCGGGCCGAATCCTGCACCGAGCGCATCGGGTAGAGCCATTTCAGGTCGATGCCGGAGACGCGGACCACGTCGGCCTGGCCGACGAACTGCTCCACCTGGGCGACGGTCTGCGCGTGGCTGGAGACCAGCGAGGGGCGCAGGTTCGGGTCGTAGCTGATGGTCGCATGGGCGCGGGCCGCGGCGAGCAGCGGCAGCAGCTCCTCGGGGCTGAACAGCGTGGCGATGGAGCCGGTGTGCACCAGCTCGGTGTCCTGCGGCAGCTCGGGGCCGATTTTCGGCATCTGCCAGTAGGCGTTGAAGGTGAAGCTGGCCCCGCCGGCCGGGTCCAGGATGCCGTGGGCCAGCACTGTCGGTTCGCTGTCCTTGCCGCCGATGTAGCGCACGTCGTTGCCGGCCAGGTAGGACTCGATCTTGCGGCCGTTCTCGTCGTCCCCCCAGCGGGAGATCAGGGTGCCCGGGTAGCCCAGCCGGGCCAGCGAAACCGCCACGTTCAGCGGAGATCCGCCCACGAATTCCTGGGCCGGGGCGATGCCTGAGGCCAGGACATCGACGAGCGCTTCGCCGATGACGGTCGGGTTCATGTTGCTCCTTTAATAGTGCGCGGGGGACAACGCCCGCACGCAGGCGTCCCACTGGCTGCTGCTCGGGTCGATCCAGGTGTAGTGGTCGCCCTCGAAGATTGTGAAGGCGTGTTCCTGCCCCAGGGCCGCGGCCCGCTGGGCGGCGCGCCGCGCGATCTTCACCGGCACGTCCGCGTCATCCCGTCCATGAAAGATTATGACACGGGCGCGCACCGGCCATAATTCCACCGGGTCGTAGGCGGCGCGCGGCAGCGGGCCGAGCAGCTCGTCCACTGCCCCGTCGCTGAGCGCCAGGGCTTGGGCCAGGCCCAGGTCCAGCAGCCCGGCCTGGCTGATCACCTGAGTGATGCGTTCGTCATGGGCGGCGAGCACGCAGCCCAGCTGGCTGCCGGCCGAATGCCCGATGACCGTGATGGGGCCTTCCTCCTTGATCAGCCCCACGGCCAGCTTGGCGTCGGCCAGCATCTGCGCGGCGCTGCCCGGGCCGCGGCGGTATTCCAGGTTGTAGGCCGGGATGCCGCGCGCGGCCAGGTCCGCGGCCAGCGGCGCACCCAGGCTGGCGGTGTATTTTTCGCGCCAGTACCCGCCGTGGATGATCATCACGGCCCCGCGGGCGGTGACTGCCTCCGGTTCGTAGTACTGGAGCCACTGGTCGGGGTGGGCGCCGTAGTGCATGCCTATTTGCCCGGGAAGTTCGCCGCGCGCTTTTCCACGAAGGCGGCCCGGCCTTCCACCGAGTCCTCGGTGTGGAAGGCGCTCATGAAGGCGTCGGCTTCCTTGGCCAGGGCGTCGTGGGTGTCCAGCCCGTCCATCTGCACCATGGCGCGCTTGGCGATGGTGACGGCGGTCGGCGACACGGCGGCGATCTCCGCGATGGTCGCGATGGCCGCGGGGAGCAGCTCGTCCGGCGCGGTGACGCGGTTGGCCAGGCCGATGCGCAGCGCCTCGTCGGCCTTGATGCGCCGTCCGGTGAAGATCAGTTCGCGGGCCATGGCGCGTCCCACGCGCTGCGGCAGGCGCACCGAGCCGCCGAAGCCCGGGACCAGGCCCAGGTTGACCTCCGGCTGGCCGAAGCTGGCGCGCTCGGAAGCGTAGATGAAGTCGCAGGCCAGCGCGAGTTCGCAGCCGCCGCCCAGGGCGAAGCCGTTGACCGCGGCGATGACCGGGACCTGCAGGGATTCGAAGCGTTCGGTGACCACGTGCATCTGGCGGGCATAGGCCAGGAAGGTCGCTTCGTCCATGGAGTTCATCTGCACGATGTTCGCCCCGGCGACGAAGGATTTCTCCCCCGCGCCGGTGATGACCAGGCCGCGGTACTCGTAGCCGGTGGTTTCAAACCAGTCGAGGAACGCCTCGAGGTCGTTGACCACCTCGCGGGCCAGCGCGTTCAGGCTCTTGGGCTGGTCGATGGTGAGGATCAGGGCATGGTCCTGGACGGACAGGGTGAGGGTATCGAATTGCTTCATACCCAAACTCTCTCATGAGTTGCGGATCACGTCCTAGGAGATTGCGCGGGTGTCTAGCGGCGTTTGCGCGGCTTGGAGCCTGAGGCCCGCGCTTTGCTCTTGGCCTGCTGTTTTGCCTTCTTGGCCGCTTCCTGCGCCTTGGCCTTGGCCTTGGCCTTCGCCTGGTCGTTGACCTTCTTCGCCTGCTGCTGGTCCTGGCGCACCGAGGCCTGGCGCGAGGAGTTGGCGCTGCGCCCGCGCACGATGCCGATGAATTCATCCACCAGGGCGGTGTCTTCCATGGCGGCGGGCCAGGCGATGCCGATCTGGGTCGGGTTGCCGTCCTCAATGAGGCGGTAGATGACGTCCTTGCGGTGGAAGAGCCGGGCGATGCTCTGCGGCACGCGGGCCACCTGAGCTCCGGAGGCGACGACCTCCATCGCAACGGGAATGCCGCCGACTTCCTCGGGGTAGTCGGCCAGGTCCAGCTGCGCGAAGCTCCGAACGACCGAGGCCGGGATGGATTCCTCGTAGTACTCCACGTCGTGGTCCTTGGCCGCGCAGACCACTTCCAGTTCCTCGTACAGCGGGATGACGTGGCGGGTTGCGTCCTTGGGCGAGTCACCGCGGTAGCGCACGAACACCGCGTCGGCCGTGCCGTCGGCCAGCAGCTGGAGGATGTCGCCCTCGTCGTGGCGCGCGGCCACCAGCTGGACATCCGGGTAGCGTTCGGCGAAACGGTCCATCCATTTGCCCGGGGTGACGCCTGCGACGTAGGAAACTCGAAGTTTTTGCACGGTTAAAGCCTACTTGTCTTTGATCTTCGTCGTTTGGGTTAACCGCCGCTGGCGGGCGCCGGGGAAATCCGGCGCCCGCCAGCGGGTGAAGTCTGCTGCTTACTTGTCGGTCTTGACGACCAGCACGTCGCATGGAGCCGAGTGGGCTACCGAAGAGGCGACGGAGCCGAGCACGCGGCCCAGGCCCTTCATGCCCACGTTGCCGACGACGATCAGCGATGCGTTGCGGCCCTCGGCCTCGGAGATCAGGACGTCGCCCGGCTTGCCGTGGCCTGCTGCCGCGGTGATGTTCACGCCCGGAACTGCGCTCTTGACGTCGTTGGCGACGCGCTGGGCCAGCTTGCGGGCCTGCTCGGCGTCGTCCAGGATCCAGGTGTCGGAACCGATGGAGACGACTTCGGTGTTGTCCGATGCGTGCGCGGTGACGACAACCAGTTCGGCGTCCAGCTTGACTGCGAGGCTGGCGGCGCGGCGTGCGGCGCGCTGGGCGGTTTCGGAACCGTCGACGCCGACAATGATGGTCTCAGACATATTTTCTCCTCTATGTAATGATGCTGCTTGCTGTGATGGATACCACTTTATGGGTTTTAAGCGACTTTTTCCTGCAGGAATTCCACGGCGCGCTTCCAGGCGGTGTCGGCCAGCGCAGGATCGTAGTTCCCGGCCGGATTCTCGTCGTTGTGGAAGGCGTGCTTTCCGTCGTAGTAGAAGTAGGTGACTTCGGTACCGGATTCGCGGCGGATCTGCTGTTCCTGCTCGCGCGCCTGGTCGACCGGGTAGAAGTCGTCGAAGTTCGCGTAGTGGCCTTGGACCGCGGCGCTCACGCCGCTGAAGTCGTTGGGCACGCCCTGACCGACGCCGTAGAATGGCACGGCCGCCGCGATCTTCTCGCCCTGCTGCGCCGCCAGCTGCAGGACGAACCCGCCGCCCATGCAGAAGCCGATGGCCCCGAGCTTCTCGCTGGTGACATTGTCGCTCGCCAGCAGGTAGTCAACTGCACCGGCCAGCAGTTCGGCGCCCTTTTCCTCGGGAAGCTCGGACATCATGCGCTTTGCCTCTTCGCCGTCATGGGTGATGCTGCCGCCGAAGAGGTCCGGGGCCAGCGCCACGAAGCCCTGGGCGGCCAGGCGGTCTGCGACGTCGCGGATGTGGTCGGTCAATCCCCACCACTCCTGGATCACGATGACCCCGGGCCCCTTGCCTGATTCAGGCAGCGCGAGGTATCCGTGCGCTTCGGTCCCGGAGGATTCAAATGCCACGTTCTGGTGCGGGGTTTGTACTGCCATCTCACAACCTTCGTTTCAATGAATACCGCGTTGATTTCAGTCTATAAAACGGATGGCAGAAATTGCATTGACCCTAGTCACATATCAGTGAATCAGCGGTGTGGTGACGGCTACTTCTACGTGGCGGCGCGGAGCTCAGCGGGACGCGGGCTGCGGGAGCTCGACATCACCGATGCGCTCGAGCGCGTCGATGACCAGATTCCAGAATCCTGCGTGGTCCAGGTCTACCGCCACCGAGGTATGGCAATCCTCTGCCGCAGGGGCCCGGAAATCCGCAACGGTCATGCCCAGAGTGAGTTCGCCGCGCAGCTCCACGCTGACCGGGGCCTTGACCGTGCGCACGACGTCGGGGTCGATCACATAGGCCACGGCGCACGGGTCATGCACCGGGGGCGCGTCGAATCCCTGGTTGTCGCGATAGGCCTGGGCGAAGAAATCCATCAGTTCGCGCACGAAGCGGGCCGGGCCGGTGCCGATCTGCTCGATGCGTTCGACGACCTCGGCGGTGGCCAGCGCCTGGTGGGTCAGGTCCAGTCCAACCATGACCACCGGCCACGGTTCGTTGAAGACGATGTGCGCGGCTTCCGGGTCGATCTTGATGTTGAATTCCGCCACGGCGCTCCAGTTGCCGACGTGGTAGCCGCCGCCCATGAGCACCACTTCGCGCACCCGCTGGACGATCCGTGGTTCCTTGCGCACGGCCAGGGCGATGTTGGTCAGGGCTCCGGTGGGCACCAGGGTGACCTCGCCCGGTTCGTGGGCCATGATCGTGTCGATGATCAGGTCCACGGCATGGCGCGGATCGAGCTCGATGTTCGGCACGGGCTGGGCGGGGCCGTCCATGCCCGAATCCCCGTGCACGTCGCCTGCGGTTTCGATGTCGCGCACCAGCGGGCGGGCGCAACCCGAGGCGAACGGGACGCCTGTGATCCCGGCGATGGTCCCGACGGCGAGCGCATTAGCGGTCACCTTGTCCAGGGTCTGGTTGCCCGCCACGGTGGTGACCGCCAGCAGATCGATCTTCGGGCTGCCGTGGGCCAGGAGCATCGCGACAGCATCATCATGGCCTGGATCGCAGTCGAGGATGATCTTGCGAGCGGCAGGTGCCTCATGAGTCATGGTGTGCTGTCCTTCGGGCGCCGGGCGGCGGCCGCCGGCATGGATTACGGTTCTTCCTTGATTCTCCCGGCAACCACCACGATCGTCAAACGCTTAACTATTGCCTTTCAAACGCGGGAATGCGCACTAGTATGGATCCATGAACATTGGGGAAAAATCTGCGGGCAAGCAGCCTCCGCACCGCGTGACCGCCGCGATGGTCGCCGAGCACGCCGGGGTCTCAACCGCCACCGTGTCGTTGGTGGCCAACGGCAAGTCCGCCGGCCGCGTCTCGAAGCACAACGAGGAACGCGTCCGGGAGGCGATCCGCGAACTCGGCTACTTCGTGGACGGCATCGGCAGCTCGCTGGCCAAGGGAGTCAGCTCGCTGGTCATCCTGGTGGCGCCTGATATTTCGAACCCGTTTTTCGCCAAGGTGATCGCCGGCGTTCGCTCGGTCCTGGGCAACGACTACCAGCTGCTGCTCTCAGTGACCGATGCGGGCATCTCCCCCAGCGCCACCGAGACCCGCCGCCTGCTGGGGCTGCGCCCGGCCGGGCTGCTGGTCCATGCGCCGACCAAGGTGTTCCTGGAAGACCTGGCCGGTCCGCTTCCGCTGGTGGCCTTGGATGCGCCGGGCATCGACCCTTCGATTCCCGCGGTGAACATGGATGTGGCCCAGGGCGCCGAGGCAGTTGTGGCCCATTTCGCCAGCTTGGGGCACACCAAGGCCGCCTATCTGGACGGCAGCACCGGCACCGACACCCTGATGGTTCGCCGCGAAGCCTTCCTCGACGCCGCCGCGCACTACGGCATCGAGGTCCTGCCAGGCAATGTGGCAAGCTCAATGATCGACGTCGGCGCGGCATCCGATGAATTCAGCCGCAACTGGCCGATGTGGGAGTCCTGCGGGGTGACCGCCTTGGCCTGCGCCACGGACACCCAGGCCTTCGGCGTGCTGCACGCGGCGCGCCACCTGGGCATCCGAATCCCCCACCGCCTGGCCGTCACCGGATTCGACGACTTGCCGTACTCGGCCACCTCGAGCCCTTCGATCACCAGCGTCCAGCTCCACGCCACCGAGGTCGGCCGGCAGGCCGCGCTCAAGCTGCGCGAACTGATCGACGGGCAGGCGCCGCAGTCGCTGCAGTCGATGCTTCCAAGCTCCCTTGTGGTCCGCGGCTCCACTACCGCCGACGGCGGGCTGTAGGAGTGCGCAATTCACGGTTCTTCACCGTCGCCACCGCGGTCGTGGCCCTGCTGGTGGTGCTGGGCATGGTGGTCATGAGCAGCGGCGTGCTGGGCCTGATCTTCGATCCCGAGCCGGAGCTCGACACCTACTATCTGCTGAAGGCCGCACTGCCCGGCTGGTCCTAGACGATCAGCTTTCCGCCCTTGGCGACCTCCGGGTCGGTGCAGGAGGACAGGTCGAAGCAGCAGGGACGGCGCTTGCCGTCCAGCAGCTTGGAGATGCTGACCTCCACGCGACGCTGTCTGGTCTGCGGATTCTTGGTCGCGCCGACCCAGCGCACCCACTCCCAGCGCGCCATCGGGGTCAGTCCTGCCCAGGTCCCGTCCAACTCCGGGGTGTCCTTCAGCGCCGCGGAAAGATCCCCCGGCACCTCGGTTTCCGGCCAGCTGCCGCAGAGCTGGGCGGTGAAGGCCAGCTTCGAGCCTGGTTCAGCGTCGATATCCACCGGTCCGCTGCCGTCGATGGACAGCCAGTGCCCCTTGCGCCCGTCCGGGTCGAGCACGACTGTGACCGTGTCGCAGGCACCCGACAGTTCCACCGCAACCTGGCCGCGACTGGGCAGCCGATCGCTGGATTCCTGGTCGAATGCGACGATTCGCCGGTCGGCGATCAGCCGCACGATTCCGGTCAGTTCAAATGCTTCGCCCTTGGCAGCCATCAGCCCATCCCTTCGGTGAATTCCCGAGACTGATTTTATGCCACCGGACCACCGTCGGGAACGCCCCGGCATTGGAACACTCCGCGTTACCAGGATTCTTTTCCCGTGGGGATCACGCGCGCGGCCCCAGGGCTCGACCGGATCAACCAACGCTTCGTGGCTTGCCTGGGCTGCCGTGCGCGGCGTGATGGGCCTACTGCTTCCCGCGGCCTTCGCGGCCAGACCCGGGCCACCATCGAAAGGACCGTAGCGCTCGACCGGGATCCGGTCACCACAATGGCCAATTTCTTCAACTACTGCACGATCCTGTCCAATATCTTCTGCGCCGTGGTGCTGCTGCTTGCCGCATGGCCGATGACCAGCCAGGGCTCGAGGCCGCGTGACACCGCACGGCCGGCCTGCTTGCCTGCGCAACGACCTATATGCACGTCACCGGCGTGGCCTACAACCTGCTGCTCAGGGGCATCATGCTGGATCAGGGCATCACCGTGCCCTGGTCGAACGAGGTCATGCACCTTTTCGGTCCGGTCGTCACGCTTCTCGATGCGCTTTTCGACCCCAAGCCCCGCGCGCTGCCCTGGAAATCCGTGGCCTTGGCGCTCACCTTCCCCCTGGCCTGGCCCGGATACACCTGGATCGGCGCTCCGTTCGCGACGACCCCGGCGACAACTCCGGGGTGATATCCGTACCCTTTCCTCGACCCTCATCCGCAGGGCGGCTTCGGCCCGGTCGCGGGATACGTCACCGGCATCGCCGTGGCCATCGCGGTCCGCGCCTGCGCCGTCAATGCGCGGGGCCGCTGGCGGCACGCCCGGAAGGCGGCTTCTTGATAGCCGACACGAGGCGCCCGCCGGAGTAGTCCGCGCCGGGTGAGATCTGCACGACGCAAGAAGGTGTTTTTGCAGACGGCCTTGGGCCGCGAAACAGGTGTTCCAAGGCAAAGAAATAACCTCCGGTTCGAGATTCAGATCTCAAACCGGAGGTTATCCATTTTGTGCGCGAGGGGGGACTTGAACCCCCACGACCTTGCGATCACTGGCACCTGAAGCCAGCGCGTCTACCAATTCCGCCACTCGCGCATATTTACTTTTTCGCTGCCCACTCTCGCGGCAACAAGAATTAGCTTACACACACTTTTACCGATCACCTAATCGAAACGGTACTTTGTGGTCAGCAACACATTTGCAACTTTTTTAATGCCCGCTCCGTTGGCCTATTGCACCACGTGTTCGCCAGCAAATTTCCGGCAATTGCACAGCTGAAAACAGTAAGATCGACAATGAAGTTCCGTGTTCTGGTCGTAATGGCCACCTCAATCGGGGCTCGATAGATATCCAAAAAGGTAGGAAGGAGCGCGAGTAATGGGCTTTCTCGACAAGGTCGAACGAGGCTTGGAGAAGGTCGTCACCAGCTTCTTCCGGGGCACCAGCACCAGCGAGATCAAACCCGTAGAGCTGACCACCGCCCTGCGCAATGAGATGGATCGCGGCATTCTGCCAATTAGCGAGGGCCGCAGCCTGGCGCCGAATGACTTTGTCGTTTCCCTGAGCGAGAAGGACTTCGAGACCGCCAAGGGATGGGGCTCATCCGTCGTCAACGAGCTGGCTAAGGTTACCGCGGAACACGCAAGCACCCAGGGCTACTCGGTGCAGAGCGACATCATGATCCATTTCGTCTCCGACCCGAACTTCAAGGTCGGCGAGATGGAGATCAACGGTTCCATCAAGGATGCCAGCTCCAAACCGGCCGCCTCTGCCCCGGTTCGCGAACCGGCGCCCAAGCCATCGGGCGCCGCCGTAATCCCCCGCGAGCCAGCTTCCCCGAAGACCACCGCCCAGCCGCGCCCAACCAGCCGCCCGAAGCCCGAGCCCGCGGCACCTTCCATCCCCAAGCAGGCGATCTTGGAAGTCGACGGCGAACGTTTCGCATTGCACCATCACTCAATCGTTCTCGGCCGTTCGGCCAGCACCGACATCCCGGTGGACGACTCGGGAGTTTCGCGCCAGCACGTCCGCGTCGAGACCCGCGGACAGAATACCTATGTCGTCTCCGACCTCGGTTCCACCAACGGAACCTACGTTGATGGAAAGAAAATTTCCTCTGAAACCCGTATATTTGACGGTTCAATCATCAATATCGGACAGACGAAGATCGTCTTCCGACTGATTACCACGAACAACGGAGACCATGCATGAATGACCTCGTTCTGAGCCTGCTCCGTTTGGGCTTCCTTGTCCTGATCTGGCTGCTCGTTCTCAGCGTGGTCGGGTCGATGCGCCGCGATCTGGCCATCGGCTCGCGGTCGCGCACCGGAAAGCCGAGCGCCCGGGCGCTGAAGAAGAACCCCGAGCTGGCCGAGCCGGAACCGACCACCCGCAAACCCGCAAGCGCATTGCAGATCCTCGAGGGCCCCCTGGCCGGACGCACCATCACCCTGCAGGGGCAGCCGATCCTCTTCGGCCGTGCCCAGGATGCGACGGTGGTCCTGGAAGACGACTACGCCTCGGGACGCCACGCCCGCCTGTTCCCACAGGGCTCGCGCTGGTTCATTGAAGATCTCGGTTCCACCAACGGAACCTTCGTAGGAGACAGCCAGCTGACCCGTGCCCAGGCAGTTGAGCCGGGGCAGCGCATCCGCATTGGGAAGACTGTCTTGGAATTGAAGGCTTAGCCTATGGCTTTGAAGCTTAAATTTGCCGCCAAGTCCGACGTCGGACGAATCCGCAAGAAGAATGACGACTCCGCCTATGTGGGTCAGCACCTCGCGGTACTGGCCGACGGCATGGGCGGCCATGTAGGAGGCGACGTCGCCTCGGCCTCCACCGTGCTGGATCTGGTGCATCTGGACCGTCCAGTGACGGCCGATCCGCAAAATGCGCTGCCGGATGAAATCCAGGCCGCCAATCTCGTCTTGAACGAACTGGTCGGCGCCAATCCCAAGCTTTCCGGCATGGGAACCACCGTGACCTCGCTGCTCCTGTCCGGCTCGACGCTGCACATGGCCCATATCGGCGACTCACGCGCCTACCGCCTGAAAAACGACGTTTTCGAGCAGATCAGCACCGACCACACCTTCGTCCAGCGCCTCGTCGAAGAGGGGCGCATCAGCCGCGCGGAAGCGGAAATCCACCCCCACAAGAACGTGCTCCTGCGCGTGTTGGGCGATTCGGATGCTTCCCCCGAGCTCGACGTCCAGCAGCTGGAGGCAAGCGTCGGCGAACGCTGGATGCTCTGCTCGGATGGCTTGACCGACGCAGTGCCATTGCCGGTCATCGAGGAAATCATCCGTTCGACCCCGGACATGGATCAGGCGGTCAACGACCTGGTCGCGATCACGCTGAAGAACGGCGCACCTGACAACGTCACCGTGGTGATGTTCGAAATCGTGGAAGACCAGGCCCCGGACGGCGATGAACCGGAAGCGCTGGAGCCAGCTCCGGATACCGGCCAGCTGGCAATCGCCGCGGAAGGCGATGTCGAGGCCAGCGCCTCGCTGCTGCGCCACGAGATCTCCCAGCGCCCGCACCTGCTGGTGGGGGCCGCCCAGCTGGCCACGCAGACCGGCCAGATCCCTGTCGTCACCCAGCACACCGGGGAACGCCGCGCAGCCGCCCTGCTCACGCACCGCTCCCCCGCGGCCAGCGGCGTGCTGGATCCCATCGAGGAATCGCTGCCGCATCGACGCTGGCTGATGCCGATCCTGTTGACCTTGACGGCCGTGCTGGTGGTGATCCTGGGGGCCTGGGGCTACATGTGGACACAGACCCAGTACTTCGTCGGCCCGGTGGACGGGAAGGTCGCCATCTACAAGGGCGTGCCGCAGGAGCTCGGCCCGATTTCCCTCTCGGAAATCGACACCGTCAGCTCGGTTCCGCTCGAGGCGCTGCCGGAGTACTCGCGCCAGCGTGTTGAGTCCACCATTCCGGCCGACAGCCGGGAGCACGCCCAGTCAATCATCCAGGAGCTTCTGGTCACCGCGAAGCAGAACTGCCCGGTCCAGGTTCCGGGCAATGCGGACAACCAATCCACGCAAACGCCGTTGCCAAGCTACTGTCAGGAGATCATGCAATGACCGAAGTGCAAACCGCACCGGTGCCTCGGCGCAATCTCGAGCTCCTGCTGCTGCTGCTGGCCCTGTGCGTGGGCGGTGCCGCCTTCTTCCTGGTCGGCAGCGCCACCGAGGACAACGACAGCAAGAACTTTTTGATCCAGATGGGGATCATGGGCGCCCTGGCCCTGATCATCCACGTACTTCTGCGGATTTTCGCCAAGTATGCCGATCCGGTAATACTTCCGATCACCGTGGCGTTGAACTCCCTGGGCCTGGCGATGATCCACCGCATCGACCTGGCCAAGGGCACGTCCCAGTCCAGCCGACAGCTGATGTGGACGGCCATCGCCATCCTGGTCGCGGCCCTGGTGCTGTGGGCGGTGAAGGACCACCGCATCCTGCGGCGTTTCACCTATATCGCGCTGCTGGCATCCATCGTCCTGCTGCTGCTACCGCTGATTCCGTTCCTGGGCGCCACGATCAACGGCGCGCGCATCTGGATCCATGTCGGCCCGTTCTCGCTGCAGCCCGGCGAGCTGGCCAAGATCACCCTGTCGATCTTCTTCGCCGGATATCTTTCGTCGAACCGCGACCTGATCCTGATGGCGGGCCGCAAGGTCGGGCCGCTGCAGCTCCCGCGCATGCGCGACATGGCTCCGATGGTCATCGCCTGGCTGCTGTCCATCGGCGTGCTGGTGGTGCAGCGCGACCTCGGCTCGGCCATCCTGTTCTTCGGCCTGTTCATCCTGATGATCTACGTGGCCACGGCCCGCATCTCCTGGGTCATCATCGGTCTGCTGATGGTGGTGGTCGGCGGCGTATTCGCCGCGCTGACCATGGGCCACGTCGAACGCCGCGTGAACGTCTGGCTCAATGCCTTCGACCCGGAGATCTACCAGGCCCGGGGCGGCAGCGCGCAGATTGTCGAGGGCCTGTTCGGCATGGCCGACGGCGGCCTGTTCGGCACCGGGCTCGGCGGGGGTTCCCCGTACCGCGTCCCGCTGGCCAACTCGGACATGATCATCGCCTCCTTCGGCGAAGAGATCGGCCTGATCGGCGTCACCGCGATCGTCTTGCTGTTCATGCTGCTGGTTTCGCGCGGCCTGCGCGCCGCGCTGGGGGCCCGCGACACCTTCGGCAAGCTGCTGGCCAGCGGCCTGGCCTTCACCCTGGGCCTGCAGTGCGTGGTCATCATCGGTGGCGTCACCCGGCTCATCCCGCTGACCGGCCTGGCCACCCCGTTCATGGCCGCCGGCGGCTCTTCGCTGCTGGCCAACTGGATCATCATCGCCCTGCTCCTGCTCATCTCGCACAATGCCCGCCGCCCCATGAGCGGCACCGTAGGACCTACCGATGAAATCGCAACTCCCTCCACCAGCAGGCTCAAGGACCGGAAGGCGGTGACCAATCAGTGAATCAGGCAATCAAGCGCGTATGGGTCGCCCTGACCGCAATGTTCCTCATCTGCCTCGGCGCGCTGAGCTACATCCAGTTCTTCAACGCCGAAACCCTCAACGACAACGCCCTGAACAAGCGGCAGCTGTTCCGCGAGTTCGATCTTCCGCGCGGCGCCATCTTGGTGGACGGCAAGCCGATCGCCGAGTCGGTGGAAACCGACGACGGCCAGTTCAACTACCAGCGCAAGTACACCGATCCCGAGCTGTATGCGCACCTGACCGGCTACTACTCGCTGGCCAACGGCACCACCCAGCTGGAGTCCGAGCTGAACGACTGGCTGACCGGCTCGAGCTCCGACCTGCTCTTCGACCGCCTGGCCGGAATGTTCACCGGCCAGAAGGCCGAGGGCGCTTCGGTGGAGCTGACAATCGACGGCAAGCTGCAGCAGGCAGCCTATGACGCGATCCCTGACGGCCTGCGCGCCAGCGTGGTGGTCACCGACCCGAAGACCGGCGAAATCCTGAGCATGGTCTCCAAGCCGACCTTCGACACCAACGACCTGGCGGTCCACTCGACCTCCGAAGCGGCCAAGAACATGAAGAAGATCAGCGAGATCGACGGGTTGAGCCCCTACGTCAACCCGGCGATCGGCGACCTGGTCTCCCCCGGCTCCTCATTCAAGATCCTGAGCACGGTTGCCGCGCTCGAGTCCGAGCACTACGACATGAACACCGTGATCAAGAACCCCGCGTCGGTGAACTACCCGGGATCCAGCAACACGATGAACAACTTCTACGAGGGCATCTGCGGACGCCGTTCCGAGGCCACCTTGGAGTTCATCTTCGCGCAGAGCTGCAACACCCCGTACATGGAGATCAGCCAGAAGCTCGGCCTGGAGAAGTTCGCGGACGTGACCGAACGCTTCGGCTTCGGCCAGCAGCTGGACATCCCGCAGTCGGTCACCCCGAGCCAGTTCCCGACCAAGGACATCACTGCGGCGCAGCTGGCCCAGATGGCCATCGGCCAATACAACAACAAGGTTACCCCGCTGCAGATGAACATGGCCGCCATGGCCATCGCGAACGACGGGGTGATCATGAAGCCGAACATGGTCAAGAAGGTCACCGCTCCGGATCTGCGGGTCATCGAGGAACCGAAGCCGAAGAAGTTCTCCACGGCGACGACCCCGGAGGTCGCGGCGGACCTGAAGTCCCTGATGAAGGGCCCCGTGCAGTCGGGCACCGCCATGAACGCTGCGGTTCCGGGTGTCGACCTCCGTGCCAAGACCGGCACGGCCCAGGTGAAGACCCTGGAGGACGGCACGCCGATCGTGAACTCCTGGATCACCGGCTTCGCGCCGGCGGATGATCCGCAGGTCGCCATCACGGTGACAATCCAGCAAGTAGACTACAACACTGGCCACAACACGGCCGGGGCAATCATGAAGAAGATGGTAGAGGCGGTGTTCAACAAGTGAGGCCAATAACCGGCACCACCTTGGGCGGGCGTTACAAGTTGACCGATCGCATTGCAATCGGCGGCATGGGCGAAGTATGGAAAGCGCGGGACCAGGTTCTTGGACGCCTCGTGGCGATCAAGATCCTCAAAGAGGAATACACGAACAACGAGTCGTTCCTGACCCGCTTCCGCGTCGAGGCCCGGCACACCGCGCTGCTGAACCACTCCGGCATCGCCGGCGTCTTCGACTACGGCGAGGAGGAAGGCTCGGCCTACCTGGTCATGGAGCTCGTTCCAGGCCCGCCGCTGTCCACCATCATCGAGCGCGAGCGCAAGCTCGACGTGGACCGGACGCTGTCGCTGATTGCCCAGACCGCGCGGGCTCTGGCCGCCGCCCACGAGCACGGGCTGGTGCACCGCGACGTGAAGCCGGGCAACATCCTGGTCATGCCCTCGGGCACCGTGAAGATCACCGACTTCGGCATCGCCCGCCTTGCCGACCAGGTCCCGCTGACCGCCACCGGACAGGTCATGGGCACCGCCCAGTACCTGGCCCCGGAGCAGGCCACCGGGCAGAACGCCACCGGCAGCTCGGACATCTACGCGCTGGGCGTCATCGGCTACGAATGCCTCGCCGGGCGCCGCCCGTTCACCGGCGAATCGCAGATCGCCATCGCCCTGGCCCAGGTCAACGACGCGCCGCCGCCGCTGCCGGAGACCATCCCGGCCCCGGTGCGCCAGCTGATCATGTCGATGCTGGCCAAGAACCCCGCCGACCGCCCGGAAAACGCCACGGCGCTGGCCAAGGCTGCCGACGCCCTGCGCGCGGGAGACACCAACACCGCGACGCTGGCAGTGCCCGGCATGCTGGCTGCCGGCGTCGCCGATGACGCGACCCAGGCGCTGAACCTCGAGGACGACGCGACCCAGGCCTTCTCCGCCGCGGATTCCGCGCCGGCGATGACCAACGCCATGCCCACCGTGGTGGCCCCGGCCAACCCGGCGCAGGACGAATTCACCGTCTCCAGCGCCGGCGACGGCGAGGGGTTCGACGACGAGGACGCCGACGTCCAGGAGTACCACGAGGACCCGGAGCGCAAGCGCAGCCCGTGGGTGATCCCGCTGGTCGCGATCATCGTGCTCGCCGCGCTCATCGGCCTGGCCGCCTGGCTGATCCCCGCGTTCACCGGCAACAACGATGGCAAGAGCCCGACGACGGAAACCACGCAGAGCACCGAAGCCACCGAAACCACTGCGGAAACCACCGAATCCAGCGTGGAAACCACTGCTCCCACGCAGAGTTCCCCCACCGCTTCGCCGAGCGAGACCCAGAAGGAATTCGTCCAGGTCAGCTCCTCGCTCGTGGGCAAGGACATCGACACTGTCATCGCCGAGCTGAAGTCGCTGGGCTTGGAGGTCAACGACGTCGCCCAGGAGACCTCGGACGCCGATCCGGGCACCGTGCTCTCCGTGAGCCCTTCGGGCAGCGTCGAGGCCGGTTCGACCATCAAGGTCGTCTACGCCATGGCCGCGCAAACCGTGCAGGTTCCATCGGTGTCCGGCATGAGCTTCAGCGCCGCGCAGCAGCTGCTGCAGTCCGCAGGCTTGGCCGCGGTCAAGGGTTCGGAAACCTTCGACGAGTCCGTGGCCGGCACCGTGATCTCCCAGAGCGTCCCCGCCAAGAGCGAAGTCGCCCCCGGGACCAGCGTGAGCCTGACGGTTTCCAAGGGCCCGGAGCCGGTGTCGTCCCCGACCGCCACCCCGACCGCGACTCCAACGCAGACCTCCGATTCGACGGACGCTGCGCAGGATGAGGCGCCAGGCGGCGAGTAATGAGCGAATTTGAACCGCTGCCTGCGGGACTTCCGCGCCTGATCAACGAGCGCTATGAAATCGAGTCGCTGATCGGCCGCGGCGGCATGGCCGACGTCTACCTCGCGACCGACCACGTGCTGGCCCGCCAGGTCGCGGTCAAGGTACTGCGCCAGGACACTGCCGGCAATCCGATGGTCGTGAACCGCTTCCGCCGCGAAGCCAAGGCCGTGGCCGGGCTCAGCCACCCGAACATCGTCGCGGTCTACGACACCGGACTGCTGCCGGCGACCGACCAGTCTGCGGAGGCGCTGCCCTTCATGGTCATGGAGTACGTCACCGGCCGCACCCTGAAGCAGGTCATCGCCGACGGAGACGTCGACGACCACCATGCGGTCGAGCTGATCCGCGGCGTCTGCTCCGCCCTGGACCACTCGCATTCCAAGAACGTGGTGCACCGCGACATCAAGCCGGCCAACGTCATGGTCACCGAGTCGGGCCATGTGAAGCTGATGGACTTCGGCATCGCGCAGGCGCTGGACAACTCCGCCACGATGACGCAGACCGCCGCGGTGGTCGGCACCGCGCAGTACTTCTCCCCCGAGCAGGCGCGCGGCGAACAGGTCGACTACCGGACGGACATCTACTCGGCCGGCTGCCTGTTCTACGAGCTACTCACCCACAAGCCGCCCTTCACCGGGGATTCGCCGGTGTCGGTGGCCTATCAGCACGTCGGCGAAGCACCGGTCCCGCCCAGCGAGGCCAACCCGGACATCAACCCGATCTACGATCCGATCGTGCTCAAGGTGCTGTCCAAGGACCGTGACGAGCGCTTCCAGTCCGCCGGCGCCTTTGCCGACGCCTTGGAGGACGCCTCCCGCGGCGTGGAATTCCACGAATCCACGGTGCCTACCTACACCATGCCGATCTACGGCACACACGACTCCACCGAGACGCTCTACGCGGCCGAACCGGCCCCGCTGACCAACGAGCACCCGGTATTCGCCACCCGGTCCGAAGCACGTGCCAACGACCAGCCCGGGCACAAGACCAACCGCGGGTTGATCGTGCTGCTGACCATCATCGCGCTACTCGCCGTGGGCATCGCCAGCTTCCTGGTGATCCGTTCAATCCAGGCGGACCAGGAGCGCAAGGCCCCGGTCGCCGTGCCGAGCGTGCTGAACATGTCCGAACAGGACGCCACCAGCCTGCTGCGCAACGCGACGTTCAATGTGAGCGTGAAACACGAATTCAGCGACGAGGTCGACGAGGGCAACGCGACCCGCACCGACCCTGTCACCGGCCAGGAGATCGCCAAGGAATCCACCGTGGATCTGTACATCTCCGACGGCTCGGAGCAGCGCACGATCCCGAAGAACCTTGAAAACCAGTCCGAAACCGCGGCGCGCGATGCGCTGCGCCAGGCCGGGCTCGAGGTCGGCGAGGTCAGCCGCGAGAACTCGGCGACAATTCCGACCGACTGGGTCATCGGCACCAGCCCGGAGCTGGGAGCAAAGGTCAAGGCCGGTTCCAAGGTCGACCTGATCCTGTCCACCGGCCAGGTCACAGTGCCCGCCGCGACCAACATGTCCCAGGATGAAGCGACCAAGGCCCTGACCGCCGAGGACTTCCAGCTCAAGGTCCAGTTCATCGATGTGGAGACCTACGACCACGAGCCAGGCACGCTCTTCGCGCAGGATCCGGCCGCTGGCACCGACGTTGAGCAAGGCAGCCTGGTCAAGATCTCGGTGGCCAAGGAGAAGCCCGAGCAGACTCCGACCCCGACGCCGACCCCTTCGCCGAGCGCTACGGTCAGCGAAGACCCCCAAGACCAGCCTTCCGCATCTGACGATGATAATGGCAAGGGAAACGGTGGAAATAACGGAAACAACAGCAACTCGTCGAATAATGGACGAGATCGAACCCGGCCTACCACCGGTCCGCAGACCGAATAACCGCCATTAAACGCATCGCGCCGGACCAAGGTCCGGCGCGATGCGTTTGAGCGCTGTTTATTCGCCGCTGAATAGCGGGCTGAGTGTTGACGCCTTCTCGGCCGCCCCGGCCAGACCGACGAATTCCAGCCAATTGCCGAGCATCTGGTAGCCCTGCTCGGTCAGCACCGACTCCGGGTGGTACTGCAGGCCCCACAGCGGCGCAGCACGGTGCGCCAGCCCCATGATGACGCCTCCCTCGGTCTGGGCAATGATTTCAAGTTCGTCGGGGATGCTCTCGCGCACTGCAGCCAGCGAGTGGTAGCGGGTGGCGGTGAACGGATTCGCCACCTTGGCAAACACCGGATGCTCGTCGTGGGAGACCAGCGAGGTCTTGCCATGCATTAGTTCCTCGGCGTGGGTCACGACCCCGCCATAGGCCTCGGCTAGCGCCTGGTGGCCCAGGCAGACCCCGAGCATCGGCTTGGACTGCTCGCCGCACCACTTGATCAGCTCGATGCTCACGCCGGCGCCTGCCGGGTCGCCCGGGCCGGGGGAAACCAGCACCCCGTCATGCTGGGCGGCCAATTCGGCCGCCTGTGCGAAGGAGAGGTCGTCGTTGCGGTAGACGGTTGTCTGCGCGCCCAGCTCCTGCAAGTACCCCACCAAGGTGTAGACGAAACTGTCATAATTGTCGATCACGAGGATCTTGATGCTGCTCACTGGGTGCTTTGGCCAATCGTCGAGTCGGTGAACGGGCTGATGTACTCATTCAGCCACGGGAAGACATACATCATCAGTAATAGCACGACGGCGGCAATGAGGATCAATGATTCGATAATACGAAGCCACATAGGACCGGGCAGGTTGCGGAAAATCCAGGCGTACATTGTTCTCCCCTAGCTGGTTGCCTTGGCAACAAGATCGCGAATTGCCAATGGCGGCCCGGCATCAAGCGGCCGCCAATCGGTCAGCTCCGAGTATGCGATCATGCGCTGGCGCGTCGTGTACTTCGGGTGGCAGGTGGTCATGGTGAGAATGGAGTCCGTTGGTTCGGCACCCCACTCGTGCGGCACGGGAAGCAGGACCTCCCCATCGGAGGGATTCACGATCTCCGTCTTGGACCAGGTGTAGGTGTAATAGCCGTCCTTGGTCTGGAGGTAGATCTTGTCGCCCTCGTGGAGCTTGTCGATGTCCCAGAACACCTGGCCATGCGTCTGGCGGTGCGCCGCCACCGCGAAGTTTCCCTTTTCTCCGGGCTGCTGGGTGTTCGGGTAGTGCCCGATGCCCAGGTTGTTGATGACGTCGTCCCCCACCCCGTTGGTGACCGGATGGTAGGTTCCGTTCGATCCCCACGTCGGGAAATACATGATGCCGAAGGTCTCCCCCGACCCGAATTCGGACACCGGCGCCGGGCCGTAGTCCTTGCCGTCGTCCTTGACCTCCGGAATGACCACTTCGCCGAGGTTTTGAACCAGATTGTTCGTGACTTCCTGCTGGGCCTGGGCCGAATCGATGTTTGTCCACCACAGTTCCCACGCCACGTAGAGCATGAGCACGATGCCGAGGGTAATCAGCAGCTCACCGAAGAACCCGGCGATCCGGCTACCCACTGACTGCCGAGGGCGGGTCGCTCGGCGGCCTGTCGCGGTTGCGGCACGGTTCACGTCGATCATGCTCCTTGTTTAAGGGCGGGCATCGGTAAAGGCGCAAGCTCCTTGGCGAGGAGTCGTTCCGACTCTCTGGGCAGGACGCATTACCGTTAGTATGGAAGCTACGCAGGAAAACTGGAACGATGCGAACGTTCTCCTGCACCTAGCGTACCGGGAGGATCCAATCGTCTCCCACATGTACTACATTATGCGGAAGAAGCTAAGGGAGCATTCGAGTGCCGGAGTCAAAGCCACGACGCAAGAACAAGCCACAGTCCCAGGAGAACCAGGGATCCCATGCCGTGGATAAGCCGATGCCCGCTTGGTACAAGCCGGTGATGTTCGGCCTGATGCTTCTGGGCCTGGTGTGGATCATGGTCTACTACATTTCCCAGACCCTGTTCCCGATCCCGAACATCGGCGGCTGGAACATCGTCATCGGCTTCGGCATTGCCATGGTTGGATTCTTCATGACCACAGGCTGGAAATAGACCCACATTAGTGGCTGACGGCTTTCAGGCCGATCACGCATCCAACCAGGCCGAGAATGAAAACCATCTTCAAAATGGTCACCGGCTCCTGCCCCGTGGCCATCGAGTAGATGACGGTCAGCGATGCACCGATCCCCACCCAGACCGCGTAGGCGGTTCCGGTGGGGATTTCTTTCATTGCGTAGGCTAGTCCGCCCATGGAAAGCAGCAGTGCCACGAAGAATACGACGGTGGGGACCAGCCGCGACAATCCGTCGCTGAGCCCCAGCGCAGTCGCCCAGACGGCTTCAAAAATCCCGGAAACAATCAAGACAAGCCAGTACATCGCCAGATTCCTTCTCTGGCCGTCTTGTCGTGATCCCGGGTACGGCTCCATCGTCCGGATGCGGACCGAAGTGCCCGCTTGGCATTCAGGTTAGCAAATCCAGGCCGCTCTCGCTGGCCACCTGAAGCAGTGTGGATTCCAAGCGTCCGAGAATCTCCGAATCCACGGACCAGCGCTGAAAATACAACGGGACGTCGATGAACCACCGATCATCGAGCTCTTCGAGCCCGTGAACTTGAGCGAGTTGTTGTTCGGGGACCATCCCCCATCCCATGCCCGCCTGGATCGCGCGCAAGAACTGCCATGAATCCGGAACCATGTGCACTGCCCCGTGCCGCTGGCCCGGATCCAGCCCCAGCTGCTCCAGCAAATGGTGCTGCAACCGATCTTCGCGGTCGAAAATCATCATGGGGGCGGTTAGGAATCCATCGGAGGATCCACGGGCGAAGTGCTCCCGGGCCATCCCGGGGGTGCACGCTGCTCGATAGCGCAACGCGCCGAGCTTGCGGACAGTGCATCCTTGGGCGGCAACCGAGCTATTGGTGACCACCGCGCTGACCCGCCCGCTGCGCAAGGTGTCGAGGGATCGACTCTCATCCATGCGCAGGATCTCGACCGAAACATCGGTCCAGCGGGCCAGCTCGTCGAAAACCGGCGTAAACCAGGTCGATAGCGAGTCGGCATTCACTCCCACGGCGATCTGCTGGTGGCCTGTCAGGGAGATCTCGTAGGAGAATTCTGCGCTCAACGCCGCAATTTGCCGCGCATACCGCAACACCTTGATTCCCTGCTCCGTCGGAACCACAGGACGGCTGCGCACGACCAGCACGGCCCCCAGCCTGTTCTCCAGTGCCTTAATCCGCTGACTCACGGCAGAGGCAGTAATCCCCAGATCAATGGATGCATCATCGAAGCTTCCAGCATCCACGACGGCCAACAGCGTCTGCAGGTGTTCCACATCGAATTTCACATTAGATACCCTAATGCAGAATCAGAAACTTAAGTTCGACATCATCTTGTTGATTTTCGTACTGTCATTCCATGATCAACGCTTCCCTCCTTCTCGGACTCTCGACGGGACTATCGCTCATTGTTGCCATCGGAGCGCAGAACGCGTTTGTCCTGCGACAGGGAATTCGCCGCGAACACATCCTGCTGACGGTGGTGCTTTGCGCACTGTCCGACGTAGTACTCATTTTCGCGGGCATAACCGGCGTGGGCATGGTTGTGGAGCGAGCTCCATGGATCCTGACGATTGCCCGCATCGGCGGAGCAATCTTCCTGATTTGCTATGCTTTTTTTGCACTGCGACGCGCCATCGCTCCATCGGGCATGGATTCGTCGAGCACCTCAGCACCAACCACTGCATGGTCGGTTGCCGCGACGGCGCTGATGCTGACATGGCTCAACCCCCATGTCTACATCGACACGGTGCTCCTGCTCGGCTCCATCGGCGCATCCCAGGGCGAAGCGTCTGGCGCCTTCGCGGTGGGAGCGATGCTGGCAAGCGTGCTTTGGTTTACCGCGCTGGGGTATGCAGCGCGCTTCCTGTCCAGATTCTTCGCCAAGCCCACCGCCTGGCGGGTTCTGGATGGCCTCATCTGCATCTTCATGTCGTCATTCGCCATCATGCTCTTGGCACCACTTTTCACCAGTTAACCAACAACTATCCACACCTATCCACAGGCGTTGTGGATAGCCCGTAGTCACAACTTGTTCACAACGTTATCCACAGATGGGGACAACATGGGCATTTGTGTTTAATTTAGAGCAAAGCTCCATGTCAGAGGGTTTTTATGCAACAAATTAGTTGTGTACAAAAGTTATTAACACTGTGGATCCCTCTTGTGGAAATACCCATTTTACCGAGCAAGCGGTAGCACCCACCTGTTTCGTTTAAAGATTCGAACCGCAGGTTATTAACAGGTTTCCCGTTCGTAGACGCGATATCTACAGCCGTGTTTAAAAGTTATCCACAGCTGGGGAGAAAGGTGTGAGTATCTACGATTCGGGAGGCTTATTCCCTGGGATTGCAGTCAATCCGGGCTGTTAATAACTTCGCCGACGCAGAGTTACACGGGTGTAAGTTATTAACAGTGTGGATAAGCGGTGTGGATATCTTTGCTGGCGTGTTTTCGAATCAGGCCAGAGGCCACTTAGCCGATTCGACGGCGAAATAGGTTGAAACAATCATGACCACGCTCAATGCACCCAAGAGCGAAAGCTGAATCTTCGAACGCTGTGGATTACTCCTAGGAATCAACATGATGCAAGAAGCGGCGACAATGCCGGCCACCGCGCCGCCGAGGTGGGCCTGCCATGAGATTCCCGAAACAACGAAGCCGAGGACGACGTTAAGCGCCAGAATAATCGCCATCTGGCGCAGCGCCTGCTTGTTGCCTCGCAGAACTACGAACGTAGCCAGGAAGAGGCCCGCCAAGGCGCCGGAAGCGCCCAGTGTTGCCGTCGTGGCCGGGCTCAGAAGCATGACTCCCAACGAACCGCCCAATGCGCTGAGAAGGTACAGCCATGTGAATCGAAGCCTGCCAAGCCGAGGTTCGAGAAGCATGCCGAAAATGTAGACGCCGTACATGTTCATGAGAATGTGGAGGAACGATCCTGTGGAGTGCGCGAAGGCACTGGTGAGCAGGCGCCATGGTTCGTAGGCCGCGATGGCCGGGATCAGCACCAGATCCTTGGTAAAGCCGGGAATAATCCACTGCAGCAGGTAGACGAACACATTCAGCCCGATGAAAATCATCGTGACCAGGGGTGCGCCGGTGCGCAGACGGCCGCCGAATTGCGTCTTCTGCGTCGGAATATTCTGATTCGCCTGCCTCACGCATTCAACGCACTGAACACCGACGGGTGCAGGGACTTGGCACTGCGGGCAAACTGGACGCCCGCAGCGGTTGCATGAGACATACGAGACCGTCTCTGGATGCCGAAAGCAGGTTGGCTGGGAGTGGCCTTGAGGATTCACTTGCCCGTAAGACATTTGGTTTTCTACCTAGCGTTGGGTTGAACAGTCGTGGTTAAGCATCGAAGGCCCCGTCGACTCCACTAAGGGAATCGCCGGAGCCTTCGAATCGCGGGACGAAGAAGTTACAGGGTCTCGATGTCGATCGAGTTGATAACTACGTCTTCCAGTGGCTTGTCGCGGCCATCGGTGGCAACAGCATTCAGAGCGTCGACAACCTTGCGGGACTCGGCTTCGGTGACTTCACCGAAGATGGTGTGCTTGCCCTGCAGCCAGGTGGTTGGAACGGTGGTGATGAAGAACTGCGAACCGTTGGTGCCGCGGCCCATGCGGATGCCTGCGTTGGCCATGGCCAGCTTGTAAGGCTCGTTGAAGTTCAGTTCCGGGTGGATCTCATCATCGAACTGGTAGCCTGGGCCACCGAAGCCCTGGCCCAGTGGGTCGCCGCCCTGAATCATGAAGTCTGCAATGATGCGGTGGAAAATGGTTCCGCTGTACAGCGGGGTGTTGGTCTTCTTGTCACCGGATTCCGGGTGAACCCACTCCTGCTCACCGGTGGAAAGGCCGACGAAGTTGCTGACAGTCTTTGGAGCGTGGTTGCCGAAAAGATCGACAACGATGTCGCCCAAAGAGGTGTGAATCGTGGCTTTGTGCGTTGCGTTTGCGGTCATGCTCTTATTCTTCCATGAGCACGGCCCGAGCCGCGAAAAGCGGCCTACGCGGTCAGTGAAAATTTCGGGCAATTTTCGATGCACGGCGGCCAAACGCTGGCTCCGGCAGTGGCATGTGCCTAGGCTGGAGGTGTCTGTTCGACAACAGCTTGAATCAAGAGGGAGCAAACATGAGCAAGAAGAGCAATGCTGGAAAGCTACTAGCCGTAGGCCTAATTGCCGGACTCGTCGCATTGCTGGTGGCCGCTTGGAAAGCGTCCAAGCCGGTTGAGGATCCATGGGAAAACGAGCCTGCCAGCGCCGAGCCGCAGCAGCCGGTCGCGTCGCGCGAAGCGACTGTCGACGAAGTACGCGAAATTCTGAGCGAAGACCAGTAACTGGGTCACGCCGCGGTTTTAGGCGGTACTTGGCCTCTGACCACGAGAACCAGCCCCAACAGGATCACTGCAAGTCCCAGATAGGTCGCCGTCGGCACGACTTGCCCTAGTACCAGCGCCGCAAGCAGAGCGGCGCCTGGAATCTCGAGCAGGATCAGCGTGGAAACTGTCAGCGGGCCCAGCACATTGAGCAGGTGGTTCATGGCCGTGTGCCCGAGCAGCTGGGCGCAGACGGTAAGCAGGATGATTCCAAGCCATCCGGTGGCGTTGAAACCCCAGACCGGCTGGCCGGCCACCAGACAAAGCACCAGCAGAATCACCGCGGTGATGCCGTAGCAGCTGGAGGAGTACGTTGCCGTGCCCATGGTCTTGCGTGCCGTGGCACCCGCCAGTGTGTAAATGGCGGCAAGCACACCGCCAGCAAGGGCGAGCAGGTCTCCGATAATTGCATCGCAGCCCTGTCCCAGATCGAAACCGGTAATCAGCACGACTCCCAAGATCGCAATGCCCATCCCGAAGAAAACCGGCTTGCGGTACCGGACCCCGCGCGATGCCTGGAAGAGCGCGATCCATACACCTTGGATGCACACTAGGGCGGTGCCGGCGGCGACGCTGGTCAGGCGCATCGAGTACATGAAGCACACGAAATGCAGTGCCAAGGCGACACCGGCGACGCTGGTGAAGAACCATTCACGGCTCGTGATCTGCCGATAGGACTGCCGGTTCCTCTTGAGCACGGGAACTGACAGAACGGCGGCAGCTGCGCCATTGCGCCACAAAGCCATGGACAGCACGGGAACCTGGGGAAATGCAGCGATGATCGGGCCGGAGGCCGAAATCCCCAGGATTCCCAGTGCAGCAAGCAAAAATGTCACAGGCTAAGATTACCCGTTGTTGATACCGCTCTTAAATCGTTTGCCGCAATCCCGATGTAGCCTGCGAACCGGGTCCAGAAAATACATTCTTTTATATGCATATATATATGTCATAAGCTATTTTAGGCTATATTGCGCGCGTCGCTTCCTTCGCCAGAAGGCTGCGATTATGGCTCCTGACAAGTTATGCCACACGGAGAATACTGCAGCGGGAAGAGCTGCTTCGGGCGTGAAATACTGCTTCGCCAGCCCGCCGGCAAGACCGGAATTCTGCATCCCGACTTCGATGGCGATCGTCCGCCGGGAAGCCTCAGGTACCCGTAGCAATTTTCCGATGCCGTAGCCGAGCAGCAGTCCGAAACCGTTGTGCAGGACAACTGCCACGAAGATCAGCAGCCCTGCGGACAGGATCGCCTCGGAGCTGCCAGCCACGATGATGGTCACCACGATGGTGATGGCCGTGACCGAGAGCCAGGGCAGGGCCGCCAAGATCCTGAGCACTGCTTTGTTGAGAAGCATCCGAAGCACGATGCCAAGTACCACTGGAATCAAGACGACCTGGAGGACCGTTCCTGCCATGGACCGGGCGTCCACCGGCAGATACTGGCCGGCAAGCCAGAACGCGAGCAACGGAGTGAGAACGGGTGCAGCAAGAGTGGACAGCGACGTCATCGCCACGGAGAGCGCCACATTCCCCTTTGCCAGGTAGGCGACGACGTTGGAAGCGGTACCGCCTGGTGCGCAGCCAACCAGGATCAGACCGGCAGCCAGGGCAGGATCCAGGTTCAGCCCCCACGCCACCAGCCAGCCCATCGCCGGCATCACGACAAACTGGGCAGCGACGCCGCCGAGCACCGGAAGCGGATTCTTTAAAACCAGTCCGAAGTCCGGCAGGGTGAGCGTTAGCCCCATGCAGAACATGATGATCATCAGCAGTGGATTGATCCATGACGACAGCCCGGAAAAAGCATGGGGGACCAGGACTCCGGCGACGCCGCCGAGCAGGATCAGAGCAGGGAAGAGCAGCACCGCGATTCGCGAATTGCTCTCGGTCTTCGTCTGGGTCGCGTCGATGTCTCGGCGCATTGCATCGTCATTCAGCACCCTGACATCCTGCCAACTATTGGCGCTTGGTTTCAACTGGGGACAGCACCAGCCGAATATTCCTGTTCATGCGTCCTGCAATTCCAGTTCATTTCATGGCCATCTGCAGGGCCGAAGCTGTAGGTGTGAAAGTAGCAATCATCGCTGAATCCTTTCTTCCACACGTCAACGGGGTTACCAATTCGATCCTGCGGACCCTTGAGCATCTGGCTCTCAGGGGCCACGAAGCCGTCGTCATCGCCCCAGCAGGCTCGCTGGCCAACGAGTTCAGTGGGAAGGCAGTTCCCAAGCGCTACCGAGGGTTCCGCGTCATCACCGTACCTTCGATACCGCTGCCGACGTATCCCGACGTACGGCTGTCCACTGCCTCGTGGCATAGGCTGCGAAGGATCCTGCGCCGGGAGCAGGTGGAACTGGTTCATCTGGCCAGCCCGTTTCTCCTGGGCTGGAGTGCGCTGCGTGCGGCCGGCGAGCTCGGATTGCCGACCGTTGCGATATACCAAACGGAAGTTCCCACCTATGCGGCGCGCTACAAGTTCCCCTGGCTGGCCGACAGGCTCTGGGAGCATGTCAGGGCCGTCCATAGCGCTGCGGACCTGACGCTGGCCCCCAGCAGCTTTTCCATGGCCCAGCTGGATTCGCTCGGGATCCGCAACCTGGAATTGTTCCGCAGGGGAGTCGATACCGCGCTGTTCTCGCCCGGCCGGAGGAACGAGGCCTTCCGCAAAACCGTTGCACCATCCGGAGAGCGCCTCATCGGCTATGTAGGCCGCTTGTCGGCCGACAAGCAGGTCGAGGACCTTCGGGCACTCAGCGAGCTGCCTGGAGCGCGTCTGGTGGTCGTGGGTTCGGGCCCCCAGTCGCTCGAGCTGCGGGCACTGATGCCTAAAGCCCATTTCACCGGGTTCTTGTCCGGCATCCGGCTGGCCGAAATCATGGCATCCCTTGACGTCTTCGTGCACCCGGGGGAGTCGGAGACCTTCTGCCAGACCATCCAGGAAGCGATGGCCAGCCGCGTCCCGGTGGTTGCCGTGGGCAGGGGCGGCCCGCTGGATCTGGTGGATTCTTCGCGAACGGGGTGGCTGTATGAGCCAGGACAACTCGACGAGCTCGCCTACCGCGTCAGCGACCTGGTCTTCGACGATGGCAAGCGCGAGGCGTTCGCCGCTGCCGCGCTGGGAAGCGTGCAGGGAAGGAGCTGGCAGAAGATCGGCGACGAGCTGCTCGAGCACTACAAATCGGTGCTCAGGCGCCAGGGCAGCGCAACGAGCCCGGCTCTGGTTGGGAGCCGGCGCTTGGACAAGGGCCGGGGTTAACGAACAAACGACGGAAAGCTTTTGCTTTCCGTCGTTTTCTGGTGTGGAGCCTAGGAGATTCGAACTCCTGACATCCTGCTTGCAAAGCAGGCGCTCTACCAACTGAGCTAAGGCCCCCGATGGCCGGAATAAACTTACCGGCCGATCTGGGTTAAAGCAAAAACGGAAAGCTTCCGCTTTCCATTTTTCCTTTTTGTGGAGCCTAGGAGATTCGAACTCCTGACATCCTGCTTGCAAAGCAGGCGCTCTACCAACTGAGCTAAGGCCCCAAAAGCATTAGGAAACTTTATCGGCTACCTGGTGCCAGGTATCCTTGGTTTCCGAAGAAGCCTTGACCTTCTTGATCAAAACTGCCGCTGCAGTTGCGATCGTTGCGAGAACCAGGAACTTTTTCATTACTTCCTCTTTCCCTCCAGCAAGGATTCGGTGGGCGTACCAAGACTTGAACTTGGGACCTCTTCGTTATCAGCGAAGCGCTCTAACCGCCTGAGCTATACGCCCTTGCTTTTGTTTTGTTCCCTTCGGAACGAAATAAAACTTTACCGGGGTTTTTACGAAGATACAAATCGAGCCCGGGTGTCATGCGTCACAG
Source organism: Arthrobacter sp. 'calajunan' (assembly GCF_046940185.1). Lineage (NCBI taxonomy): Bacteria > Bacillati > Actinomycetota > Actinomycetes > Micrococcales > Micrococcaceae > Arthrobacter > Arthrobacter sp. 'calajunan'. The sequence goes on from NZ_JBKZDY010000009.1 coordinate 63,837, forward strand.
CATGAATCCCGGGCTCGACTTGGGTGATTCTAGTCGTCTGTGAGGGTCACTCCGGCGCCGCCAACCAGCGAGGAAGCGATGTTGTACAACACCGATCCCAGCATGGCGACCACCGAAATCACGACCACGTTGACCACGGCAAGAATGGTTGCATAGGACGCCACCTGGCCCAGGGACATCGAATCGCGCAGGTCGAAGCTGTCTTCAGCGCCAATGGCATCGCGCATCAGCTGGTTGAAGGCATCGAACGTTCCGCTCAGGTCCAGCACGGCCCAGATGCCCACCGCGGCGACCACGGTGATGACGCCGAAGGCCACCGAGAGCAGGAAGGCGATTTTCAGGACCGAGAACGGTTCAACCTTGGAAACCAGTAGGCGGGCCTTGCGGACCTTCGCCTTCGGCGCAGGACGCACCAGGCGCTCCTGACTTCCAGCGGGACGCTGCTGGCCGGTTGGGCGTGGAGCGGATGGGCGGGGCGCTCCGGCCGGACGCTGCTGTCCGGCGGCCGGGCGCTGGCCCGGTGCTGGGCGGCTGCCGGCGGTCGCAGGTCGCTTTACCTGGGTAGGCCGCGGCGCTGCGCTCTTCGGGGCACTGCCGCTGGGGCGTGGCGTCGAGGGCGTGCTCATGCGTTACCTCCGTTAGTGGTGTCATCTTCTGCGGACTCGGAAATGCTTTCCGACGTGCCTGATGACTCATTGGTGATGTTTTCCGGATCCAAGATTACGGTATCTTCCTCCGAGTTCTCTTCAAGCTCGGTTTCAGTATTCTTGGCGACCGCGATGATCGAATCCTTCTTGTCGGGCTTCGCGAAGATCACGCCCATGGTGTCGCGTCCCTTGGAAGGAACCTGCGAAACCGCGGAGCGGACCACTTTGCCCGAGCCCATGACCACCAGCACCTCGTCGGTCTCGTCGACGATCATGGCGCCGACCAGTTCGCCGCGTTCCTCGTTGAGCTTGGCCACCTTAATGCCCAAGCCGCCGCGGGATTGCACGCGGTATTCCTCGACCGTGGTGCGCTTGGCGTAGCCCTCGTCGGTCACCGTGAACATGTAGGAGCCTTCGCGGACCACGTCGGCGGCGAGCAGTTCGTCGCCGTCGCGGAACTTCATGCCGGTCACGCCGGAGGTGGCGCGGCCCATCGGGCGCAGCGCTGTGTCGGTGGCGGTGAAGCGCACCGACTGGCCCTTGCGCGAGACAAGCATCACATCATCGGATTCGCTGACCAGCTGCGCGGAGACCAGTTCGTCGTCCTCGCGCAGGTTGATGGCGATCACGCCGGCGGTGCGGTTGGTGTCGTAGTCCTCCAGGCGGGTCTTCTTCACCAGGCCGTTGCGGGTAGCCAGCATCAGGTACTGCGCATCCTGGTAGGTGCGCAGGTCAAGCACCTGGGCGATGTGCTCGTCCGGCTGGAATGCCATCACGTTGGCCACGTGCTGCCCCTTGGCATCGCGGCCGGCCTCGGCCAACTCGTAGCACTTGGTGCGGTAGACGCGGCCGTGGTTCGTGAAGAACAGCAGCCAGTTGTGCGTGGAGGTAACGAAGAAGTGTTCCACCACGTCGTCACCGCGCAGGGACGCGCCCTTGATGCCCTTGCCGCCGCGGGCCTGCGAACGGTAGTTGTCGATGCGCGTGCGCTTGACGTAGCCGCCTCGGGTGATGGTGACGACCATTTCCTCTTCGGGAATCAGGTCCTCGACGCTCATGTCGCCGTCGAAGCCCATGAGGATCTTGGTGCGGCGGTCGTCGCCATGCTTGTCCACGATCTCGGCCAGCTCTTCCGAGACGATGGTGCGCTGGCGCTGCGGATCGGCGATGATCGCCTTGAATTCGGAGATCATGCGCTCGAGCTCTGCATGGCGGTCCTGGATCTTCTGGCGTTCCAGGGCGGCCAGGCGGCGCAGCTGCATGTCGAGGATGGCGCGGGCCTGTTCCTCGTCGATGTCCAGCAGCTCCATCAGCCCGTCGCGTGCCGCCTCGGTGGTCGAGGAACGGCGGATTAGGGCGATGACCTCGTCCAATGCGTCCAGCGCCTTGAGCAGGCCGCGCAGGATATGCGCCTCTTCCTCGGCCTTGCGCAGGCGGTACTGCGTGCGTCGGACGATGACTTCAATCTGGTGGGTGACCCAGTGGCGGATGAATCCATCCAGCGGCAGGGTGCGCGGCACCCCGTCCACGATCGCCAGCATGTTGGCGGAGAAGTTGGACTGCAGCTCGGTGTGCTTGTAGAGGTTGTTCAGCACCACCTTGGCCACGGCATCGCGCTTGAGCACGATCACCAGGCGCTGGCCGGTGCGGCCCGAGGTCTCGTCGCGCATGTCCGCGATGCCGGAGATCTTGCCGTCGCGCACCAGCTCGGCGATCTTCACCGCCAGGTTGTCAGGGTTGGCCATGTACGGCAGCTCGGTGACCACCAGGCAGGTGCGGCCCTGGATTTCCTCCACGTTGACCACAGCGCGCATGGTGATCGAGCCACGGCCGGTGCGGTAGGTATCGGAAATGCCCTTGGTGCCAAGGATCATGGCTCCGGTCGGGAAGTCCGGGCCCTTCACGCGCTGCATCAACGCCGCCAGCAGTTCCTCGCGCGACGCTTCCGGGTTCTGCAGGTACCACTGCACGCCCTCGGCGACCTCACGCAGGTTGTGCGGCGGGATGTTGGTGGCCATGCCCACGGCGATGCCGGAGGAGCCGTTGACCAAGAGGTTCGGGAAACGCGCCGGCAGGACGGTGGGTTCTTGGTTCTTGCCATCGTAGTTGTCCTGGAAATCAACGGTGTCCTCGTTGATGTCGCGGACCATTTCCATGGCCAGCTGGGCCATCTTGGTCTCGGTGTAACGCTGGGCGGCCGCACCGTCATTGCCCGGGGAACCGAAGTTGCCCTGGCCCAGGGCCAGCGGGTAGCGCATGACCCAGTCCTGGATCAGGCGGACCAGCGCATCGTAGATCGCGGTGTCGCCATGCGGGTGGTACTGGCCCATGACCTCGCCGACCACGCGGGCGCACTTGTTGTACGCGCGCTCGGGGCGGTAGCCGCCGTCGAACATCGCATAGATGACGCGGCGGTGCACCGGCTTCAGGCCGTCGCGCACATCCGGCAGCGCGCGGCCGACGATCACGGCCATGGCGTAGTCAAGATAGGACCGCTGCATTTCTGCCTGCAGGTCGATCTGGTCAATGCGCCCGCCCTCGTGCGCTATGACCTCGCCGTCCAGCGGTTCGTTCTCAGGGGTCTGCTCGTCGCTCAATTTCTTCCCTTACACATCAAAAAGTTCTACGGTCCGCGGGTGGTATCGCCTAGATATCCAGGAAGCGGACGTCCTTCGCGTTCTGCTGGATGAAGTTGCGGCGGGACTCGACGTCCTCGCCCATCAACACGGAGAAAATCTCGTCCGCGGCGGCGGCATCATCCATGGTGACCTGGCGCAGCGTGCGGCGGTCCGGGTCCATGGTGGTGTCCCACAGCTCGGAGTAGTCCATCTCGCCCAGGCCCTTGTAGCGCTGGATCCCGTTTTCCTTCGGCAGGCGCTTGTTGGCGGCGGCGCCGGCGACCAGGGCTGCGTCGCGTTCCTTGTCGGTGTACACGTAGTCGTGCGGGGCATTGGACCACTTGATGCGGTACAGCGGCGGGCTGGCCAGGAAGACGTAGCCCTGCTCGATCAGCGGGCGCATGAAGCGGAAGATCAGGGTCAGCAGCAGCGTGGTGATGTGCTGGCCGTCCACGTCCGCATCGGCCATCAGCACGATCTTGTGGTAGCGCAGCTTGGACATGTCGAATTCTTCGCCGATGCCGGTGCCGAAGGCGGTGATCATCGCCTGTACCTCGGCGTTGCCCAGCGCGCGGTCCAGGCGGGCGCGTTCAACGTTCAGGATCTTGCCGCGCAGCGGCAGGATCGCCTGGGTATGCGGGTTGCGTCCGCGCTTGGCCGAGCCGCCTGCGGAGTCGCCCTCCACGATGAACACTTCGCACTCGATTGGGTTCTTCGAGGAGCAGTCCGAGAGCTTGCCGGGCATGCCGAAGGATTCCATGGGGGACTTGCGGCGCGCGTTGTCGCGGGCCTTGCGCGCGGCCATGCGGGCCTGGGACGCCAGCTGCGCCTTGCGGATGATGTCCTTGGCGATGTTCGGGTTGCGGCCGAACCAGTCGCCGAGCTCGTCGTTGACCACACCCTGCACGAAGCCGCGGGCCATCGAGTTGCCCAGCTTGGTTTTGGTCTGGCCTTCGAACTGCGGCTCGGAAAGCTTCACGGAGAGCACCGCGGTCAGGCCTTCGCGCACGTCGTCGCCGGTGAGGTTGTCGTCCTTTTCGCGCAGGATCTTGTTCTCGCGCGCGTAGCGGTTGAGCAGGCTGGTTAGCGCGGCGCGGAAGCCCTCTTCGTGGGTTCCGCCCTCATGGGTGTTGATGGTGTTCGCGTAGGTGTGCACCGACTCCGCGTAGGCGGTGGTCCACTGCATGGCGATTTCCAGGCTGATGCCGCGGGTGGTGTCCTCCGCTTCGAAGGCGATGACCTCGTCGTGGACCAGCTCGACTTTCTTGGCGGCGTTCAGGTGCTTGACGTAGTCCAGCAGGCCGTCCTTGTAGAGGTAGTCGACGCGGCGCGGCTTGACGACCTGGTTCTCGATCTCCTCTTCGACCTCGGCCTCCGGCTCGGCGACCTCCGGCACGCGCTCGTCGGTGAGGGTGATGCGCAGGCCCTTGTTCAGGAACGCCATCTGCTGGAAGCGGGCGCGCAGGGTCTCGAAGTCGAAGTCGATGGTGTCGAAGATTTCCGGATCCGGATAGAACGTCTGGGTGGTGCCGGTCTGCTCGGTGGCCTCGCCCTGGGTCAGCGGAGTGGTGGTGTGCCCGCCGTTGGAGTAGCCGATGCGCCAGGCATGGCCCTGCCGGCGGACCACGGTGTCGACCTTGCGGGACAGCGCGTTGACCACGGAGATGCCCACGCCGTGCAGGCCGCCGGAAACCGCGTAGCCGCCGCCGCCGAACTTGCCGCCGGCGTGCAGGATGGTCATGACGACCTCGACGGTGGGCTTACCCTCGGTGGGGTGGATGTCCACGGGAATGCCGCGGCCGTTGTCTTCGCAGCGTACGCCGCCGTCGGCCTGCAGGGTGATGTTGATGGTGTCGCAGTAGCCGGCCAGCGCCTCATCGACGGAGTTGTCAACGACTTCATAAACCAGGTGGTGCAGGCCGCGGGGGCCGGTGGAACCGATGTACATGCCCGGGCGTTTGCGTACCGCTTCGAGTCCTTCGAGGACGGTAATATCCTGGGCGCCGTATGTGTGCTCGACTTTGGAAGTCATCGATTCAGCAGGTACTGGGATGTTGTCCGGTTCCTGCGGTGAAGCGTTTTCGGTAGACACGGGTGCTACGAACTCCTCGAATTTGGCGCGCGACCACCATGCGCGGTCCGAGCCCGGACGCGTTCAGCGATCTTGGTCTGGAGCGACCTAGACGCGGGTTAACCCACGGCACAGTCAATTCACTACCCCTAATTCTACCGCCTATAGCAAAATTATCGGGGATTCTGTGGCCTAAATCAGCCGCAGAAGGCACAGAATCGACCATCTGAGCGAGTTTGAGTGATCATCTGAGGGGGGATCCAGCCGGGAGGTGCGTTAGACCGCCATATGCCATGCCAGCATTTCTAGCCGTAGGTGTCCCGGGGGCCGCGGCCGGCCACCGATCTCGAGCCGTGGCGCCACGTCGGGGCATTCGGACCGAGCACCCGGATCACTGTCACGATGCCGGGGCCGAGCTCGGCATCGAATTTCTTCAGCAGCTGGTGGCTCAGCAGCCTCAGCTGGGTCGCCCAGGACGTGGAATCGCAGCGCACCACGACCACGGTGTCCTCGAACGACTCGGGGCGGCAGTGCTTGGCGATGTTTTCGCCGACCAGCTCGTTCCAGCGGCCGAGCACCGATCCGACGGCCACCTGGGTGCTCCAGCCCCGGGATTTGGACATCCTGGCCACCACTGCGCCGATGGACCTCGGGTCGCGAGGAGCGTCCTCGTCCGTGGTTTTCTTGGCGGACCCCAGCGTATTGCGGGAGAGCTGGCGTTTGCGCACCTTGGCCATGCGGGCCGCGTCCAGACGCGAATCGCCGCGCTCCTCGGCGAGCTTGCGCATTCGGTTGAGCAACGCCTTGGCGGCGTCGATTTCCGGATCCAGGCGATGCTCGTCGTCGAAGTTGTGGCTAGGCATCGACAACCTGCCCAGGGGAGACCTGGAAGAAATGCCCCTTCAAGGCCTCGGGAACGTCTTCCACCACGGCAGCGGTGACCAGCACCTGTTCGGCTCCGGCGACAATATGGGCCAAGCGGTTGCGGCGCGTTGCATCCAGCTCGGCGAACACGTCGTCAAGGATCAGGATCGGCCCGGAGCCCGGACGGGGGTCGTCGTCGCCGAAGACCCGGTAGGCAGCCAGACGCAGCGACAACGCAAAGGACCAGGTTTCACCGTGCGAGGCGTACCCCTTGGCCGGCGCCGCGCCGAGGGTGAGGACCAGATCGTCTCGGTGCGGTCCGAACAGGGAAATGCCGCGGTCCAGCTCGCGGGAGCGGTTCGCTTCGATCGCAGACAGCAGCAGATCCTGGATTTCCTCTTGGTCCAGGGATTCGAGGTCCCGGGCCGGCAGGCTGGCATCTTCCACTTCGCCTTCGAGCGACGAACGGTATACCGCGCTGGCTTCCTTCGCGCCGTCTGCAAGATCCGCATAGGCGGCCTGCATGTAGGGGCGCAACAGCGACAGGACGTTCAGCCTTCCGCGGATCAGCCGCGCTCCGCAGGCTGCCAGTTGCAGATCCCACGCCTGCAGCGTATTTTCCTGCGAGGCAGTCAGCTTGGACTTGCCGCGGATCGACTTGAGCAGCGCGTTGCGCTGTTTCACGATGCGTTCGTAGTCGTTTTTGGTTCCGGCCTCGACCGGGCGCAGGGCCACCAGCAGTTCATCGAGGAAACGGCGGCGGTTCGATGGGTCGCCCTTGATCAACGCAAGATCTTCCGGTGCGAACAGCACCGTGCGAACCATGCCAAGGATTTCCCGGGCACGCACCGGATTCGCCCGGTTGATGCGCGCGCGGTTGATCTTCCCGCTGGTGATCTCCACCTCGAGCTGCGTTTGCTGGTTTCCGCGATGCAACGTGCCTCGGATCAACGCGCGGTCGGCGCCGAAATTCAAGAGCGGAGCATCGTTGCTGACCCGATGGGAAGCAAGATTTGCCAGATAACCGATGGATTCGACGATGTTGGTCTTGCCCACGCCGTTCGGCCCCACCAGGACGTTGATTCCGGGAACAAGGTGCACGTCGGCTTGCGCATACGAGCGGAAGCTCGTGAGGGAAAGCTGCGAGATATACACCGGAATCCTGACAGGAAGAAGCGGTGGGCGGCAGTTGCCGCCCACCGAGAATTTGCTAGTTGGAGTTCGGCAGTCGAACTGGCATGACCAGGTAGCGGTACTGGTCCTGATCCTCTTCGTCCAGCTTTTCCTGGCCTGTCAACATGGCCGGCTTGGGTGCGCTGGTGAAGGAGAAACGAACGAAATCAGTGTTGAAGGAGTTCAGGCCCTCGGAAAGGAAGGTCGGGTTGAACGCCACCACAATGTCTTCACCCCGCAGGGCGGCGACAATGGCTTCTTCCGCCTGTGCATCCTCTCCGGTGCCGGCGTCCAAGGTCAGCTGGCCGTCGGTGAATGCCATGCGTACCGGGGTATTGCGTTCGGCAACGACGGAGACACGGCGTACGGCCTCGATCAATTCACTGGTTCGCACGGTGGCATGGATTGGGGTGTCGCTAGGGAACAGCGAACGGATCTTCGGGTATTCGCCGTTAATCAACAGCGACGTGGTGCGACGGTTCGTGCTTTCAAAGCCGATCATTTCGCCATTCTGGCTGATGGCCAGCTTGAGCTCACCTGAGCTTGAGAGGGTCTTGGCAACCTCGCTGAGGGTTTTGGCCTTGATCAGGAACGAAGTCGAGATTTCCGACTGGTTTGGAGTCCAGTTCAGCTCGCGCATGGCCAGACGGTAGCGGTCGGTGGCTAGGAAGGTGATGAGATCGTTTTCGATTTCAACCTTGATACCGGTCAGCACCGGGAGGGTGTCATCCTTCGATGCGGCCACGATGACCTGCGAAACGGCTTCGGCGAATGCCTGTCCGTCGATGGTGCCTGCGATTTCAGGCAAGGCCGGCAAGGTCGGGTATTCATCAACTGGCATGGTGGCCAGATGGAAGCGCGAACGGCCGCAGGTCAGGGAAATCTTCGAACCCTCGGTTTCGAGGGTGACCGTGGAATTCGGAAGTGAACGAGTGATCTCTGCCAGCAGCTTGCCGGAGACCAGGATAGATCCCTGCTCGGAGATGTCCGCTGGAATCTCGATGTGGGACGAAATTTCGTAATCGAATCCCTCAAGGCGAACGATGCCCTCGTGGGTAGTGATCAGAATGCCAGCCAATACAGGCGAAGGGGGCCGCTGCGCCAAGGACCGGGCGGTCCAAGATACGGCGTCTGCCAAAACATCCTTTTCAACGCTGAACTTCACGAAAAATCCGCCTTTCGAAACCCATAAGTCTTAAGTCAGGCCAAGAAGGTAGTTTCCCGCCAAGTTCTTAAGCATAGATCAGGTAGTTGCACGTTCTCTGCAAATAATTTTGCCACGTCCCTCCGACGCTGTCGCAGCGAAGGGGTCAAAGTGTGGAACAGCCAACAAAAATTTGGGTTCTGCACAGTTCCGAAGTCCTGGGCGGGGAGTGGACTCGTTATTTGGATGAATAGGTCTTAAAGGTAGAAGTGTTAATAACCCTTGTGGATACTGTGGATAACCGCCATAGCGTCAGATCTGGTGCAGATTGTGCATGTGAACAAGATGTGATTGAAGCTGACACTGAGTTCCATGCGCTTGTTGAAACTCAGTTCCATGATTTCTGTCGTCCACATGCGATGCCGTACTTATGCGCAGATCGTCACCAGATCTTCCACAGATTTATCCACACCTGTGATTTCAGCTTTTAATGCTCCCGCTGGCTCTGCTTAATACGGTTTGTCAATTCCGTCACCTGGTTGAAGATCGCGCGTCTCTCGGCCATCAATTCACGGATTTTGCGGTCAGCGTGGATCACGGTGGTGTGGTCGCGCCCGCCAAGTTCCGCACCGATCTTCGGCAAGGACATCTCGGTCAGTTCACGCAGCAGGTACATGGCGATCTGCCGCGCGGTGACCAGCGTGCGGGTACGCGACTTGCTGTTCAGTTCTTCAATGCTCAGCCCGAAGTACTCAGCGGTCTGCTTGATGATGGTCGAGGGCGTAATTTCCTGCGCGCCGTCGTCGCTGATCAGATCCTTGAGCACGGTTTCCGCTAGGGCCAGGTCGACCGGCTGATTGTTCAGCGACGCGAAGGCGGTGACACGGATGAGGGCGCCTTCGAGCTCGCGGATATTGGTTGAGATGCGCGAAGCAATGTATTCCATGACATCGCTGGGCGCGGATAGATTCTCCGCATCGGCCTTCTTGCGCAGAATCGCAATACGGGTTTCCAACTCAGGCGGTTGGATATCGGTCAGCAGGCCCCACTCGAAACGCGAACGCATGCGGTCTTCGAAGCCCTGAAGTTGCTTGGGCGGAAGGTCCGACGTGATCACAACCTGCTTGTTGTGGTTGTGCAGGGCGTTGAACGTATGGAAGAACTCTTCCTGGGTGGCGTCCTTGTTTGCCAAGAACTGGATATCGTCGATCAGCAGGATGTCGACGTTGCGGTAAGTCTGCTTGAAGCTGGCGCCTTCGTCATCGCGGATGGAGTTGATGAAGTCGTTGGTGAACTCCTCTGAATTCACGTAGCGCACACGAATGCCCTTGTAGAGGTGGCGAGCGTAATGCCCAATTGCATGCAGCAGGTGGGTTTTGCCCAGTCCGGAGTCGCCGTAGATGAACAAGGGGTTGTACGCCTTGGCCGGTGCCTCGGCTACTGCGACGGCGGCAGCATGGGCGAATCGGTTCGATGAGCCGATGACAAAAGTGTCGAAAATGTACTTCGGGTTCAGACGGCCGAATTCCTGCGAGTTCGATGGGGGAGTGGGCTGCGGTGCCGGCTGCGGGCGCGGACCTGGGGCTTCAGTCACCGCTGGTGGTGTTGCCGGAGCTGTTTGAACTTCGGGCTCTTCGGCTTCCAATTCATCGGACAACGACAGATCGACGCTGACGGCGCAGCGGATATCGTCCTGGAAGACTGCCCGCAGTGCATCATCCAGCGGCTCTCGGAGCTGGGTCTGCAGCATGTCTCGGGTCAAGTCGTTGGGCACAGCGACCAGCAGGGTGGTCCCGATCAATCCTTGAGGCTTGGCCAAGGAGACGAAGGCGCGGTGGCGGGCCTTGACTCGGTCGTCGTCCTCGATCTTCCGGATTACCTGGCGCCATGAGCTACCAATGCTATTGGTTTCGTCGCTGCTCACTAAGGGCGCCCCGCTTTCCGTCGAATTAATGCAATCTTGGTCACTTAACACCCCATGAATGGGTGTCTAAGGTGGTGCCGAATCGGCATCATCCCCCTTGATTCTATCCGTCATCCACATGGTTATGCACAGCTCGGTGGAAAAACTCGGAGTTTTGGTTGTGGAAATCTACTTTTCCCTTGAAATCAAGCGTTTTCAAGCACAGGATGACGTGGAAGTACGCGTTTGGATGTGAACTTTCTTTCGTTGAGTCCACCAATAATCCACAAGTTTGGGGTAGATTATTCACAGGCACTGCCCTGTTAGATCAAACGGGGAGCTACAGGTGCGCCAATTTGACCTGTCGCGCAGTTTTTTCTATTGTTATTTAGTCCTATGCGTGCGTTTTGCGACCTGCTCAGTTTTAGAAGAGCCCGCCGAACCTCGCGTTTTTCAAAAAATAAATGTGCGCCATCAAGTTGTTATCCAGCTAGCTAGCAACGGGTAGGGCGTATCACTAAACGTCTTGGAGTATCACCGTGAGCAAGCGGACTTTTCAGCCAAACAACCGTCGTCGTGCCAAGAAGCACGGTTTCCGCCTTCGTATGCGTACCCGTGCGGGTCGTGCCATCCTGTCGGCACGCCGCAGCAAGGGTCGCAGCGAGCTGTCCGCATAAATTTGCGACACAGCTCTTGGCAGCGTAGTTTTCCTGGACTCGGCTAAGAGTCACGAAGAAATCTCATGTTGCCAAAGAATCAGCGACTGCGCCTAGCGCAGGACCTTACAGCCACTGTACGTTCCGGCGTCCGAAGCGGACGCCGGAACGTCGTGCTATATGCACGACCCCGGATTGATGAAGAATCGGGGGACAGGTTTGGATTCATTGTGTCCAAGGCTGTAGGTATTGCCGTTAAAAGGAACCTTGCCAAGCGGAGAATGCGCGAAATAGCCCATGAGCTTCGGCGTGCGGATGGAAATCTGGACATCGTCGTACGTGCGCTCCCTGGAGCTGCAGAAATCTCCTGGGACGAACTCCATTCGCAGGTTTCCTCGGCATTTGCCTCGGCAGTTCGAAAGACCGAGGCACGCTGATGCGCAAAGATTCAGCACCCCGCACAGGAGTGTTGTGGTTCGTCATCGACATTCCACGCAATATCCTGATCGGCTTGCTCAAGATCTACCGAAAAATCATTTCGCCGTTGTACGGCGATGTGTGCAGATATTTCCCCAGCTGTTCTGCCTATGGGCTCGAAGCAGTCACCCAGCACGGCGTCGTTAAAGGTGTCGGGCTAACCGCATGGCGGATCCTCCGGTGCAATCCGTGGTCCCACGGAGGCGTCGACCACGTTCCTGAGGGACCGAGGATTTGGCCAGAAGGTAAACTGCCGAGGATCATAGTTTTGAATCATCCTGTGATTCCCGACGATGAAGACGCCGCGGATAGCGGCCGCAAGGAGCGCGACCTCTGATGAACAACTTCCTAGACACGATATTGACTCCGTTTACGTATGCGGTGTCTTGGGTTCTGTGGGCTTTCCACGAACTGTTCACGCTCATCGGCATGAATCCCGACTCGGGTGTCACCTGGACTCTGTCCATCATCTTCCTCGTGCTGCTGATCCGTACCCTGCTGATTCCGGTATTCGTCAAGCAGATCAAGTCGCAGCGCGCTATGCAGGCCCTGCAGCCGGATTTGAAGAAGCTGCAGGCAAAATACAAGGGCAAGACCGACCAGATGTCGCGTCAGGCCATGGTGCAGGAGCAGCAGGCGCTGTTCAAGAAGCACAAGACCAACCCGCTGTCTTCCTGCCTCCCGCTACTGATCCAGATGCCGTTCTTCTTCGCGCTGTTCCGCGTGCTGAACAACGCCTCCCATGCAAGCGAGTCCGGACAGTCCGTCGGCGCCCTGTCGGTTGAGAATATCCGCAGCTTCGACGCAGCAACCATCTTCGGCGCGCCACTGTCCGAGACGTTCTTGGGCACCTTCAACTCCGGCAACACCAACTGGGCCGTCGTTATCGTCGCCGTGATCATGATCCTTGCCATGATCGCTTCCCAGTTCTTCACCCAGCGCCAGCTGATGACCAAGAACATGAGCGCAGAAGCCCTGCAGGGCCCGTTCATGCAGCAGCAGAAGATGATGCTGTACATCCTGCCACTGGTCTTCGGCATCGGCGGCATCAACTTCCCAATCGGTGTGCTGATCTACTGGACCGCCACCAACCTGTGGACCCTCGGCCAGCAGTACTGGGTCATCCACAACAACCCGACTCCGGGTTCCGAGGCAGAGCGTGAGCTCAACGCCCGACGCGCCGCCAAGGGCCTGCCACCAGTTGGCCAGAAGAAGAACGCAGAAGCTGAGCAGCCCGTCATCGAGCAGCCTAAGGGCCAGCGCGAGCAGCCGCAGCGTAAGAACCGCCGGAAGAAGAAATAGCCATGACTGCAGCCGAAAACATTGAAGTGAACGATCTGGAAAACCAGGTCGATTCCGAACAGGAAGTTCTGGACGAGGGCGACGTCGCCGCCGACTACCTTGAGGAGCTCCTGGATATCGCGGACCTCGATGGCGACATCGACATCGAAATCCGCGGTGGCCGCACGTACATCTCCATCGTGACTGAGGAAGAAGGCGCCGATCTGAGCAGCCTTGTCGGCAAGGATGGCGAAGTCCTGGACGCACTTCAGGAACTTACCCGCCTGGCTGTCCTAAACGCTACCGGAGAGCGTTCGCGGCTGGTTCTGGACATCGCCGGTTACCGTTCGGATCGAGCCGAGCAGTTGCATGCCATCGCCGACGAAGCGATTCACAAGGCCCGAGAGACCGGTGAGGACGTCCACCTGCAGCCGATGAGCGCCTATGAGCGCAAGCTGGTCCACGACGTCATTGCCGACGCTGGACTGCACTCCGAATCCGAGGGTGAGTCGGGTCGCCGGCACATCGTTGTGTCAATGCTGGACAACTAATCCGCGCCGGCCGAAAGCGTACGTGAACAACCAAAGGACCATGCAATGACTGAGGACCTCAGCCTCAACCCAGAAGAGACGCTCGCCGCCGAAAAGATCTTCGGGGACCGTCTTGATCTTGCCAAGCGCTATGTAGAGCATCTGGCTACCTCCGGCATCGAGCGCGGCCTGCTCGGCCCGCGTGAGGTGCCCCGCCTTTGGTCCCGTCACGTACTCAACTGCGCGGTCATCGAGTCGGTCATGGAGAAGGACGCCGAGGTAGCCGATGTGGGCTCCGGTGCCGGCCTGCCAGGGCTCTGCTTGGCCATCGCCCGCCCGGACCTGAACCTGACGCTGATCGAGCCCCTGGAGCGCCGCTGCATCTGGCTTTCCGAAGTCATCGATGACTTGGGCCTGACCAACGTCACCGTCATGCGTGGCCGCGCCGAGCAGATGGTAGACGTCGTCAATGCCCGGTACGTGACCGCACGCGCTGTCTCGGCGCTGACTAATCTTGCCGGACTGACGATTCCATTGCTGCACGGTGAGGGCGAGCTCATCGCCATCAAGGGCCGCTCTGCCGCCGAGGAAATCGACAAGGCTTCGAAGGCCATCCGCAAGCTGGGCGGTAAGGAAACCGAAGTTATGGTGATCGGGGAAGGACTCCTCGCCGAACCTACTACGGTGGTTCGTATCAAGGTTGGCTAGTCCAACGAGTTAGGCTTGAAACAGCTCTAGGTGCGCCAGACGCGGTTATGTTGAAGGCATTCGACATAAAAAGCTGATTGCAAACTTAAAGACTTGTTTTGAATGTTTCACGTGAAACATTGTCGATGACAGTCAGAAAGTGCGACTGCATCATTCCATGAGGAGGAGTTTAACCTTGTCTAAGACCAAGGATTCGTCGAGCAGCGCTTTTGACTTCAACGACTCTTCCTCGCCGTTAGCTAGCCAGCTGGCGAGCGAACATCGTCGACGCGAAGCTTTGGAGGCCCGTAAGGTGCCCAAGCCTGACAAGACCCGATACTTCACTATCTCAAACCAAAAAGGTGGCGTAGGAAAGACAACTACGACCGTCAACTTGGCTGCTGCATTGGCCAAGGGAGGTTTGAATGTCCTGGTGATCGACATCGATCCGCAGGGCAACGCCTCGACCGCGCTGGGCATTGAGCACCACGCCGAGGTAGACAGCATCTACGACGTTCTGATTAACGACGTACCGCTGGCAGATGTGGTAGCTACTTGCCCTGATCTGCCTTCGCTTCAGGTTGCGCCCGCTACCATCCACCTGGCAGGCGCAGAAATCGAGCTCGTTTCCCTCGTAGCCCGCGAACAGCGTCTGCAACGCGCATTAGACGACTACGCGCGTACCCGACAGCGCTTGGGACAGCCGCGTCTGGACTACGTGTTCATCGACTGCCCGCCGAGCCTCGGACTGCTGACAGTCAATGCTTTCGTTGCAGCACGCGAGGTCCTGATCCCGATCCAGTGCGAGTACTACGCCCTGGAAGGCCTGAGCCAGTTGCTGAAGAACATCGAGATGATTCAGAAACACCTGAACTCCCGACTGACAGTATCAACCATCTTGCTGACCATGTACGACGGACGAACCAACCTGGCCGCTCAAGTTGCTAACGAAGTTCGCGAGCATTTCCCCGAGCAGGTGCTCCAGGCCGTGATTCCTCGTTCAGTTCGAATTTCCGAGGCGCCAAGCTACCAGCAGACCGTGATCACATACGATCCGAACTCCACAGGAGCTCTTTCGTACTCGGAGGCAGCACAGGAAATAGCTGACCGTGGAGTCAAAGCCTAGCTCGAAGCATTTCAGCAACGAAGAGAAGGAAAACTTCTTCTTTTGGTTGTTTAAGGCGGATTATTTGTACCAAATTCCGGAAGTGATGGAAACACCCGGATTACTAGTGCAACGCGTCCCAACTCCTATCGCAGGTAACAGTAGACTAGTCGTGGGCTGAGATTCTGGACGAAAGGGCGTGCATCAAATGGCCGAGAAGAAACGTGGCTTGGGCAGGGGACTAGGTGCGCTGATTTCCAGCTCGCCAGCAGCGACGGCTCCAGAAGAAAAAACGGATGTTTCACGTGAAACAACGTCGCCGGAAACGACCCCTCCGCCGTCTAAAGCCAAACCAGCTCGCCCCGTAGACATGTTCTTCGAACCGGGGAGAAAATCCTCCTCTCCGGCGTCTACAAGCACTCCATCGCGTTCCGGCAAGAAGGCGCGAGCAACTATGCCGGGACTCACTTCCACGGTTGCGTCGACCAAGCCGAAGCCCGCGGAACCCATTGTCGAGGTTGAAACTGACGGGCTCGTCGATGTTCCTGGAGCACAGTTCGCCGAGCTTGACGTCAAGCTTATCCATCCGAACCGCAAGCAGCCGCGTACCAATTTCGACCAAGAACATATGGATGAGCTCATCCACTCGATCCGCGAAATCGGTCTCTTGCAACCTATCGTCGTGCGTCCGTCTCGTGAAAAGAACGACGCACCATATGAGCTGGTTATGGGTGAACGCCGTTGGCGGGCAACCCAGGAAGCAGGACTTTCGACAATTCCTGCGATCATTCGGGATACGCAAGATACGGATCTCCTGCGCGACGCACTTTTGGAGAACTTGCATCGTTCGCAACTCAACCCCTTGGAAGAAGCGGCTGCATACGCACAGCTACTTGAAGAGTTCAATTGCACTCAAGAAGTGCTTTCGGATCGAATCGGGCGCTCTCGATCGCAGATTTCCAATACGATCCGCCTCATGAAGCTACCGGCACTGGTGCAGCGTCGTGTTGCCGCCGGTGTGCTTTCTGCAGGTCATGCCCGCGCTCTTCTTGGGCTTTCCAATAACGAGGCGATTGAGCAGCTCGCCCAGCGCATTATTAACGAAGGCCTGTCTGTGCGCGCCACCGAAGAAGCAGTTGCCCTGAGCGATGACAAGCCAAAACCTAAGGGGCGGAAGGTACGCGAGGCGCAGCGGAATGAGAGGCTCGACTTTATCGCGACATCACTTGCAGACAGGCTCGATACAAACGTCAAGATCCAGCTGGGCAGTCGCAAAGGCAAGGTCAGTATCGAATTCGCCTCTGTCGAAGATTTGAATCGAATCATGGAAGTTCTCGATCCGAATATGAAATCCTAATAGTCCCATCCCTTCAGGGTGCATGTTTCACGTGAAACATGCACCCTGCTTGCCTTAACTGCGTTTCGCACGAGCCGTGTTTCACGTGAAACACCTCTCGACTTGTCGAAGGGACTGATTTGGGGAGACGAGACGATGGACGATTGATTTGAAATTCCTGCTTCAACACCCGGATCGATAAGAAAATGCACTACAAAACCAGGACTCAAGAGGACGCATTGCCAAGGTATCTGGGAACGCTTCCTTTGACCTTCGGAGCAGTGGACATGATGGACCGGAACCGACCCTGGTAGTTGCTACAGCGGACAATGCAATTGTCACACGCAAAACTCCGGATACTGCGGTCACAACAATCCTATTGGCCAATAGACCGCTTGGGCAATAATGCTGATCCTGAAGCTGAGGTATCGGGCGCAGTCCGGGGCTACTTGTTTCCATTGTTGATGGCTAGTGCGAACGTTATGTCATTACCCAGTTTGTTTCCGGAGACCAATCCGGCGAATCGGTCCGCACCCACGACTCGGATAGCTCGAAGAGCATGATCTTGCGAATGGTGTACTGCATTGGGGGATACCTGCGAACATGGCCACGAATAATTCTTAGATGCTGCCAAGGGCAAACGGCATCACCATAGAGTCGAACATGCTTCTCGTGCCGAGCCTGATTCACTGCACCTGTCCGAATCTGTCCTAACTATCGGAGCGGCGATGCGGGCACGTTCAGCGTCGATGGTGCAGGACTTTTTCCTTGGGGCGCTTAGTTGCATGGACTATGCTTGAGGCCTGCCATCCGGACCGAAACAGATGCTGTTCCTCGCACTGGATTTTCCGTCAAACATCAGTCCGCAGCGGGGGAATCGAAGAGCGCACTGTAGCTGGCAACAAAGTCTGTGGATCAACAACAGAGTCCTTGGATGAAGTCCCAACTGCCATTGGAGCGCCGGCCCGCATGAAAGATATTTAGCTCGGATCAGCCAAGGGAGAGTGGCTACGGTTGGCTCGTCGATTGACCAGAGCGATAAATCTGGGAATTACAGCGTCACTGGCAATGAATGTGGGTGCCCGGACCAATCTTTCACCTATGGCACCGTTGCCATGTAGTGAAGCTCGGATAAGTTGCTGCCAAGATCGTCCCTGCTGGCCGCTAGAACCGTACACAGCGCCTCTCAGGCCCGCTATATGGCTCTACCCCGCCCCTGAGGCGATCCATGGGCTCTCAGAGGCCTCCTGAGGCGCGCAGCATGGTGTCGCCGCCCTTATACGTCGCCCCCGGCGTTGTCGCTCAGCTGGAAGGCGCTAGGGGATCGTCTGATTCAATCAATTCTGGGTATCGCTGACGCTGTTCCAATTCACCACTAAGATGGCGCAGAACTGACTACGGAGATTCTTGGGACCGTGCCGAATATTCGACTCTTCGAGAACCACCTGCCGGATGCCGCGTTATACTCTTCCAGCGCCGCCATGCAAAAATTCCTCCCCGCCTTGCAACTGGATGTGTGGTGGAAGAAGCCGTTGCCAATGCCATAAAAGAACAAAGCGAAGCGAATACTCCAGCTTCAGGTCGAGGGGCTCCCGGGACGCCACATCGTGTCGGCTCGCGGTGTCCCGCAATAGTGCCGCCGAAGTCCTGAATGCGGCCAATGTTGCCTCAAGCGGCTGGGACGAGTGGAAGGAGCTGACAGGGAGAATGGTGTACCGACAGTTCTTATTCCTTGGCCGCAACGAGCACAAGAGCGTGTTCACGTAACTGGATTAGCGCACACTCCACAAAGAAGTCGGCCAGGTTGACGCCAACTTGGAAATCCTGCCCCCGAAGAAACGGGCAAAGTCGGGGCACCCGGTGCGGCATTCCAGACGGGGCATCGAACTGGCGGGATGCGTTCTCGGTGCCGCCTGCCGGCGCGGTGACCTGGCAGGCGGCACTGAATTGGAATAGCGGTGGCTCCTAAACCTCCGACTATTCACCCTGCTTTGGGCTGCCCAGTTTCATGTTCAATTCGACGCAATCGGGCCACGGATGAAGATCAAATTGGCATCAACACAAGCAGAAATTCTAGCTGCACAACCACAACGGTCAATTTCTAGATGAGTAGAGTCTTCTGGATTCTTCCCGGAGGATAGGTCCCTACAGTGAACTACGAAGCTAGCGTCGACGCAGTAGAGAGACTGGTCCTCTCGGCCATGAGTACGTCTCCAAAACTCTCCCCGGCTAGAGGCAACCTATTCGCTGGAAACGTTCGCCCTGGATGCAGAGAAGGTCAGCCTGATCGGGTATTGATGCAACTACGACACGGGTGAACACGATCTTCAAAGTGAATCACCTACAGCAGCATCTGCCGTACTTGGTGTGTACAACACCGTGCGTAGCGGCGTTGCTCCTACATATTGAAGGAAGTTCAGGAGGAATATACCGGCAGAAGGGGGAGAGCAGTCTGGCACGATCACCTCGACGCATTCTGCACCTCATACAATTACCCGACGGGGTAATTGCAAGCGTCATCAAGCACCGCCAGCTGCTCAACGTATGCAATCTCTCGTCCGCGCCAGCGGGATCCTTTCCCACGCACGCTGGTAGTAGAGCCTGCGCCATGTTCAATTCCTGAGCAGCCAAGCGTTGCGGTGCACATCCGTAGAGACTGCTGAAGCAAAGGACCTCCAGAAGTTCATCTGTGTATTTTCGGAGTTGGATTCCTATCCGTGAACACCAAATAATCTGGTATTAACAGAACCAAGAGCTCTGATAGATTGCGATGTGTAATTCAAGGACGTCCTTTTGCTAATTTAATGCTTTTGGTCTATCAGGTGTGTTGCGATGCGCTGTATGTCGGATTTCCGCGTGCAACTTTGCCACTTCGCGAATCCGTCGATAGAGGATTACCTCTGCCCTGAAGATGGCGTTGATGCTTGCGATAGTGGCCCCGAAGAATGGAAATGATGTGCATCTTCCATTGAGCCGGAAGCATGAACGCATATTGGTTGCCACCCGATGAATGATGCCCCACCGAACGAAATTGATTCTTCAGTTGCTGAAGGGAAACGACGAGAATCCTGGAAATGAGATGGCCGATCTTCTTCGGGCTGTCATTCAACGTGTCCGCGAATGTCCAGGCATCTGGAGGTACGAACTCTACCAAGTTCTGGCCACGAAGTTTCCGACCGCATTCAGCCAACTGAATCGCGGGGGAAGAACTGGCGCCTTGGTTTAATCCTGCCTCTGAATCGGTCAGAGCGAGTTCTACTATCGGCCACTCGAGGTTTGCTTTACGTACTGCTGCCCAACCTAAAACCAGAATGTGCAGTGCATGATTGCCGCTAAAGTGATTCCGGGTGGAGACCTATCAATTGCCCGGATCGTCGAGCGGGCATCGCCTGCTGAATTCGCCCGACTCGATAATTATCGTGCCCATGCTTCTTCGAGGAAAAGGCCATGAAGACTGCAACGTGGTGCCGATCGCATTGCTTGTACGGCTTCGTTCTTGAGTTTGGCAGTTTCTAATACGAAAGTGATGCCACCGAATCTTGATGTTGGGTCGGGGAACGACTTTAGATATGAGCTTCGGTGGCCAGGCGAGTGCTGATTTGAGATGGACTATGAACAGAAGGAACGAAGCCAGAACGGTCTAGATCGGATCTACTTGCCATGCATATTTGAACCCCAACGTATCCCGTTCGTGCTCAATAGTTTTGCCCTCAATGTTCCTTGTCGCACGCACAGGCTCGTGAAGAGCGATCTGCGACGCCTGAGTGCTTCAGCAGCTGTTCCACTGGCAATGGAGTCTGAAATGCCGGCAGAAAGGCACACAGGCAAGCTGAGGCAGCTGCTGCGGAAGTCGACCTACGTGGAGCTCTCCGTTGTTATTCCTGCGGGTAATTTCCGGATTCCATTCGATTCGGCATCATTTTTTGGTTCGGTCAAAGATAGGGGAATTCTGCTTCAAGGAGTAGACGGTACCTATGGTCCATGCGGCTGGCTTCGGCTGTGTACGGTAGGTCAAGTCCGTGGGACGAATGCTTCCACACTGAACGGTCTTGCTCACCGGAGGTCATAAGATTGGATCTCTCCGAGCGGCCACCAATGACTGTAAGCTGGTTGCCCTCTGCTATGCAAGGGATCTGCAAGCCACCATGCGGCTGGCTCCGCGACGTCTTCGCAGCTGCGGTGGTATTGGCGACTGCACCCGACGGCAAGGCGTGAGGAGGGACCCAGCAGCTTGCCGGCGGCTGCGTAGCCTTCAGGGGCCGATGGACTGCCCCTGAAACGATGTCTTTGAATGTCGGTAGCGGGACGGAGTTGGGGCTCGTGATTTTGCCTGCGCAGTACGTGAAGCTTGTGGGGCGTCCCCGGCGCGGTTTGCACATGCAGTCCGTCTCGACACCCTTCTTTAAGGGATCGGGGGAGCGGTTGACCTTCGCCGGGCCACTCCTAATCCCCGTGGCATTCACTCGCGCTGCTCGGCACTGGCCACTGTTCCGAACGCAGGCTCTCTGTCGTTGTTGGGAGCAGAGCATGTTTCACGTGAAACAACGCGGCGAAGTGCCAGTGCAGGCTAGCCCTCGGCGCGAAGTTTCACGTGGAACATCACCAGTGCTGTAGCACCGGTCTGTTTCGACTCATGTTTCACGTGAAACAGATCCACGGAAGCAGCTTCGTCGAGTGTAGGCCTCATGCACCAATAGGGTATCGTGCGCGATCATGTTTCACGTGAAACAGTACATGGGGAATGGCCTGTCGGTGGGAACGAAAAGGGGTCCGGTCAACACGCACAGATGCATTCGACCCGCTCCTGCGAACACTTGAAATATGTGAATGATGCGAAGTGCGAGCGTCAATCAGGGGAGTGGGCAGTATCCGAAGAAACGCGTATCTGCAGCCCAGTCTACGAGTCGCAGAACGCAGGACAACCTTGAACTACCTCCTGGCGGCGTAAAGCCACACGCCTGGGCTGCAGAGAGGAATGGGTGGTATTCGCGAGCATGAATGCCATGCCAATGGCTAGAAACGCCTTTCAGCAGTGAGCCGTGAATTAGTACAGCGAACGAATCCACCTACTCCAACTGCACCACTGTCGCTGCGAGTATGCCAGCGTGCTGAAGAGGAACTCAACGACGATTTCGATATTTCGCAGTGACGACTATGTTCGAGCAGCAGGTAGGAACTTGCGTCCGGTTGAATAGATTGATTGATGAAAGGTGCCGGCAAGGTGGCTATGCGGGTGCCGTTGAGCCTGGAATTGCAACGGTGTTGGCGACAGGTGCCGGAACCCCCATGGGGCGCTGGCCAGGGATGCAAGTGCGTTCGCGTTTATTGAGGAGAACAGCGAAGGACTAGCAAGTTTTCACTTCGGGGCGGCCGTGAACTCTTGGGCGGCAATTGTCTTTACCAAAAATGCTGTGTGCTGATGAAGCCTGTATTCTGCACGCGTCGCCGGGCCAGAACAAATCTTTGCCACCGCTCGACGGGCGCATCGGGCAATCTTCGGTCCGACGAGCTGCGGGGTGCCAAGTATGTGAACTCGGCGTTGAGTCATCAGGTACCGACGCAATTACGCTGAGGATTCCAGGCTTGGGCGCGCCATGAATGACTAAGCTTCGGTAGCGCATGCTCAAAGTTAACAAGTTCCGGGTCCAGAACGATTTCGTCTTGCCGACTGAAGAGTTCCCGCTTTCTTTCAATTGTGTTCCAGCGATATGAGGTGGTGCAGGTTGGCTGTCGAGGCCGGCGCAACGGCTTAGTGTGGTTGGATGAAGTCGTTAGCTGGTGTACGGGCCGGACTTGGAGCCTCGGATCATTGCCGCCGGGAATGGCGGCAGGAAGGCATTGATACGGATCGTTCACGTCGCTGGACGGGGCATCGTCTCAACGTGATGGGAATTGATAGCTCGCGGCCTCCAGTACTATCCGATCCAGCGCAATCGGCATCCTGCCGGTTCGCGACCAGAACATTGCGATTCTCGTGGATTCGGTTACCTGAGTATCGCAGCCGACGACCAGAACGTCCTGCGCAACTGGCGGATGAAGTTCTGGCCGCCTTTGGTGACGCCTGCCCCAACCGCTTACGGTTATGAACAGTTGGCAGGACACCAACGCGAGCTCCACGAACATTTTGGTGTCGCTGAATCAAAAACAATCGCATGAATATGTTTATCTGGAATGATGCGCAGAACGCGTCCAGGATCGAACACCATGCCGACTCTAACAAGAGGTAGGGGCAGTTGCGAACCCTTTGAACAAAAAAGTGGTGCGGCGGGAACAAATCCCGCCGCACCACTCAAGATGCCGAGTACTGGCTACAGGTAGGCTGCAAATTCCTTCTCGATGACAGCCTTAGGCTTGGCACCCAAGGAGGACGCTACGTGCTCGCCGTTCTGGAACACGAACATGGCCGGAATGGAGGTAATCCCGTACTTGGCGGAAAGTGCCTGGTTCTCGTCGATGTTCAGCTTAACGACGGTGACCTTTTCAGCGTGCTCTTCAGCGATCTGGTCCAGGATCGGGCCGAGCTGGCGGCATGGACCGCACCATTCTGCCCAGAAGTCCACGATGACCGGCTTGTCGGATTCCAGAACCTCTGCCTGGAATGTTGCTTCGGTAACTGCTTTAGCGTTGCTCATGAGATGCAACCCCTTTCTGAGGAATTAGTTTGCGGCTTCTGCCGGGGTCTTGACGTTGGCCAGGAAGTGCTCGACATCCTGCGCTGCTGCGCAGCCGGAGCCGGCAGCAGTGATGGCCTGACGGTAGGTGGAGTCGATGACGTCGCCTGCGGCGAACACGCCTGGCAGCGAAGTCTTGGAGCTGCGTCCGTCGACGGCGATGGTGCCCTCTGCAGTTAGCTCAAGCTGGTTCTTGACCAGATCCACGCGAGGGTCGTTACCGATGGCTACGAAGACGCCGGTGACGTCCAAGGTGGACTCTTCTCCGGTGTTACGGTTCTTGACAACCAGCCCGTTGACCTTGTCCTCGCCGTTGATGCCGACAACCTCGGAGTCCCAGACGAACTCGATCTTCTCGTGCGCCAGGGCACGGTCAGCCATGATCTTGGAAGCGCGCAGTTCGCTGCGGCGGTGCACGACGATGACCTTGGAAGCGAACTTGGTCAGGAACAGCGCCTCTTCCATGGCTGAGTCGCCACCGCCGATCACGGCGATGGTCTGTTCGCGGAAGAAGAAGCCATCGCAGGTAGCGCACCAGGAAACGCCGTGTCCGGACAGGCGCTTCTCGTCCGCCAGTCCCAGCTCGCGGTAAGCGGATCCGGTGGAAACGATGATGGCACGGGCACGGTACACAGTGCCGTCGGCCAGCGAGAGGGTCTTGATCTCGCCCTCGAGATTCATCTCGGTCACATCGTCGAAGAGGATCTCGGCGCCGAAGCGCTCAGCCTGCTGCTGCATGTTGTCCATCAGGTCCGGGCCCATGATGCCCTGCGGGAAGCCCGGGAAGTTCTCCACGTCCGTGGTGTTCATCAGCTCGCCACCGGCGGTTACGGAACCTGCAATCACCAGGGGATTCAGGTTTGCTCGCGCGGTGTAGATCGCAGCGGTGTAACCGGCAGGGCCGGAACCCACGATGATTACGTCGCGGATTTCATCGTTCTGTACTGAAGTCACGGGGGTAGAACCCTTTCATTCTTATAATGCGAGGTGGATAGCGAGGGCTTACCTCACTATCCACCTCAACGCATTGCTTTGGTAAAAAATTCCGCGCGTGTTACTTGGCGGAGAACTCGCCGATCTGCAGGCCGTACGGACGATCAGGATTGGCTCCCGAGGCCCGCCGAGGCAGATCGGTGACATTCAGGAAGATGTACTGGCCTTCCATGAAGTCCTTGTCCCCATCCTTGACCGGTACGGTGACCGACGGCCCGGAGAAGGAACCCTTGGCCACGGACGTGGCGCTGCCCAGATCATCCGAGCTGCCCACGAGAATTTCGTAGGCGCCACCGGTGGCGTTCAGGCCGTCCAGCGAGATCTCGGAAACAGCCGACTTCTCTTCAAGTTCGAGGATGAAAACCATGTTCGAGGCGAATCCGCCGAAGTTTCCTGTGGTGTACGAGAAGGACTTGTAGCTGCTCGAGGCGTTGCCGTCAGTCATCTTCGACAAGGTATCGTCGGTTGCCGAGTTCAATTCCTGGTTGCCCGGAACCAGTCGTGAGACGTCGGCGATGGCCGGTGCCGGCAGCGATGGAGCCTCGGATTCCTCAGGGGTCTTGGACTCACCCGGGGTGGTTGGAGCTTCGCTGGTGGTCGTGGCGCCGTTGTTTTCGGCCACGTTGTCCTTGTCGCCACCCAGGAAGTTGAAGGCGAAGACCACACCGATGACCAGGACGATCACCAGTACGGCGCCGACCAGCAGGCGGGTGCCGCGTGAGGTGCTCTCCTCGTCGTCCACCTGCTCGACGTCCTGATTCTGCACCGGGGCGTTCTTGGCCGCTGCCGGGAAGGTTGAGGCCTTGGATGCAGCAGCACCGGCTGCGACGCCGGCAGCCGCCGCTGCGGCCTTCTTCTTGGCGTCGTTCGAGGCGGCGGCAGGCTTGGGCTGCTGGGCCTTGGGTTGCTGCTTCTGCTGCTGGGGCCTGGATTCTTCAGGTTTGGTCTTGGAAGCCTGGCCCTTGGACTGTGCCGCGGCGGCCAAGGCAGCTGTCGCGGTGACGTTGGGCTCGTCCTTGTCATCCAGCCGGGTCACCTTCGGCTTGGAAGCCCCGTGCTGCGCCGGAGCCATCGGAGTGGCGGCAGTCGGAGGCACCTGGGCGTTGGGAGCGGTCTGGTCGTCGGCTTCTGCCGGCGCCTCAGCCTGCTGGTAGTCGTCCTGCTGGTAGTCCGAGTCGTCGTAGACGTCCTCGGCAGGCTGCTGGTTCTTCTTGCCGAAGCGGTTCTTGAAACCGGCGAAACCGTTGGACAGCGCGGTGCCGACCTTGCCCTGCTGCTCGGGAGCGTCCTCGTAGCGCAGGTTCTCGTAGTACTCGGCGTCGTCTTCGTAAGTCTGGGGGACGGATTGGCGTGATTCGCCGAAGATCTCGGTGCCCAAGGTGTCGGTGAAGAACGGTTCCACGTACGGGGCGTCGTCCGTTTCCAGCACCAGGTCCAGCATGTCCGAGGAGCGGGCCACGTTGGCGACCAGATAGGTCTGATTCGAATCGGTGATGCCCAAATCCAGGACCTGGACGTTGGCCGTGCGTTCGCCCATGGCGATTTCACGGGCGCTGGTGGCCAGCTGGGAGGAATTGTGAACCGATGCCACCATGATGCTCACCGCGCGGTTGAGCACCTGATCGATGCCGCTCAGGACCAGATCGCCTTCTGCGGACGACAAGACGGTCTCGGTGACCTGGTAACGGCCGCTGAGAACGGAGCCGACATCGATTGGCTGCGACACGTGCATCTCCAAGGGGTTGGTTTGCGGTTCGATGGCAGTGAGGCACCGCCATCTGCCATGTTACCTGCCGAGGTCCGTGGATTGGTGCCTATTCGGGCAGAATCACCGTGGTTCTTCGCGGTGTCTGCGCTACCGCTTGAGTCCCGGGATTCGGCGCAGCAGGGGGCCCAGGAACCCGTCCAGTTCAGGAACCTTGGTCTTGTAGAGCAAACCGATGAAGACCACGGCCATGACGCCGCCCACGACGACCACCGTGATGATGGCGGTGATCAGCGAGTCGTAGGCGAATCCGAAGTTGAAACCGCCCATGAGCCACAGCACCAGACAGCCCACCAGGGCTGAAACGGTGGCCATCCAGCCGATGCGCACGTAGGTGTCGATGACCCCGGTGATGCCGTAGTCGCCGTACCGGCATTTGACCAGGTAGTGCGTGCCGATCGCGCCGAGCACGTTGGTCAGGCCGTAGATGAACGCGATGGCGGAGGCGATGTGCAGCGGGTCGACCACGGCGGCCGCGGTGAACGCGAGCACCAGGCCCAGGGCGGCGGTGGCCGTCTGGATCAGCATCGGGGTGCGGGTGTCCTCGTCGGCGAAGAACACGCGCAGCATGAAGAACTGCAGGGACTTGAACGGCAGGCCCAGCGCGGTCAGCACCAGCAGCTGGCCCAGCGCACCGGCGGCCTGCGCGGCGTACTCGGAGTTGCCGGCGAACAGGCGTCCCAGCGGGCCGGCGAGCACGATGAAGACCAGCGTGCAGAAGACGATGGGAATCGCGGTCGAACGCATGCCCTGGCTGAGCAGGCCGCCGACGTCCTTGCGGCGGTTCTCGTGGAAGGCGCGGGTGAAGTCATTGAACAGCACGGTGGCGACGGTCAGCGCGAACAGCGAGTGCGGCAGCACGGTGATCAGCTGCGAGGTGTTCAGCGCGTACTCGCCGGCCACGGAGGCAGCCTGTTCGGGAGGCAGCTCGGTACGCGCCGCGGTCGCGGCGGAGACGATCTTTGAGTACAGCAGCGAGGAGACGTTGCCGATGACCATGGCGGCCAAGGTCCAGATGGCCAGCTTGCCCACGTGTCGCAGTCCCATGCCGCGCCAAGAGAAATCGAGCTTGAGCTTCAGCCCGGTCTTCTTCAGGGGCCACAGCAGCACAACCGACTGCATCACGATGCCCAACGTCGCTCCGCCGGCCAGCCAGATGGTTTTGCCGGTGGTCCAGGTATCCATCGGGTCGCCGGAGGAGTAGGCACCGAAGGTGATGATGAATGCGCCGATGACCAGCAGCTGGATGATGTTGTTGACCGCAGGGGCCCACATGAACGCCGCGAACCTGCCGTTGGCGTTGAGCACCTGACCGAGCACCGCGTACAGGCCGTAGAAGAAGACCTGCGGCAGCGACCAGTAGGCGAAGGCCGTGCCCAGCACGATCATCGGCTCGGTCCAGTTGTGGGTCAATGCCACGATCAGGGGCCTGGCGCACAGCGTGAGAATCACGGCCATCGCGCCCATGACAACCATCGTGAGGGTGATGAGCTTGGAGGTGTAGGCGGCGCCCCGGTCCGCGGCCTTGGAGGCCTTGATCAGCTGTGGGATCAGCACCACGTTGAAGATGCCGCCGGCCAGCAGCATGAAGATGATCGTCGGGATGACGTTCGCCTTCTCGAAGATGTCCGCCACCGAGGTCACCGAGCCAATGGCCATGGCCAGCAGCGCCGTGCGCACGAAGCCCAGGATTCGGGACACCAGGGTGCCCGAGGCCATCAGGGCATAGACCTTCGACCTGGAACCGCCGGAGGCGGCCGGGGTCTTGGCTGCCGGTTCGGGAACCATTTCCAAAGCTCCGGTTACCGGGTGGTCGGAGCCCTGAAAGGAATTAGGAACCTGAGACATACTTCGTTAGAACCTCGCGTGCCAGTTCTGCAATCCGGCGCTCATTGGGGAAGGACAGGCGTTTGCCCAGGGCATCGAGCGGCACCCAGGCAACATCCACGGCTTCGTGATCGGGATCGTTCTCGATGGTCAGATGCCCGCCGGTGGCTTCCAGTAGGAAATGGTGCACGGTCTTGTGCACCCGATAATTCGTCACGGTGAACCAGTAGTCAACCGAACCTAGGGGTGCGAGGATCTGCCCGGCGATGCCGGTTTCCTCCTCGATTTCGCGGATGGCCGCTTCCTCGTTGGTTTCTTCGCCTTCCGGGTGGCCCTTGGGCAGGCACCATTCAAGGCGTCCGCCACGGTTGTAGCGCGCGATGATCGCCACCGGAAAATCCGGTTTCTCGAAGTCGATGACGATGCCTCCGGAGGAGACTTCCTCGACGGTTGGCAGACTCGTGTGACCGCCAGTTGCCTGCGCGCGGGCCATTGACGCAGTCAACGGCGTGCGCTTTGGGGCAGACGGGATCGGTCGGTTCATGAATCCACTCTATCTAGAAAGTGCCCTCCTTCGCCTTATCGACGTGGGCAAGTAAGTGATCTCGCTGGCAATGTCACTGATTTTTGAAGCAAACTCGCGGGATTTCTGGCACGCTTAAGGAACTATGCATGCACTCCCCACTCATGACGCGCTGCGTCAAATCCTGCCTTCGGTCATTTTTGAGCTCGCCGACCGATTCGTCCGGGCAGGTCATGAGCTATCCCTGGTGGGCGGTCCGGTCCGCGACCTGTACCTTGGCAGGGTTTCGCCCGATCTCGACTTCACCACCAGCGCACGGCCCGAGGAAACCTTGAAGATTGTTTCCGGCTGGGCGGACAATACCTGGGATGTGGGTCGGGAGTTCGGCACCATCGCCTTCAAGAAGGGCGAGCACACCCTTGAGGTCACGACCTACCGAGCTGATGCCTATGACAAGGATTCCCGCAAGCCGGTGGTGGCCTTTGGCGACAACCTGCATGATGACCTTTTCCGCCGCGACTTCACCATGAATGCCATGGCGCTGCGCCTGCCGGAGCTGGAGCTGGTTGACCCATTTGACGGCGTCTCGTCGCTGACCGACCAGCAGATCCGCACTCCCGGTTCGCCGGACATCTCCTTCTCTGACGATCCGCTGCGCATGATGCGCGCGGCACGTTTCGCCTCGCAGCTGAAGATCGAAGTGAGCTCGGAAGTACGTCAGGCCATGAGCGAAATGACCGATCGCATCGAGATCATCTCCGCCGAGCGCGTGCGCGATGAGCTGGTCAAGCTGATCAACGGAGCGGATCCCCGCGCGGGCATCGATCTGCTGGTGGATACCGGCCTTGCCGATCGTGTTCTGCCCGAGGTCTCTGCCCTGCGTCTGGAAATCGACGAACACCACCGCCACAAGGATGTGTACCAGCATTCGCTGACGGTGCTCGAGCAGGCCGTGGAACTTGAAACGGATGCGGAAGGCGCTGTGCCCGGTCCGGACTTCATTCTGCGCTTCGCCGCGCTCATGCACGACGTGGGAAAGCCGGCGACCCGGAAGTTCGAGCCTAGCGGCGCAGTATCTTTCCGCCATCACGACATGGTTGGCTCCAAGCTGGTCAAGGCGCGCATGCGCGCCCTGCGTTTCGACAAGGACACCACCAAGGCGGTGGCTCGCCTGGTCGAGCTGCACATGCGATTCTACGGCTACGGAGACGCCGGATGGACCGACTCGGCGGTGCGCCGCTACGTGACGGATGCCGGCAGTCTGCTGGAGCGGCTACACCGGCTGACCCGCTCGGACGTCACGACGCGCAACCGGAGGAAGGCAGAACGGCTCGCCTTCGCCTACGACGACCTCGAGGCGCGTATCGCTGCCATTGCCGAGCAGGAAGAGCTTGATTCGATCCGCCCGGACTTGGGCGGCGAGCAGATCATGGCTATCCTCGGAATTCGCCCGGGCCCGGTAGTAGGCCGAGCCTACAAGTTCATGCTGAACCTGCGTCTTGACGAAGGCGTGCTGGGTGAGGAAATCGCCAGCGAGCGACTGCGCCAATGGTGGGCGCAGCAGCCGGAGTCCCAACCGAGCGTTACTGAATAGTAGCGTCTGACTAGTTTGATAACGGAGAGCCTGATTCCCTGCGGGAAATCAGGCTCTCCGTGTTCCCAGCTGAAATTTGCTTAAATAAAATATTGAAATAGCTGGCGTAGGTGCATTTGCCCATGTATGCTGAATACTGTGATTGGGAAGTCTCAATGAGAATTCCGAATCGAAAAGTTATCCAAATACAGTCTCGCGTTGAACGCGATTGACTCAGAGCAGATTTTAGGAGGTGGGACACGATGAATATGAATCAGACCTTTATGACCGATCGCCCGGTGCGATCCGGCAATGGCATTTCTGCGCCCAATGGCCATCGCTTCGTCTCCCCAACCTCCGGAACAGCGGATTCCTAAAATCATCTAGGCATCACGACATAGTTCCTGAGGTTGAAAGTCAGTAATCGACTCGCACCTTAGGAACTTTTTTCATGTCTGCTCCACTTTTCGCCACGGCAGCCCAACGCGCAGTTCGGACCTCGGAACTAATCTTCGCTGGACCGGAAAGCCTGAAGGCTCGTGCAATCTCTACAACCCGTCAAGATCTTCCTTCACCTCTGACCATGCGCGAAAGGAGGGAAAGCAAATGACAAGACGCCAGGACAAGCGAAAGAACAAATACCTTGATAGCGCCGAATTCAGCCGTAACATGCGCCAGCGTGAGTTGAAGAACCACGTGCCGCCAGAAATGTACTTCCGCATTCGATAAGTACTGATAGCGCCATTACCGTTATCAGCACCATCGAACCAAGGAGTACGTTATGAACTCGCCGATCAATTCTCAGAGGCCCGCCGGCCTGCAAGCCGGCGGGCTTCCCGCATTAATGGATAGATGCGGATGGCCGTCGGAATCGGAACGAACAAGGCCCCATCTCGGATTTGAATCAAATACTGCGGCAACAACAACAGCCGGTGCTGAAATCAAGGATTTCAGCACCGGCTGTTGAATTGGCGAAGCTTAGCGCTCGACGTCTCCGCGGATGAAGGCTTCGACCTTCTGGCGGGCGCTCTCGTCGTCGTACTGCTCTGGTGGCGACTTCATGAAGTAGCTGGATGCCGACAGGATCGGTCCGCCGATACCGCGGTCCAGCGCGATCTTGGCGGCGCGCACGGCGTCGATGATGACACCAGCGGAGTTCGGGGAATCCCAGACCTCCAGCTTGTATTCGAGATTGACCGGGGCATCGCCGAAGTTGCGGCCCTCGAGGCGCACGAATGCCCACTTGCGGTCGTCAAGCCAAGCAACATAGTCCGACGGGCCGATGTGCACGTCGTCCTCGCCCAGTTCGGCCGAGGTGTTGGAGGTGACGGCCTGGGTCTTGGAGATCTTCTTGGATTCCAGGCGATCGCGCTCGAGCATGTTCTTGAAGTCCATGTTGCCGCCGACGTTGAGCTGGTAGGTGCGGTCGAGCACCACGCCGCGGTCTTCGAACAGCTTGGCCATCACACGGTGCGTGATGGTGGCGCCGATCTGGGACTTGATGTCGTCGCCCACGATCGGAACGCCTGCATCAGTGAACTTCTGGGCCCACTCCGGGGTACCTGCGATGAACACCGGCAGGGCGTTGACGAAGGCAACGCCAGCGTCAATGGCGCACTGTGCGTAGAACTTCGCGGCCTGCTCGGATCCAACCGGCAGGTAGCAGACCAGCACGTCGACCTTGTCGTCCTTCAGGGTCTGGACAACATCGACCGGCTCGGATGCCGATTCTTCGATGGTCTGGCGGTAGTACTTGCCCAGGCCGTCCAGGGTGTGGCCGCGCTTGACGGTCACGCCAGTGGTGGGGACATCGGCAATCTTGATGGTGTTGTTCTCGCTGGCGAGAATTGCCTCGGACAGATCGAGGCCGACCTTCTTGGCGTCGACATCAAAGGCGCTGACGAATTGCACGTCGCCGACGTGGTATTGGCCGAACTGCACATGCATCAAACCGGGAACGGTGGAATCTGCATCGGCATTCCGGTAGTACTCGACACCTTGGATGAGTGAAGTGGCGCAGTTACCTACGCCAACGATGGCAACGCGAATCGGGTTCGCCGACACATGAACTCCTTATTGAAATGTATAAACCTCCGGGCAACTGGGCGCGCAGAAGACGCGGCACAGAGATATGCCCCTACTGATCTTAAGTCCTCAGGACCCGGAAACATTCCCGGAATTGCCGGTAAATGCAGTAGTTGGCGCTCGAATGTCCGAATACGGGCGTGCTTCGAGCAATGCAATGATTGCCCATGACGTTAAATAACTGGCATTTTGTACAGGTGTGTAAGGCTGTTAACTGATGACAGTGACCATTTTGTTAGCGATAAATAACTGTCAGTATCAAAACGAATTTTGCTCATGACGAAGATTTGAGGTCTTGCCGGCCATCGTTGTTCAGGAATCTTCTAATTTTCTGCAATATGCGCACTACGGGCGTGGGAAGCGCTGTGCGCAGCCGCTGACGCATCGGCTGGTTCCTGACCAACGCAAGAATTTCAGCGTCGGTCACCAGCCGGCCTTGACGAGCCTGATAAGCCAGGATCGCCATCGACTCGTGAAAACTGCCGTCCATCCGGTGGAAATAATTCTCCCTTAACCAGGCCTTGGCGGGAACCGGGAAATTGAGGGCTTCGAGCTCATCCATGGTGCCGAGAATGTTCGATCCGCGGAAAACCTCATTAATCATCTGTTCGTTCACACCGAAATCCGAAAGGATCATTGTTGGCAGTCCTCGATCCAATGACTCGAGCGCGGCAGTCGACGATACTGTCACTAGCGCGCTGCAGGGCGTCAGCGCGTTGGACATTGTGCCGGTTTCGAATCTCAGGTGGGAATGAGGCCCCAGCCTGCCGGCGGCCTGAAGCTCGTCGCAGAGCTGATCATAGGGGAATGCTTCAAGATGGGTCTGCGGTTCTCCTGCGCGGGCCCGCAACTTGACGACCACTTCGAGACCTGGGTTCAGCCGTGCGGCCCGCTCGAGGGCCAGCAGGATTTTTTCGCGGTCTTCTCGGGTGTAGGGAACTTTTGCCTGCGGAGCGAAAACGACCCTCCGGATCTCTCCATGGGTCACCGGCGGGAACCCGGCCGAATGCAGGAATGGCAGCTTGCTGACCATGATGGTCGGATGGTGACCCGGCTGTTCCTCCGTCATGAACGAGAAATCCCGGGCCTCGGCGTGCGAATGGCAGATGAACGCATCCCCGGCGCGGCGGTAGTTCCATCCCTTCGCAGTAGCCGGGTAGGCGACACCGGGGAGCGCGGAGACCAAGGCGGTACGGCGCGTCTGCGCCGGTTCCGAGCGCAGGATCCGCGAATAGGCTTCGGCGACCACCGGCCCGGTGGCCGCGGCGAACACGATGTCCTCGGGGATCGAATCCGCATTCAGCTGATGCAGCGTCATGAATTGCAGGTCTCGCTGGTCCAAGCTAGTTCCGGCGAACGCCGCGGCAATCTGTTCCTCAGTAGGCATCACCGGTGTGCGAACCAGGGCAACCCGACGGTCCCACGCAGGGCCGAGCCGGTCCAGGAAGGTCACTGCCAGCTTCAGGTAGGAATCAGAATCGGCGATGGCGAGAATGGATGGATTCACGAACATTTCAAACCTTCAGAGAGCTGGAAAGGTGTTCGCGCAGCGGCACCGGGGTTGACTCAGTCCACCATGATTCCGGGACTGCTTGGGGATAGAGCTGCCGCGCGTCATTGCCCAGCAGCAGGCGCAGGGACGGGATGACTGTCGAAGGCAGTGCGCGGATTTCCTGGCCGGGACGCAGCACACGCAACCGCATCTCGATCGGAACCGTGTGCTGCTTGGGCACAACGTTTCTGATCTGGCTGATCTTCTCCAGGAATTCTGCGGTTTCGCGGCGGTGCGGAAAATACGCGACCGGACCGTCTGCGGCGATGGACTTGATCCATTGGAGATAGGGCTCCTCATGGATCAGGCCGTCGGCCGCCATGGCGGAGCCTATCAGCAGCGTCGGCTCGGTGAAGCGTTCGGCCACCGGCTGGGTCGAAAGCCATTCGAACTTATGCTGCGCAAATTTGATGCCCAGCTCGGCCATGCGGCGCTGGGTGTCGGGGGAGACCAGCAGCGCGGAGACGATCAGCAACCGGCCCTCGCGGGCCAGCTGGCGCAGCCGGTGCCACATGGCCAGGCCCATGGCGGTGCGCGCGGCGGAATTCCTGGCACGAGCGCGGACCAGTGGGGCCGGTTCCTCGGCCACCAGCTGGTTGATCAATGCCAACGTGGCCAGGCCGTCGTCGATGATGACAACTTCCTTGGCTTTCACCCCGGCCAGCAGCGCGCGCTGGACCTTGCCCGAGTAGGCGTCCCCGGCGACGAAACGGTCGGTGGAGGACTTCGGCGCCGGCGGCTTCCGCGCAGCCTGCACGAATTCCACACCGGCCGGCGCCTGGGCCAACAGGGCCTGAGTCGTGGCTTCCAACGGCATACCCTGCCGCGGCACGATGCGCACCTCATGGCCCAGCAGGCCGGCCGCGTGGGTCTCCACCGCGGAGAGCAGCTGCAGCGGGGACTCCACCCAAACCGAGGCCGCGCCGAAGCGCGGGCGCGGCACCTCGGAAGTGTCGTGGCGGGACAGATTAATGGACATGGAACGGGAGAATCCTTCGCTGCGGACGGCGACGGTCATTGGGCCAGGCGGCTCAGCGACTTGGACAAGGAATCCAGCCCCTTGGAGCCGCGGCGCAGCACGTGGCGCGAGGCCCCGCGGACCTTCGAGGGCAGGCTACGGCGGGCCGGCAGATGGGCCCAGAGCGGCGGGAGCCCCAGCTTGGTGATCCGGCGGCGCTTGAAATGCGCCGAGAACTCGGCATAGTGCTCTTCCAGGAAGGCCGACGCTTGATCACGCAGGTGCGGGACCCGGGCCGACTGCATGCAGAAGGAAACCGCGGCCAGCAACCTCGAGAGCATGTCCTGCCCGGCCAAGTCCCCGCTGTCCCGGGGGACCGGCAGGTCTTGGACGAACAAGGCATGGATGATCGACAGCGGGATCCGGTTCGAGTTCTCGTACGGCGCCAGCGCCTGCAACATCATGCCGGTGCCCACGGCGCGCACCTCGGTATCCAGGATGTAGCGGGCGGTGGCCAGGCCCGTGGAGAAGCAGGAGACCACCAGCTGCGGCCGGGCCAGCGCGATCACGGTTTCGGCCAGGTGGTCGGTGCGCAGCAGCCGGAATTCAAGCCCCAGGTCCGCGGCGGCCTGGGCCAGCCGGACTGCGGCAGTGGGGCTGGCCGAGGGGTGGGCCTTGAACAGCACGGTGTCCAGCCCCGCGGCGCCGACCTCGCGCAGCATCTGCAGGTGCAGCTCGAATTCCTCCTCGGAATCCAGCAGCCCCAGCGAGCCGAGGTACTGCCCGAGCACCAGCGCCGCGCCCTGCGGCAGCTCGAGTCTTGCCTGCGCGGCCAGCTGCTCGAACACGACGGCCAGCGCGGAGGCTGGCAGCACCTCGCGCAGCGGGTTCAGCTCGGCCAGCAGCGCCGGCTCGAGCCCCGGCACCAGGTCCACGTGCAGGGTGCGGGTGATGCGCTGGCGCAGCGGCATGGCCAGGCGGTTGCGGGTGGGCCCGTAGGACATCAGCCCGTCCGAGTGCACCCAGATCTCCGCGTCGAAGAAGATCCTGGCCAGCGCCTGTGACGGGTTGACCTGGATGGATTCCAGCACCAGCAGCAACGGCTCGTCGTCCAGGTCCCAGGCGTCGCGCAGCAGCCGCTCGAAGACCATCAGCTCGTCCTCGCGCGGGTTGAACTGCGCGGGGCGGCGCGGGGCCATCAGCTGCGCGTAGTCGACCACGCGGTCGAAGCGCGCGGCGAGCTGCTCGAAGCCGGGGGAGTCCTGCAAGGGTGTGGTCAGCTCCGGCACCTGGGAGCCGTTGGCCAGCACCAGGATGCGCTCGTCAGCGGCCGGGAGCAGGCCTGCATCGGCCATGGCGGCCAGGGAAGCGAGCTGGAAATAGCTGCTGGCCTCGACTAATGCGATCACTTGGCGGCTCCGATCGTTCCGGGCTGCAGGAAGGAGAGGATATGGCGGCGGCGGGCCACATCCATCTCGAGCGCTACCTGCAGGGCGGACTGCGGGTCGATCGAGGTGAAGACCTGGCGCAGCTGCTGCTTCATGGCCAGCCGCACGGCCGGCGGGTAGTGCTTGGCGCGCTTCTCGTGGTGGCAGACGATCGCGAAGAACTGGCGCAGCGCCTTGGGCAGATGGCGCTCGGCGTCCGGGTGGCTGCGCACGGCGGCCAGAATCCGCTCGTAGGCGGGGATGAACCCGAGCTGGCGTTCGTCGAATACCTGGGTCAGCGAACCGGGCAGCCCGCGGCGGTAGAACACGCTGGGGGAGGAGACCACGGCATAGCGTGTGGTGCCCAGGTGCACCTTCCACAGCCACAGCCGGTCCTCGGCGCTGCTCAGGTCCGCGTCGAAGTAGAACAGGCCGCGCTGGCGCATCAGCTCGGTGCGGTACATGCCCGCCCAGACGAACGCGTAGTCGACCATGGAGGGCGAATCGATCGGCTCGATGTCGTCCGCCGGATTCAGCGGCATGCCGCGCAACGCCTGCGGGGCGCGGTGGATGACCCGGTTGGTGCCGGTGACGCGCACGTGGTCGCTGCGCACGAAGTCCACGTGCAGCCCGGTCAGCGCGTCGGCCAGCACGGCCAGGTGCTCGGGGCTGTACCAGTCGTCGGGATCCAGGAAAGTGAAATACTCGCCGGTCGCCAGCTGCAGCCCGGCGTTGC
Source organism: Arthrobacter sp. 'calajunan' (assembly GCF_046940185.1). Lineage (NCBI taxonomy): Bacteria > Bacillati > Actinomycetota > Actinomycetes > Micrococcales > Micrococcaceae > Arthrobacter > Arthrobacter sp. 'calajunan'. Next base: position 100,439 of record NZ_JBKZDY010000009.1, read on the forward strand.
GGGCCGCGGAAACCCCTGCGTTCTGCGTCAGCCGGACCAGCCGCAACCCGGGCAGCGAGTCGATGAAGCTTTCCACCAGCGCGGCGGTTGCATCGGTGGAGGCATCGTCTACCACCAGCACCTCGAGGTCCCAGCGGCCCAGCTTCTGCCGGGCCAGCGAGGCCAGCGCATCGCAGATGTACGCCTCCTGGTTGTAGGCCGGGATGACCACGGAGATGCGGCCGGGGGTCAAGCTCGTCATTGCTGCTCGGCTTCCTTGTGTTCGGTGCTGGTGGAGGTGGATAACACCTAAGCGGCCGGACCGGGATGGTCCGGCCGCCGGGGACTGCGGTGCGGGAACTGCCTAGCCGTCCACGCGGCGCAGGCGGGACAGCGGGGCCAGCTCGCCCGGGAAGACCTTCTTCACGCCGTCGCCCATGGCTTCTTCCAGGATGCGGATGTCGCGGATCAGCGAGGCGAAGCCCTTCGGCTCGAGGCTGGAGGCCTGGTCCGAGCCCCACATGGTGCGGTCAAGGGTGATGTGGCGTTCCACGGTCACCGCGCCCAGGGCGACGGCTGCCAGCGAGATCTGCAGGCCGCGCTCGTGGCCCGAATAGCCCACCGGCACCTGGTAGCGGTCGCGCAGGGTCTCGATCATGCGCAGGTTGGCCTCTTCCGGAGGCAGCGGGTAGGTGCTGGTGGCGTGCATCAGCACCAGGTTGCTGGTGCCCAGGGTCTCCACCGCCTTGTCGATCTGCTCGATGGTGGACATGCCGGTGGACAGGATGATCGGCTTGCCGGTTTCGCGCAGGGCGGTGAGCAGCTCGATATCGGTGACCGAGGCGGAGGCGACCTTGTGGGTCACCGCGCCCTGCTCTTCCATGAATTCCACCGAAGGCACATCCCATGGGGAGGCGAAGGCGTGCAGGCCCTTGGAAGCTGCGTAGGAGATCAGCTCCTTGTACTGCTCTGCGCCGAACTCCACGCGGTAGCGGTAGTCCATGTAGGTCATCTCGCCCCATGGGGTGGAGCGGATCTTGTCGCGCATGTCCAGCGGGGTGGAGATCTCAGGGGTGCGCTTCTGGAACTTCACCGCGTTGGCGCCTGCCTCTGCGGAGATGTCGATCAGCTGCTTGGCGATTTCGATGTCGCCGTTGTGGTTGATGCCGATCTCGCCGATCACGTAGACCTGCTGTCCTGCGCCGAGCAGGTTCTCGCCGATGGCTACCGGCTTGATGTCAGTGGTAATCGAGGTCATGGTACTGCCTTTCAGTGGGTGAAATGTGTAAATTCTTGGGTTGCCGCACCGGTTTCGGCGCGGGCTGCGAGCACCAGCTCGGCCAGTTCCCGCACCGCTCCGTGCCCGCCGTTGCGGGCCAGGGTCAGCCGGGCTGCCTGGGCCACCTGCGGCTGGGCGTCTGCCACGGCCACCGGCCAGCCGACCAGGGACATGGCGCCCAGGTCGTTCACGTCGTTGCCGACGTAGGCCACGCGGGCCGGGTTGATGGATTCGTCGGCCAGCCAGCGGGCCAGGTATTCGGCCTTGTTATCGATGCCGTGCGCCACCTCGACCTTCAGCTTGGCGGCGCGGGCCGCGACCACGGGGTTCGCTTCCTTGGACAGGATCAGGAACTTCACCCCGGCGGCGCGCAGCCGGGCGACGCCCATGCCGTCCGAGCGGGATACCCGCACGGCTTCGGTGCCGAACTGGTCGACGTAGGCGGTGTCTTCGGTGTGCACCCCGTCGAAATCGGTGACCACCGCGTCCACCAGCACCGGGTCAAGATGCTGTTCCTCCTGCAGGGAGGCCAGCAGCAGGTCCGCTTCGGTGTCGATGTCGATCCCGTGCTCGGCAGGGACTTGATGCACCGCTACACGTCCGAAGAAGCGGTGGTTCGCGGCCAGGAAGCCTTTCGAGTCCATGGCGTAGAACGCGCCGGTTTCGCGGAAGCGCGGTTCGCGGTCCTGCCGGCGGGGCCTGACGGACATGTCGTGGCCTACCGCTTGGGCGAGCCCAGCGGCATCCAGCGACCAGTGGAAGCCGTGGTCGGCGACGGCGGCGAAGCTGACGTCCAGTTCGCCGCGCAGCACCCGGTTGACCGCCGCGTCCAGATCCGTCGGATCGATGAACGGGCTGGTGCATTGGATGAAGACGGTGGCCTGCGGCAGGTCCGGTTCGCGTTCAAGCACGTGGACCAGGACCGATTCGCTGGTGGCGGTGTCGCCGGCGATTTCTGCCGGGCGGTCCACCACGCGGGCCCCGTAGGCCAAGGCTTCGGCCTTGATCCCGGGATGGTCGGTGCTCACCACAACATCGCTGACTGAGGCTGCGGCCTGGGCGGATTCGATGGCGCGTCCCAGCAGGGACTTGCCGTGGATCCGGCGGAGGTTCTTAAGCTCGATGCCCTTGGATCCTCCCCGTGCGGGGATGATGGCCAGGACCTGCGGCTGATTGGTGTTGCTCACGAATTCGACGTTAAACACCCGAGTTAACCACCCGGGTGCGCTGAGGTAAACGCAGGGTGAAGTGCGGGTTTAATTACCTGTTGGTTCGCTGGAGGCCTTGCCGTCCCCTCTTCGGTGCCATGTCTCCGGACCTTCCGGGGGCCTGGCCGCACCGGGGAATCCGTCGGGGTATTTCGCGGCCCCGCATCGGCGCGTGGACCGCGGCGCCCGTAATTTTGTGAACCCAAGTGATGAAACATGAGCTGGCGGCGCCGTTCAAATAGGCCCAGCTACTAGGCTGGAGGGTATGCGCGAGTCTAAGCAGCCACAGTCCACCCGGGGCCCGTTGCGGATCACCGTGCCCTCGAGGGCCGACGGGTTTCTGCGCCAGTTCACCGCCGTGATCGGCGGGCCGCTGGGCAGACACAGCGACCCCGGACGGGTGAACCCCGGATTCTTCACGGTGGAACGCGTGCTGATCCTGATGACCATCGCGGCATTGCTGCTGATGCTGCTGGCCAAGAACCCCTGCCGCGTCAACGGCTGGGGCGGCAGCAATCCCTATATCTACGCCTGCTACAGCGACTGGGTGCCGCTGTTCGGGGCCCGCGGCTTCGCTGAGAACCCGTGGGTGCCGTTCTCGGCGCAAGCGCAGTTCGAGTATCCGGTGCTGATGAGCGTGGTCGCCTCCGCGGTGGCCTGGCTGGTGCCCGAGGGGGCCGCCAACCGCTCGCTGATCTACTTCGACATGAACCTGGTCCTCGTGGCGATTCTGTGGATCGTCACCGTTGTCTGCACCCTGCGCATGGGAGCGCGCCGCCCGTGGGACGCCGCCATGGTGGCCATCGCCCCGGGCATCATCCTGGCCGGGAGCGTCAACTGGGACCTGTGGGCAGTGGCCCTGCTGGCCTTGGGCATGCTCAGCTTCGCGCGCAGGCACACGGTGCTGGCGGGCATCCTCATCGGCCTGGGCACCGCCATGAAGATCTACCCGTTCTTCGTGCTCGGCGCGGTGCTGGTGATCGCGGTGCGCACCGGCAAGCTCAAGCCCTTCTGGGTCACTGGCGGCACCGCGGCGCTGACCTGGATCCTGGTCAACCTGCCCTATGCGCTGGCCTACCCGGACTCGTTCAAGCACTTCTTCGCCTTCTCCTCCGAGCGCGGCGCCGGCTTCTCCAGCTTCTGGCACGTCTGGAACCTGCTGGCCGAGAAGTCCGAGGCGCTCCAGCCCTTCAACGCCCAGCAGATGTCCTTCTGGGGCCTGGTCCTCTTTTTCCTGTGCTGCACGGGCATCGCGGTGCTCGGCCTGGTTGCCAAGCGCACCCCGCGGCTGGGCTCGCTGGCCTTCCTGATCGTGGCCTCCTTCGTCATGGTCAACAAGGTGTATTCGCCGCAGTTCGTCGTCTGGCTGATCCCGCTGTTCGCCCTGGCGCTGCCGAGGTGGCGCGAGTTCGTGGTCTGGATGCTGGTGGAGGTCGCCCACTTCTACGGGCTCTGGTTCTACCTGGACTCCTTGGACGCCGAAGACATCCACAAGGTGTTCCCCGAGACCGGGTACATTGTGCTGGTCCTCGCCCACATGCTGATGCTGGCGTACCTGATGTATCTGGTGGCGCGTTCGGTGCTCGACCCGCGCCGCGACCCGATCCGCGCGGTGGGGCAGGAGGACCCGCTGGCCGGCCCGTTCGCCGGCGCGCCGGACGCCTTCACCCTGCGCGGCCTGAAGCCGAGCGCCCCGCAGCACGCCGAGCACGCGGCGAACGCGCCGGCCCCGGAGGCCAAGGCATGAGCGCCGTAGCGGTCATCGGCTCCGGCCCGAACGGGCTGGCCGCCGCCGCGGTTGCCGCCCGCGCGGGGCTGGACGTCACCGTATACGAGGCCAACGACACCCTCGGCGGGGCGGCGCGCACCCAGCCGCTGGACGGTTCCCAAGCCCGATTCGACCTGGGCAGCGCGGTGCACCCCATGGCCTTGCAGTCGCCAGCGATGCGCGAGCTGGGGGTGCTGGACGAGGTGGACTTCATCATCCCCGAGCTGTCCTTCGCCCACGTGCTCGATGACCGCACCGCCTACGCCTGGCGGGACCTCGAGCGCACCGCGCAGGAGCTGGGGGCCGGCGGGGAGCTGTACTCCCGGCTGCTCTCTTTCTTGGTGCAGCGGATGGACGAGCTGGGCGACACCCTGCTGAACCCGCTGCTGAAAGTCCCCTCGCACCCGGCGACGCTGGCCGCCTTCGGCGCCAGCACCCTGGGCGGCATGGGACTCAAGGACCTGTTCTCCGCGAAGCACGAACGCGCCGCCGCGCTGTACGCCGGCTGCTCCGCCCACGTGGCCGGGGGATCGCGCGGCCCGGCCAACGCCGGCGCGGGACTGTTCCTGGCGGCCGCGGCGCACGCCAAGGGCTGGCCCATCCCGCGCGGCGGATCCCAGGCGATTACCGATGCGCTCGCCGGCCAGGTTCGGGCCCACGGCGGGCGCCTGCACACCGGGCGGCGCATCACCAGCCTCGGGCAGCTGTCCGAGGACATCGTCCTGTTCGACACTTCCGCGGAGATGGCGGGGCGGATCGCCGGGAACCGGCTGCCGCAGACGCTCTCCGCGGCGCTGGCCAAGACCCGCAGGTCCCCGGGCAGCTGCCTGGTCCACTACGTGCTGTCCGAACCGGTGCCCTGGAAGGACCCGGTGCTCGCGCAGGCCGGAACCGTGCACCTGGGCGGGACGGCCGCGCAGGTGGGCCGGGCGGAGCGCGAAGCCAGGCGCCGCGTGCCGGGCAAGCCGTTCATGATCGTCTCCCAGCCCTCGGTCTTCGACGGATCGCGCGCGCCGCAGGGCCGGCAGGTCCTGTGGGCCTACTGCCATGTGCCGTTGGGCTCCCCGGCGGACATGAGCGGGCGGATCCGCTCGATGATCGAGGCCGCCGCCCCGGGCTTCGGCGACCTGGTCCTCGAATCCCATGTGGTCACCGCGCAGGGGCTGGAAAAGCAGAACGCCGCGCTGGTGGGCGGCGACCTGTCCGGCGGCACCATGGACCTGCTGGGCAGCGTCCGCCGGCCGCTGGTGTCCACCGACCCCTGGTACCTGCGCAGCAAGGGCCTGTACCTGGTCTCCTCGGCGGTCCCGCCCGGCCCATCGGTCCACGGCATGGGCGGCTTCCTCGGTGCCAAGTCCATGCTGGAGCGCGAATTCGGCATTTCCCGGCGGAACGCCGTCTAGGCTTGATCCTGATGGAAGACTTCGGCTACGACCCCATTTCACTGGCCCTGCTCGCCGCGCTGTGGGCCGCCTTCATCCTGCTGTACCGCAGGGAACCGCGCCGACTGGTGCTCGCCGCGGCGCTGCTGCCGCTGGTGCTGGCCAGCTTGTCCACGCTCTCCGAACTGCTCACCAGCTTCGTGCCTGGCTTCGGCTTCCTGGTCGCGATCCTAGTGGTGCTCACGCCGCTGATGCTGGTGGTGTTCGGCGCCGCCCTGATCTACAACGGCATCCTGATGTGGCGCCGCGAAGGCGCGCGGATCCCCAACCTGCTGTCGCTGATCGCCGGGATCCTGGTGTTCGCGCTGCCGGTGGCCGCGCTCGGACTGGTGGTGATCTCCCAGTGGTGGAGCCTGTCCCTGGCATTCATCATGTTCTTCGCCTCCGTGTTCAGCGCCAGCGTCTTCGCCATGCTGCTGCTGTACTCGTGGGTGCACGCACGGTTCCCTGCCAAGGGCCGCGGGGCGGCGGTGGTGGTGCTCGGCGCCCGCACCATCGGCGGCAAGGTCACCCCGCTGCTGCGCGGGCGGCTGGACAAGGGCATCGAGCTCTACGGCACGCAGGAAAACCCGAAGCCGCTGATGGTGCCCACCGGCGGGCAGGGCCGCGACGAGGTCGAGCCCGAAGGCGTGAGCATGGCCCGCTACCTGGCCGAGCAGGGCATCCCGCAGGAGCAGATCCTCATCGAGGACCGGGCAAAGGACACCATTGAGAACCTGAAGTTCTCCGACCAGCTGGTGCGCGCCCAGCGCACCGACGGCCGCCTGTGGCTGGTGACCAGCGACTACCATGCGCTGCGCGCCGGGCTGGCCTCGCGGCAGCTGGGGCTGGATGCCCGCGCCTTCGGCGGCAAGACCGCCGCCTACTACCGTCCCAGCGCGTTCCTGCGCGAATGCGTGGCGATCGTGCGCGACAACCTGAAATTCATGATCGTGCTGGCCCTGCCCTTCGCGGTGATGGTGGTCGGCGCGCTGTTCGTGGCCACCGCCGTCGCCTAGCAGCTGCACCCGCAGAACCCGCGGCCGCGCCGTCGCATGCACCTTCGGGTGCATATGACTGCGCGGCCGCCGCTCGTTGATCCACCTTTCGAGGGAGGTGCAAGATCAGCATTCCGGGCGGTTCGCCCAACCGGATGATTTTCTATGCTGGAGATATGATCCAGGTACAGGAATTGACCAAGAAATACGGTGCAAAAACCGTGGTCGACAATGCGTCGTTCACGGTTCAACCGGGGATCGTCACCGGCTTCCTCGGCCCCAACGGCGCAGGCAAATCAACCACCATGCGCATGATCGTTGGACTGGCAAACCCCACGGGCGGGCAGGTGCTCGTGAACGGGAAGAACTTCAAGTCCTCCACCCACCCGTTGACCGAGGTCGGCACCCTGCTGGAGGCCAAATCGGTCCACAAGTCGCTGACCCCGCGCTCGCATCTGCGCGCCATGGCCGCCACCGCCGGCCTGCCCGCGTCCCGGGTGGACGAGGTGCTGGAGCTGACCGGCTTGGCGCCGGTGCAGCGCAAGAAGGTCGGCGGCTTCTCGCTGGGCATGGGGCAGCGGCTGGGCATCGCCACCGCCCTGCTGGGCGACCCGCAGGTGCTCATCCTCGACGAACCGGTCAACGGGCTGGACCCCGAAGGCGTGGCCTGGGTCCGCAACCTGGCCCGCCAGCAGGCGGCCGCCGGGAAAACCGTGTTCATTTCCTCGCACCTGATGAGCGAGATGGCGCAGACCGCCGACCACCTGATCGTGATCGGCCGCGGCCGCATCATGGCCGACGCCCCGATCAGCGAATTCATCGACAACGGATTGGCCCAGACCGTGGTCCGCGCCCGCGACATCGAGGTGCTGATGAACTCCCTGGCGGCCGAGGGAGTGCAGCTGCGGCGGCTTGACGCCGCCACGCTGGAGGTCACCGGACCTCAGTCCGAGGAGATCGGCCGCCGCGCGCTGGAGGCCGGGATCGTGCTCAGCGAACTGCGTCCGCTGCAGCGCACCCTGGAGGACGCGTACATGGAACTGACCCGCGACGCCATCGAGTACCGCTCGCAGGTGTCCACCGACAACGAGGCTGGGAAGTAGGAAACCATGAGCACCGAACTAGCATCCCGCGCGGCGGCGCGGGGATACGGCAGGGTCACCCTGGGCGGCGTGCTGCGCAGCGAAATGATCCGCTTTTTCTCGTTGAACTCCACCCGCATCCTGGTCCTGGTCTCGATCGCCGTGTACATCGGCATCGCCGCGATCGGCGTGTGGGGCGTGGGATCGTTCATGAGCAGCAGCCCGGAGCTCGGGCAGATCCCGGGCACCGAAAGCATGGGCACCGCTGACTTCGCCGTGGAAACCATGGCCTCCGGCCTGATGTTCTCCCAACTGATCCTCGGCGTGCTGGGTGTGCTGCTGTTCAGCGGCGAATTCACCACCGGCTCGGCCGTGAGCACCTTCCTGGCCAGCCCGCAGCGCCTGCGGGTGCTGACCGCCAAGATCATCCTGATCACCGCGCTGACCGCGGTGGTGCAGCTGGTGTCCACGCTGGCCGCCTACCTGGTCTGCCGGCCGCTGGCCGAGAACTACTCGATGACCCTGGACCTGGGCAGCGAGGCCTTCCAGCGGGTGCTCTGGTACGGGGCGCTCGCCGTGGTGATGGCCTCCCTGATCGGCCTGGCTCTGGGCCTGCTGCTGCGCAACTCCGCCGGCGGCATCACCAGCCTGGTCGCGCTGTTCTTCGTGCTGCCGATGATCGCGCAGATCCTGATGGCGGTCACCGACTGGTTCAAGGACTACGCCCGGTTCATGCCGGACCAGCTGGGGCTGTCGCTGGCCCTGCCGCTGAGCTACCCGAGCACGCTGGAAACCTGGCAGCAGCTGGTCGGGGTGGCCGGATGGATCGTGCTCCCGCTGCTGCTGGCGGGAATCCTGCTCAAGAGCCGCGACGTCAAGTAGGAATTGGAAAACTAGACTGAAAACCATGAGCAACCTTTCGCAGCAGGAGTCGCTAGCCTCCTTCGACGAACTGGCCGCCAAGCGGATGGGCCGGGTACGCAGGTACCTGAGGACCCATCCGCGTTTGGTGTCCATCGGCGTCGTGGTCTTCTACCTGCTCGGAACCCTGCCCGGGGTGCTGCTGATGGCGGATATGGAGGCCAGCAACGAGCTGGCGCTGCTGCTGGTCACGCTGGCCACCGCCGGCACGCTGCTGTTCCGCCGCCGGGCGCCGATGACGGTGCTGTGCATCGTGTTCGCCCTGGAATGCATCTCGATCCTGGACGTCGGCTCGGTCTACGGGACCGAGGGCCTGGGCATGATGCTCGCCCTGTACATGGTGGCCACCAGCTACTCTGCCCGGCGCTCGATTCCGCTGGCCATCCTGGCCGGCAGCTTCCAGATGGTCCTCATGGTGCTGGTCGGCTTCCCCGACATGAGCGGCATGGAGCTCGACACCTCGGACGGGATCAGCGAATCCACGCTGGCCGTGATCATCATCGGGGTCTTCGCGGCGTTCCTCATCGGCTTCTACGTCACCGCCGCCGCCATCGGCGTGTACATCCGCAACGCCCGCATCCACGAGGCGGAGCTGAACCACTGGGCCTCGCAGGTCTCCCGGCTGGCGCAGGTGCAGGAACGCAACCGCATCGCCCGCGAGATGCACGACGTGGTGGCGCACTCGCTGTCGGTGATGATCGCGCTGGCCGAAGGCGCCCGCGTGGTGGGCCGCCGGGACCAGGACCGCGCCGAGGAGGTGCTCGCGGAGCTGTCCGGCACCGGACGCGCCGCGCTGGCGGACATGCGGCGCATGCTCGGCGTGCTGCGCGAAGGGGAGGGCGGGGAGCTGGCGCCGCAGCCCACCGGCGGCAGCATGGAGAACCTGCTCGAAGGCTTCCGCGCCGCCGGCCTGCCACTGACCTACACCTACGTGGGGGAGCCGCTGCCGGATGACAAGGCATTCGCGCTGACCATCTTCCGCATCATCCAGGAATCGTTGACCAACTCGCTGCGCTACGCGCGCAACGTCACCGACGTCCAGGTCCGTCTGGAACGCGGCAGGCATCAGGTGCGGCTGGAGATCATGGACAACGGGGATGCCACCCGGGTGCCCAGCGTGGGCAGCGGCCGCGGGCTGCGCGGCATGCGCGAGCGCGCCGAGCTTTTCGACGGCACGGTGGACGCCGGTCCCGTGGCCAGCGGCGGATGGATTGTTAAGGCGATGTTGCAGCTGCCGGAGTGCAGCGCGAAGAATGGTAACCAGAAGGCTTCAAAGGGGTAGGACATGGACGAAAACATCAAGGTACTGCTGGTCGACGACCAACCCCTGCTGCGGATGGGCTTCCGCCTGATCCTCGAAGGAGAGGATGACATCCATATCTCCGGCGAGGCGGCCGACGGTCTGGAGGCGCTGACCCAGACGGCGGCCCTGCACCCGGATGTCGTCCTCATGGACGTGCGCATGCCCAATATGGACGGCATCGAAGCCACCGAACGCATCGCCAAGGCGCATCCGGAAACCAAGATCATCATCCTGACGACCTTCGACCTGGATGAGTACGCGTTCTCCGGGCTGCAGGCAGGAGCCAGCGCCTTCCTGCTCAAGGACGTCGCCCCGGAGGAACTGGTCTCCGCGGTGCGCCTGGTGGCCTCCGGCGATGCCGTGGTGGCGCCGCGCGTGACCGCCAGGCTGCTGGAAACCTATGTGCGCAACGCGGGAAAGGCCCCGACGAGCACCGCCGCGCCGCAGCGCGACCCGCTGCTGGACGACTTGACCCCGCGTGAGCAGGAGGTGCTGCGCGCGCTCGCCGAAGGACTGTCCAACGCGGAGATCGCCCATCGCTTCTTCCTCTCGGAAGCGACGGTGAAAACCCATGTGCGGCGCATCCTGACCAAGCTGCACCTGCGCGACCGGGTGCAGGCGGTGGTCTACGCCTACGAGACCGGGCTGGTCATCCCCTCGCAGGGGCTGGACTTCTAGCTACAGTCCCTTGCGCTCGGCCTTGCGCTTCTTGCGTGCGGTGGCCCGCAGCTGGATGACGCGCGCCGCGCCGACGGCCGCGACCACCAGTGCGCCGCCCAGCGCCGCGATGAACAGGGCCAGGCCCAGGCTGATCTCGCCGCGCAGCCCGAAGTACAGCACGGTGACCGGGTCCTGGTTCTGCGCGATGAAAACAATCAGCAGGACCAGCAGCAGCACGCTGATGACGGTGGCAGTCCACAGCCGGGCGAGCTTGGTCGAATGGGCTTTCTCCTCGGTGTCCTCCACCGGCAGCGGCCGCAGCCCCTCTGGGTCCGGTTCCGCCGGGACGTAGGGTTCGGTATCAACGGAAGCCGGGCCGGAACTCAGCGTGGCGCCCGGCTCTTCGGCCGGCTCAAGGTCTACTCCGGCCTCGGTTTCCGACTGCGGCTCGAGGGAATCACGGTGCTCCGGGAAATCTTCGGGCGTGCGGTGGGTCTTTGGCATGATGTACTCGCTTTCTTGGTCGGCGTAGGCCTGATCACAGCATTTACGCCGCCGCCGGTCCGCGTCAAGCCTGGTGGGGCAATTCGCGGGCTTTTCCCCGCCTCGCGCAGTCCAAGTCCTTCGCCGGGAGAATCCCTGCACCTTCGACCGCACTGGATCCTGCGCTAACTGACTGTCAGGCGCGCCAGTGGGTGAAGATGTTTTTTCGCGCGAGAATCACGAAACCCACCAACCTCCGATCGGTACTGGGGTTGACGGGTTTCTGACTTCATTGAAGGTTTGGGATTGATTCCGTTGTTGGTATCCCCAGCTTTCAATACGCGCCCAATATGGCCAATCGCCTGAGTTGAATTTTGACTTTTTCGGCAAATTTGGGTGCCTGTGCGTCTTCAAGCGCTTCGTAGAGTGACTTAGATTTTGGGCGTTTTGCCCAATAAGGGAGCTGCCTCTGGATAACAGTACGAACGACATCAGGTCTGCGTTCGTTGATTAGGCAAAGCATCTCGTCCGCCGTGTAGATTTCAAATTCATATTCATCGGCAAATGATTGAAAATCCTTGACGTTCTCAGTGACTAGATACTCAACGCCACCATGTTCGGCTACAGCGACTACATGCGCATCAAATTTGTCGCGTCCGGACTGCACGAGATCTTCTCTGATCAGATAATTGGAAATTAAAGCTTCGGGGCAGGTCATCTCGATGCGCCGGCGCAGACCACCGGTTTGTTCCTCGGATGCTGAAGGATTTTTCTTGCGTAGGTGGTATACGAACTCTGCGAGAACGTCCTCGCTCCAGCGAAGTTGTATCCCCTCATGACCGGATTCCTGATCGATAAGGCAAAACCAATCTCGAAATGTTCGTGACAGGAGGATGTTCGCATCAAGAAATATTAGTGTGGGCCCCGGCTACATAGAGCCAATGATATGCATCCAGAGCCCACTTCGATGTTTATGTTTCGTTCAAGTCCAAAGAATCTTCGAATTCCCGGAGTTCATCAAAGGCGCGGCGTCGGTCTTTCAATCGTTTTTCTTGAAAAGCCCGGATATCTTTGCGAGCGAAGCGCGAATGGGACCCCACCTTGTGGAACTCGATCTCGCCTTGTGACGCTAGTTTCAGAAGCGTTGGGCGTGACATGCCCAGCATCTTGGCTGCTTCAACGCTGGTTAGATCTTGAGTAATTTGAGAGATGGAAATCGACTGTCCCGATGCAGCCATCCGAAGGATTTGCTGCAACAATTTTCCCAATTCACTGGGAATGACGATTTCTTCGCCGGAAGTAGACTCAATACGAATCTTCAAGTTTTTTAGGTCAACTTTGTCGAGGCGACGTTCAACCTCTGCAGCTTCTTCATGCTGGGAAGAAGTCACGTCGAGGACTTGGAGGTTTTGGGTGGTGGCACGTGAGCTCACTACTCTCTCCTTTCACTTATTTTAACTATGCACCATAAGTGAAATAAGTGCAATGCCTGCAAAGTGGTTCTTGGGGCTGTCATGACCCGTGTCTGCTGAGTTCGAAGCAAGTGCTGGAATCTACGGCTCATCACCCGAAGGACAAACCGAGCGAGCTAAGCTGGAGACTGCCCGGCAGATCCCGCCGGCAGCAGCACTTGATGACAACCGATCTCGAAAGAAGTGAGCATCCAGTCATGGCACAAGCCGCGGCAATGGCACACATTGCAGATTTGGCCGAATACGTAGCGACCTCCCCGTCGAGTTACCATGCAGCCGCGAGCGCGGCGAAGCGGCTGGATGCCGCCGGGTTCACGGCGCTGGACGAAGCCGAGGCATGGGCCCTCGGGGCCGGCTCCTACTATGTGGTGCGCGACGGCGCGGTCATCGCCTGGGTGCAGCCCGAGGGCGCCACCGCCACCTCCGGCTTTCGCATCCTCGGCGCGCACACCGACTCGCCGGGCTTCAAGCTGAAGCCGAAGCCCACTACCGGATCCAATGGGTGGTGGCAGGCAGGGGTCGAGGTCTACGGCGGACCGCTGCTGAACTCGTGGCTGGACCGCGAGCTGGTGCTCGCCGGCCGTCTGGTGCTGCGCGACGGTTCGGTGCATCTGGCGCAGACCGAGCCGCTGCTGCGCATCCCGCAGCTGGCCATCCATCTGGACCGTCAGGTCAACGACGGGCTGACCCTGGACCGCCAGACCCACACCAACCCGATTTTCGGGGCCGGGGACCTGGCTGACGCGGACATCCTGGCCGTGCTGGCCGCCTCGGCCGGCGTGGATCCGTCGCAGATCGCTGGCTACGACGTGCTGACCGCCCCGGCGCAGCGCGGTGAGGTCTTCGGCGAAGGCAAGAACTTCTTCGCTTCCTCGCGCCTGGACAACCTGTCCTCGGTGCACGCGGGCCTGATTGCGCTGACCGACTACGCACGCAAGCCCGAGGGCTATCGCATCGCCATGCTGGCGGCCTTCGACCACGAGGAACTGGGTTCCGAGTCGCGTTCGGGCGCCAGCGGCCCCTTCCTTGAGGAACTGCTGCAGCGCATCCAGGCTTCGTTCGGTGCCACGGTGGAAGACACCGCCCGCGCGCTGGCCAACTCCGTGTGCCTGTCGGCCGATGCCGGCCACGCCGTGCACCCCAACTACGCAGAGCGCCACGACCCTGCGAACCGACCTCAGGTCAACGCCGGTCCGCTGCTGAAGATCAACGCCAACCAGCGGTACGCCACCGATGCCGTGGGCGCCGCCGCCTTCGCCGGCTGGTGCGATACTGCCGGGGTGCCCTACCAGGAGTTCGTCTCCAACAACCGGGTTCCCTGCGGATCGACCATCGGCCCGCTGACCGCGACCCGCATCGGCATCCGCACCGTGGACGTGGGTGTGGCGTTGCTGTCCATGCACTCGGCCCGCGAGATGTGCGGCGTCGACGACCCGTGGTACCTGTCGAAGGTGGCTCGCGTCTTCTTCGGGGAGTAGCCGCCCAAAAGGCCGCGACCGGAGCCTCCGTTGGAGGACATCCGGTCGCGGCCTTCGAATTTAACGCATATGCCGTATCAGGCATATGAAATTCGCGCGGAGTGCCACCATGCCGAGCAGCTTCCAGGAAAACCCGGCCATAGGTTTTCCGAAGCCGAAAATACGCGGTGACGTGACATTGTCGGGTAGCTGTCGGGAGAAAGTCGTGGTGCTGTCGTGTCCTTCATGGCTAGTGTGAACTGCATGAACGAATCACGAATATCGGAAATTCGCCGCACCGTGGGATGGACGCAGGAACGCCTCGCGACCGAAAGCGGAGTCACCGTTAGAACAGTCCAACGTCTGGAAGCTGGCCAGGATGCCAGCATGGATACGCTGTCGAGAATCGCCGGCGCACTGCAAGTGCCGGTGGGAGATTTATTTGCCAGGGTGGAAACACCGCAGTTCCAAGCCTCGGTCGATGGGCTGGAATACCGCGTTGCGCAGCAACAGGAAAAGCGTGACTCGTACACCAAGGGCGTGGTGCTGGTCTATCGGGGTTTGGGGATCGCTGTCCTCTTTGCCACGCTCATCCTCGCCCTCACCATGGATTGGGGATGGTACATATGGCTGGCGATCCCGGTGTACTGGGGCGTCGGACGGCTGCTGCTCGAAGCATTGTTCCGGCTGGCACTGGATCCGAAACTGGATGAACGGTATCCGCTGTCCAAGGCCGACCGCGGCATCCTGGGATGAGCCCACGCGCTGGGCCGGGGCCGCAGGTGCCGGTGGCATAATCGCAGGCATGACGATCTTCGAACCTGACGTGCTGGTCATCCAGCAGACCAAGAACCTCATGAAGAACGATTTCTCCATCATGGACGGCGAGGGCGTGCAGGTAGCCCACGTGGAGACCGGAGGGAGCGCACTGGGCCGCATGTTCGCCGGGTCCCGGCAGCTGACGGTATTCGATGGACCGGACAACCCGGTACTCCAGGTGAAGGACACCATGAGCGTGGGGCGCGACCGCATGGAGATCATGGACGGCCAGGGCAACCAGATCGCGACCCTCGTCAAGCGGATCACCTTCTTCAAGACCAAGGTCACCGTGGATTTCCAAGGCGAAGAGATCGACCTGGACGGAAATCTCTGGGACTTCGAATTCCAGATCAGCGCCCGCGGCCAGGTCATCGCCACCGTTTCGCGCAGCTGGTCGGGCCTGGGCAACGCGCTGATCGGCATGTCCACCTATTCGGTACGGCTCGCACCGAACCTCAGCCCGGGGCACCGCCTGATGACCGTCGGCGCGGTGCTGGCCTTGGACCTGATCCGGGAGAAGCAGTCCCGCGGTTAGGCGATGCTCCTGGAGACCAGCGAATCCACGATGTACTCGGCGATGGCCAGGGAGCTGGTGGCGCCGGGAGACGGCGCATTGCGGATATGCGTGGCATGATCGCGGTAGTCGATGGCGAAGTCGTCCAGCAGCTTGCCGTCGGCGTCCATGGCCTGCGCCCGGATGCCGCGGGTGAAGCGGGTCGCCTTGGCTCCCTCCAGCGACGGAACGTATTTCGCAGCTTCCCTGAGGAAAAACTGTTCCGAGACCACGGTGCGGATCTCGCGGACAGCCGTGGGCAAGTTCCGCGACGCGAACTTCCAGAAACCAGGATTGGCCATGACCTCCCCGAGATCCTTGAAATCCAGGCCGAGGCCGCGGTACTTCTCCCGAGACAGGGAGAGGAAGGCGTTGGGCCCGACCATCATCTGGCCATCCACGCGCTTGGTCAGGTGGACGCCGAGGAACGGGTATTTCGGATCCGGGACCGGATAGACCAGCCCGTTGAGGATGGTGCGGTAGCTTTCCTCCAACTGGAAATACTGGCCGAAAAACGGCACGACGCTCGGCTGGTTGCTGGCCCCCGAACCGCGTGCCAACCGGTCGGACTGGGATCCTGCGCAAACGATGACGTGGTCTGCGAGAAACTGCCCGTTGCTTGTATGCAGGCGCACCCCGGTGGCTAGTTCCTCGATGCGCTCTACGGCGCAGCCGAAACGCACTTCTCCGCCTGCCAGCCGCACGTCGTCGAGCAGGGCTTCGGTCACCGCGGCATAGCTGATGATCGCCGTACCTGGGGAGTGCAGGGCCATCCGCCCCACCGCATTCGGCTCGATGTCTTTGATGCCATCCGGACCGAGCATCCCCACCCCGGGAACACCGTTGGCTTGCGCCCGTTCGAAGATGTTCTTCAGCCGCTGTTCCTCGTCGGCTTCCAGCGCCACCACCAGTTTGCCGCATTGCTCATAGGGAAGAGACCTGGCCTGGGCAAGGTCTTGGAGCAGTTCAACCCCGCGCCGGCACAGCTTGGCCTTGAGGCCTCCCGGCTCGTAGTAGAGCCCGGCGTGGACTACCCCGGAGTTGTGCCCCGTCTGGTGCCCGGCTGCCGCCTGTTCCTTCTCCACGACGGTGACGCTCGATCCGGGATATCTGGCCAGCAGTTCCCGGGCCACCGCGGCGCCGATGATCCCGGCACCTACCACTGCAAACGACTTGGCTTGGGGCATTGCGGGTCCTAACGTCGGGCAGCGCGGAAGATCACGGGAACATCTGGAAACGCTACCGATGAACGGCTTGCGAAACAATTGAATTACGCCAGCCTTTTCAGTCATTTCAGACGCGCAGTTTCTGCGCCCGTTGATTGGTGCTCACCGGATGTTTACCCGGGGCTGATTCGATCAAGCACTATGAGTTCGTTTGCCGCCCCGATCAGAAACTTCCGGCCCGAAATCCAGGCGTTGCGCGCACTGGCGGTCCTGCTGGTGGTGGTCTACCATCTGGAACCGCGGATCCTGCCCGGCGGGTATATCGGGGTGGATATTTTCCTTGTCATCTCCGGGTTCCTCATCACTTCCCATCTGCTCCGCGAAGCCGACCGCACCGGCCGCATCGACCTGCTGTCCTTTTACGCCGGGCGGGTGCGGCGAATCCTGCCTGCGGCGCTGCTGGTGATCGTGGTGGTCGTGGCGGGAACGCTGCTGCTCCTGCCCAGCACCTTGTGGGAATCGCTCGGCATCCAGGCAGTGGCTTCCGCCCTGTCGGTGCAGAACTGGGTGCTGGCCGCGTCGTCGGTGGACTATCTCGCAGCCGAGGAAGCCCCGAGCGCGCTGCAGCACTTCTGGTCTCTGGGTGTGGAGGAGCAGTTCTATCTTTTCTGGCCGCTGCTGGTGGTGGCCGCCTTTGCCGGACCGCTTCGCCGCTGGAGAACCAGCGCCTTGTGGATCGGTTTCTCGGCCACCGCGCTGGCTTCGCTGGCCTATTCGGCCTATTTGGGTTTCTCAGGTGATCCCAGCGGATATTTTGTCACCACCACCCGGGTCTGGGAACTGGCGGCTGGCGGTCTGCTGGCCCTGGTTGCCGCACAGCGGGCGGAAACCGGACGGCGGATTCTGGAAGGAATTCCCGCCGTGCTGCGCAATGTCCTGGTGCTTTTTGCGCTGGCCGCGCTGGCCGGCGCGGCATTCACATACAGCGGGGATATCGTTTTCCCCGGTGTTGCCGCCCTGGTCCCGGTCCTCTCCACGGTGCTGATCATCGCCGCGGAGCGCACCGAAGGACTGCTGTCGCTACACCCGGTGGTGGACAGCGGACCGATTCAGTGGGTCGGCGCAGTGTCCTATTCCCTGTACCTGTGGCACTGGCCGTTGATCGTCTTTGCCGCGCAGCTTACCGGCGGTGATCCCGGCCCGCTGGAATCCGTGGGCCTGCTTGCCCTGTCGCTGCTTTTGGCGCAGCTCAGCTTCCGCTATGTCGAGAATCCGGTGCGCCGCTGGCCGACCTTGTCGCGCGGAGCCGGCCGCACCGTGCTGGCCGGGGCAGCTGCCGTAGGGCTTGTCGCGACGCTGGGATTCGTCCCGCAGCAGGCGCAGTCCGCCCTCGCTGAGAAGCAGAACAAGCAGGCGGCCGAACTGACCAGCAACCCGCCTCCCGGTTTCGGCGCCGCCTCGCTGGCGCAGGGCATGCCGGCCTATCTGGGCGAGAACCGTCAGATTGTTCCCACGCTCAGCGAAGCCAGCGGTGATTTTCCGCAGCTCGGGGACTGCGTGCAAAAACCCCAGTCCACGCAGGCCAAGGAATGCGAATTCGGCAACCCGTCAGCAAAGACCACCATTGCGCTGGTCGGCGATTCGCACGCCACGCACTGGTACCAGGCCGTGCAGGCGCTGGCTGATGCCAACGACTGGAAGCTGGTTACCTATCTGAAGGACTCCTGCCCGTTCTCCAAGGCGCAGCGCACAGCGGAAGCCGACGGGTCGATTTCCTGCAGCGAGGCGAACAGGGAAACCGCGCGGCGTTTGGCCGAGCGCGGCGACATCGACGTGGTGCTGACTGCCAATTGGGCCGAACCGTCCTACACTTCGGACGCTGCACGGGGATTTGCCGAGGCCTGGTCGGAGCTCGAAGATGCGGGGATTGACGTCATCTCGCTGGTGGACACACCCCGTCCGGCGCTCAAAGGCTACGCCAGGGACTGCCTGGCCGAGAATCCCGAGAATCCTCAACGGTGCGTCACCCCGCGGGACAAGGCCCTGCCGCCGGGGGATGTCACCGGAGAAGCAGGGAAGCTGGAGCCGCGTGTGCAGGTCCTGGATCTCACCGATCAATTCTGCACCGAGGAAACCTGCCCGTCGCTCGTGGGCAACGTTCTGGTGTACCGGGACAAGCACCATGTCTCAGACACCTACATGCGCACCCTTGCCCCGGACTTCATCAACCGGATCCAACCGCTGATCGACCGCGACCTGGAGGGCTAATACAGGTACGGGTCGCGAGCGCGGAGCGCATTTCATGATCTGCGACACCTTGACTACTACAAGGCGGGCACCCTCGGGTAAGCTTGGAAGGTCTGTGCTACCGCACGCCCGAAACTTGGGTGTGTCCGGCTCAGGCAACGCAAGAACCTCCTGTTGCGGAAAGGCCGCGACCGTTTAGCCCAAAGGAGGTGGGTTCACATGCGTGCTTATGAACTTATGGTCCTCATCGATCCAGAGGTCGATGACCGCACCGTAGAGCCAACCATCGAGAAGTACCTCGAGGTTGTTCGCTCCCACGGTGGCACCATCGACAAGGTTGATGTCTGGGGTCGTCGCAAGATGGCTTACGAGATCAAGAAGAAGGCAGAAGCCACCTACATCGTGGTGAACTACACCGCAGATCCAGCTACTTCGGCTGAGCTTGAGCGTCAGCTCAAGATCAACGAACTGATCCTGCGCCACAAGGTCACCCGTCCGGAAGAGGCTCGCGTTTAATCACGCAAGTACTTCCGTCGTAGGACAAACGTTCAAACTTTTC
Source organism: Arthrobacter sp. 'calajunan' (assembly GCF_046940185.1). Classification (NCBI taxonomy): domain Bacteria; kingdom Bacillati; phylum Actinomycetota; class Actinomycetes; order Micrococcales; family Micrococcaceae; genus Arthrobacter; species Arthrobacter sp. 'calajunan'. The sequence goes on from NZ_JBKZDY010000009.1 coordinate 119,814, forward strand.
TAAGGAGAGTCAATGGCAGGCGAGACTGTTATTACCGTTATCGGAAACCTGACCGCCGATCCGGAGCTGCGTTTCACGCCGTCCGGCTCAGCCGTAGCGAACTTCACGATCGCTTCGACTCCTCGCACCTTTGACCGCCAGACCAATGAATGGAAGGACGGGGAAGCCCTGTTCTTGCGTGCATCGGTATGGCGCGAGGCTGCAGAGAACGTTGCAGAAACGCTGACCAAGGGCATGCGCGTCATCGCCCAGGGTCGTTTGCGCTCGCGTTCTTACGACACCAAGGAAGGCGAACGTCGCACCGTTATGGAGCTCGAGGTCGATGAAATCGGCCCGTCGCTCCGCTTTGCGTCCGCCAAGGTAACCCGCACCCAGCGCTCCGGCGGTGGCGGCGGCGGATTTGGCGGTGGAGGCTTCTCCAACGCACCACAGCAAAATGCACCACAGCAGCCGCAGCAACAGCAGCCGCAGCAGGGTGGTGGCTGGAACGCTCCAGCCAACGACCCGTGGAGCACTGGCGGAAACAACGGTGGTGGCTGGGGCAACCCGGGCAACGACGAACCGCCTTTCTAACCACTATTTATTCACCATCCCGCAGAATAATCTGCGGGCTCCCAAACTAAAGGAGCTCCACGATGGCTAAGGCTGAAATCCGTAAGCCCAAACCAAAGTCCAACCCCTTGAAGGCCGCTGACATCACCGTCATCGACTACAAGGACACCGCATTGCTGCGCAAGTTCATCTCCGATCGCGGTAAGATCCGCGCTCGTCGTGTGACCGGCGTTTCCGTGCAGGAACAGCGCAAGATCGCACAGGCAATCAAGAACGCACGTGAAGTTGCCCTGCTGCCTTACTCCGGCGCTGGCCGAGGCTAAGGAAGAAGGGATAGCAAAATGGCAAAGATCATTCTGACTCACGAAGTATCCGGTCTCGGTGCTGCTGGCGATATTGTCGAGGTAAAGAACGGCTACGCCCGTAACTACCTGCTGCCACGCGGTTTCGCAATCGTTTGGACCCAGGGTGGTGAGAAGCAGGTTGATTCCATCAAGGCTGCTCGCGCTGCTCGCGCCGTTGCAAACCTTGAGGAAGCTCAGGCTCTTGCAGCATCGCTGAAGTCCCAGCCGGTCAAGGTTACCGTCAAGGCTGGCGCCAACGGCCGCCTGTTCGGCACCGTGAAGACCGCAGACATTGCTGCTGCTGTTGCAAACGCTGGTCTGGGCAAGATCGACAAGCGCAACATTGAGGTCAGCGACCACATCAAGTCGACTGGCAACTACACCGCAACCGTTCGCGTTCACGAGGACGTTGTTGCAAACCTGCGCCTGCAGGTTGTTGCTGCTGCAAAGAAGTAAGTCCTCCAGACCTGCTTCCTGTCCGACGGGTGGCGCACTCTCCGCAAGGGGAGCGCGCCACCCGTTGGCGTTTAATCAAAGCACTCCGAAAGAACGGCAGGGGCTCCCTCCCGTTAAGATATGGGTGTGGAACAACAGGATGAAAACAGCGCATTGTCGCGTGAACGGTGGGAACTGGATTCCTGCCCGGTGGATATCATTGCCATCGGATCCCAAGTGGTTTACGGCACGGTCGGCCTGAGCGCTTCGGTGCCGGTGTTGACGGAGCGCGGCCTGAAGGTCGCGGCGCTGCCCACCGCCATGCTCAGCAACCTGCCGCACTACCCGCAGGTGCACGCCGCCGACCTGTCGGGCCCATGGGTTGCGGACGCGCTGCATGACCTCACCGCGCTCGGCATCGCAGATGAGGTCTCCACCGTCTACACCGGGTACTTCGCCGGCCCGGCCCAGGTGGTCGCCGTAGCCAGCTGGCTTCGCATGCTGCTCGAACGCCGCCCGCAGCTGCGCGTCGTCGTCGATCCCACGCTTGGGGATTACGACGTGGGAGCCTACACCGATCCCGAGGTCGCCGCTGCCCTGCGCAAGGAGCTGCTCCCGCTGGCTACCGGGATCGTTCCCAACCTCTTTGAACTGCAGCACCTGCTTGAAAGCCCCCCGGCGCGCGAGCAACCCGTCGACCAGATCATCAAGGACGCGCGCCGTCTGCTGTCCGGACGCTGCCAATGGGTGGTTGCCAGCGGCTTGGAGGGGCAGGACAGGCAGCACGGCGAGGATCTCGTCGTGACAGCAGCTGAGGTCGCCGCCATCGGCTACGAGCGCCTGGACGTGCGTGTCAAGGGAACCGGGGACGTCATGGCCGCCTCGATCGTGGCAGGGCTGCACCAAGGTCTGGGCATCGCCGACGCCGTGGAACAAGCCGGATCCGCAGTACGCCGACGGCTCGAAGCGCGCCGAATCGGCCGCATTTAGAAACACGACGGACATCACGGATCATCCTGCCCAGCTGCCGAAGCTAGCAACCGTTGGTTCCTCCCGTGGCTTTGTTGATAGTTCGCGTGCATCGAGAAAGCCGAATCTCTTGTGTACCGTTCTCCCCGATTGATCGAAAATCTGGCCAAGGAATCCCAGAAGAGGCGTGCCAGATTTCCCAAGGATTGCGACGGATATACCTAGCTGGCGCAGCTTCGCGAAGTAGCAGGTTTGAGCACCAAGGATCTCGTCGGAAGCCTTAAGGTCAGCGCCGAGCGGGTCAAGAAACCTGAATCAGGAGATCTGGACCGCGTCCAGCTGGCAACCCTGCCTCGGCATGCGGAGGCCATCGGCTGCCGCTTGGAGTTGCGCTACGTCGCCGAAGGCACCCCACGCGGCATTCAACTAAGCGGCTGGTTCGGATGCATCCCAGCGCTGGGACATCTCACGGAGCTGGGCGAGCCAATTGGCACCTGAACAACTAAAAAACCATTGCCTGGGCTCCGGATCGTCAATCATCCGGAGCCCAAGCAATGTGAATGCACTGGTCTTTCACGAGGAATCTAGTGTGCGGTGCTTGAGCCGCCTGTTGCGTGGCGCATTTCCATGGCCGGGGCCAGGGCCATCAAGCCCGCTGCGATGCCAACGGCACCGCAAATCCATGACACCCATGTGCTCATGGCGTAGCTGGTGAACTGTCCCATCCACGGCGAGGCAAAAAGCAGTGCACCGGAAATGGCAAGTGCCCATTCCATCGAAACGAGACGCGGCATCGCAACGCTCCACACTGCGGTGACGACCATCAGCAAACCGAAGACCATCATCAGCGTCATGGATGTTGTTGTTCCATTGAGCCAGATAGATGCGATTGCGGCATACAGACCTGCCGCGACACCGACCCAGTCTTGCCACCGAGTCCACTTCTTCATTTGAATCCGACCTCCAACATGAATTTTCAGAGGGCCCCCGACGGGAGTCACCTTAAATGTAGGAGCGACCCCATGACGGGTCAACGGCAGTTCGGGGACAAAACGGTAACAGCCAGATTTCCTTAGGAATTTGGCGATTTTCGCACCAAGCGAGCGTCTCGAAGCTCCGGAACTCGGGCGTGGCGACGTTCATGGGCCCATGCCCACACCGGTTCGGCACGCAGTGTACTGCCGTGCCGAACCAGGTGAAGGGGAGCCGGTCCTAGACGACCTGCATGGTCGTCAGACAGGTGGCGTCCTCGGACCCTGCCGTGGAGATGGACTGCGTCGAGGTTTTGCCGCCGGCGGTGATCGTCAGTTCACCGGTGACTCCGCTGGGCAGCCAGAGACCGACGAAGCCGTTGTCATTGGTTGCCAGCTGCATGCCGTCCAGGACCTTCGTGCCATCGTTTGTCGTGAAATCGACGATGACGTCAGCATTCTGTAGCTCCCCGAGGCAGGTGGTGAGACTGTGGAAATGGCAGTCGTGGGTTTGGCTCTCGTAGGGAGCGACGGAAAGGTAGAATTTGTCCGCAGGCAGCTGCATGGCGGCCTGGCGACCGGCTTCGTCGCTGAGCACCAGCTGCCCGGGACGGACCGAGGCCATCAGATTGGCCGGGCGTTTGGCAACCGGCAGCTGCTCCAGCTGATCGATGATCTGCGCCGCGTCCAATCCCTGCAGGCCGAACCGTTCAAGCAGTTCGCCTGAATCTGCGGTAGATTCGGCGTCGGACTGGGATGCCGGAGCAGGTGTTGGGGCCGGTGCCTGCGAGCAGCCGCTGAGCACCATGGCAAGCATGGCCAACGGAGCGGCGAGCCGCACCGCCTGGCGGCTCCAGACGCTTGGTTTTTCGGTGGAGTTCATTGCTTCCTTCGGGCTTAGTGTGCGGAAAGCAGATCATTCATCTGCTCAATTTCTGCGGTTTGGGTGTCGACGATGCGCTGGGCCATGTCCTTGGCTTGGGCGTAACGTCCTTCTGAGAGCTCTTGTTCTGCCATCTCAACGGCGCCTTCGTGGTGGGTGATCATCTGCTCCAGATACAGCGTGGTGCCTTCCGCTGCCGTGGCCTGGCGCAGCTTCTCCAGATTCTCGTCGCTGACCATTCCGTCATCCTCGCCCATCGAATGGGGCTGGTCCGACGGGACGTTCCACTGTTCCTGCCAGGTTCGCAGAGTCTGGATTTCTGGGCCCTGAGCCTCCTTGATGTCCTGCGCCAGCTGCTGGATTTCCGGGGCCAGTCCCTGCTTTGACAGCAGGATGTCGCTCATCTCAATGGCCTGTTCATGGTGTATCACCATCATCGAAGCGAACATCTCGTCGGCCTCGTTCTGCGCGGCGTTCACGGATTCGTTCGAAGGCGGGGCGGCACTCATGTCGTGGGTTGAATGCTCCGCCGGGTCGTTTGGTTCTGGCGCGGAACAGCCTGCCAGGGCCAGCGCAGCCGCCGCCCCGAGGGCGCTGAGAGTCAGAGGGGTGGACTTCATGGAAGATCTCCTGTGTTGTTGTCGAGGGCGCGCAAAACGCGCCGGATTACCGGGAGGCGGCCAGGGAATCGGCGAAACGCTTCCGGCCGCCACCGGTCATCACGTGCGACTAATACACAGGCTGATCAGGCTCGGCGCGCGCAGCACGCTCCAGTTTGCCCGGGAACATCGCGGCCCGGCCCGCGACGGGGAGACCCGGCGGACCAGTACGCTGCCGCGGCGCGGCAAGAGCAGGAAAAAGAGGATGAACGCGAGGACGCATCCGGTGGCGGCCGCCTGTGCGCCCTGCTCATCGCAGTCGGTGCAGGCCAGCGCGTTCGGCTGGCCGACAAGATGCTGGGTTCCCGTGGCGACGAGTCCCGATCCCGGCGCCAGGGGTCCTGCCGCGTGCCCGTGGGCGCTCTGGGCGGGAGCCGCGGCGCCAGTACCGGCCGCATGCTCGTTGTGCAGGTTCATCCCGTGCATCAAGAGCAGGCCGAGAATCAGCAGCAGGGCGAGAAGCACTGCGCGCGGCAACAGGACCAGCGCCGCAGTGAGGCGGTGCCGGGGTGCGGCGGCTCGTGCTGTAGTCATCACTACCCAACCTAGCCACCGAGCCTGTCAATGGACTTAGAACGAGGTTGAAACTGCACCGCGCACGGTGTTCGGGAGAATACTAGTCGCACGCGGTGAATTTCCGGCGACCGGTCACCGCAAACTCTGGACAGGTCAGCGCTTTGCCCCTGCTTTATTCGGCATTGGGCCTAGAAGCTGGCCCCGGACGGTCGAAAGCGACACTAGAGTAGTAGGTTGAGATACTCGTTACAGACGTGGATCACAAAGAAGTGAGAAAGGGCTATTTTGCACCAGCGTATCCACCATCGCGCCTTCACCGAACGACTGATGAGCGCAGAACAGGCTGCCACTTTCGTTAAGCCGGGCATGACCGTGGCCATGAGCGGCTTCACCGGCGCCGGCTACCCGAAAGCCGTGCCAGGCGCTTTGGCAAAGCTCATCGGCGACGAGCATGACGCCGGCCGAGACTTCAAGATCAACGTTCTGACCGGTGCCTCCACCGCTCCGGAACTGGACGGCGTACTGGCCAAGGCCGAGGGCATGAACCTCCGCCTGCCGTACATGTCCGACCCGGAGCTCCGCCGCCGTATCAACGAGGGCAACATGGAGTACATGGACATCCACCTGTCCCATGTCGCCCAGCACGCTTGGTTCGGCTTCTACGGCAAGATCGACCTGGCCATCGTCGAGGTTGTCGGCGTCACCGCCGAGGGCGACCTGATCCCTTCCTCCTCCGTGGGCAACAACAAGACCTGGCTGGAAATGGCCGACAAGGTCATCATCGAGGTCAACTCCCAGCAGTCCGCCGCCATGGACGGCATGCACGACGTCTACTACGGCACCGCCCTGCCTCCGCACCGCAAGCCGATCGACCTGACCACCGTGCGCGACCGCATCGGCCAGAAGTACCTGAACGTCGACGTGAACAAGATCGTCGCCGTCGTGGAGACCGACGCCCCGGACCGCCTGAGCCCGTTCGCCCCGGTCGACGCCACCAGCGAGAAGATCGCTGACCACCTGCTGGGCTTCCTGGACTACGAGATCCGCGCCGGCCGGCTGAGCGAGAAGCTGCTGCCACTGCAGTCAGGCGTGGGCAACATCGCCAACGCCGTGCTCGCGGGCCTGGCCCGCGGCGGCTACAAGGGCCTGACCGCCTACACCGAGGTCATCCAGGACGGCATGCTCCAGCTGATCAAGGACGGCACCATCGAGTTCGCCTCCGCCACCAGCTTCTCGCTGTCCGAGGCAGGCATCGCCGAGTTCAACAAGAACGTCGACCACTACCGCGACCGCATCCTGCTGCGCGCCCAGGAGATCTCCAACCACCCGGAGATCATCCGCCGCTTGGGCTGCATCGCCCTGAACGGCATGATCGAAGCCGACATCTACGGCAACGTGAACTCCACCAACGTGCTCGGCTCGCACGTCATGAACGGCATCGGAGGTTCGGGCGACTTCGCCCGCAACGGCTACCTGTCGGTATTCATGTCCCCGTCCACCGCCAAGGACGGCAAGATCTCGGGCATCGTCCCGTTCGCCTCCCACGTGGACCACACCGAGCACGACACCATGATCCTGATTACCGAGCAGGGACTGGCGGACCTGCGCGGCCTGTCGCCGAAGCAGCGTGCCCAGATGATCATCGACAATTGCGCGCATCCGGACTACCGTCCGCTGCTGCAGGACTACTTCGACCGCGCCCGCAAGGAAAGCTACGGCAAGCACACGCCGCACCTGCTGGGCGAGGCATTGTCCTGGCACGAGCGCTTCCGCACCACCGGGGACATGCGCCCAGCGCAGTAGCGCCCGAGGTCATATCGGCGGCCGGCACTTCCCCTGACGGGGCGGTGCCGGCCGTCGGCGTTTGCAGGGTGGAAGCCCGCTATCCGGTCCCTGACGGCGGGAGGGAGATCAGCCGGTCGTCTTGCGGGCCCGGGTCGCCGCGCCCGTCGGTGTTGTTGGTCAGCACCAGCAGCCGCCCATCCGGCCCCGGGACCACGTCGCGCAGCCTGCCCAGCTCGTTGACCAGCAGCTCCCGCTGCTTTTCCGGGTCGTCCAGCTGCACCGCGCGCAGCCGCTGCCCGCGCAGGTTGGCCAGGTAGAGCACGGAATCGATGATCGCGATGCCGCTGGGGCTGGCCTGGTCGGTGCTCCACTGGGCGACGGGGTCGGTGAACTCCCCGGTGCCGCCGGTGCCTTCCACTTCCGGCCAGCCGTAGTTGCCGCCTGCGGTGATCTTGTTCAGCTCGTCCCAGGTGTTCTGCCCGAATTCGCTGGCGTACATGGCGCCGTCGGCGTCCCAGGCCAGCCCCTGCACGTTGCGGTGGCCGTAGCTGTACACGTAGGAATCCGGGAACGGGTTGTCCGCCGGAACGCCTCCCTCCGCGTCCATCCGCAGGATCTTGCCGCCCAAGCTGCCCAGATCCTGCGCGCTCGCCGGCCGCGCCGCATCCCCGACGCTGGCGTAGAGCATGCCGTCCGGTCCGAAGGCCAGCCGCCCGCCGTTGTGGTTGGAGGCTGAAGGCAGCCCGTCCAGCAGCGTCCTGGGCTCGGACAGCGAATAGCTTCCTACCGCCCCGGCCAGCGTGAAACGCTGGATCCGGTTGCCGTTCGGGCCGGTGGAATACGCGTAGAGCCGGTCCGGGGTCTTGAAGGCCAGGCCCAGCAGCCCGCCCTCGCCGCCGAAGTCCACATCGGGCAGCCGGCCGACCTCGCGCACGGCGCCTGAATCGAGGATCTCCAGGACGCGCCCGGAGTCCCGTTCACTGACCAGTAGCGCATCCCCGGCATCCGCCACCGACCACGGAGCGTTGAGATTCGAGGCCAGCGTGTGGAAGCTTGCGCCCTGGGTGTTTTCCGCCCCGGAGGGCGAGCCGCTGGTGGGTGCATCGCTGGTGGGAACGGGGCCGGCCGGCGCCGGGTTGTTGGGAGTCGAGCAGGAGGCCAGCGCCAGCGCCCCGGCCGCTAGCAGCCCCAGGGCGCGCAGGGAAAGCGTGGAACGCGTGCGGTGCGCCGGTGCGCCCTTCCTGGCCACCTGGACCTCCTCTCAGCCGCCGGGGGCGGCTAGCCGTGCCGGGTCGGGCGGTAGGTGAGTTCCTGGATGCTGCCATCCAGCAGCCGGGAGTCGACGAGCTCCAGGTCGTAGTCGTCCACCCCGGCGAACACCGGCGAAGCGCCGTTGCGGCCGGTGAGCACCGGGAACACGGTGACCTGGATGAAGTCCACCAGGCCGGCGGCCAGCAGCGAGTGGTTCATCGCCAGAGAACCGTGGGAGCGCAGCGGCACCGTGGATTCGGCCTTGAGCCGGGCCACCACGCTCAGTGCGTCCTCGCGTTCGAGCACCGCGTCGGGCCAGTCCAACGGCTCGGACAGGGTGGTGGAGATGACCGTGGCGGGCTGCTCGTGCATGGCGATGCCCCAGGGGTCCTCGACTTCCGGGTTGTCCGCGATCTCGTTCCAGAAGCGCTCGAAGAGCCGGAAGGTGTTGGCGCCGTAGACCATGCGGCAGGCCGGGGTGTAGAGCTGCAGCCGGCGCTCGAGCAGCTCGGGGCCCTGCTTGCCCCAGTAGCCGCCCCAGTCGCCGCCGGCGCTGCCGAAGCCGTCCACGGAGCTGAAGACGTCGAAGGTATAGGTTGCGGGCATGGCGGACCTTCCGTTCGGTGGGCTATGCGGTGCGCCAACTCTACGCCGTTGCGGTGCGCCGCGGAACCCCGCCGGGGCCTATCCGGCGGCCTCTTCCAGCGCCTGCGCGCGCAGCACGTTCTTCTGCACCTTGCCGGTGGAGGTGCGCGGCAGATCCTGCGGGAACACGATGGTGCGCGGCACCTTGTATCCGGCCAGGCGCTCACGGGCGAAACTGATCAGCCCCTCGGCATCCAGCTGCGAGCCGCTGGCGCGGATCACGTAGGCCACCGGGCGTTCACCCCACTTTTCGTCCTGCACGCCGACCACCGCCAGATCCAGCACCTCGGGGTGTGCGGCCAGCGCCTGCTCGACCTCGATGGTGGAGATGTTCTCCCCGCCGGAGATGATGATGTCCTTGGCGCGGTCGCGGACCTGGATGTAGCCGTCGGGGTGCATCACGCCCAGGTCCCCGGTGTGGAACCAGCCGCCGGTGAAGGCCTGCTCGGTGGCCTGCGGGTCGCGGTAGTAGCCGATCATCACATTGTTGCCGCGCAGCACGATTTCTCCCATGCTTTCCCCGTCGGCGGGCACGTCGTTCATGTCCAGGTCCACCACGCGCGCGGATTCGGCGGTGATCATGCCGACGCCCTGGCGGGAGAGCCGCTCGGCGCGCTCAGCCGGCGCCAATTCGTCCCAGGCATCCTGGTATTCGCAGATGGTGTACGGGCCGTAGACCTCGGTCAGCCCGTAGACGTGCACCACCTCGATGCCCAGCTTCTGCAGCTTGGAGATGATGGCAGGCGAGGGCGGGGCCCCGGCGGTGGTGATGCGCAGCGGCGCTGCCAGCTCGTGGGCGCGGGGCGCGTCGGCGATGATCGAGCAGACGGTCGGGGCCCCGCACAGGTGGGTGGTGCCCAGGTTCTCGATGGCGTCCCACACCGAGTCCTCGCGCACCGCGCGCAGGCACAGATGGGTGCCGCCGGCGGCGGTGACCGCCCACGGGGTGCACCAGCCGTTGCAGTGGAACATCGGCAGGGTCCACAGGTAGCGGGTGGCGGAGTTCATGCCCTGGTGCATGGCCTCGCCCAGCGAGTTCAGGTAGCTGCCGCGGTGCGAATAGAGCACGCCCTTGGGCTTGCCGGTGGTGCCGGAGGTGTAGTTCAGCGTGATGGGCGCGCGCTCGTCCTCGACGGAATAGGGCAGCTTCTCCCTGCTGGCTTCGGCCAGCAGCTCGTCGAGCACCGCGTCCACCGCCACGTCGGGGCGCCGCCCGGTGAACTGGTCGTCGGTGAGCTCGATCAGCGCCTGCAGCGTGGGGTTCTCGGCGCGCAGCATCTTGGTGTTGCCCAGCAGCTCGGTGTCGGCGAAGAGCAGCTTCGCCTCGGAGTGGTCCATGATGTACTGCAGCTCGTGGGCGGACAGCCGGGTGTTCAGGGCGATCAGCACGCCCCCGGCCAACGGCACGGCATAATGAGCCATGAGCATCTCAGGGGTGTTGGGGGCCAGCACGGCCACGCGGTCGCCGGGGGTGATGCGCTCGCGGATGACCTGGGCGAAACGATGGATCCGGGCTTCGAGTTCCGCGTAGGTGTAGCTGCGGGTACCGTGCAGGACTGCCTGCTTGGACGGGTAGACCTCGGCGGAGCGCTCCAGGAAGCGCAGCGGGGTCAGCTCGGAGTGGTTAGCGTGAGTCATGGCCATGGGGGTGACGTCCTTTGATCTCTGTACCTGTCACGTAGCACCGCCCGCGATCCTGTGAGCTGGCGCACGTCCAACAAATATCGTGGCATGAAACGCAGGTTCAATTCAAGAAACGTAGTTTCATGTCGGTAAGCGGAGGCAATGCCGCGCCGAACGCACTACCGCGCTCTGGGCGCTATGGAAGCAATGCCGCGCCGAAAAACAAGTCTTTTCCTGCGCTTGAATGCGTGTCATCCTCTATGAATGACACCTGCCCGCCCTCCGGCCGCTCCGAGCCTTCAGGCAGCGCTTGGCGCCGGCGTGGATCCGCTGGGTTACGCCCGCCAGCTGCTGCCGCTGCACCGCCGCTGGTCCGAAGGAGCGCGCATCCAGCGCGAAGTTCGCCCGGTCATCGCGCGCTCCTGGGAGCGGGCGCAGGGCCGCGGCGGCGAATCCCGGCCGTTGCCGAGCGGCGAGCTGGCAGCGCGCCAACAGGAGAATAATGAGCTGTCGATCCTCGGCGAGCTGCTGAGCGACCGGCTGCTGCCGATGGCGGGTCAGGCGGAGAACCAGCTGGTCATCGCCGACGGCGAGGGCTACATCCTCACGGTGCTCGGACCCCGCGCGGTGCGCAGGCAGAGCGATGGGATCGGATTCGTGGCTGGCGCGCGCTGGCGTGAAGCGGATGTCGGAACCAACGGCATCGGCACCGCCATGGCCGAGCGGATTCCCGTGCAGGTTTTCGGCCCGGAGCACGCCCGCGAGGAACAGCATGCCTGGGTGTGCACCTCGGCGCCGATCGTCAGCCCGGCTACCGGAATGCTCACTGCCACCGTCACACTGGCCGGTTCATTCCGCACTGCGCACCCGCACACCCTCGCGTTGGTGTCCGCGACCGCCCGGGAAGCGGAGGGTGAGCTGCTGCGTGTGCACCAGTTGAAGCTGAACGAACTGCGCGACGCCGTGGACCAGCCGGCCGATAACTACGTGCTGGTTGACGAGCAGTACGCGGTAGCTGCCAGCCGTGGCTTCGACTGCCCGGTGCGGCTTTCGGCGATCGGCGGATTGCACGAGGGAAGCGTCTGGGTGCGCGGGCTGGGCGCCATGCACGCGGCACCGGTGCCGGGCGGATGGATGTTGCGCCCCATCGCCGAGCAAACCGTCTTGGAATTGTGTCCCAGCCCGATGCCGCGCGCGGTGATCTGGGTGGGATCAGAGCGTACCGAGGTGCCGCTGAACTCCCGGCATTGGCGGATCCTGCAGCTTCTGGCCCGCCGGGAGCAGGGGGTGGACGCGGCCGGGTTGCGCGAACTCTGGCAGGAACCGGTAACCCCGGTAACCGTGCGTGCCGAGGTCTCGCGGCTGCGGGCCAAGCTCGGCGGGATCATCGCCGCGCGCCCTTACCGACTGACCGTTCCAGTGGTTTTACCTGGTTGAGAAGAAGTTGGGGTCGTACCTGCCAACCGCGGCCGCGACCGGATGGGTGGTCGCTTCAGGCGCGCAGAAGAGCCGGTTCCGACCCGCTCGCAAGTCGGCCAACGAAACTGCTGGCTATCTGGGCATGGGCCGCAACCGGGGGAACAAGATGTCTACCTGTTGGCGTTCGCAGCGGTTGATAGTGACGCGTTCCGCCTTATCGGCAACGGGTAGCAAGCAGCTACGGTGTTTTGAGGCCGCATCGCGGCGCGCGTTGGGTCCTGAGGGCGAACGTCGCGGAGCGTGGATCCGTCGTCGACTCGGAGGCTGGTCACAGGGTTTCGCAATCATGGAAGACATTTGGTTGCAGCAGAAACCGGCGTATTTTTCCTTAGACTGTTAGGGGATCGCTTGCTTATAGGATGGTGCTGGGTAAATCCTGAAATCCTTGACCTATACCCATTGCTGAGGAGTAGGGTCGAAGGGACTTGCTATCTAGTGAACAATCCTGAAACTTATGACAAATAGACCTCGTAAAGACATCCATCTTTCCCTTACCGGCGACCAGTATGACGATCTGACTAGTGCCTTAGAAACACAGAGGAACAGCTTCGAGCAGTTCGCTACCGACGCGAATAACGGATTTGGGTATCTTGATACCGCGTATTGGACTCAGCGGGTTACCGAGGTGCAACAATTGCTTGATACAGTTCGCCGACTGGCCCTGGGGGCGAACCCGGAGGTCGTGAGGCACGAGGCGCAAGAGAACGCGACCAAGCACGCGAGTCCGGATTCCGGGACCGAGGTCGGTCCGCAAGGCTAAGGACGGTGGCGGGAATGCTTACCGCCAGCCAGCCTGCAAAGCTGCGAGGGGGTACCGCACGGGGCCGGCATTCCAGCACCTCGCGGTAATTGCCATGGCAGAACCGATAGCAAGTCTTTATGTCCGCAGGGATAAGTGTCGCAGTTTGCAGGCTTTTAACTGCCTTGGTGACTAACCACTGAAACGGTGTGCGTAGGTGGGGCTCTCGGTGGTCGGACGGAACGCAGGGATCGGGTGCGCCACTGAGCTCGCATCCCAGTACTTGGCTCGGAAGGTGACTAGCCCATCTTCTTCGGCGCGCTCGAACAGATCTTGGATGTGGGTCGAATCTTTCTCGACCGCGGCGTTTCGCAGGGCTGGGTTGGGGGTCGAGACGTAGAGGAACTTCAACTCATCGAGCTTGGCACTGAGCATGGCTACCAAGACCGGGCGGCCGTGCATGGAGACTAGGCCCATAACATCATTGAGAGGCTCCGTGGGAATCGACATCACTATTGGCATTCCCTGGACCCATCCGTAGTTCGTCAGGTGTTGGCGCCCCTCGCGGGAACCGAGCAGTTCACTCACGCGCTCGGCGGTTTTGGTGCGTACGATACGTCCTGGCATTGGTACTACCTCCACTGTGTTCTTGAGTCTTCCGAGTGATCCCCATCAACTTGGAACAAGTCACCATGCAAACCGGCTACCTTTCATCCTGCCTGTTTGCGGTGTTATTTCTACCCTAAAAGATTAGGCCACTGAAGGATAGTTCGGCTTTATCGCTTAATAAGCATTCGTGAATGCGCCAAGGATCTTCCGTGGCCATACCGCTATAAGAATGGAGGAGTCCCTGGTTCGATCGACGCGCGTAGCGCCTAGTCAGTAGATACTTCAGAATATGAGAGGCTTAGGGATTAAGGGTGTGGTTTTACCATTCTTACGCGGCGCAACCCTTATCAGGATTCGCGCAGGTTAGGAATGATTTCGTTCTTCGTAATCTAATTGTGATAAGACGAAATTAATTTACGCAAGTCATGTCAATTGGTATAGGGATGGAGTGGAATTTCATGGATGGCAGCACTGTGTGACCAGAATGCCACCCGGAACGGAGTGAGCCGGCTTTTGGGATGTCTGACGCAAAGGTCTTGAATTGTCGACTCAGGAGAGACCGGCTCCACGCGCGTGAAGATCGGACTCGGGACACTGATGTGCCATAACTGCAGATCATTGGTTTGGCCATCAATGCGTACCAGAAGTACAGCGCGCCCGTGCACGGAGACTAGCCCCATGATGTCTTCCACACGTTCACAGGCGTGGGCGAAGACTACTGGCATGCCTTCCATCCATCCATATGAGGTGAGATGCCTCCTGGCTTCGGGGCATTCGAAGAGTTCTTGCATGCGCTGGGCAGCAGGGGTGTGAAGTTCTGGGATATTCATTTGTTCCTCCGCCGACGGCAGCTTGCCGAGAAAGTGGTCGTTCACGAAGTCCGCTGTGAAGTTGCGGAAAGGTTCCCCGTGTTTCGCTTTTCGGCGCTCGGTGATCATCGTGGAGTTTCTCTCTGAGGGTACCGCTTAAGTTTATAAAATGAGATACCACGCACTGGTGAATCACCTATGCCGTCTTGCCCGTAGGGCTCCGTCCTTTCCTGTAATACTGGGCGGTGGCGACGTGACGATGCCACGCAGGCCGAAGCGAGAATACACGCGGCGTAGTTGCCATCTGTGCACCCCGTCCCCGACCGTGTCCAGCGCGGCTATCACGGAATTTTTCAATGCCTCAGCTGGCAGCGCGGCAGGGGTCTTTCGGCAGACTCCATCACCGTCACCCCGTGGCCCGCGATGATTGCATGGTCTGTGCCTGCGCCCTCTTCGAGCCCTGGATTTCTGGTATCAGTGCTGGCGGCGTATTTGCGATGATCAAACTCCGTCCGGGCGAGATGGTCATTCCGGTGAAGCCAGGGCTGGAATCCCGTGGGCGAGAGCCCTGATCCACGCTCTTGCGGTTTCCTGCGCGCCGTCACGTTGCTTGGGGCAGACCGTGGATCCGCCGGAGTCAGATTGGCGCCCGGCCAGGGGCGCCAGTTGGCTGTGGAAAGTAAGCCGAGACCGGCTCTGGCGGCCCCGGGGCATTCAGCATCCGCGAGTACTGCCGGTTTTTCCAAGTCCTTGAATCCTTGGCGTGGCCATCGTTTTGGCCGGAGGAGCCACGCGACTGCTGGTGTCATGATTGTGCGGCCAAACGACGAGCAGCATCGCGGTCACTGCGCGGGGCAACACTGGCCCCGCGGGCGGTGTTCGCGCTCCGCCGACGAGCAGGAAACTGCTTGATGGATCTAGGGTGCCCTGTACCCGACCCGTCGGTGCTGCGTCGTTGGCTGCATGGTTTTCTGCGCTTGAACGAGGCCAACGATTTGCCATCCATGAAGCCAATGGTCGCGAACGAGAGCCCTTCGGCGCGGTTGCAACCTTTTGCAACCCTTTCGAATTGTGATCCACCTCATATTCTGGATTCCACGCGGCACAGCTGGCGCCGCACCATCCCAATGGTTCCAGGAAGAAATGAAGTGATGACGATGGCTGAGAACTCCCCGGAAGTCCAGGCGCAAGCATGGCTGTCCAAGTTGCAGCAGGCGCTGGAGGCCGACGATTCCGCCGCCGCGGCGCAGTTGTTCGGCGAGGAATCCTATTGGCGCGATCTGACCGCGCTGACCTGGAATCTGCACACCGCCGAGGGGCGCGACGGCATCCAATCCATGCTGCTGGGCATCGACTCTGGCGCCTGGCCGCGCAACCTGCAGGTCACCGGAGCTTCGGAAGCCGACGGCATCATCGAGGCGTGGTACACCTTCGAGAACAACGCGATGCAGGGCAAGGGCCTGTTCCGGCTGCGCGACTCGCTGGGCTGGACCATGCTTTCCACCGCTCAGAGCCTGCGCGATTTCCCCGAACCCTCCGGCCCGCGCCGCACACTGGGCGCGGACCACGGCGCGGCCATGGTCTCGGAGAACTGGCTTGACCGGAGAAAGAAGGCGCAGCAGTCCCTGGGCGTCACCGAGCAGCCCTACGTGCTGGTCATCGGCGGCGGCCAAGGCGGCATCGGCCTGGGAGCACGGCTCAAGCGCATGGGCGTGCCCGCGCTGATCATCGACAAGCACCCCAAGCCCGGCGACCAGTGGCGTTCGCGCTACCACTCCCTGGCCCTGCACGACCCGGTCTGGTACGACCATATGCCGTACATCGAGTTCCCCGACCACTGGCCGGTGTTCACGCCGAAGGACAAGATGGGGGACTGGCTGGAGTGCTATACCAAGCTCATGGAACTGGACTACTGGTCCCTGACCGAGGCCGTCAGCGCGCGCAAGGACCCCGAGTCCGAAGGCTGGATCGTCCAGGTTCTCCGCGACGGTCAGCCGCTGACCCTGCGCCCTACGCACCTGGTCATGGCCACCGGCATGTCAGGCATCCCGAACCTTCCGCAGTACCCGGGCCAGGAGATCTTCGCCGGGGAGCAGAACCACTCCTCGACCCACCCGGGCGGCGAGTCCTACCGTGGCAAGAACGTCGTGGTGATCGGCGCGAACAACTCCGCTCACGACATCTGCGCGGACCTGGTCCACAACGGCGCCAAGCCGGTGATGGTCCAGCGTTCCAGCACGCACATCGTGCGCTCCGAATCGCTGATGAAAACCGTGCTCGGGCCGCTGTACTCGGAGGAGGCGCTGGCCAACGGGATCGATACCGATACCGCGGACCTGATCTTCGCCTCGATCCCGTACAAGGTGCTGCCCGAATTCCACAAACCCGCCTTCGCCCAGATCAGGGAGGACGACGCGCAGTTCTACCAGTCGCTGACCGACGCCGGGTTCGACCTGGACTTCGGCGACGACGACTCGGGGCTGTTCCTGAAGTACCTGCGCCGCGGCTCAGGCTACTACATCAACATCGGCGCCTCGGAGCTGGTGGCCGACGGGTCCATCGCGCTGGCCAAGGGCGAGGTCTCGCACCTAACCGAACATTCAGTGGTGCTGGCCGACGGCACCGAGCTGCCCGCCGACGCGGTGGTCTACGCGACCGGCTACGGCTCCATGAACGGCTGGGCCGCGCAGCTGATCTCCCAGGAAGTCGCCGACGAAGTGGGCAAATGCTGGGGCCTAGGCTCGGGCACCACCAAGGATCCCGGGCCGTGGGAGGGGGAGTTGCGCAACATGTGGAAGCCGACCAGGGTCAAGAACCTGTGGTTCCACGGCGGCAACCTGCACCAGTCCCGGCACTACTCCAAGTATCTGGGGCTGCAGCTCAAGGCACGCTACGAGGGGTTGGACACTCCTGTGTACGCGCTCGCCGAAAGCTTCCACCGGCTCTGACGCGGGGATGCGTCTGGAGGGTCCTCGGCCCGCCCGGTTCGATGGTGCGACCGGGCGGGCCGAGGGCTGCGTGCCAAAGGTCTGCGGGCTTATTCGGTCAGGGCGTCCTGATTCGGAGCCTGAGCCTGATCCCGTGTCGTGTCCTCCGGTCTCGGTCGGATCTCGCTGAGCAACGTCCCGGCCACGATGACCGCCGCGCCGAGCAAGGCCAAGGCAGGCATCCGGTCACCGGCCATGCGGCCGAAGATTCCGGCCCAGACCGGTTCCCCGGCATAGATAATGGTGGCCCGGGCGGGGGAGACGGACTTCTGCGCCCAGTTCATGGTCGCCTGGATCAGGAAACTTGCGGCTCCCAGGCCAATGGCAGGGGCGGCCCAGAGCCAGGAGAACTCGGGGACGGATTCACCGGCTGCCGGCATGGCGGAGAATCCGAGGCCGCCGGCAACAAGCAGCTGGATTACGGTGACCCTGCCCAGGTTGACCTTGCCGGCGTAGAAGCCAATCAACAGGATTTCTGCGGCCATAGGCAGGGTGCTCGCCAAGGTTGCGATCTCTCCAGGGCCCAAGCCCAGGGTGACGGCACCCGGTCCAGCCAGCAGCAGTAGTCCGACAAAGGCGAGACCCGCCCCGAGCAAAACCATCGTGTGGGGGCGCTGGCGAAAGACCAGCCATTGCAACAGCGGAACCATCGGCACGTACAGCGCTGTCAGGAACGCCGAAGTGCTGCTATTGATGGTTTGAAGCCCTTGGGTCTGCAGCCCATAACCCAGGAAGATCATCACGCCGATGGCCGTTCCGGCCCATAACTCCCTGCCGGTGATCCTGCGGAGCGACTTCGAGAAAATGGCCGCGGCGACCAAGCCTGCGATGACAAATCGGACGCCGACAAAGAACATCGGTCCGCTGTGGCGCATGGCCAAGTGAATCAGCAGGAAAGTTCCGCCCCAGACGGACGTGATGGCAAGGAGGGCGGCTTCTTGCCTGCTGAGTGAAATATTTTCCCGTATGGCAGAAATGTGCACCATTCTGCACATCATATAGTGCAGAATAGTGCACATGCAAGATTCCAGTGACTCTCCGGTTCTCCGCAACGTTGGATCCAATCTCCGCGACTTCCGAAAACGCGCGGGACTGAGCCAGGCAATTCTTGCGCAGCGCTCGGGGGTCAGTCGACGCACGATCATCAACCTCGAAGCCGGCGAGGCGAATGTCAGCCTGGCGGGACTCGACCAATTGGCGGAAGCGCTGGGAATTCGCTTCGTTGATCTGGTGACCGCGCCTACTGCGGCCCGTTCCGAAATCAATGAACTGGCGTGGAAGGGGAGTAGTCCGCAGAGTCGGGCGATGCTGCTGGGGTCGGCCCCCGCCAGCGAAGAGGTGCAATTGTGGACGTGGGTGCTTGCGCCCGGCGAACGATATGACGCCCAGCCCGATCCCCAAGGCTGGTCGGAAATGATCTTGGTAGTTCACGGCAAGCTGCTCATTGAGTTCGCCTCGACGGTCCTGGACCTGAACGCGGGGGAACATGCAACCTACCCCAGTTCGCAGTCCTATTCCTACGTGAATGCCGGCGCGGAACCGGTGAAGTTCGTTCGAAACGTCATTTCGTGACGGGCGGGCTGGCCGCCAGCGCGGCGGTACTTCTGGCGGAAGAATCGCTGTGGACCGCCCGGGGGTGTCCGGGGAGTCGGGTTCTGCAAGTCTGTGGGGGCTTGGGCGACGCCTGCCCTCGGCATGGCAGATGTACGAAGCCAGCGGCTTGATTGCCTTGGCCCGCTGCATTCTTTGAAATCAAACCGCACAAGTTGGCTGGAGATGCGT
Organism: Arthrobacter sp. 'calajunan'; assembly: GCF_046940185.1. Taxonomy (NCBI): domain Bacteria; kingdom Bacillati; phylum Actinomycetota; class Actinomycetes; order Micrococcales; family Micrococcaceae; genus Arthrobacter; species Arthrobacter sp. 'calajunan'. The sequence goes on from NZ_JBKZDY010000009.1 coordinate 138,852, forward strand.
GCAAAATGACTGAAACTTCCGAATAAAAGGATGATCGAAACACGGAAATTACCGAAGAAGTCGAACAATTTCTTGAATATTGCGATTTGAGAAGTGAAATGTTTGACCGTGCGGCGTAACGAGCAATATGGTTTTAACCAGAATCAAGAGCGTCAGCTATAAGCCCTGGCTTGCTGGCCGGCAACCCTCTCAACGGTAGTGGGGTGCTCCAGGTGAGGATTCGGTCCCACGCAAGAACGCGTGGCACAAGTACCGCACATCGAGTGTGCAAACATCTGGCAGCGCGCAGAAGTGAACTCCACGGGCTGTTGCCGGACGTTCCCGCTCGTTGGGCACGACCCGAAGGAATCGAGCCATGTCTTTGAATCAGGATCTTGACCCGCTGACCCTGCGCAAGGTTTTCGCGCAGCACCCATCAGGCGTCGCCGCACTCTGCGCCGTCATTGACGGGGAGAAAACCGGCCTCGTCGCGTCGTCCTTTACCGTCGGAGTATCGCTGGAGCCAGCCCTGGTCATGTTCGCGGTGCAGAAAACCTCCAACACCTGGCCCAAGCTGCGTGCCGCGGAGCGTATCGGCGTCTCGGTGCTCAGCGAGCGCAACGACGGGATTTGCGGGCAGATCGCCTCAAAGCACGGCGACCGCTTTGCCGGCGTAGATACCCATGAGACTGAGCAAGCCGCCCTGTTCATCCAGGAATCCACCCTCTGGCTGGAGACCTCGATCTACAACGAAGTGGAAGCCGGCGACCATTGGGTGATCTTCCTGGAGGTCCACGGTCATGACTTCTCCAACCATTCCCCGCAGATCTTCCACGATTCGCGATTTCACTCACTGCCAGTGCCCGAACTCGTTTAACTGACATCACCAGACGCTGCGGCGCGAAGAATCATCCTTCGCGCCGCAGCGTTTTTAATTCCAAACTGCGCAGCTCCGGGCCCGGATGCCCGGTATCCATGGACTGGAGTTCGCCGACCTGCGGGTTTCCACCGCTCATCACGCGATTATGACGGAGCTGCTATCCACAGCACTATCCACAGCTTTGTGGATAGCCTGTTGATTGGGGTTGATAACTTGTGAAAAACACCTTGATTCCGGGATTTTGGCTGTTGATAACGTTTTCGGAGCTTGTGTGCAGTGGAAAAAATTAACTCTCTATCCACAGCTGTGAAAACATAAATACCCAAGTCAAGTTCTAATGTCCGGCATTTAAGTGGGGTAATCCACAGGATTATCCCCATGTAGTGAACAGGGGAATCCACAGGAGGTTGTAGGTTATCCACATATTCTGTGGATATCAGGGTTTACCTCTGTTAATAACCCACCTAGTGTTGGCACTGGGAAAGACTATCCACAAGGGCTCCGGGCCCAACTGTCGGTTGGTGCTGACACGATGGACAGTTGCCGACATGGCAAAAGTGGTTTCCCGGCGGGTACATAGGGGATGGAAGTGTCTGTAATGAGCGCAGAGCCGATCTACGAAGAGCGAGCATCGGATGCGGGGCGCAAGCCGCCGCAGGATATCGAAGCCGAGATGTCGGTTCTTGGCGGCATGATGCTCTCCAAGGACGCCATTGCCGATGTCGTCGAAGTCCTTCGCGGCACCGACTTCTACCGTCCCGCCCATGAAGCAATCTACGAGGCGGTCATTGACCTGTACGGCCGCGGTGAGCCCGCGGATGCCGTGACCGTGGCCGACCTGCTGACCAAGCGCAACGAGATCGCTCGCGTCGGCGGAGCCGCCTACCTGCACAATCTGATCCAGCAGGTGCCGACCGCCGCGAACGCCGGCTACTACGCGGAAATCGTGCGCGAACGCGCCGTGCTGCGCCGCCTGGTGGACGCCGGAACCCGTATCGTCCAGATGGGCTACTCGCCCGACGGCGAGGTGGATGCCATCGTCAACGAGGCGCAGGCCGAGGTCTACAAGGTCTCCGAGAACCGCGGCAGCGAAGACTACGTGCGGCTGTCCGAAATCATCGAGGGTACCGTCGACGAGATCGAGAACGCCGCCAACGCCGGCGACGGCATCACCGGCGTGCCCACCGGCTTCTACGAGTTCGACGAGCTGACCCAGGGCCTGAAGGGCGGCCAGATGATCATCATCGCGGCCCGCCCCGCCGTGGGCAAGTCGACGTTCGCGCTGGACTTCGCCCGTTCCGCGGCCATCAAGCACAACATGGCCACCGTGTTCTTCTCCCTGGAAATGGGCCGCAACGAGATCGCAATGCGCCTGCTCTCGGCGGAAGCATCCATCCAGCTGCAGGACCTGCGCAAGGGCTCGGTGGAGGACGCGCAGTGGACCAAGATCGCGACCACCATGGGCCGGCTGAACGAGGCCCCGCTGTTCATCGACGATTCGCCGAACATGTCCATGATGGAAATCCGCGCCAAGTGCCGACGCCTGAAGCAGCGCAACGAGTTGCGCATGATCATCCTCGACTATCTGCAGCTGATGAGTTCGGGCAAGCGTGTGGAATCGCGCCAGCAGGAAGTCTCCGAGTTCTCGCGTAACCTCAAGCTGCTGGCCAAGGAGCTCGACGTGCCGCTGATTGCGCTGTCGCAGCTGAACCGTGGTTCCGAGCAGCGTACCGATAAGCGGCCCATGGTCTCGGACCTTCGCGAATCGGGCTCGATCGAGCAGGACGCCGACATGGTCATCCTGCTGCACCGCGACGATGTGTACGACAAGGAGAACCGTCCGGGCGAAGCCGACGTGATCATCGCGAAGCACCGTGCAGGTCCCACCAAGACCATCACCGTGGCATTCCAGGGACATTACTCGCGCTTCAGCAACATGTCCTCGGAAGGGTAGCCCCGGCCGGCATTTCCAGGGCACCTACTGGGTTGGCTGACCGCCAACTATAGTGGGTGTCATGTTCGTCTCCCTTCAAGCGTTGCTCTGGGGAACCGTGGCCGGATCAGCGCTGCTGATCGGGGCCGTAGCGGCCTGGTGGCTGCGAATTCCCCGGGTCTGGGTCTGCGCCGTCATGGCGTTCGGCGCCGGCGTGCTGGTCAGCGCGCTGAGCTTCGAGTTGGTGCTGGAGGCCTTCACCATGGGCGGGCTGGCGGCCACGGCCGCCGGGGTCGCTGCCGGCGCCCTGCTCTACTTCGGCGCCAACGCGCTGCTGGCCAGGCGCAGCCGCAAGAGAAGCCGCACCCAGGCAGGCAGCTCCGGATCCTCCTCCGGATCAGCCATCGCCGTCGGCGCGCTGATCGACGGCATCCCGGAATCCGTGGCGCTGGGCCTGGGGCTTGTCGCGGGAGCCAGCGTGAATCCGACCATGCTGATCGCCATTTTCGTCTCCAACATTCCCGAGGGGCTGGCTAGTTCGGCGGATATGAAGGCCTCCGGGCGCAGTAGCCGGTCTATCTTCGCCCTGTGGGGCTCGATCGTGCTGGCCAGCGGTCTGGCCGCCTTCATCGGGGCGATTGCCTTGGAGGGCATGCCTGCCGAGGTGCTGGCCTTCACCACCGCCGTGGCCGCGGGAGGCATCCTCACGATGATCGCCGACACCATGATTCCCGAGGCCTACGCGGTGGACCACGACTACACCGGGCTGCTGGTCACCGCCGGATTCCTCAGCGCCTTTTCGCTGCACGCACTGGGCGGATAGCCGCCGATCCCACGGGTGGACTGAAGCCGCCGCGGTTCTGCGAGAATGATTCCATGCCCCAGAACAAAAGCTCTCGTACCGGTGCGCCCGGCGTCGAGACCATCTACGCGCCGCAGTACCTGTCCACGACTCTGGGCATGTTCATCCTGGTGTTCCTGGTCGCGTTCGAGGCCATGGCGGTGACCACGGTGATGCCGCTGGTCAGCGAGGTGCTGGACGGGAAGCGGCTGTTCGCCCTGTCCTTCGCTGCGCCCATGGCCAGCGGCATGCTGGGCATGGTGGCGGCCGGCGAAATCACCGACCGCTGGGGGCCGAAGATTCCGCTGTTCGCCTCGGTGGCGGTATTCCTGGCGGGCCTTCTGGTGTGCGGCACCGCGGGCAGCATGGAGATCCTGATTTCAGGGCGCATCCTCCAGGGCATCGGCGGCGGCGCGATCACCGTGGCGATCTACGTGCTCATCGCGCGCGCGTACCCCGGCAGCCTGCATGCGAAGATCTTCGCGCTCTTCGCCACCGCCTGGGTGTTGCCCGCGCTGATCGGCCCCTGGCTGGCCGGGCTGATTGCGACGTTCATCGGCTGGCGCTGGGTGTTCCTGGGTGTCATGGGGCTGGTTGCCCTCGCCTTCTGCGCCATCATCCCGGCGCTGGACCGGCTGCCTCGGGAGTCCCACTCCGAGCTGGGCCCGGTCTCCTGGAAACGCCTGCTGCTGGCCGGGTTGGCCGGAGCGGCTGTCATCGCGATGAACCTGCTGGGCAACAGCGGCGGCGCCTGGTCGCTGCCAGCCCTGCTCGCGGCCTTGCTGCTGGCGCTGCTGACCATCCGCCCGCTGTTGCCCAAGGGTACCTTCAGCGTGCGCCGCGGGCTGCCCGCCACCATGAGCACACGCACGCTGGTCGCCGGCGCGTTCTTCGGTGTCGAGGTGTACCTGCCCTACCTGTTGCGCGAGGACTACCAGCTGAGCCCGGACCGGGCCGGACTGGTGCTGACCGCTTCGGCGCTGAGCTGGTCGGTGGGTTCGTGGCTGCAGGGCAAGCTGGGCGACAAGCTCTCGAATTCGCACAGCATCACCCTCGGAGCCCTGGCCAGCACGGTCGCGATCTCCACGGCGCTGCTCACCGCGGTGTACCACCCGCCGGTGGCGGTGCTGATCTGCGGCTGGGCCGTGGGCGGCTTCGGCATGGGGATGATCTACCCGCGCCAGAACGTGAATATGCTCAAGCTCTCGGCCGAGCATGAACAGGGATTCAACTCCTCGGCCATGACGCTGGCCGATTCGCTGGGCACCGCCGGCGCCACGGCGCTGGGCGGCGTCATTTTCGCCACGGTGGCCGCAGGGTGGGGCTTCATCTCGGTGTTCAGCTTCTGCCTGGCCCTGGCGCTGGTCCTCATCATCGTTTCGCCGCGCACCAAGCCTGTTGCCCGGCCAGCGGCTTGACTACGCTGGGGGCATGGATACGCAGCTTCCGAAGACCAGCAAGCCCGCCGCCAGGGCTTTCGAGCAGGCCGGCATCACCAGCCTCGAGCAGGCGGGGCAGGCCGGCGCCGCAGCGCTGCTCGCGCTGCACGGCATCGGACCGAAAGCCATTCGCATTCTCCGCGAGGAGCTGGCCGCGCGCGGCCTGGAGATGAAACCCTGAAATCCCCGGTTCAGCTGCGCGGAAGGATTTCCAAGTGGCTCGGGGTCGGCTGCACCAGATGCGCCTGGTATTCCGGATGCTTCGCGACATATCCCTTGACGTACGGGCAGACTGCCACGATCTTCGCGCCGCTGGAGATGGTGTTGTCCAGCGCGAACTTCACCATGACGCTGGCCAAGCCCTGTCCGCCGTACTCCTCGTCCACGGTGGTGTGGAAGAAAATGCGCTCCACGCCGTCGGTGCCGTCGTAGTCGCGGTAGTGGGCCGCGCCGATGCGCTTGCCGTTGTCGTCCAGGGAGAAGCGCTGGCGCTCGGAGAGGAATACCGGCTTGATCTCACTCATGTTCATGTTTCCTTTGCAGATGTACTAGGACGGGTTGACGCGCGGGCGCAACTTGACGGTCGGCAGCGCTGGCGCCGGCAGCGCCGCGGGGGTGTTCGGAGGGAACGGCCCGAAGCGGTCTTCGCTGGCATCGCCGGGTTCGGCGCCGATTTCCGCCTGCCACTGGGCGCGGAAGGCCAGGACCTCCTCGTGGGACCGTCCCACGAAATTCCACCACATCAAGATGTCTTCATTCAGCGGTTCACCACCGATAACCAGGGCGAGGACTGGTTCATTCCCGGCCTTGAGGCGCAGGCACCTGCCGCCGGCCCGAACGTAGCCCAATTCGCGAGCCTCCAGCTGGTGCCCGTTGACTTCCAGGCTTCCGGAATCCAGCAGCACGCCGTGTTCGTGATGCTTCGGAACCACGATCTCGATCTCGGCGCCCGGTGCAAGGCGCAGCTCCGCGCCTGACAGCTCCGTGTGGGTCTTGACCGGCGAGGTCGAGCTCTGCGATCCGACGGCGAGACTGCCCAGGAAGACCGACAGCGACCAGCCATCGCCGTGCATCGGCTCCGGGCGGTAGTTCTCGAAGGTCGGCTCCATGTCGCGCGCGCCGTCTGGCAGCGCGGTCCACAGCTGGGCGCCATGCAGGATCGTGGTGCCCTCGGTGAGGATCTCCGAATGGCTGATGCCGTGACCTGCGGTCATCAGGTTCACTTCGCCCGGGCGGACGGTGGCCGCGAAGCCTGCAGAGTCAAGGTGGTTGATGGCCCCGGTGAACAGCCAGGAGACGGTTTGCAACCCGGTGTGCGGATGGCGCGGGACGTTCATGCCTCCGGTGATCGTGATGTCGTCGGGGCCGTAGTGGTCGAGGAAGCACCAGGCGCCGATGAGGCTGCGCTGCTTCTGGGGGAGCGTGCGGAAAACGGTCATGGCCCTCAATCCGCCCAAGGGGACCTCGCGCGGTTCGAGGATCTCAATTTCGGAGGGGGATTGACCCGCACAGCAGTCGATTTCTGCCGGCGCCTGCTCAAGGTTGCTCATAGGCACAAGGCTATGCAGTGCAACCGGGTTTCGCTACCTATTCCGCGGCGGCGTGGCGGATGAAGCCGGTCGCCGGCGAGGAAAGCCCTCGGCCGCCAAAGTCCGGCAACAGCGTACGATCAATAGGAGGACAGCATTGCGACGAGAAGAAGTAGGGGCCGTGGAGAGCATGAATCTGCAAGACGAAGAACTGCTGCAGCTGGAGAAGCAGGTGTGCTTCGGATTGGCGGTAGCCTCACGTACGGTGATCTCGGCCTACAAGCCGGTTCTCGACCCCATGGGGCTGACGCATCCGCAGTATCTGGTCATGCTGGCGCTCTGGGAATTCGCGCCGATGAGCGCGCGTGAACTGAGCGACCAGCTGCACCTGGATCCGGGAACGCTTTCCCCGCTGCTCAAGCGCCTGGAAACAGCCGGCCTGATCGTCAAGACCCGCAATCCGCAGGATGAGCGGGCCATTGTCATCACCACCACCGAGCAGGGGGCGGCGCTGCGCACCGAGGCCGTGAAGGTGCCGAAGGAAATGATGAAGCGCCTGAACCTGAGCCTGGAGGACGCGGTGGAGCTCCGCACGATCCTGGACCGGATGATTGCCGCCGGTTCGGCCGCGCCGAAGGGTTGAATCATTAATTAGTTGGTGCACCAACTAATATCGTAGACTTGGGGTTACCAGGGGATGCCGACTGCATGTCCGATAACACCGAAGAGGAAAGACCATCATGGATGAGTCACCGCTGCCCATCATCGAAGACACCACTGGCCTGGGGCTGGGTTATCGGGCACTGTGGCGCCTGAAGTACCTCGGCCTGAGCATCTTCGGCCCGGCGGAGCGCAACCTCAAGGACAGCCCCCGCGAACGCCACAAGTGGGACCGCGCCTACAAGGTGCTCAAAGCCCATGAGGCGGCCGGCACCCAGGCTGACGAGTTGACCGTTTATACCGCCAGCCGCATGGAACCGCGCCGCCGTCCGCAGCAGTAGATCTCACATCGACCCGGGCGGCCCGGACGCGATAATCTACTAGGCATGGATTCGATGACTGAACTGGTTATGTCCCGCCAATTTTCCGCACCGCGCACCGCGGTCTGGGCGGCATTCGTGGAACCGGAAATCATCTCCCAGTGGTGGGGCCCGCACGGCTGGGCCATCGAAGAGGACTCGATTGTCTTCGAGCCCATGGTCGGCGGCCGCCATGAATTGACCATGGTCCAGGTCGACAACCCGGAAGCCAAGGTCCCGCTGAAGGCGGTCATCACCGCCTTTGACGAGTACACCTGCCTAGTCAGCGACGACGGGCCGCATGAAATGACACTTGAACTGGTGATCACCACCCGTGTCGACTTCCAGGAATTCGCCGGGAAAACAAGCATCACGCTGACGCAGAGCCCGCTGCCCTACGAGGTCATCGAATCCAGCACCAAGGCCTGGAATTCCGCGTTCTCCAAGCTCGAGAACCTGCTGTCCGAGTTCTTCTAGGCCGCGCCGGATCGGACCAGGCAGGCCGTGGCGCTAGCCCCGCCCGATGTACGGCATGCCGCCGGCGGTGATGGTGAACTGGTTGATCGAGGTTCCCAGCGGAATGCCCGCGATGTAGGCCACTGCATCCGCCGCTTCGGCCAGCGGAAAGGTCGGTTCAACCAGGCGTTGGCCACTGGGCTGCAATGCCCCCTGCGTCGCCCCGAAATCATCAAGCAGGTCGCTGGCGGTATTCCCGATGTCCAGCTGGGTTGCCCGGATGCGGTACGGGCGCCCGTCGAGTTCCAGAGATTTCGTGAGGCCCGCGATCGCGTGCTTGGTCACCGAGTAGGCGACCGAATTCACCCGCGGAACCTGCGCGGAGATCGAGCCGTTGTTGATGATGCGTCCGCCGCCGTGCAGCTTGAAGTGCGCGAAGGCGGCCCTCGCCGCATTCATCGCGCCGGTGAGGTTGATGCTGCAGACCTCCTCCCATGCCTGAGGGGACAGCTCGTCGATGGGCACCGCGGGGCCGAAGACCCCGGCGTTGTTGAACAGCACGTCCACCCGGCCGAAGCGCTGCGCCGCCCGGGTGAAGAGCGCATCGACGGCATCCGGGTCCGTGACATCGGCGGGAACCACCAGGGCCTTGTCATGGCCGTCGGAGGCTTGGGCCAGCGTCGCTTCGGTGCGCCCGGCGAGCACCACATTCCATCCGCGGGCCAGCAGCAGCTGCGCGGTGGCCTTGCCGATGCCGGATCCGGCGCCGGTAATCACGATGGTGCGGGCGGCCGACGGGTTCTCAGGTGCCGAGGTCATCAATTCTCCTTGGAAGATTCAGCGGGTCATTGGTGAGGCGTCTGCTCCCATCCTAGGAACCGCGGCGGCCAGCTCCCAGAAACGCCCGGGATGTTTCGCCCGTCCGGTTAGACGGCCGTGCCCCGGGGGAAGTCCCCGGGGCACGGCTGGCGTTGAGGCGGCTAGACGCCCAGCGCGTCCTTCTCGAGCTCGTCATCGGCCAGGTGGCTGGCCTCATCATCGATCTCATTGGCGGATTCGGTGGCCAGGGCGGCCTTGTCCGCCGGAGTCTGGCCCCTGAGCTCGGCCAGCACCTCCTCAGGCACCGGATGCATGTGGCCGCGAACCGGCTTGATCTGGTCCAGGACCATGACCACGGCCAGGCTGATCAGGCCCCACAGGGCTAGGGTGATCAGGTGGGAACCGACGCCGACCGAATCGAAGTAGAGGATCGAGCGGATGGATTCTGTGGCGGCAGGCATCGGCAGGATGTCATGCAGCCATCCGAAGGCCTGCGGCACCATGTAGATCGACAGCGACGCATTGGAGGCAGGAACACCCAGGAACATCACCACTGCCAGGATCGGCAGCATGGCGAGCATGCCCATCAGGCGGCTGAAGATCGTGCTGAACAGCGCCACCGAGAAGATGGCCAGTGCTCCGGTGCCCAGCAGGGCCCAGAAGTGCCCGTGGACCGCACCGGTGAACGGGCCGGCAATCAGGTAGAGCACGGCGGACATGAAGACCGAGTAGCCTGCCAGCAGCGGCAGCAGGTTCTTCAGCCGGCGGGCGTGCGGGGCGGCGGTGTCGCCGACGATGATCACCATGAAGCCCGCCATGATCCAGCCCATGCCAAGGTACATGGCGGTCATGCCGACATTGTCACCCTCGGGCAGCGGAGCCAGTTCCTGGTGGTCAAGCGGCAGCTGCTGCGCGCCGGCCACTTGGCCGAAGACGGTGCTCAGCACCTGGACGTTGGAGTTGCCCGAGGCCTGGGCCGTGTACAGCACGGCCTGCGGGTTCTCCGCGGTGGGCAGCACAAATGCGCCGGCCAGGTCCTGCTGGGAGATCAGGGACTTGGCCTCTTCGGGGTCATCCAGCACGGTGAAGTCGAACATGCCCTCCATGTCGCCTTCCAGCCCCGCGGCGGTCTGCTCGGCCTGCTCGATGGTGGAACCCACCACGGCCACCGGCATGTCGCGCACGGTCGGGGACTGCATGGCGCCGAGCATGAAGGTCAACATGACGCCGACCATGCCCAGCGGGATGGCGCCCAGGGTGATGTAGCGCCAGGCATTGCTCTTCGGGCGCGGGCCGCCGTGCAGGCCTGCCACGTTGATCTCGCTGGGAATGGTGCTCTTGCCCTTGGCGGTGCGGGCGTTGTCGATCACCTGGGTCAGCAGCAGCGCGGCTACGGCGCCGATGGTCAGGATCAGCAGGTGGATTGCCGCCCCGTCGCCGTTGAAGTACATCACCGAGCGCAGGGCCTCGCCGAGGGCGGGCATCGGCAGGAACTGGTGCAGGAAGGTGTAGAACTCGGGCAGCACGTGGATGGACATGCCCAGGTTGGAGGCCGGCTGGCCGAGCACCATGAACAGGAACATCCCCGGAATCACCGCCATCGCGCCGAACAGGCGGGTCAGCAGCAGCTGACCGGCGCCCACGGCGAATACGCCGAGCGCAAGCGCACCCATGACCTGCACGCTCTGCGCGCCGTCAAGCACACCCAGGATCGGTCCGGCGATCAGCGCGCCCAGCGCGGACATCAGCAGGGACCAGCCCGCCAGCAGCGGCAAGGCGCGGCGGCGGCGCAGCAGCTCGGGGGAGTTTGAGAAGGCCATCGACCACGGCATGTAGCCGGCGGTGACCATCGCGGTGGCCAGGAACATCGCGCCCATGCCGCTCGGGTCGTTCTCCGGAAGCGGGGCGACATCCTCGGCCGAGATCTTTAGGTCCTGCTCGAGCATCACCGGGGTGATCACTGCCTTGATGGAGGAGGCGGCTGATACGCCGGCGCCGCCGGCGGTGTAGAAGGTGGCGTTCTTCCCGTCCAGGAAGACCGCGGCGCTGGCGTCGCGGTTGTAGACCTCGTCGCGGGCCTCGCGCTGGGAGTCGACAATGCTGATTTCCACTGCCTCGGCGTTGGCCTGCTCCAGCGCGGCGGCGAAGTCCTCGGCCTGAGCGGTGCTGGTTGCTGCGATGGCCACCGGCATGTCCCGGGCCTCCTGGTGGTGCATGGCACCGAGGTAACCCCAGATCATCATGCCGACGATCAGCAGCGGCATGATGAAAACTGCCGCGGTGCGCCCGATCTTCTCCGCCTTGGCGCGTTTGGCCGCGAGTGCCTGCGGATCGAGGGGTTCCCCCTCCGTCCTGGACTTCCGCCGGGGCGGAGCCTGGTGTCCGGGGCCGGTGGTGTGGTTGCTCAAGCTGTCGTGCTCCTCGATATTGATCTGTTTAAACTGCATTCGAAAAATGCCTTCGTTGCAGTCTATCAACTAATTTACGCCACATGGCGTAAAATTACCTGTGAAGGTCATGAGGATAGACTTGGCGACCGAAGCAAGCGGCACGGAGGAAGGGTCGTACGGGCATGAGCAGGCATAGCGACAAGGCGCGGGAGGCGCTGATGGATGCGGCGGAAGAACTCTTCGCCATCCATGGAATCGATGGCGTCTCGAACCGGAAGATCACCGAACATGCCGGCACGGCGAACCATTCGGCGATCAAGTACCATTTCGGGACCCGCGACGACCTGCTCAATGCGCTGATCCGCCGCGCCATCACCGAAGTTTCGGAATTCCGGGAGGCCCTGCCGGTCAGCGAGGACCTCGACGGCGGCCTGCGCGAAGTGGTAACCCATCGGGTGCTGCCGTGGATCTACTACCTGGCCGCCCAACCCGAGCCATTCTGCCGGGCGCAGTTCCTCTATCAGGTGCGCGGCTACCCGGGCCTGTCCGGAATCGGCGCAGAAATGCTCCGTGGTGATGAGCTGCAGGCCGATCTGGTGGGCAGGACGCGCCACGAACTGCGCGGCATTCCCGCTTCGGTGCTCCGAGCCCGCGCGGGAATCCTCGGCTATATGGTGCTCGGGATCAGCGCGGAGTTCGAGCGCCAGGTGTCCGAGGGGGAGCATGCGGCGACCTGGGAGGAGCTCGGCTACTTCCTGGTCGACTCCATCGTGGGCATGGTCGCCGCCCCGAGCACCGCGAAATCCGAGTTCCTCGATTTCGGCGGGCCATCCCGCGGATAGAAGCCGAGGACAATCCGCAGATCAACCGACGTATCGAAGGACACCATGAAAAGCAACGGAAAATCCCGAAGCGATGACCAGCAGGCTGAAGGAGCGCGTCTACGTGACCTTCACCGCGCTCGCGGTGCTGCTGGCCATGAACCTGCACAGCCATGACCCGAAACCCGGGGCATCGGCCGTGAGCCTGCTGGTGACCGTGGCCGCGATCCTGATGGCAGGACTGGTTGCCGACCTGATTTCCCACTCGACGGTCCACGCGTCGCTGCCCACACGCGCAGAGCTGCGCCACCAGCTGGAAGTCGCGTGGGGAGCTGGTGGAGCCATTGTCGGTCCGCTGATCCCGTTGGGTCTCAGCGCGCTCGGGGTCTTCTCCACGTCCACGGCGCTGATCTGGGGGCAGTGGATGCTCGTGGCGGCGTTGGCATTCTTTGCCTGGCTCTCTTTGCGCCGGAGCAAGCTCGGCTTCTGGCGCACCCTGTGGCTGATGCTCGTGCTCGTCCTGGTCGGCGTCGTGGTCATCGCGTTGCAGCTGCTGGCCCATTCCTAGGCGCCCTCGGGTGCGATATGTCTCGGTGCCCGGAGGGTGGATCGGCGTGAATTCCTTGACCGGCACCGAACTGCAGGACATGCTGTAAGCCAAGGTGCCGGGCGGAGTCTGACCTGCTCGGGGCATTGACGGCAGTATCGCCTGCGGAATGGGGATGACATGAAGAAATTTTCACTTGCGGCCATTGCGCGCACTGAATTGCGCGAAGCAGTGAACGCCAGCAACGGTCGTGCGGCGCGCACGGTCTTCGGCGGGCACGAGCACGTCATGCGGCAAACGGTGATGGCTCTGGCGCGGGGCACCGAGCTGCAGGAGCATGAAAACCCGGGCGAGGCCACCATTCTGGTGATTTCCGGAAGGATCCGCATCAGCTCGGGCGGCGAGCAGTGGGAAGGGCGCAGCCAGGACCTGCTGGTCCTTCCCGACGGCCGCATCCAGGTCACCGCGCTGGAGGAATCGAGCATTCTCTTGAGCGTGGCCAAGAACGGGCGGTGACTTCCCGTTAAATAACGCAGAGACCATGCCCGACGCCTCAGGAGAATGGTCTCTACGCAGTTTGTGGGTGCACCTAGGTGCAGTGCTGGTTACCGGCCGAAGAGCTTGGTCCAGATGCTCGGCGCCTGCGGGGTGATGCGGATGCGCGGAGCGATGTCGGGGTCCAGGTTCTCGATCGGTTGAAAGAGCCCTGTCCGCAGTGCCTCGGTGGCCGCGACCAGACGCTGTCCCTCCGGTGAGCAGTTGAAGTTGGCTGGATTGATAGCGGTCATTGCGACCCTCCTTCAGATGGTTCAACTTCCGAATTATGGAAGTTTTATTTTGCTTTACGAAACTAGTATGGGGGTCTCACTGCACTGATGGCAATAGTCCCGGGCAAAAAAACTTATCCATGGTGCGGAAAAAACCCTAAAGTCTGACTTATCCAAGTTTTTTTGGAACACGACTTGACGGCCATGGTGTGAACTGGCTTACAGTGGTGAACAAGTTCCACGGAGCCAACATCTAGTCGAAGCCGAATTTTTCGGTGGTAAGGGTGTTCAGCTAAAGCTCCCTGGGTTAACCCTTGAGCTAGAAATGAGCTGAGCACCCGATGCACCTCAACGTATTCAATGAAGTCTCCGCCGCCGAAGCGGCCGAAATTCTGCGTCCGTGCATCGATGTTGAGCGCTGGATCAATGATCTGGTTTCTGCTCGCCCCTTCTCCTCGCTGGCTGCCCTCCACGAGTCCGCAACCCGCAGCGCCGCACCATTCAACCGCGACGAAATCGCCGCGGCCTTGGCTCATCACCCGCGCATCGGAGAACGAGCCGGCGGAAACAGCCAGGAAGCAACCCTCTCCCGGGGAGAGCAGGCGGCCCTGGACCTCAATGCGGACATCATCGAACGCCTTGCCGCCGCCAACCGGGCCTATGAACAGCGCTTCGACCGCGTCTTCCTCATCCGCGCCGCCGGGCGAAGCAGCGAGGAAATCCTCGCCGAATGCCAGCGCCGACTGGAAAACACCGACGAGGCGGAGCTGGCCGAAGTAGCCGACCAGCTGCGCCAAATTGCCCTGCTGCGACTGCAGGACGCGGTCAAGAACTAACTTCCAGAGCACCTTCCCTCCAGCGACCGACTCATTAGTCAGGAGACGAAAACATGGCAGATGCCAGCGCAGAGCGCAGCCACATCACCACCCACATTCTCGACACCGGGACCGGGAGGCCATCCTCCGGTGTCAAGGCCACGCTGGAAGCCAAGACGGCATCCGGCTGGCAAGAAATCGGCTCGGGGATCACCGATGCGGACGGCCGCATCAAGAACCTCGGCCCGACTCAGGTTGAAGCAGGCCACTACCGGGTTTCATTCGAAATCGGGGACTACTTCGGGAAGCAGGGAACGGAAAGCTTCTTCCCCGGGGTAACCATCGACTTCTACGTCAACAACGTCGATGAGCACTACCACGTACCTCTTCTTATCAGCCCGTTTGCATATTCCACGTACCGAGGGAGTTAGAACAATGACTACCGAAATCACCGCCCCAGCATCCACCGGCATCGTCCTTGGCGAGAACCAGTACGGCAAGGCCGAGGTCCGCCTAGTCAAGATCACCCGCGACACCGCCCGCCACCAGATCGAAGACCTGAACGTCACCAGCCAGCTGCACGGCGACTTCACCGAAGCCCACCTGGAGGGGGACAACGGCAAGGTCGTCCCGACCGACACCCAGAAGAACACCGTCTACGGCCTGGCCCGCGACGGTGTGAACAGCCCGGAGGAATTCCTGCTCCGCCTGGGCGCCCACTTCACCGGCGAGTTCGAGTGGATCACCGGCGGCCGCTGGGCGGCCCAGCAGTACTTCTGGGACCGCATCAACGACCACGACCACGCCTTCTCGAAGAACAAGAACGAGGTCCGCACCGCGGTGCTGGAAATCGCTGAAGACGGCTCCAAGAGCATCGTCGCCGGTCTGGAGGACCTGACCGTCCTGAAGTCCACCGGCTCCGAGTTCCATGGTTTCCCGGTCGACCGCTACACCACCCTGAAGGAAACCAGCGACCGCATCCTGGCCACCGACGTGACCGCCCGCTGGCGCTACACCTCGGAAGCCATCGAGGCGGGCATCGACTTCAACGCGGTCTATGCCTCGGTGCGCGAGCAGCTGCTGACGCTGTTCGCCAACACCCACTCGCTGGCGCTGCAGCACACCATGTTCGAGATGGGCAAGGCCGCGCTGGAGGCCAACGAGCAGATCGCCGAGATCAAGTTCTCGCTGCCGAACAAGCACCACTTCCTGGTGGACCTCGAGGTCTTCGGCCAGGACAACCCGAATGAAGTGTTCTTCGCCGCGGACCGTCCATACGGCCTGATCGAAGCCACCGTGACCCGTGAGGGCGGCGCAGCCAAGCACCCGATCTGGTCGAACATTCCAGCATTTATCTAATTTTGATAAGCGGCGAGGGTGTGCCGATGCGGACACATCGGCACACCCTTGGCAGCGACTGACTTAGGAGGTCAGCCATGAGCGCTACACAAGATGAATCTATCAAAGGGACGCGTCCCGAAGATGCCAAGTTACCACTAGGCAAGACTTTTGCCTACGGTTTGCAGCACGTCTTGACCATGTACGGCGGCATCATCGCACCGCCGCTGATTATCGGCAGCGCAGCCGGTCTATCACCCGAGGAAATCGGCCTGCTCGTCGCCAGCTGCCTGTTCGTGGGCGGCCTGGCCACCATCCTGCAGACCATCGGCATCCCGTTCTTCGGCGCGCAGCTCCCGCTGGTGCAGGGCACGTCCTTCGCCTCGGTGGCCACCATGGTCGCCATCGTCAACGGAGGAGGCGGCATCCAAGCGGTCTTTGGCGCGGTTCTCGTGGCGTCGCTCATCGGCTTCCTCATTGCCCCGTTCTTTGCGAGGGTCATCAGATTCTTCCCGCCGGTCGTCACCGGCACGGTCATCACGATGATCGGAATCTCCCTGACTCCCGTGGCCGCCAACTGGGCCATGGGCGGGAATGCCAAGGCGGATGACTACGGGTCGCTGGCCAACATCGGCTTGGCCGCCGGCACCCTGCTGGTAGTCATCCTGCTTTCGAAGCTCGGCAATGCCGCGATCTCCCGCATGTCCATCCTGCTGGCGATCGTCATCGGCACCGTCGCCGCCGCCCTGCTGGGCATGGCGGACTTCTCCAAGGTCGGCAACGGCTCGATCTTCGCCTTCCCGCAGCCGCTGGCCTTCGGCATGCCGATCTTCGAAATCGGCGGCATCATCTCGATGACCATTGTGGTGCTCGTAATCCTGACCGAGACCACCGCAGACATCCTGGCCGTCGGTGAAATCGCCAATACCAAGGTCGACTCCAAGCGCATCGCCGACGGCCTGCGTGCCGACATGGCCTCCTCGGTAATCGCTCCAATTTTCAACACCTTCACCCAGTCCGCCTTCGCGCAGAACGTCGGCCTGGTCGCCATCACCGGCATCACCAGCCGTTTCGTGGTCGCCGCCGGCGGCGGCATCCTGGTGGTCCTCGGCCTGCTGCCCGTCCTGGGCCGCGTGGTGGCCGCGATCCCGACCCCGGTCCTGGGCGGCGCAGGCATCGTCCTGTTCGGCACCGTGGCCGCCTCGGGCATCCGCACCCTGTCCAAGGTCAAGTACGACGGCAAGAACCTGATCATCGTGGCGGCCTCCATCGCCTTCGGCTGCGTGCCGATCGTGAAGCCGGACTTCTACGAGAGCTTCCCGGTGTGGTTCCAGACCATCTTCCACTCGGGGATCTCCTCGGCCGCCGTCATGGCGGTGCTGCTGAACCTGCTATTCAACGTCCTGCAGGCCGGCAACACCAAGGACAACTCGGTCTTTGCCGCGGCCCCGCCGCGCATGGTGAAGGAAGAGGAAGTCTGCGGCCTGATCGAAGGAGACCACTTCGAGGGCGGCAAGCTGATCGACAAGGACGGCTACGAGATTCCCGTGGTCACTTCCGAAGACTACGAGAAGATCCAGACCGGAGCGATCCAGATGCCTGCACCCAGGCTCGCCGGGAGCTCGGAGCACTGAGTCTGACCCGGGGGATCCCGAACAAAACAAGAACGACCGCGAAAAGATGGACAAGGATCCATCCTGAGCGGGCTCAACGCCCGCAGGCCATGCGCCTGCGGGCGTTCGCCCGTGTTGGCGGGAGGAATGGTTTGCAATAATGACGGATGTGAATACTGTTCAGCCCACTGAAGGGCCAGCCGCGCACCGTCCGCCGTCCATGGCCGACGTCGCGGCGGTGGCCGGGGTATCCCATCAAACCGTCTCCCGGGTGCTGAACGACCACCCCAACGTCCGCCAGGGAACCCGCGAACGCGTGTTGGAAGCCATCGAGCAGCTCAGCTACCGCCGCAACCGCGCGGCCCGCACGCTGGCGACCTCCCATTCGAGCATCGTCGGGATCCTGACGGTCGGCAGCGAGTTCTTCGGACCGCAGTCCACGGTGCTGGCCATCGAGGCGGCCGCCCGCAGCAAGGGATACTTCGTGACCGTCACCGCGCTGGACCGCTACGACGTGCGTACCTCCATGGCAGCGCTGAACCACCTGATCGACCAAGGGGTGGACGGGGTCGTCGTGGTTGCGCCGTTCGAGAAGATCACCGATGCCATCGATGCAGCGAACTTGAAGGTGCCAGTGGTCGTGGTGGCCGCGCGCACCTCCGTTCCGGACGACGACCCGGCGCGCTACGTGTACGTCGACCAGCGAGAGGGCGCCCGGCAGGCCACCCGCCACCTGCTGGCGCTGGGCCATCGGAAGATCGCCCACGTCTCGGGCCCCACCGGATGGTTCGATGCGGTTGAACGCAAGATCGGCTGGCGCGAGGAGATGTCCGCCGCGAAGGCCCCCGCCATCGAGGTTCCGGCCGAATCATGGCTGTCTCCCAGCGGCTATGAAGCCGGCCAGCGCCTTGTGGAGCAGGTGCGCGCCGGCGAGGTGACAGCGGTGTTCGCCGCCAACGACTACCTGGCCATCGGCCTGCTGCGCGCCTTCTGGGAGGGCGGCGTGAACGTGCCGCAGGACGTGTCGGTCGCCGGGTTCGACGACCTGCAGGTATCCAACTACCTGATTCCGGCGCTCACCACGGTACGCCAGCCCTTCGAAGAGGTCGGCCAGGCGGCCCTGAACGAGCTGCTCAGCCCCGACCAAGGGAATTCGCTGCCGCGCGTGACCGCCCCGACCATGGTGATCAGGGCGAGCACCGCACCGCCTCCCTCCGCATAGGTTCCAGCCGCCGCGGTCTGAGCAGAATAGCTCCGAATGTATTGCGCATCTCATTTTGTTAGCGCTAACATTAAGTCCAAGTTCCCGTCAGCCCCCGTTTTCGCTCCCGAGGGGTTGACGCTGCAAAGACGCTGCCCCGCACCGGGGCCGAGGATGGAGTACCCATGGCTGTTGTGCCGACCGAGAGCGCCGCGCGCGACTGCATTGCCGCCGGGCAGGCCGTATTGGGCATTGAATTCGGATCCACCAACATCAAGGCGAGCCTCATCGGGGCGGACCATGAGCAACTGGCCAGCGGCAGCCACGCCTGGGAAAACCAGTACGTGGAGCGCACCTGGACCTATTCGCTCGAAGCTGTCGCCTCCGGACTCCAGGAGGCAGTTGCCATGCTGCTGGCCGACGCCGAGAAGCGCCATGGCGTACGACCCCAGCAGTTCGCGGCCATCGGCATTTCCGCGATGATGCACGGCTATCTCGCCTTCGACCAGGCCGGCGAGCTGCTGGTACCGTTCCGCACCTGGCGCAACACCTCCACCGGGCAGGCCTCGGCGGCCCTGACGGAAGCCTTCGGCGTGAATATCCCGCTGCGCTGGTCGGTGGCCCACTACTACCAGGCGCTGCTGGATGGCGAGGAGCACACTTCGCGCATCGGGCACCTGACGACGCTCGCTGGCTACGTCCACCAGAAGCTGACAGGTCGCCGGGTCTTGGGGGTCGGCGACGCGTCCGGGATGTTCCCGATCGACAGCGCGACCGGCGGCTACGATGCAGCGCTGGGGCGGCGCTTCGACGAACTCGCTGCAGCCAGCGGAGCCAGCGGGCGGCTGTTCGACCTGCTTCCGCAGGTGCTGCCCGCCGGGCAGGACGCGGGGAGGCTGAGCCCCGAAGGGGCGAGGCTGCTGGATCCGTCCGGAACCCTCCAGCCAGGGGCTGCATTCTGCCCTCCGGAGGGCGATGCCGGAACCGGCATGGTCGCCACCAATTCCACGGCCCCGCGCACCGGCAATGTCTCGGCCGGCACCTCCATTTTCGCGATGGTGGTGCTCGATGCCCCGTTGGCCTTCCCGCACCAGGAGATCGACCTCGTGGCCACCCCCGCCGGGGATCCGGTGGCCATGGTGCACTGCAACAACGGCGCCAGCGAACTGGCGGCCTGGGCAGGGGTCTTCGGCGAATTCGCGGCCGCGCTGGGTTCCCCGGCGGACTCCGAGAAGGTGTTCTCGACCTTGTTCGCCGCCGCGCTGGAAGGCTGCCGGGACGGCGGGGGACTGCTGGCCTACAACTACCTTTCCGGGGAGCCGGTCACCGGGCTTCAGGAGGGCCGTCCGCTTCTCCTGCGCACCCCGGATTCTTCGCTGAACCTGGGCAACCTGATGCGCGCCCACATCTACGGGGTCTTCGCCACCCTCAGCCTGGGCATTCGGATCCTGGCTGCCGAACACGCGGCGGTTGAAAAAATGTATGCCCACGGTGGCATTTTCCGCACTGCCGGCGTGGCCCAGCGTTTCCTGGCGGCGGCACTCGACGTCCCCGTCGCCGTGGGGAGCACCGCCGGACACGGCGGTGCCTGGGGCATCGCGGTACTCGCAGCCTACCGCCTGGCCCGCGCGGAGCAGCCGCAGCTGGAACTGTCCGACTATCTCGCGGACCGCGTTTTCGCGGGTGCCGCAGTCAACACCGTCCTGCCCGACCCAACGGACGTGGCCGGCTACGCCGCCTACCTGCGCGCCTACGTCGACGGGCTGTCCGTCGAGCGCGCCGCCATCCACGCCATCTGAAGGAGCCATCGATGAGTTCAAGCCGTACCCTCCAGGACTACCCGGAGGCCATGCGCGATCAGGTGCGGCGCGTGAGGGAGGTCGTCGCGGGCCTGCACGCCGAGTTGCCGCGCTACGAACTGGTGGTCTGGACCGCCGGCAACGTCTCCCAGCGCGTGCGCCACCCTCAGGTGGCTGACGGCAGCCAGGACCTGTTCGTCATCAAGCCCTCGGGGGTCTCCTATGACGAGCTGACCGCCGAATTAATGGTGGTCTGCACGCTGGACGGGCAGCTGCTGGACGGCACGCGGGCCCCGTCCTCGGACACCGCGGCCCATGCCTACACCTACAGGCACATGCCCCACGTGGGCGGCGTGGTGCATACGCACTCCACCTACGCGACCGCCTGGGCTGCCCGCGGGGAACCGATCCCGTGCGTGCTGACCATGATGGCCGACGAATTCGGCGGACCCATCCCGGTGGGCCCCTTCGCGGTGATCGGGGACGACTCCATCGGCCGGGGCATCGTGGACACGTTGTCCGGCTCGCGCAGCCCCGCGGTGCTGATGGCCAATCACGGGCCGTTCACCATCGGCCCGGATGCCCGCGCCGCGGTCAAGGCCGCGGTGATGTGCGAGGAGGTGGCCCGCACGGTCCACATCTCGCTCCAGCTGGGCGAACCTACGCCTCTCGACGCCAGCCATATCGACTCGCTCTACGAGCGCTACCAGAACGTCTACGGACAGTAAGGACATCATGACCAAGGCCTATGACACCAAGGAGATCTGGTTTTTCACCGGCAGCCAGGACCTCTACGGCGAGGAGACGCTGCGCCAGGTGGCGCAGCAGTCCACCGAAGTCGCCGAGGCGCTGGACGCCTCGGCCCAGGTTCCCGCCCGCATCGTGTGGAAGCCGGTGCTCAAGGACTCCGACTCCATCCGCCGCGCCATGCTCGACGCCAACTCGGATGACAATGTTCTGGGCGTGATCACCTGGATGCACACCTTCAGCCCTGCCAAGATGTGGATCACCGGCCTGAAGGCGCTGGCCAAGCCGCTGCTGCACTTGCACACGCAGGCAAATGTCGAGCTGCCCTGGGAATCGATCGACTTCGATTTCATGAACCTGAACCAGGCGGCCCACGGCGACCGCGAGTACGCCTATCTGGCCACCCGGCTGGGCGCCGCGCGCACCACCGTGGTGGGCCACGTATCCAACCCGGCCGTGGCCAAGCGTGTTGGCGCCTGGGTGCGCGGCGCCGCCGGATGGGATGCGGTGCAGGGGTTGAACCTGGTGCGATTCGGCGACAACATGCGCAATGTCGCGGTCACCGAGGGCGACAAGACCGAGGCGGAGATCCGCTTCGGGGTGTCGGTGAACAGCTGGGCGGTCAACGACCTGGTCGACGCCATGGCCGCGGTGGACCAGGCGCAGGTCGACGCGCTGGTCGCTGAATACGAGCGCGACTACGACGTCGCGCAGGAGCTGCGTGCGGGAGGCGCGTGCCATGAATCGCTGCGCTATGCCGCGGCGCAGGAGATCGCGCTGGAAACATTCCTGCGCCAGGCCAACGCCTGGGCCTTCACCACCAACTTCGAGGACCTGGGCGGGCTGCGGCAGCTGCCCGGCCTAGCGGTGCAGCGCCTGATGGCCAAGGGCTACGGCTTCGGCGCCGAAGGCGACTGGAAGACCGCAGTGCTGGTGCGCGCGGCCAAGGTCATGGGTGCAGGGCTTCCCGGCGGCGCTTCGCTCATGGAGGACTACACCTACGACCTGACCCCGGGCAGGGAACTGATTCTCGGTGCGCACATGCTGGAAATCTGCCCCTCGCTGACCACCGTAAAACCCCGCGTGGAAATCCACCCGCTGGGAATCGGCGGGCGCGAGGACCCGGTGCGCATGGTCTTCAACGCCGGCGCAACCGAGGGAGCGGTGGTCGTATCAATGGCTGACATGAGAGAACGCTTCCGCCTGACGGCAAATGTGGTGGACGTTCTCGCGCCGCCGGCCGACCTGCCGAACCTGCCGGTGGCACGGGCGGTGTGGCGTCCGCGTCCGGACTTCAATACCTCGACCGAATCCTGGTTGGCTGCCGGCGGAGCGCATCACACCGTCATGTCCACGGGTGCGGGAATTGAAGAGTTCGAAATCTTCGCCGAGATCGCGGGCACCGAGTTGCTGGTCATCGACGAGGAAACCACCCGGCGCAACTTCGCCCAGCAGATCCGGGTTAACCAGGCGTATTTCCGGCTGGCCCAAGGTTTCTGAAACTTCAGGCGGCATCCGGTATTCCCGGCTACCGGCAATCACCGCTACGCATTACGCGACAGTAACATCAGGTCACGAGATGGATGGGCTCCACGACCTGCGCGTAATGTCGTGGATCACATTCGTTGCCTCGAACCCGGAAGGATATTTTTGTAAGGAAGGGTGGCTCATATCACTTGTTAGCGCTAACATAGTGTGAGCCGGGTCCCATTTCCGGGCGAGGCGGACTTTTCAAGGAGGAAAAATGGCATGGAATAACTGGGCCCGCAAGGCTGCGGCAACCCTCGGATCCGTCGCACTGGTCACGACCCTCGCCGCATGCGGCGGCAGCGGTGCAGGCGGCGGCGCCGGAGCCGGCAGCGGAGAATCCACCGCACCGGAGGACATCCAGGTCGGCGTGGCAATGCCCACCGAAACTTCGGAACGCTGGATCGCCGACGGCGATGCCGTGAAGTCGCAGCTGGAGGAAGCCGGTTATTCGGTGGACCTGCAGTTCGCCAACGACGACATCCCGACCCAGCAGCAGCAGATCGACCAGATGATCACCAAGGGCGCGGATATCCTCGTTGTCGCCTCGATCGACGGCACGGCGCTGTCCAACCAGCTGCAGGCCGCCGCGGACCAGGACATCCCGATCATTTCCTACGACCGGCTGATCAACGGCACGGAAAACGTCGACTTCTACGTCACCTTCGACAACTACAACGTCGGCGTGCAGCAGGCGACCTCGTTGCTGACCGGCCTGGGCCTGCTGGATGCCGACGGCAACAAGACCGACAAGAAGGGTCCGCTGAACATCGAGCTGTTCGCCGGATCGCTGGACGACAACAACGCCCACTTCTTCTGGAAGGGCGCCATCGACACCCTGCAGCCGTACCTGGATGACAAGACCCTGGTGGTCAAGTCCGGGCAGACCAAGATCGAGCAGGCAGCCACCCTGCGCTGGAGCCAGGAAGAGGCCCAGAGCCGCATGGAAGACCTGCTGACCGCGCACTACGCCGGCGGCAAGACCCAGCTGGACGGCGTCCTCTCGCCATTCGACGGCATCTCCCGCGGCGTCATCACCGCCCTGAGCAACGCAGGCTACGGCAAGGACATCAAGGCCGGGCTGCCGGTCGTCAGCGGCCAGGACGCGGAAATCGCCTCGGTGAAGCTGATCGATGACGGAGTCCAGTACTCCACCATCTTCAAGGACACCCGCAAGCTGGCCAGCCAGGCCGTCGACGCGGTCAAGGCCTACGCCGGCGGCGGCGAGCCGACCGCCAACGACACCGAGTCGTACAACAACGGCGTCAAGGCAGTTCCTTCCTTCCTGCTGGAATCGGACATCGTGATTGCTGACAACATCCAGAAGCTGCTGGTTGACTCCGGTTACTACACCGCGGACGAAGTGAAGTCCGGTCAGAGCAAGTAGCGCTCCTACCGGCTGGGGGTTGGCGGGCCGGCACCTGTCTCTTATACACATCT